>NZ_JBVHDT010000036.1:0-1099 GCF_055563235.1 Streptomyces sp. NPDC003248 | reverse complement strand
CCTAGGTGTTCTGTCTCGGGAGGTTGTGGACGGGTGAGCCAGGTCTCGGCTGAGGGGTCTTGAACAGGTGAGGGCCTTCCGGTTCGGTGTGGATTGCGACGTCTACACCTGACCGAAAGGCCCTCGTGCCCCACCGTAATGCACCCTTGACCGAGACCGGACGGCTGCGCCTGGCCCGCTGCGTGGTCGAGGACAACTGGCCCCTGCGCCGGGCCGCTGAACGCTTCCAGGTCTCGCCGACTACGGCCCAGCGCTGGGCGAGCCGCTACCGGCAGTCCGGCGAGGCCGGCATGCACGACCGCTCCTCCCGTCCGCGCACCAGCCCGCGCCGGACCCCGACCCGCACCGAGCGCCGGATCATCAAGGTCCGTGTTCTGCGCCGCTGGGGACCGGCCCGCATCGCCCACCTGCTGCACCTGGTGCCCTCCACCGTGCACCGTGTGCTGACCCGCTACCGGCTGGCCCGCCTCACCCACCTGGACCGGGCCACCGGCCGCGTCATACGCCGCTACGAACGCGACCACCCCGGCGAACTGGTCCACGTCGACATCAAGAAACTCGGCAACATCCCCGACGGCGGCGGACACAAGGTGCTGGGCCGACAGGCCGGACGCAAGACCCGCGCAGGCGCCGGCTACAGCTACCTCCACACCGCCGTCGACGACCACTCCCGCCTCGCATACAGCGAGATCCACGCAGACGAGAAGAAGGAAACCGCAACCGGCTTCTGGACCCGCGCCCAGGCGTTCTACGCCCAGGCCGGGATCACCGTCGAGCGCGTACTGACCGACAACGGCTCCTGCTACCGCTCACGTGACTGGCGCGACGTGCTGGAAGCAGCCGGGATCGCCCACAAGCGGACCCGGCCCTACCGGCCGCAGACCAACGGCAAGGTCGAACGCTTCAACCGCACCCTGCTCGACGAATGGGCCTACGCCCGCCCCTACCGGTCAGAAGCCGAGCGCCGCGAAGCGTTCCCGCAATGGCTGCACACCTACAATCACCACCGCGGACACACCGCGTTCAAGGGCCAACCACCCGCCAGCCGCGTCCCCAACCTCACGAGGCAATACACCTAGGGCCTGTTGCGAAAGTCCCG
>NZ_JBVHDT010000034.1:0-1343 GCF_055563235.1 Streptomyces sp. NPDC003248 | reverse complement strand
GCTTCCAGTTCCGGCCTATCAACCCCATGGTCTGTAGGGGGCCTTAACCCATCAAGTGGGAGAGAAACCTCATCTTGGAACAGGCTTCCCGCTTAGATGCTTTCAGCGGTTATCCCTTCCGAACGTAGCCAACCAGCAGTGCTCCTGGCGGAACAACTGGCACACCAGAGGTTCGTCCGTCCCGGTCCTCTCGTACTAGGGACAGCCTTCCTCAAGTTTCTAACGCGCGCGGCGGATAGAGACCGAACTGTCTCACGACGTTCTAAACCCAGCTCGCGTGCCGCTTTAATGGGCGAACAGCCCAACCCTTGGGACCTACTCCAGCCCCAGGATGCGACGAGCCGACATCGAGGTGCCAAACCATCCCGTCGATATGGACTCTTGGGGAAGATCAGCCTGTTATCCCCGGGGTACCTTTTATCCGTTGAGCGACACCGCTTCCACTTGCCGGTGCCGGATCACTAGTCCCGACTTTCGTCCCTGCTCGAGCTGTCACTCTCACAGTCAAGCTCCCTTGTGCACTTGCACTCGACACCTGATTGCCAACCAGGCTGAGGGAACCTTTGGGCGCCTCCGTTACATTTTGGGAGGCAACCGCCCCAGTTAAACTACCCACCAGGCACTGTCCCTGAACCAGATCATGGTCCGAGGTTAGAAGTCCAATACGATCAGAGTGGTATTTCAACGACGACTCCACCAACACTGGCGTGCTAGTTTCACAGTCTCCCACCTATCCTACACAAACCGTACCGAACACCAATACCAAGCTATAGTGAAGGTCCCGGGGTCTTTTCGTCCTGCCGCGCGTAACGAGCATCTTTACTCGTAATGCAATTTCGCCGAGTCTGTGGTTGAGACAGCAGAGAAGTCGTTACGCCATTCGTGCAGGTCGGAACTTACCCGACAAGGAATTTCGCTACCTTAGGATGGTTATAGTTACCACCGCCGTTTACCGGGGCTTAAATTCTCAGCTTCGCGCCGAAGCGCTAACCGGTCCTCTTAACCTTCCGGCACCGGGCAGGCGTCAGTCCGTATACATCGTCTTACGACTTCGCACGGACCTGTGTTTTTAGTAAACAGTCGCTTCTCTCTGGTCTCTGCGACCCCACCCAGCTCCGAGTGCAAGACTCATCACCAGGCGTGGTCCCCCTTCTCCCGAAGTTACGGGGGCATTTTGCCGAGTTCCTTAACCACAGTTCTCTCGATCGCCTTAGTATTCTCTACCTGACCACCTGTGTCGGTTTGGGGTACGGGCCGTGTACCAACTCACTAGAGGCTTTTCTCGGCAGCATAGGATCACTGAATTCACCACAACGGCTACGCATCACCTCTCAGGCCATATG
>NZ_JBVHDT010000033.1:0-4795 GCF_055563235.1 Streptomyces sp. NPDC003248 | reverse complement strand
CGCGCGTCCGCGATCGCCCGCTTCAGGTACTCCCGCAGTTCCTTCTCGTCAGCCATCAGAATCCAACCGCTCCAAGGTCGTACGAACAGGTGAGGGGAAGTCGGGCCGGGGGGACGCCGGGTGGGGGCGAGTGCGCGGGGTGCCGCGCGGCGCGGGTGACACCCCGGGCGTCGTGGTGCCGTGCCCGGGGTGTGCTGGATCGGGTCCGCCGCGGGCGCGGGCTCACTCGCTCCCGTCGACGAGGGCGAAGAGCTCCTCGTCGCTCGCGGAGTCGAGATCGTCGTGGCGGCCCGCGCCGCCGGACAGCTCCAGGAGTTCCTGGAGCCGCTCGGCGATCCGCTGCCGCGCCGCCTCGTCGTCGGCGGCGGCGCGGATGCCCGCCTCCAGTCCGGCCAGGCCGGTCAGCACGGCCTCGGCCGGAGCGGTCTCCTCCGTGGCCAGCTGCCCGTCGAGGTACCGCGCCAGCGCGCCCACCGACGGATGGTCGAAGACCAGGGTGGTCGGCAGCCGCAGCCCGCAGGCGGCGTTCAGCTGGTTGCGCAGCTCCACCGCGCTCAGCGAGTCGAAGCCCAGCTCCTGGAAGGCCCGGCCCACCTCGATCCCGCCGGGGTCGGCGTGGCCGAGCACGCCGGCCACCAGTCCGCGCACCAGGTCCACCAGCACCCGCTCGCGTTCCGCGGCGGACAGGCCGGCGAGCCGCTCGGCGAGCGAGGTGCCGCCCGTCGTGTCCTGCGGCCGCTGCGCCGGCGGACGCACCAGGCCCCGCAGCATGGTGTGCGGCTCGGTGCCGCGGGCGCGCAGGCCCGCCGTGTCCAGCCGGGTCAGGGCGAGGACCGGTTCGCCGCTGGTGTGCGCGGCGTCGAACAGCACCATGGCGTCGTCGGAGGACAGTGCCCGCAGACCGGTCCGCGCGAGCCGCTTGAGGTCGACGTCGCCCAGGTCGCCGCTGATCGCGCTGGTCTCCTCCCACAGTCCCCAGGCCAGGGAGACGGCGGGCAGGCCGGCGGCCCTGCGGTGGGCGGCCAGCGCGTCGAGGAAGGTGTTGCCCGCCGCGTAGTTGGCCTGGCCGGGTGTGCCGAACAGTCCGGCGGCCGACGAGTAGAGGACGAAGGCGGTGAGGCCGAGGTCGTGGGTGAGCTGGTGCAGGTTCCACGCGGCGTCGACCTTCGGCCGCAGCACCCGGTCGAGCTGCCCGGCGGTCATCGCGGACAGCACGCCGTCCTCCAGGACGCCCGCCGTGTGGACGACGGCGGTCAGTGGACGGTCCGGCGGAATGGCGGCCAGCACCGTCGCCAACGCCTCCCGGTCCGCCACGTCGCAGGCGGCCGTCACGACCCGGGCGCCCAACTCCTCCAGCTCCCTGCCCAGTTCGGCGGCGCCCGGCGCGTCGGCGCCCCGGCGGCTGAGCAGCAGCAGGTCCCGGGCGCCGTGCCGGACGACGAGGTGCCGGGCCAGCAGGCCGCCGAGGGTGCCGGTGGCTCCGGTGAGCAGGACGGTGCCGCGGTCCCAGCGCGGGCCGGTGCCGTCCGTGGTCTCCCGCTCCGCGCCCTCCTCGCGCCGGGTGCGGGCCAGGCGCGGCGTCAGCAGTGTCCCGCCGCGTACGGCGATCTGCGGCTCGCCCGTGGCCACGGCCGCCCGCAGCAGGGCGGCGGCATCGTGCCCGGCCGTGTCCTGCCCGAGGTCCACGAGGACGATCCGACCGGGGTTCTCCGACTGGGCCGACCGCAGCAGCCCCCACACACCGGCGTGGACCAGGTCGGGGACGTCCTCCGCGCCGGCGGCGACCGCGCCGCGGGTCAGCACGACGAGCCGCGAGGCGGCGAACCGCTCGGCCGCCGACCAGGTCCGTACCGTCTCCAGTACGCCGTGCAGCGCGGCCCGCGCCGCCCCGGCCACGTCGGCGGGCTCCGCCGTCGCCACCGCGGGTGCGATCACCACGGACGGGACGGGTGCGCCGTCCGGTTCCACCGCCGCGGCGAGCGCGGCCAGGTCGGCGTACGCGTGGTCCGTGCCCGGCAGGACCCCGTCGGGGAACGCCCCGGCGTCCCCCACCACGGCCCAGTCACCGGCCCGGTCACCTGCCCAGTCACCGGCCCGGTCACCTGCCCAGTCACCGGCCCGGTCATCTGCCCGGTCCCCGGACCGGTCACCGGTCCGCTCGCCGGCCCCGGCCTGCGCCGGTTCCCAGGCCACGCGGAACCGGCCGTCCCGGACCGTGGCGCTCACCTGCGACAGTGCCTCCCTCGACACCGGCCGCAGCGACAGCGACTCGACCGAGGCGATCAGGGCACCGGCCTCGTCGACCGCGACGACGGAGATCTCCGAGGAGGCGGCGTCCGGGTCCGGTACCGGCAGCCGTACCCGCAACGACACGGCCCCCGGGCCGTGCACGCGGACGCCGGACCAGGCGAACGGCAGCTGTGCCTGGCCGCCCTCGCCGGCCACCCCGGGCAGCAGCGCGTGCAGGGCGGCGTCGAGCAGGGCCGGATGCAGGCCGTACTGCGCGGCCTCGGCGCGGCCGGCCTCCGGCAGCGCGACCTCGGCGTACACCTCGCCGTCGCCCCGCCAGGCGCGGCGCAGTCCCCGGAAGGCGGGACCGTACGCGTAGCCCTGGTCGGTCAGCCGCTCGTACACCCCGTCCAGGGGGATCTCGGTGGCCTCGGCGGGCGGCCACACCATGAGTCCGGCGGCGAGCGACGCGGGGGGCGGGGTGCCGTCCACGGCGAGGAGCCCCTCGGCGTGCAGCTCCCACGCCTGGTCGGTGTCGGGGGTGTCGGGGCGGGAGTGGACGGCGAGCGTGCGCCGGCCGTCGCCGTCGGGTGCGCCGACCCGGACCTGGATCTGGAGCCCGCCCGTCTCCGGCAGCACCAGAGGCGCGGCGAGGGTCAGCTCGTCCACCCGGTCGCATCCGGTCTCCCGGCCGGCCCGGGCGGCGAGTTCGAGCAGACCGGTGCCCGGTACGAGCACGGTGTCGAAGACGGTGTGGTCGGTGAGCCAGGGGTGGGTCCGGCGGGAGATCCGCCCGGTCAGCAGCACCTCCTCGCTCCCGGCCACCGGCACCGCCGCACCCAGGAGGGGATGCGCGGCACCGGTCAGCCCCAGACCGGCCGCGTCCCGGCCACCGGCCCGCTCCTCCAGCCAGTACCGCCTGCGCTGGAAGGCATACGTCGGCAGATCCACCCGCCCCGCACCCGGCAGCACCCGCGCCCAGTCCACCCGCCGCCCCCGCGCATGCAACCGGCCCAGCAGCACCGCCAACGACTCCAACTCCGACCGGTCCTTCCGCAACACCGGCACCACCAGACCGGGCTCACGCTCGACACCGGCCGACACCAGAGCACTCAGCACGGCGTCCGGGCCGATCTCGACGAAGTCCGCCGTGCCCTCCTCGTCCAGGCAGCGCACGGCGTCGTGGAACCATACGGCCTCCCGTAGCTGCCGCACCCAGTACCGCGGCGAGCACGCCTCCCGCTCCGACAGCACCTTCCCCGTCACCGTCGACACCAACGGAATACGCGGCGCCCGGAACGACAGCCCCGCCACCACCTGCTCGAACTCCTCCAGCACACCGTCCATGTGCGGGGAGTGGAAAGCGTGACTGACCTTCAGCCGGCGGGTCCGCCAACCGCGCTCGGCCCAGCGGCCCGCCAGTTCCTCGACGGCCTCGGCATCTCCGGAGACGACCACCGCGTCCGGGCCGTTGACCGCCGCCAATGACACCCGGCCCTCGATCCCGCCCAGATCATCCGCCACGGCCTCCGGCGCGGCCCGCACCGCCAGCATCGCACCACCCGACCGGGCCGCACCCATCAACCGGCCCCGCGCCACCACCAACCGCGCCGCGTCCTCCAACGACAACACACCCGCCACATGCGCCGCCGCCACCTCACCCACCGAATGCCCGGCGACGAAGTCCGGCACCACACCGAACCCCTCCAACAACCGGAACAACGCCACCTCCAACGCGAACAACGCCGGCTGCGTGAACTCCGTACGCCCCAGCACACCCTCCATCTCTTCGAACACCACCTCCTTCAACGGCCGCGCCAACCCCGCGTCCACCTGGCCGCACACCTCGTCGAACACTGCCGCGAAGTCCGGCACCGCCCCGTACAACTCCCGCCCCATCCCCACCCGCTGCGCCCCCTGCCCCGTGAACAGGAAGGCAAGCCGTCCCGCACGCGACCGCTCCTGCACCCGTACCGAGCCGTCCGTGCCGCCCGACGCCAGCGTCTTCAGGCCCCGTACGAGGTCGGCGCGGTCCGAGCCGACCACGATCCCGGCGACGTCCAGGACCGCCCGGCCGGACGCGAGCGACCGGGCCACGTCGCGGACGTCGAGCCCGGGGTCGGTCTCCACGGCCGCCAGCAGCCGGGCCGCCTGCCCCCGCAGCCCCTCGGCCGAGCGCCCGGTCAGCACCCACGGCGCCACCGGCAGGCCGCCCGGCACCGCGGCGGCCGACGTCTCCGGCCCCTGCTCCTCCGGCTGCTCCGGCTCCACCGGCTCCTCAGCGGGCGGCTCTTCGATGATCACGTGAGCGTTGGTGCCGCCGATCCCGAAGGAGGAGACGCCCGCGCGGCGAGGCCGCTCGGGCGTCACCGGCCAGGGCTTGGGCTCGGTGAGGAGCTCCACCGCGCCGGAGTCCCAGTCGACTTGGGGTGTCGGGGCGTCCACGTGCAGCGTCTTCGGCAGCACTTCGTGCCGCATCGCCTGGATCATCTTGATGACACCGCCGACGCCCGCGGCGGCCTGACTGTGCCCGATGTTCGACTTCAGCGACCCCAGATACAGCGGA
>NZ_JBVHDT010000032.1:0-9328 GCF_055563235.1 Streptomyces sp. NPDC003248 | reverse complement strand
AACGCCAGATCACACTCCCCCTGACGCAACGCCGTCGCCGCCAGATGGATCCCCACCAACGACGACGAGCACGCCGTGTCCACCGCCACCGCCGGCCCCTCGAAACCGAACGTGTAGGCGAGGCGGCCGGATGCCACGCTGCCCATGCTGTTGCTGGCCAGGTTGCCTTCGAAGCCCTCCTTGGGGAGGTCGGGGCGCCTGCCGTAGTCCTGGTACATGTGGCCGGTGAAGACGCCGGTGCGGCTGCCGCGCAGCGAGGCCGGCACCACGCCCGCGGTCTCCATCGCCTCCCACGCCGTCTCCAGCAGCAGCCGCTGCTGCGGATCCGCCGCCAACGCCTCCCGCGGCGACATCCCGAAGAACTCCGGCTCAAAACCCGCCACGTCCCGCAGAAAGCCGCCCTCACGGACGTACGACCTGCCCACCCGGTCGGGGTCGGGGTCGTACAGGTCCTCCTCCCAGCCCCGGTCCGCGGGGAAGGCCGAGATCGCGTCCACGCCGCCGTCCACCAGGTCCCAGAGCTCCCCGGGAGTCGTCACCCCTCCGGGGAAGCGGCACGCCATGCCCACGATCGCGATCGGCTCCCGCGCCCTGTCCTCCACCTCGCGCAGCCGCCGGCGCGCATCCCGCGCGTCCGCGATCGCCCGCTTCAGGTACTCCCGCAGTTCCTTCTCGTCAGCCATCAGAATCCAACCGCTCCAAGGTCGTACGAACAGGTGAGGTGTCGGGGCCGTCAGTCGGCGTTGTCCACGAGGGCGAAGAGTTCCTCGTCCGTGGCGGAGGCCAGGTCGCCGTCGGTGGCGAGGGTGCCGCCGGACGCGTCGAGCAGTTCCACGAGCCGTGCGGCGATCCGCCCCCGCGCGCCGCCCTCCGCGGCGACGACCGCCCGGATGCGCTCTTCCAGGGCGTCGAGGTCGGCGAGGACGGTCTCGGTCCCGCCGGTCCGGTCCCCCACCGCGGCCGGCCCGGTGACGGTGGCGGTGGCGGTGGCGAGTTGGGCGGACAGGTAGGCGGCGAGGGTGCCGACGGTGGGATAGTCGAAGATCAGCGTGCTGGGCAGCCGCAGCCCGCACGCGGCGTTCAGCTGGTTGCGCAGCTCCACCGCGCTCAGCGAGTCGAAGCCCAGTTCCTGGAAGGGCTGGGCCGCGTCGATGCTCCCGGGGTCGGCGTAGCCGAGGACGGCGCCGACCCGGGCGCGCAGCAGTTCGGTCAGTTCCCACTCCCGCCGCTCGGGGGTGAGGCCCGCCACCTTCGACGCCCAGTCGTCGGGGCGCTGCGCGGTGCCGGTGCCGTCGGCCGCGTGCCGCTGTCCGGCCCGGGTCGTCGCCCCGCGCAGCACCGCGGACGTCGGCCCGAGGGCCGTGCGCACCCGGTCCAGGTGCATCGCGGCCGGGACCACCAGGGCGTGTTCGGCGGTGAGCGAGGCGTCGAACAGGGCGAGGCCCTGGTCCGGGCCGAGCGGGGTGAAGCCGTTGCGGGCCCAGCGCTCCAGGGCGGCCTCGCCGAGGGTGCCCGCCATGCCGTGCGCGGCGTCCCACAGCCCCCAGGCCAGGGAGACGGCGGGCAGGCCGGCGGCCCTGCGGTGGGCGGCCAGCGCGTCCAGGAAGCTGTTCGCCGCGGCGTAGTTGGCCTGGCCGGGTGTGCCGATGACGCCGGAGATCGAGGAGAACAGGACGAACAGCGCGAGGTCCCGGTCCCGGGTCAGCTCGTGCAGATGGCTCGCGGCGTCGACCTTCGGCCGCAGCACGGTGTGCAGGCTGTCCGGGGTGAGTGCCTCGGCGGGCCTGTCGTCGAGGGCGCCGGCCGTGTGCACGACTGCGGTCAGCGGACGGTCGTCCGGAATGCCGGCCAGTACCGCCGCCAGCGCCTCCCGGTCGGCCACGTCGCAGGCGGCGATGTCGACCTCGGCGCCCAGCCCGGTCAGGTCCCGGCGCAGCTCGTCCGCCCCGGGCGCGTCGGGGCCGCGCCGGCTCACCAGCAGCAGCCGCCGCACGCCGTGCCCGACGACCAGGTGCCGGGCGAACAGCGCTCCCAGACCGCCGGTGCCGCCCGTGACCAGCGCCGTGCCGCGCGGATCCGGTTTCGGCAGGTCGCCGCCCGCCGCCGGCGCACCCGTCCGGCGGGCCAGCCGGGGCACCCTGAACCGCCCGTCGCGGACGGCGACCTGCGGCTCGTCGAGGGCGAGGGCGGCGCGCAGCGGGCGGTCGCCGTCGTCCTCGGCGGCGGCCGGGTCGAGGTCCACCAGGGTGATCCGGCCGGGGAACTCGCCCTGCACCGAGCGGATCAGCCCCCAGAGCGGCGCTCCGGCCAGGTCGGCCACGTCCGGGTCGGCGGCGGCGACCGCCCCGTGCGTCACGACGGCGAGCCGCCCGGTGCCGGGCCGCTCCAGCCAGCGCTGGACGAGGCCCAGGACCCGTTCCGCGGTGGCGTGGGCCGCCTCGGGGGTGAAGGGCGCGGCCGGGCGCGGAATCCGCAGTACGGCGGTCTCGGCGCCGGTGACGTCGTCCGTGACGTCGTCCGTGAGCTCCTCCCAGTCCTCCGATCCGTCCGGTCCGTCCTCCGGTTGCGCCGCCTCGACGACGGGCCACTCCACCTCGTACAGGCGCTCCTCGCGGATGCCCAGCGAGCGGGTGAACCGCTCCTTGGGGACCGGTCGCAGCGTCAGCGAGGCGATCTCCGCGACGGGCGTGCCGTGCCGGTCGGCGAAGGTGAGCGCGGCCTTGTCGCCGTCGACGGGGGTGAGCCGGACGCGCAGCACGGCACCGCCGGGGCGGTGGAGGACCGCGCCGGTCCAGTCGAACGGCAGCCGGATCAGGCCCTCGGCCCGGTCGTCGGCGGCGGTGTCGAGGACGAGCGGGTGCAGCGCGGCGTCCAGCAGCGCCGGATGCAGGGTGAACCGGTCGGCCTCGTCGAGGAGTCGGTCCGGGAGGACGACCTCGGCGAAGAGTTCGTCGCCGCGCCGCCACAGGGCGCGTAGCCCGCGGAAGGCCGGCCCGTACTCGTATCCCGTGCCGGCCAGCGTGTCGTACGCACCGGTCGGCTCGATCTCGGTGGCCCGGGCGGGCGGCCAGTCGCGCAGTTCCCGGAAGGCGTCCGGGGACGGCTCGGGGCGGGCGGTGGTGAGGACGCCGCCCGCGTGCCGGGTCCAGGTCCCGGGCGTCTCGTTCTCGTCTCCGTCGGTGTCCGGCCGTGCGTGGACCGAGAACGCGCGGCTGCCCTCCCGGTCGGGTGGGCCCACCAGGACCTGGAGCCGGGTGCCCCGGTCCGGGGCGAGGCCGAGGGGCGCCTCCAGCGTGAGCCGTTCGACCTGGGGGGTGTCGAACCGCGCGCCCGCGGCGGCGGCGATCTCCAGGAAGGCGGTCGCCGGGAGGAGCACGGTGCCGTCGACGACGTGGTCCGCGATCCAACCGTGGACGCCCGGCGTGATCCTGCCGGTGACGACGGCCTCGTCGCGGTCGGCCGGCTGGACCACGGCCGTGAGCAACGGGTGCCCCGCCGTGTCGAGTCCCAGGCTGCGCGCGTCCGCGCGCGGGGCGGGCGTCAGCCAGTAGTGGCCGCGTCGGAAGGCGTACGTGGGCAGGTCGACGCGTGTCGCGCCGGGGAAGAGGGGGGCCAGGTCGACGGGGACGCCGCGGGCGTGGGCCCGGGCCAGGGCGGTGACGAAGGTGTCGGTCTCCGGCCGCCCGGCGCGCATCAGCGGGATCGAGGTCGCGGCGCCGTCCGCGTATCCCTGGACCATGCCGGTGAGCACGGCGTCCGGGCCGATCTCGACGAAGTCGGTGACACCCTCCGCGATCAGCTGCCGGGTCGCGTCGTAGAACCGCACCGTGTCGCGCAACTGCCGCACCCAGTACCGCGGCGAGCACGCCTCCCGCTCCGACAACACCTCCCCCGTCACCGTCGACACCAACGGAACACGCGGCGCCCGGAACGACAACCCCGCCACCACCCGCTCGAACTCCTCCAGCACACCGTCCATGTGCGGGGAATGGAAAGCATGACTGACCTTCAGCCGCCGCACCTGCCGGCCACCATCACGCCACCGCTTCTCCAGATCCCCCACCACCTCCGCGTCACCCGACACCACCACCGCGTCCGGACCGTTGACCGCCGCCAGCGACACCCGCCCCGCGAACTCCGCCAGCTCACCCACCACCACCTCCGGCACCGCCCGCACCGCCACCATCGCACCACCCGACCGCGCCGACCCCATCAACCGGCCCCGCGCCACCACCAACCGCGCCGCATCCCCCAACGACAACACACCCGCCACATGCGCCGCCGCCACCTCACCCACCGAATGCCCGGCGACGAAGTCCGGCACCACACCGAACCCCTCCAACAGCCGGAACAACGCCACCTCCAACGCGAACAACGCCGGCTGCGTGAACTCCGTACGACCCAAAACCCCCTCCGCATCCGCTCCCTCCTCCGCGAACACCACCTCCCTCAACGGCCGCGCCAACCCCGCGTCCACCTGGCCGCACACCTCGTCGAACACCGCCGCGAACTCCGGCACCGACCCGTACAACTCCCGCCCCATCCCCCACCGCTGCGCCCCCTGCCCCGTGAACAGGAAGGCGACGCTCGTGGTGCCGCCGGGTGCGTGGCCGGTGATCACCTCGGGGCCGGCGGAACCGGAGGCCAGGGCGGCGAGCTGCTCCAGCAGCCCGTCCCTGTCCGGGGCGACGGCCACGGCCCGGTGCTCGAACGCCGTCCGTGTCGTCGCCAGCGAGAGACCGATGTCGGCCGGACGCACCTGCGGGTGTTCCACGACGAAGTCGTGCAGGCGGCGGGCCTGGGCCCGTACGGCGTCCGCCGAACGCCCCGACAGCACCCACGGCACCATCGCCGGACCGCCCGGCACGGGCTCGGCGGCCGGGGCCTCGGTCGCGGGCGCCTCCTCCAGCACGACGTGTGCGTTGGTGCCGCTGATGCCGAAGGAGGAGACGGCGGCGCGGCCGGGGCGGTCCCCGGCGTGCGGCCAGGGCCGTTCGTCCGTGAGGAGCTCCACCGTGCCGGCGCTCCAGTCGACGTGCGGGGTGGGCGCGTCGACGCCGAGCGTCCTGGGCAGCACGCCGTGCCGCATCGCCTGGACCATTTTGATCACGCCGCCGACGCCCGCGGCGGCCTGGCTGTGCCCGATGTTCGACTTCAGCGACCCCAGGTACAGCGGACGGCGGCCCTCGCGGTCGCTGCCGTACGTCGCGATGATCGCCTCGGCCTCGATGGGGTCGCCGAGGCGGGTGCCGGTGCCGTGGGCCTCGACGACGTCCACGTCGGCCGGAGCGAGCCGGGCGTCGGCCAGGGCCTCGCGGATGACGCGTCGCTGGGCGGTGCCGTTGGGGGCGGTGAGCCCGTTGGAGGCACCGTCCTGGTTGACGGCCGTGCCGCGGACGACGGCGAGCACCCGGTGGCCCTGGCGGCGGGCGTCGGAGAGCCGCTCCACCACGAGCATGCCCGCGCCCTCGGCCCAGGCGGTGCCGTCCGCGGCGGCCGCGAAGGGCTTGCACCGGCCGTCGGGGGCCAGCCCGCGCTGCCGGGAGAACTCCAGGAACATGCCGGGCGTGGCCATCACCGTCACGCCGCCGACCAGGGCGAGCGTGGACTCCCCGGAGCGCAGGGAGCGCACCGCGGTGTGCAGCGCGACGAGGGACGACGAGCAGGCCGTGTCGAGGGTGACGGCCGGCCCGTTCAGGCCGAGCTGGTAGGCCACGCGGCCGGACATGACGCTGGCCGTGCTGCCGGTGAGCACATGCCCCTCGACGTCCCGGGAGGCCTCGTGCATACGGGGGCCGTAGTCGGGGGCCATCGCGCCGACGAAGACGCCGGTGCGGCTGCCCCGCAGGGACCTCGGGTCGAGCCCGGCGCGCTCCACGGCCTCCCAGGCGGTCTCCAGCAGCAGTCGCTGCTGCGGGTCCATGGCCAGCGCGTCCCGCGGGGAGATGCCGAAGAAGGCGGCGTCGAACTCGCCGGCGCCCCGCAGGAATCCGCCGTGGCGCACGTAGGTGCGTCCCGGCCGCTCGGGGTCCGGGTCGTACAGGCCGTCGCTCCAGCCCCGGTCCTGGGGGAAGGCGGAGATGACGTCGCGGCCCTCGGCGACGATCCGCCACAGGTCGTCGGGCGAGGAGACGCCTCCCGGGTACCGGCACGCCATGCCGACGATCGCGATCGGTTCGTGGCCGGCGGCCGGTTCGTGGCCCGCGGCGGCACCGACCGGCGCGGTCGCGGGTGCCGGTTCTTCTCCGGGCTGCCCGGCCGCCTCGGCCTGCGCGGCCTCGAGGTAGGCGGCCACCGCCTCGGGGGTGGGGTGGTCGTACAGCAGCGAGGCGGGCAGGCGCAGACCGGTGGCCTCGGCGAGGCGGTTGCGGACCTCGAGCGCGGCCTGCGACTCCAGGCCGAGGTCCTTGAAGGCCCGGCCCAGGTCGGCGGGGCCGAGCCGCTCGTCCTCCAGCGCGGCCGCCGCGTGGGTGAGGACCAGCCGCGCCAGCTCCCTGCTGTTCCGCCGGGACCGGCGCGGGCCCGCCTGGACGGGGACGCCGGCCGGGAGGGGCTGCTCGGCGGGGCCCGGTTCCGTGCGGCGGGGCAGTTCCGGCAGCCAGTGGCTGCGGCGGCGGAAGGCGTACGTCGGCAGGTCCACGCGGCGCGCGCCGCTGCCGTCGAACAGCCGCCGCCAGTCGACCGGGAGTCCCTGGACGTACGCCTCGGCCAGTGACGTCACGAACGGGCGCCGGTCCTCTCCCCGGCGCAGCGACCCCACGACGGCGCAGGACCGGTCGAGTTCCTCGGCCGTGCGCAGCAGCTCCGCCGCCAGCACGGGGTGGCCCGACACCTCCACGAAGACGGCGTCGCCGTCGGCCAGCACGGAGTGCAGCGCGCCCGGGAGGCCCTCGTCGCCCGCCAGATGGCACGGCAGGGCATCCGGCCGCGGCTCCACGTCGGCCGGTTCCCACGTTCCGGACACCACCGCCTGGGCCGCGTCCCGCAGGGAGAGGAGGCCGGCGACGCAGGCGGCCGCCGGTCCGCCGCCGGCCAGACCCACCACCGCGTCGGGCGTCACGCCGAAGGAGCGCCAGGTCTCGGCCAGCGCCACCGTCAGGGCGAACGCCAGCGGCGCCGCGGCCCCCGGCAGGTCGGCCTCGGGCACCTCCTCGGCGCCGCGCACCACGGCGTCCAGGTCCCAGTCGACGAACTCGGCCAGGACGCGCGCGCAGTCCGCCACGTGCGCGGCGAAAACCGGTGAGGCGCCGTGGAGGCGGGTCGCCGTCTCCGTCCACCGCTCGCCGGCACCGTCGCCGTCGCCGTCGCCGGGCACGACGAACACCACGCGGCGGTCGTCCGGCCGCAGGACGGGCCCCACCAGGGCGTGGCCCTCGGCCACCTCCCGGAGCGCGGCGAGCAGCTCGCCGCGGTCGCCGCCGAGCGCGACCGCGCGGTGGGCGAACTCGGTGCGCCCGGTCACCAGCGACCAGCCGATGTTCCGCGGCGACAGGTCGGGCCTGCTCTCCGCATGGGCGAGCAGGGCCGCCGCCTGTCCGCGCAGCGCGTCGGGCGTGCGGCCCGACACCACCCAGGCGACGGTCGGCAGACCCTCGTCCGCGTCACCCGCGGCCTCCGCGTTCTCCGCGTTCTCCGCGGCCGCGGGGGTGGGCGGGGCCTCCTCGACGACGACGTGGCAGGTGGTCCCGCCCGCGCCCAGCGAGCTCACCCCGGCCACCAGGGGGCGGTCGGGCAAGGGCCAGGACCCGAGCGGGTACGGCACCGGGGGCTCCGGGGTCTCCGGGGTCTCCGGGGTCTCCGGGGTCTCCGGGGTCTCCGGGGACCCCAACGTCTCCCAGGTCTCCGGCGCGACGTGCCCGTCGGCGGGGCCAGGTCGTCCGGGGATCGGCGGGAGGGAGCGGTGGCGCATGCTCAGCAGCACCTTGAGGATGCCGACGACGCCCGCCGCGCTCTCCAGACGCCCGAGGTCCGTCCGCACCGAACCCACGGCCGGCGAGCCGACCCCGTCACGGCCGCCACCGTCCCGGTCGGCCCCGTCACGACCGTCGCCGTCGCCGCCGATCACGGCGCCGAGCGCCGCGGCCTCGACCGGGTCGTCGGCGGGTGCGCCCAGCCCGTGCAGTTCCAGGTACTGGAGCGCCTCCACGGGGACGCCGGCCCGCTCGCAGGCGACGCGCAGCACTTCCTGCTGCGCCTGCGCGGACGGCACGGCGGACCCGTCGGCTGCACCGTCGTGACGGACCGCGCTGCCGCCGATCACTCCGTGGATCCGGTCACCGTCCGCGAGGGCCCGGTCGAGCGGTTTGAGGACGACGACGGCGCCGGCGCCCTCGGCGCCCACGCCCCCCACGCCGCCCGCGGAGCCGTCGGTCCGGGCACCGGGCACCTGCCCGGCGAGGAGGTCGAGGTGCACTCCGGCGACGACGGCGGCGGTGGACTCGCCGCTGTGCAGGCTCTCGCAGGCCAGGTGCAGGGCGACCAGCGAGGAGGACTGGGCGGTGTCCACGGTGAGACTCGGACCGGTGAGGCCCAGGGTGCGGGAGACGCGGTCGGCGAGCGTGCCCCGGTCGAGGCGGGCGCCGTCGGCCCCGCCACCGTCGCGGGCGACGAGAACGGCGTAGTCCTCCCGGGAGGCGCCGACGAAGACGCCCGTCCGGCTGCCGTGCAGCGCGTCCGGCCGGACGGCCGCGTCCTCCAGCGCCTCCCAGACGAGTTCCAGCACCAGCCGCTGCCGCGGATCGACGGCGGCGGCCTCGCTCGGGGACATGCCGAAGAACTCGGCGTCGAACAGGTCGACGCCCTCCAGGTGTCCGCCCCGCCCCTCCCGGACCGCGGTCCCGCCCGTGCGCAGAAGGCGCCAGAAAGCCCCGGGGGCGGCCGCGCCCGGAAGCCGGCAGGACAGGCCGACGACCGCTGTTTTCTCGCCCCGGAATTCGCTGCCCGACTGTGCCTGCATCGCTAATATCCCCCAACGAGGACAACGTCTCGAATTCAGCTGATCACATTCGCGTAAAGACTAAACAGACGCGGGTCACGCCCCGGTAATCGCAGCCCCCGGCCAGCCGGAGAGCGGTCCGTTACCGCCCGATTCCCGCCGCAGAAGAGACAGGAAATCCCACGTCAGGGCCTACATCACGGGGCGAGTTCGGGGGGTGTGAGCCGTCGATTGACGACAGATGTGCACACCCGATTAATCTCTGTCTTCAATTCGGCGAATTGCGTCGCACTACACGGGAGGTATGGGTCGTGGATCTGGAGTATGCGGGGAAGTCGGTGGTGGTGACGGCCGCGGGTCGGGGGATCGGGTTGGCGGTGGTGCGTGCGTTGC
>NZ_JBVHDT010000031.1:0-11758 GCF_055563235.1 Streptomyces sp. NPDC003248 | reverse complement strand
CTTGTTACCGGGGGGGGTGTGGCGGGGCGGGGGGCGGGGGGGGGGGGGGGGGGGGGGGGGGGCCGCGGGCGGGCCCCGGCCGGCGGGCCGGGCCCCCGCGGCCCGCTCGCGGGCCGCCTTGATGAAGTAGAGAAAATTTGAACACGCATGCCGTACGCGAGGCATGACGAAGGCCCGCACCATCGTGATGCGGGCCTTGGACTGCGGGGTCACTCGCCGATGGGAACCCGTGCGCCAGGGGCGTAGACGTCCTCCCAGTACCCCAGCGCCTGCTCGTCGTCGTGGAAGGTCACGGTGGTGACGAGGACCGCCACGGCCGAGTGCGGAGGGGCGTCGATCTCCAGAGCGCTCAGCTCGTCCTGGGAGGCCTGCCGCGCGTGGGCGGTCCGCTGTCCCTTCACGACTTCGTGGCCGGTCCGTTCGGTGTAGAGCTGGTCGAACTGCTTCACCATGCGCACGTCGTCGGCCAGTTCCGGGACGGCGGAGACGGTGTGGGGCGGGTAGACCGAGACGCCGACTGACGTCGGCTTGTCGTCCTGGCGGAAGACTCGGATACGGATGACGGCCTCGTCGCCTGGCTCCAGGTTGAGCGCTGTGCACACCTCGGGGTCGTAGACCGACCGGCTCATTACGCGGTGACCGAAGGAGGTCTCACCGGGCGCGTACCGGAGTCCGTTCTTCTCCATGCGCTTCAGCCGGTCCGCACCGGTGATGACGATGGGGGACTTCTCCACGACTGTGCCCAACGCGCCGCGGGCGGTGACCAGGCCCTCGCTCTTGAGCACGCCCAAGGCCCGGCTCACGGTCTTGGCCGCCACGCCGAACTGGTCGCGGATCTCAGCGACTGACGGGAGCGAGTCGCCCGGAGCGAGTTCCCCGCTCTTGATCAGCGTGCGGAAGTGGGCGGCCACGTCGGCATACCCCTTCCCTTCAGGTGCCTTGTATGCCATGGCTTCTCCCTGTTTGTCGGAGCGCGGTACACCTCCGAAGGTACATCAACGACCCCCTCAAGGTACATCCTTGCCTCGAACCAGCGCTTCATGTACCTTCATGGCGTCGGCAAGGTACGTTAAGTACCTCCGGGCCGATTGATTCGTACCTTCGGCAAGAGAGGGTCTGTCGTGACCACGAGGAACGTCCCGCCCCAGTCGGGGCCGAACAACGACAAGGCGAGCAAGTTCGCGAACCTGGGTGCGGCGGCCGGCGGTTTCGTCGGTGCGATGGGCGGCTCGTTCGTCCCGCCCGTGAACCTCACGGTCAACCGCACGACGAACAAGAGCAGCGGGGGGCAGTCGACCAGCGGTCCCCGCCAGTCGCAGTTCATCTTGGGCGAGCCGGAGTTCAACAACGCCGACGACGTCCGCAACTACTGCAACCACCTGCGGGCGCTGATGATCCAGGCGGCCATCGAGCTGGCCATGGCCGCGAAGATCCTGGAGGCCCGTCTGGGGCAGGCCCAGGCGCTGCCGGGCGACAACCCCATCCAGACCCGGATGCGGGCCAAGAAGGTGGCCTGGAAGCTCAAGCGTGCCTCGGACGGCGCCACGGCCGCCGCGAAGAACGCGGTCGCCGCGTATGGGGCCTTCCAGCGCGAGTACGCCGACCTGATGCGCCCGCGCCCGCAGCGCCCGGTGTCGACCAACCCCTTCAAGTTCTGAGAGGCGGTACCTGACATGGCCAGCAAGGAGATTCAGCAGCAGCAGGAGGACCGCCTCAACTCCGGCGGGTCGACGGGCATGGGTGCCTGGCTGTGGCACCGGGCCAAGCCGTACACCCCGCCGTGGATCGTCACGGCCGGGGTCGGCGTGGCGGGTGCCGGCGCGAACTGGCAGTGGGGCGACTCCCCGTGGGCGGGCGTCGGCCTGACCCTCGCCTCCACCGCCCTGACGGCCGCGACCTGGTGGGCGGGCAAGTCGACCGGCCCGCAGCGCCGCCTCCACTCCGCCATCACCGTGGCGGCCGGGTCGGCGTGGCTCACCTCCGCCGCTCTGTCCGGCCCGTTCACCGGCCCGCTCCCCGACCTGTACCTGATGGGCGGCGCGACCCTCGCCCTGTCCTGGAACATCCGCCAGGTCATGCGCTCGTCGGCGCCCGAGGGTTCCGGGGAGTCGGCGGACAAGGGTCTGCTGGAGAAGGTCGGGCTCGCCCGGACCAAGCTCAAGGACGTGCGGGTGGAGCCGAACCGCGTCACCGTCCCGTACGAGCTGCCCGCCGGGGAGCTGACCAACGACGACGTGGCCAAGGCCATCCCCCGGATCGCGTCCGCCCTGGACGTGCCGACCACCGCCATCCGTGTCCAGCACGACCCCGACAGCGCGAGGAAGGGCCAGTTCGTGATCGTGCCCGAGGACATGCTCAAGACGCCGACCATCTGGCCCGGCCCGTACGCGCCCGGCGAGTCCGTCGCCGTGCCGCTGCGCCTGGGTGTCTACGACGACGGCAGCGACCTGGTGCTCCCGCTCCTGGACGCGATCCACATCCTCGTCATGGGGATGACCGGCTCCGGCAAGACCGAGGGCGCCGTCGACCTCCTGCTGGAGATCCTGTCCCGCAAGGACGTCGCGGTCTGGCTCGCGGACGCGGCGAAGGCCGGGCAGGACTTCCAGCCGCTCGTGTCCGCGCTGGACTGGGCAGCGCTCGACACGCCGTCGGCCGGGGCGATGGTCGCCGCCGTCCAGGCCGTCATCCCCGCCCGCACCGCCTGGCTGCGTGACCACAGCTACCGGGCCTGGGAGCCCGCGGCCGCGCAGACGCAGACCAGTCCCGCGCACTCCTGCGCGGCGGCCGGCGCCTGCGGCTGCCCCGGGATGCCGTACCTGCTCGCCTGGTTCGAGGAGGCGGCCAAGCTCCTGCGCGAGCTGGGAGACGACGTGTTCACCGGCATCGCCCAGGAGGCCCGGTCCGCGGGCGTCTCCCTGGTGGTCTCCATGCAGCGGGCGAGCGGCTACCAGCTGTCGACGGACACCCGCGCGAGCCTGCCTGCGGCGATGTGCTTCGGCGTCCGGGGCGACGACGCGAGCTTCGCGCTCCCGGAGGAGGTCCTGGAGGCGGGCGCGAACCCGGCGGCGTGGGGCAACAAGCGCAAGGGGTACGTGTACCTGGTCAGCGCCGGGGTCGACGAGGACCTCTACGCCAACCCCGCGCGGACGTTCTGGACCGGCCCCCCGGCCGAGGGCAGCTACGAGCGGATGGCCCGCTACGTGGTCGAGCACTTCGCCTCGGTCCGCGCCGACCTCGACCCGGTGACCGAGGCCGCCGCCGCGCGGGTGGCGGGCGAGCTGTTCACCACCCGCCGTGCCAGGGCGGGCGCTCCGGCCCCCGCCGCCGCCACGGCCGCCGCCGCGGCTCCGGCGCTGACGGACGCGCAGGAGTCGGCCCAGGCGGTCGCCGCGCTCGTCGACGCCGAGGACGCGGACCTGGACGCGACCGCCGAACTCCCGCCGGTCGACGGCCCGGCGGACCTCCCCCCGGCCAAGCCCTCGCCCGAGGAGGCGCGGGAGCTCCTGGACGACCTCGTCGGCATGCTCGCCTCGGTCGGCCCCGGCACCGTCGCCGTCCGGGACCTCTCCCCGTACCTCGACCAGATCGGCCGGGACCGCTCCTGGGTCTCCAAGCAGCTCAAGCGCCTCGCCGAGGAGGGCCGTCTCGCCGCCACGGGCGAGGAGGGCGTCTACCGCCTCGTGCCGACCCTCGCCGGGGTCTGACGGCCCCCGCACAGGCCGCACACCCCCGCACAGCCGCACAGTGCGAATCCCCACGTCACGCGGCGTGTGAAGAGGCCCGCACACCGGCCCGCACACCGGCCGCACAGCAGGACCGCACACCCCCCGCACACCGAACGGACGACGGACCGCCCCGCAGCAACCGGGGCGGCCCGCCTAGCGACCACGGAGGCATCCCGTGACCACCGACCCGAAGCATCTCACCGAATCCGAGGCGTCCGCCGAGGCGGCCCGCCTGATCCGCGAGGCGTACCGGCCGGAGGGGCCGGCCACCCCGACGTGCTTCCGCGACGACACCCCGGTCCCCGCGATCGGCACCGCCCCGCCCGTCCCGCAGCCGGACTCCCGGATCGTCCCCCAGTGGGCCGCCGGAGTCGCCGTGGCGAGCATCGGTGTCGGTGCCGGCGTCACCGGACTCGGGTGCGGCGCCTGGCTGATCCTTCAGGGCCTCGCCTCCGTGACGCTGACCGGCGTCCTCGCCGCGACCCTTCCCTTCGCCGGGATCGCCGCCGCCGCGACCGCCATCGGCTCCGCCTTCGCCCGCGCCCGCCGGGCGTCGACCACGAACATCTACAAGGGCACGGTCGTCCAGCGGACCGAAGTCACCGCGACCGCCCGCGGGATGCTCTCCCGCGCGAAGGCGGGGCGGTGACCATGCAGCTCAACACCCGGGCCCAGGTCGAAGCGGCGGAGAAGATCCTCCGCCTGTCGTGGGTGATCGTGTTCGGCGTCATCCTGTTCTCGGTCTTCACGGTCACGCCCCTGGTCGAGCGCTCCACCCCGCCCGGCTGGGAGTGGTCGGCACCGATCTTGCCGCTCGTGGTCGACGTCGCCGTCGTCATCTCGATCCGGGTCGACGCCATCGTCGCCCGTCTCGGTGGGTCGACCAGCGGCTGGCCCGTCGTCCTGCGCGTGCTGACCGGCGGCACGTCCGTCGCGCTCAACATCGGCTTCAGCGCGCTCAAGGGCGACTCGGTGGGCGTCGGCGTCCATATGGCCGCCCCGGTGACGCTCATCGTCGTCGCCGAGGCCTCGCTCAAGTGGCGCCGTGAGATCGCCGCCGCGACCGCCCGCATCGAGGCGGAGCGCCGTGAGGGCGAGGAGACCCGCCGCCGTGAGCAGAAGGAGCGGGAGGAGCACGCGCGGGCGGAACGTGAGCGGGAGCGGGAGGCCGCCCGCCTCGCCAGTGAGCAGGAGCAGGCTGCCCGCGCCCATGAGCGTGAGCAGGCAGCGGCACTGGAGATGCGCCGCCTTGAGCACCAGGCCCAGATGGCGCGCGAGGAGCGGGAGCACGCCGCCCGGGTGGAGCGGGAGCGCGAGGAGCGCGAGGAACAGCGCAGGCGCGAGGAGCAGGCGCGCATCGACCGGGAGCGCAACGAGGAGCTGCGCCGCCAGGAAGAGGCCCGCCGCGCCAAGGAGGCCGCGCAGCAGGCCGAGCGCGACCGGAAGGCAGCCGATGCCCGCAAGAGCGCTCCGGCGCCCGTCAGTGCCGCCGTGAGCACCCACCCGGCCGTGAGTGCCACCGTGCCTCCGGCGGACGCTCACGAGGCCGACAAGCCCTCCAAGATGAGCGAGGCCGACGCCCGGCAGGCCGTCGCCGACGGGCTCCGTGAGGGCCGCTCGCAGCGCGAGATCGCCGCGCTCACCGGCTGGTCCACGGGCTGGGTCGCCAACCGCTGCAAGGAGCTTGAGGGGGCCACGGCATGAGCGGCGGCCCCAGCCTCTTCCTGCTCATCAAGTCCTGGCGGGTGCGCGTCGCCCTGCTCTGGCTCGCCCACTCCCCGTCCACCGTGGCGGCCCCGTTCGCGGTGGTCGGCGCCCGGGTTGTCATCGGGTGGGGCAACCCCGGCTGGCTCCCGCCGGCCGCTGGGTGGCTGACGTTCCTTCTGTTCATCACCACCGCCGCCGGGATGCGGCTCCACCACGAGATGGACGGCCCCGGCGTCCCCTGCCGCTGGTGCGACCTGGACCTTGAGGAGGACCGAGCATGACCCGCAAGCCTGCGATCCACGACGCCGAGCCGAGCGTCGTCGTCTCCCACGGTGCCGACTTCTTCGGTGAGGACCGCCACCTGCTCAAGGACGTGGCAGCCCTCGCCCCGTGGGTGACGAACTCCGTGCCGTACAACGACCGCCAGGCCGTCGCCCCGCTCGTCGCCGCGATGGAGCGGCCGGAGGCCCTGACCTTCCAGGCCGCCGACGCCGCCCGCGTCTCCGAGCAGCTGCTGAAGGTCTCCCGCGACCGTCACCTGAAGCCGCGGGCGTCCGCCCTCGCCCGCGCCCTGGCCGACGCCGCCGCACGGGCCGCCACCGACGGCGAGCCCTGGGAGTGGCGGATCGAAGCCGCTGCCTGAACACCGAAGCCCCGCCGGCCTTTCGGCTGGCGGGGCTTCTTACGGCCCGTCAAGTCACATCTGCCCCACGGGGCGTGTCGCGTGCCGGGGGGAACGACTGGCACGCGAAGTGGCAGGATCATCCCCAGCAAAGCGAAACGGCCCGGGGGCCTAATCCCGGACCGCTTCTGACGTCCGCCCGGCTACCAACCAAGGGACTCGTCTGTGCCCAGCGTACGGGACGCTTCGGCGTCTGCAACACCCACACCGCCGCGTGCCGCCATGCGGGCCCGCTGCCGACGGAAGTCGTGTCGTCGGCAGTTCACCCGTTCCCGGGCGGGCCAGATGTACTGCTCCGCAACCTGCCGCAAGGGTGACGCGAAATCCACCCCGAAAACGGGCGCTGACCTGCAAGAACAGGGTGTCGAAGCTGCACACCTTGGTAAGAAGGGAAAGAAGTTTCCCGACCCCGACCCGCAGACCCCGGCGGAACTGGCTGCCGAGGCCGCTGACCTGCGACGGAAGGAGCGGGAGCGGCGGAACTACTCCGGCCTGTACTTCCAGTGGGACCACTCGAAGCTGAAGTCCATCCGCGGCTGCCGCCGGTCGGCCCGTGACGAGGCGGCGGGCGTCACCCTGACCGTGTCGGCCGACGGCCAGCAGGTCGGGAGGAAGGGCCTGAACCGGTGCGCCTCGGTGTGGGCCTGCCCGGTGTGCGAGGCGGTGATCCGGGGCCAGCGGGCCACGGACGCGGACACGGCGATCACCGAGCACGTCCGGCGCGGCGGCATGGTGCTGTTCGTGACCTTCACGGTCCGGCACTGGTCGAACCACGACCTGGAGGACCTGATCCGGGTGCAGGTCCGGGAGGTCTGGAAGGGCCTGCTCCAGGGCCGGAAGTGGGCCCGGTCGAACGCGGGGAACCTCCGCAACCGGCTCGGGGTCGTCGGCACGATCCGCGTGATCGAGGTGACCGTGGGGCAGATCAACGGCTGGCACCCGCACCTGCACGTTGCCGTGTTCCTCGGTGGCCGCCAGGACCCGAAGCCCAAGCGCGGGTCCGGCGAGAAGTGGGACCCGACCGTGCGCGCGTACTTCCGCCCGACCGACGCCGACCTTGACGCCTTCGAGGCGGAGTGGAAGGCCGCTTGGATCAACGGTGTCACCGCCGCGAACCCGGACTACCGGCCGTCGGCCCGCGATGGCGTGGACTTCAAGCGGGTCTACACGGTCAAGGACGCGGCGGCGATCGGGAAGTACATCTCTAAGGTGCAGGGCACCGACGTGAACTCGGACTGGTCCGTCGGTGCCGAGCTGGCGCGCGGCGATGTGAAGCAGGCGCGCGGCGGCAACATGAAGGCGATGGACATCCTGTTCCGCCTCGCCGCGCTGCGCGGCGGACAGGTCGCGGACGAGCTGCCCGGCTGGGGCTCCATCGAGCAGCTCGCCGCGCTGTGGTCGGAGTACGAGCTGACCACCAAGGGCGGCCAGAACATGGCGTGGTCCGAGGGCCTGAAGCGCGCGTATGGCATCGGGACCGACGAGAACCAGGACGCCGCCGACCGCCAGGCTGTCGACGCCGAAGACGCAGGCGCCGCCGACGACCGGATGCTGCACCTGTCTGCCCGCACCCAACTGGAGATCGGGCGCAAGCGCGTGATCGTGGAGGTGGGCGAGGCGGCACGCGAGGCGGTACGCCGAGATGAGGACCCCGTCCTCGCGGTCCACGCGCTGCTCGCCCTGGTCGGCATCGACAGCATGGGCGTGTGGGAGCTGTCGGCCGACGAGGACGAGGCGAAGTGGAAGGCGTCGGCGGAGAACGCTGCGGGACGCTCGGTCGAGTCCGAGGACACGCGGGCGGAGCGCAAGCAGCGGGAGGCCACCGACCTCCGTCGCGCCCGCCTCGAACGCAAGCGGCTCGTCTGGAAGGCCGCTGCCACGACCACCCAGGAGTGACCCCGGCCGACCCCGGCCGCCGCGAAACTGATCTCAGTAAGCACTAACTCGCTGTCGCTGCGCGCCCCCCGGCTATGCCCGCCCCCCGGCTCCAGGTAGGGGTCCGGGTTCTGCATCGCAACACGCAGGCGCCTGCCCCTGTGCGGGCGGGGGTTGCGGGGCTTGCCCTCCCCTCCCCCATCGTCACGGCCAACGCCGAGATCCCTGGAGGAGACGTGAGCACCCAGCAGCAGCCGACGCCCAAGCCGACCGAGGCGCCGGCGCCCCAGCCGAGAGGACCTGAGCCCCGCCGGGAGTTCGCCCGGAAAGGCGCCCTGGCCGTGATCAGCGGCGCGGTGTCCGGGACAGCGCGAGCGCTCTGGACACACGCCCTGGGGGACGGCTCCTGACGCCCGACCTGCCGCGCCAGGAGACGCGCCGCGACCGGCTCACTGATATCAGTGAGCCACAACTCGCTGTCGGTCGTTACTGCCCCCGGAGACCCTCCCCGACCGTGCCCGGTCGCTCTGGAAAACCCGGCGCGGCCGGGGAGCCGCGGGGGCCGTTACTGGGGTCAGTGACCCACAACTAGCTGCCGGTCGTTACTGCCCGGCCGGACCGGTCCCGAGGGTCCGCCGGCCGCGCCGGTCGGCGACGACGTCCTGGCGCTCGTCGACCTCAAGGAGTGCCTCCAGATCGACCCGTTCGACGGGCAGAAGCCGCGGGCTCGGGTCGGTCGTCGTCGTGCTCCTGGTGGTGCTCGGACCGGTGCCGAGACTGCGTCGTGCGGTGCTCATGACGGGAGTCTCCCGCGCCTTCACCGGACGCTCCGCACCGAGTTGCAAGAGATGTCACGCGTTCGTGCGGTCGTGAATGCAAGAGCTGTGACCGTTCTTCGCGTGCACGCGTGTGCTCGTGCACGCGTGCACGCGGTTCGGCTTCGCCGCCGACTTCGTCGTGACCGGATCGGTCACACCTCAGGCATTACGAATGACCTCGGCTCGACGGGGTGCGCTCGTGACGTCGTGAAGCGGCGGCCGACGGATGGAATGCAAGGGTGTGGGGGATCCGTTCGAGGCCCGTGCGGCGGGACGGCGAGCAAAAGTGCCAGAGGTGCGCGGCGGCCGGCGTCCTCGAGGAGGGCGGCCGGGAACGACGAAGGGCCCGTCCGTGGTGGACGGGCCCTCGGTCGTTCGGGTCAGGCAGCGAGTGCGGTGCCGGCGGCCTCGACGAGTGCGTCGGTCTGCTGGATGGCACGGAGCCGGGCGGCGGCGAGCGGGGTCTGGCCGTCGACGTCCCGGAGTCCGTACGTGGCGCGGACGGCGGCCTGCGCGGCCGGGGCGAGCGAGGGCAGCAGCAGCTGCACCCGCAGCAGCGGGGTGGTGATCGCGGACCGCGTGGAGTGGGACTCGGTGCGTGCCTGCGTCCAGTCCTCGCCGCGCAGCCGGAGGTCCTCGCGCACCCACATCGCGCGGCGGTGGTCGGTGAGCGCGCTCACGAGGTCGGTGACGGCGGCCAGGCCCTCGGCACGGCGGGCGGTGTCGGCGTCGGCCTTGCGCTGGGCTCGCTGGCTGAGGTGGGCGAGCGTGCCCGTGAGGACGGCACCGGCGAGGGTGCCGAGGACGGCGATGATGGCAGCGAACATGGCGGTCTCCCTGGGGTGGTCGGCGGCGTCAGGCGGAGAGCGCGGTCATGGCGAGCGCCGCGACGGCGAGGGCGGTGATGTGGAGCGCCTGGTCGACGGAGGCGGCGCCGCCCTTGGCGGCGAAGTTGGGGGAGCCGGTGTTGTTCATCCACCAGAGCACCGGCCAACGGCGGTCGATGAAGCCGTGGGTCGTGCCGATCCAGAGGAGGCCGGCGGCCGCGGCGTGGGTGTCGAGCGGGATGCCGGTGACGAGCCGCGCGGCAATCAGGGCGAAGAGGCTGACGGCCACGTGGGTTCCGGCGTGGTTGATGTTGGCCCACCACCCGGCGGCGCCCGGGTCGGCCTTGTGGTCGGCCTGGTGGTCGCTCTGGAACACGTAGTCGGCCAGCATGTGGGCGACGTACAGGGCGGCGAAGATTTCGGCGAACATGGAGGTGCTCCTGTCTCGGTGATCGGGTCGGGAGTGAGGGGGGCGGCCGGACGCCGGGAAGTGGACGGCCGCCCCTGCTGGTTGCTCAGCCGCGGAAGAGGTTCTTCGCGAAGCGCTGGTGCGCGGCCTGTCGGCTCGTGCCGAGGGCCTGCCCGATGTCCTCCCAGCTCCCGCTGCTGTCGCGGACGGCGGTGACCGCCCGCTGAAGGGAGGCGGTGCCGAGCTTCTCGACGTCGGCGGCGGCGGCCACGGCCGCGAGCGGGCGCGAGGCCGTCAGCCCGGCGAGCATCCGCCGGACGGTGGCGATGGCGTCGGCCAGCTCGTCGGGCACGGTCGTGCCCAGGAGCGGGGCGATGTGCTGCCGGGACCAGGCGCCGTACGGGTAGGGAGCGGCGTCACCGTGCTCGAAGCCGTCCGTCTCGTCGTGGTCCTCGAAGTCGACCGGGAACATCTCGGGGGACCGCCATCCGCACTCGCACGCCGCGCGGACGGCGATGGCGCGGGGCCGCCCGTCCTGCCCGTCGTACAGCCACCAGGCGGAGTTGCCCTTGATGGGGGCGGGCTCGGTGCCGTCGCCCAAGACGGCCACGGGGAACCCCTCGTGGTCGGTGCCGAACTGGTCTGTCTGCCAACCCATGTAAAGACTCCTTGACGTCGATTGGGCTATGTAAAGGTTCCTTGACGCGCATACGAACTGTCAAGGCTCCTTCACGGATTGCGCATGCCGTCAAGGAGTCTTTACGTGCGCCACTTGCCGCGCCACAAGACGCGCCGCGTACGGTCGTGCGCCATGAAGCACGACACCCCCCGGGACGCCGACGGCGCCAAGCTCTGCGCCTGGTGCGGCTCCCCGATTCAGCAGAGCGCCGTGGGCCGGAGCCGGGACTACTGCCGCCGGAGCTGCCGCCAAAGGGCGTATGAGGCGAGGAAGCAGCGGGAAGCCGTGGTCGCCGCCGTGGCGGCGGCCGTCGCGCGCGCAGATTCGTCACGTGTCGAATCGCGGGCTCCTGTCGTTCCGTCACGTGACGAATCGCGGCCACCCGGTCCGGCAGCGGATCCTGGCGAGGGGTGGGTGCGCTCGATAGAGGTGGTGGACGCGCAGTTGCGGGAGCTGGAGGCGCGGCGCGCTCCGGTCTCGCCCGCTCCCGTGCAGCAGAAGCGCCGGCGCCTGGCGCCGCTCCCACCGGAGGCTCCAACCCTCTTCGAGGCCGCCGACGGCGAGTAGGTCCGCTGGCCCTTCTCCGGCCCGGCGGTCGAACGGCCGGCCACCGCGGCGGTCACCGCAGTCGCGTCCCCGCGACTGTTCCACGGCGGCCCGCCCCATCGCGGCAGCAGTTGCTCCCCACTGGCCCAGGGCGGGCGGTGCGGTCGCCTCACGCGCCTGTATCCGTGACGGCGGGGGTACGGCGCCCCGCCCCGATTCCGGCCCGGCAGACGGCCGCTCAGCGCCACCGGGCCCCCCTCCCCTCCCCGCTGGCCTGTCTGCGAGCACAACAGCGAGAGCCGCCGGACGGCGGACGGCTGGCCATGTAAACCCCGGCGGGATGCCGCTCCGGCGGCCCGGCCCGGCGGTCGGGGAGCGGGGCGGAGACAGGAGCGGCCCGGCCGCCGGGCCGGGCCGCGGGGGCCCCCCCCCGGGCCGCGGGTGGGAGGGGTGTAAAATAGTAAAACCCCGGCCGACCCGCGGGCAGGGC
>NZ_JBVHDT010000030.1:0-14599 GCF_055563235.1 Streptomyces sp. NPDC003248 | reverse complement strand
GGCCCTCGTACTGGATGTACTTGGGTCAGGGGCCGGTGCGGCGAGAGTGCGTGCATGGCGTCGTCGGGCAGGCGGGACTTTCGCAACAGGCCCTAAGCCCGTCACCCGGCCTCCGGGTCGCCCTTCGTGTACGTCAGCCGCTCCACGGCACCCGGCCGGAAGTCGTCGTCGATCTTCTTGCCGTTGACGTACAGCTGGATCGCGCCGGCGTCCCCGAGGACCAGGTTGATCTTCTCGCTGTCCTGGAAGGTCTTGGTGTCCCCCTGCTTGAGCAGTCCGTCGAAGAGCAGCCGGCCGTTGTGGTCCTTGGCGGAGATCCAGCTCTTGCCCTCGGTGGCGCTGACCTGGACGGTCACCTTGTCCTGGGGGGCGGCGGCGATGGCGCTGTCGGAGGGCTCGGGCGTCTCGTCGACGCTCTTGTCGCTCTTGGGGGTGGGCGGGGCGGGGGCGCTGGTGGTCGGCGCGGCGCCGTCGGCGACGTCCTTGGTGCCCTCGTCGCCGTCCTTGAACGCGGTGAAGCCGACGAACCCGATCACGGCGACGATCGCGGCGACCATGGCCGCGGTCCAGTTCGGCCCGCGCCGCTCGGGCCGGATGCGCTCCGCCTCGAACAGAGGTGCGGCCGGCGTCGGCGCCGGACGGCCGCCGTGGGTGGCGTCGAACTGTTCGATCAGCGGGGCCGGGTCCAGCCGGACGGCCCTGGCCAGGGTACGGATGTGCCCGCGCGCGTAGACGTCCCCGCCGCAGGGGGCGAAGTCGTCCGACTCGATGGCATGGATGATGGCGATACGGACTCGGGTGGCGGTACTGACGTCGTCGACGGTCAGTGCGGCCGCGATGCGCGCCTGCTGCAGGGCGCGGCCGATGGAGGGGCGGGCATCCTCAGGAGCGTCTTCGAACGGACGCTCGTCTTCAGGAGAGTTGCCGAGGGACACGGGGGCGCCTTTCGAGCGTGTAGCCACCTGTGCTGGAGGTTCAGTCTAGGAGGGGGGCGAAAGGGAGGGGCAACCGGTCGGTGGGGCATTTACGCCATCGGAATGGCCGGACACCCCGATGACGGGCCAGGTGCGGAGCCCAGGGTGAACGCCACGCCTGTCCAGTCGCTCAACTTGACGTACGCCGAGGGGAAACGGTTGCCCACAGCTCCCTAACGGGTGCGTCACGAACGCCCGCTGCCCCCGTGAAGAAACGACTATCCTTCAGTTTCCCCTCGGATCACCGCGAGCACGCCGTCCAACTCGTCGGGTTTCACAAGAACGTCACGAGCCTTCGACCCTTCGCTCGGCCCGACGACACCCCGCGACTCCATGAGGTCCATCAGCCGGCCCGCCTTGGCGAAGCCGACGCGCAGCTTGCGCTGGAGCATGGACGTCGACCCGAACTGTGTGGAGACGACCAGCTCGGCCGCCTGGCACAGCAGGTCGAGGTCGTCGCCGATCTCCTCGTCGATCTCCTTCTTCTGCTTGCTGCCGACGGTGACGTCGTCCCGGAAGACGGGCGCCATCTGGTCCTTGCAGTGCTGCACGATCGCCGCGACCTCGGCCTCGGTGACGAACGCGCCCTGCATCCGGGTCGGCTTGTTCGCCCCCATCGGCAGGAACAGCCCGTCGCCCTTGCCGATCAGCTTCTCGGCACCGGGCTGGTCGAGGATCACGCGCGAGTCGGCGAGCGAGGAGGTGGCGAACGCGAGCCGCGAGGGCACGTTCGCCTTGATCAGACCGGTGACGACGTCGACGGACGGCCGCTGCGTGGCGAGCACCAGATGGATGCCGGCCGCGCGCGCGAGCTGGGTGATCCGCACGATCGCGTCCTCGACGTCCCGCGGCGCGACCATCATCAGGTCGGCCAGCTCGTCGACGATCACCAGCAGATACGGGTACGGCTGGAGCTCGCGCTCACTGCCCTCCGGCGGCTTGACGGTGCCCTCGCGCACGGCACGGTTGAAGTCGTCGATGTGCCGGTAGCCGTACGCCGCCAGGTCGTCGTAGCGCAGATCCATCTCGCGCACCACCCACTGGAGCGCCTCGGCGGCCCGCTTGGGGTTGGTGATGATCGGCGTGATCAGGTGCGGGATGCCCTCGTAGGCGGTCAGCTCGACGCGCTTGGGGTCGACGAGGATCATCCGGACGTCCTCGGGGGTCGCCCGCATCATGACCGACGTGATCAGGCAGTTGATGCAGGACGACTTGCCCGAGCCGGTCGCGCCGGCCACCAGCATGTGCGGCATCTTCGCCAGCGAGTGCATGACGTACCCGCCCTCGACGTCCTTGCCGAAGGCGACCAGCATCGGGTCGTCGTCCTCCGCGGACTCCGCCAGCCGGAGCACGTCACCGAGGTTGACCATCTCCCGGTCGGTGTTCGGGATCTCGATGCCGACCGCCGACTTGCCGGGGATCGGGCTGATGATCCGCACGTCGGGGCTGGCGACGGCGTAGGCGATGTTCTTCGTCAGCGCGGTGATCCGCTCGACCTTCACGGCGGGGCCTAGCTCGACCTCGTAGCGCGTGACCGTCGGACCGCGGGTGAAGCCGGTGACGGCGGCGTCGACCTTGAACTCGGTGAAGACGTTCGTCAGGGAGGCGACGATCGCGTCGTTGGCCGCGCTGCGCGACTTGCCCGGACCCCCGCGCGTGAGGAGGTCGAGCGAGGGCAGCGCGTAGGTGACGTCACCGGAGAGCTGGAGCTGCTCGGCGCGCGGCGGCAGCTCGCGCGGCTCCTCGGGGGCGGACTTGGTGAGGTCGGGCACCACGCCGGTCCTCGGCTTCTCCTGCCGGGGGCGCGCGGCCGGGGCCGGGACCGGTGCGGTCGGCTCGCGGTCGCCCGTGGTCACGCCCTGGGTGAGGTCGGCGACGACCGGCGAGGGCGGCATGCCGTGCAGCACGGCGCCGTCGAGGTCGGCCGCGGCGGCCGCGGCGATGTCCACCGCGTCCGGCTGCCGGTCCATCGCGGGCTGCGGCACCGCCGAGCGCCGGGGCCGGCCGCGCCGCCGCGAGAGGGCCTCCTGCTCGGCGCCCTCGGGGTCGTACGCCTGCGGGGCGCCCGAGCGCCGGCGGGGGCGCGCGGGCAGCGCCTCGCGCCACTGCTCGTCGTAGCGCGCGTCGTCGTCCTCGAACGCGCCGTACGCGTCCGCCTCGGGATCGCGCAGCAGCCCCAGCCGCACCCCGAGCTGCCGCAGCCGCTGCGGGACGGCGTTGACGGGCGTGGCGGTGACCACCAGCAGCCCGAAGACCGTGAGCAGCACCAGCAGCGGTACGGCGAGGATCTCGCCCATGGCGTACGTCAGCGGGGTCGCCGCGCCCCACCCGATGAGGCCGCCCGCGTCCCGTATCGCCTGCATGCCCCCGCTGCGGGCGGGCGAGCCGCACGCCACGTGGACCTGGCCGAGGACGCCGATGACGAGCGCGGACAGGCCGATCACGATGCGCCCGTTGGCCTCGGGCTTCTCGGGGTGGCGGATGAAGCGCACCGCGATGACCGCGAGCAGGATCGGCACGAGCAGGTCGAGGCGGCCGAAGGTACCGGTCACCAGGATCTCGACCAGGTCGCCGACCGGTCCGCGCAGATCGGCCCAGGTTCCCGCGGCGACGATCAGGGCCACGCCGAGCAGCAGCAGCGCCACGCCGTCCTTGCGGTGGGCGGGGTCGAGGTTCTTGGCGCCGTTCCCTATGCCGCGGAACACGGCGCCCACGGCGTGCGCCAGGCCGAGCCAGACGGCGCGTACGAGCCGGTACACGCCCCCGGTGGGACTGGGCGCCGGCTTGGGCGCGGCCTTCTTCGCCACGGCCTTCTTCGCGGGCGCCCTCTTGGCCGGGGCCTTCTTCGCGGCGGCCTTCCTCACCGGGGCCTTCGCGGGAGCGGCCGCCTTCTTGGCGGGCTGCTTCTTGGCTGCGGAGGGACGTGAGGCCATGGAGGTGAGATTACCGGGGGAGACGACAGCGGACACGCGTGCACACTGCTTCACCCGTTCGTGTCGTCCTGGCGGGGGCGTGAAGCTGACGCGCGCTCAGGCGGGAGGCCGGCTCCCGCTCATCCGAAACTCCCGGCACCCCGCCCGTCGATGGGACTCAGGTCTGCGAGGGCACCGACGGCGCACCGCCGCCCGTACCCGGCTCCAGGGCGTCCAGGGCCCGCCGCAGGCCGGTGAGTTTGCGCTCCAGGTGCGCCGCCGTGGCCACCGCGGCCGCGTCCGCCGACTCGTCGTCCAGCTGCTTGGACAGGGCCTCCGCCTGCTCCTCCACGGCGGCGAGCCGCGCGGACAGCTCCGCGAGCAGCCCCGGCGACTCCTTGGCACCGCCGACCGGCGCCTTGGCGCCACCGCCCTCCAACTGGAGCCGCAGCAGAGCCGCCTGCTCCCGCAGCTGGCAGTTCTTCATGTACAGCTCGACGAAAACCGAGACCTTCGCGCGCAGCACCCACGGGTCGAACGGCTTGGAGATGTAGTCCACCGCGCCCGCCGCGTACCCGCGGAAGGTGTGGTGGGGACCGTGGTTGATCGCGGTGAGGAAGATGATCGGGATGTCCCTCGTCCGCTCCCGCCGCTTGATGTGGGCGGCTGTCTCGAAACCATCCATTCCCGGCATCTGGACGTCCAGCAGAATGACCGCGAAGTCGTCCGTCAGCAGTGCTTTGAGCGCCTCTTCCCCGGACGATGCCCGCACCAGCGTCTGATCGAGCGCCGAGAGGATCGCCTCCAGCGCCAGCAGATTCTCCGGCCGGTCATCGACCAGGAGGATCTTGGCCTTCTGCACCATGGCCCGCCCTCCTCGCCCCGGCAGTGCACCGGGCGCCGCCCCTGGGGACGACTCCTTTGCGCCGCCCTTCCTTGTGCCGGTCATCGTAGCCCCACCCCGACCGTCGCCACACCCTGTCACCGTGATGTCACTGTGCACGTTGCAGGAACGCGGCAGGAGACCCGAAGGTTCCCGGATCCCGCCGCGCCGCACGAGCGTGACCACCCCGGGTCGGCGACTTCCCGCCTCCCCGGAGGACTCCCGTCACTCCTGCCGCATCCACTGCCGCATCACCGTCAGCAGATGATCAGGGTCGACCGGCTTCGTCACGTAGTCGGAGGCACCCGACTCGATCGCCTTCTCCCGGTCGCCCTTCATCGCCTTCGCCGTCAGCGCGATGATCGGCAGCCCGGAGAACTGCGGCATCCGGCGGATCGCCGTGGTCGTCGCGTACCCATCCATCTCGGGCATCATGATGTCCATCAGGACGACCGCCACGTCGTCGTGCTGCTCCAGCACCTCGATGCCCTCGCGGCCGTTCTCCGCGTAGAGCACCGACAGCCCGTGCTGCTCCAGGACGCTGGTCAGCGCGAACACGTTGCGGATGTCGTCGTCGACGATCAGCACCTTCTCACCGCCGAACCGGATGCCCCGGTGCCCCTGCGACGCCGCCTCGTGCCCCACGGGCGCCCACTGCTCCGGCCGCCCCACCGTCGGCTCGTTCCCGGCCACCGAGCGGCGCCGGCGCCGGAACAGCGCGGCCGGACCGTTCTGCGTCTCGTGGTACGACTTCACCTCGGCCGGCGTCTCGATCTCCACGTCGGACAGCTCCGACAGCTGGCGCACGCCGTTCTCCGACGCCACCAGGTCCCCCGCCTCCAGCGCGGGCACCACCTGCTGGTACCCCTGCGGCGGCAGCTCGCTCGGGTGCAGCGGCAGGTACAGCGTGAACGTCGAACCGCGCCCCGGCTCGCTCTGCGCGTGGATCTCACCGCCCAGCAGCTGCGCGATCTCCCGCGAGATCGACAGCCCCAGGCCCGTGCCGCCGTACTTGCGACTCGTGGTCCCGTCGGCCTGCTTGAACGCCTCGAAGATCACCCGCATCTTGCTGGCCGCGATCCCGATACCGGTGTCGGTCACCGAGAACGCGATCAGCGGGGCATCCGGATCGTGCAGCGAACCCGCCTCCAGCAGCTGCTCCCGGATCGCCACCGGCACCTCCGAACCCGCGGGCCGGATGACCAGCTCGACCGCGCCGGAGTCGGTGAACTTCACCGCGTTGGACAGCAGATTGCGCAGCACCTGCAACAGTCGCTGCTCGTCGGTGTGCAGCGTCGCCGGCAGCTCCGGCGACACCCGCACCGACAGGTCCAGGCCCTTCTCCGCGGTCAGCGGCCGGAACGTGGCCTCCACGTAGTCCACGAGCTGGACCAGCGCGATACGGGTCGGGGAGACGTCCATCTTGCCCGCCTCGACCTTCGACAGGTCCAGGATGTCGTTGATCAGCTGGAGCAGGTCCGACCCGGCGCCGTGGATGGTCTCGGCGAACTCGACCTGCTTGGGCGTCAGGTTGGAGTCCGCGTTGTCGGCGAGCAGCTTGGCCAGGATCAGCAGTGAGTTGAGCGGCGTGCGCAGCTCGTGCGACATGTTGGCGAGGAACTCGCTCTTGTAGCGCATCGACACGGCGAGCTGCTCGGCGCGCTCCTCCAGGACCTGCCGCGCCTCCTCGATCTCGGTGTTCTTCACCTCGATGTCGCGGTTCTGCCGGGCCAGCAGCTCGGCCTTCTCCTCCAGTTCGGCGTTGGACGCCTGGAGGGCCTTCTGCCGCTGCTCCAACTCGGCCGACCGCTCGCGCAGTTGCTCGGTCAGCTCCTGCGACTGCTTCAGCAGCTGCTCCGTCTTGGTGTTCACGGAGATGGTGTTGACGCTCGTCGCGATCATCTCGGCGAGCTGGTTGAGGAAGTCCTTCTGGATCTGCGTGAACGGCGTGAACGACGCCAGCTCGATCACCCCGAGCACCTTGCCCTCGAACAGCACCGGCAGCACGATCACCTGCGCGGGCGGCGCCTCGCCCAGCCCGGAGGAGATCTTCAGATAGCCGCTCGGCGCGTTGGTGACCAGGATCGTCCGCTTCTCCTCGGCCGCCGTCCCCACCAGCGCCTCACCCGGCCGGAACGACGTCGGCATGGACCCCATCGAATAGCCGTACGAACCCAGCATCCGCAGCTCGTACTGGTCCGCGCTGCCGTCGGCCGGCGGCATCGCCAGGAAGAACGCGCCGTGCTGCGCGGCCACCAGCGGCGGCAGCTCGCTCATGATGAGCGACGCCACGTCCTCCAGGTCGCGCCGCCCCTGCATCAGCGCGGACACGCGCGCGAGGTTGCCCTTCAGCCAGTCCTGCTCCTTGTTCGCGATCGTGGTGTCGCGCAGGTTGGCGATCATCTTGTTGATGTAGTCCTGGAGCTCCTGGATCTCCCCGGACGCGTCCACGTCGATCTTCAGGTTCAGGTCGCCACGGGTCACCGCGGTCGCCACCCGCGCGATGGCCCGCACCTGCCGGGTCAGGTTCCCGGCCATCTCGTTCACCGACTCCGTCAGGTCCCGCCAAGTGCCGTCGACGTCACGCACGCGTGCCTGCCCGCCGAGCTGCCCCTCGGTGCCCACCTCACGGGCCACCCGGGTGACCTCCTCGGCGAACGACGACAGCTGGTCGACCATCGTGTTGATGGTCGTCTTCAGCTCCAGGATCTCCCCGCGCGCATCGATGTCGATCTTCTTCGTCAGATCGCCCTTGGCGATGGCCGTCGTCACCATGGCGATGTTGCGCACCTGACCGGTCAGGTTGGACGCCATCTGGTTCACCGACTCGGTGAGGTCCTTCCACGTCCCCGCCACACCCGGCACATGCGCCTGCCCGCCCAGGATGCCGTCGGTCCCCACCTCACGGGCCACCTTGGTGACCTGGTCGGCGAAGGAACTCAGCGTCTTCACCATCGTGTTGAAGGTGTCCGCGAGCTGCGCCACCTCACCGCGCGCCTCGATCGTCACCGTCCGCGTCAGGTCGCCGTTGGCGACGGCCGCGGCCACCTGGGAGATGTTGCGCACCTGCATGGTCAGGTTCTTGGCCATCAGGTTGACGTTGTCGGTGAGGTCCTTCCAGATGCCCGTGACGCCCGACGCGTGCGCCTGGCCGCCCAGGATGCCCTCGGTCCCCACCTCACGGGCCACCCGCGTCACCTGCTCGGCGAACGACGACAGCTGGTCCACCATCGTGTTGACGGTGGTGACCAGTTCGAGGATCTCGCCCTTGGCGTCCACAGTGATCTTCTTCGACAGGTCGCCCTTGGCGACCGCGGTCGTGACCTCGGCGATCTGACGCACCTGGATGGTCAGGTTGTTCGCCATGAAGTTCACCGACTGCGTGAGGTCCTTCCAGGTGCCCGAGACACCCTGCACCTCGGCCTGCCCGCCGAGCTGCCCCTCCGTACCCACCTCACGGGCCACGCGCGTGACCTCCTGGGCGAACGACGACAGCTGGTCGACCATCGTGTTCAGGGTGTTCTTCAGCTCCAGGATCTCCCCGCGCGCGTCCACGGTGATCTTCTGGGACAGGTCGCCCCGGGCCACCGCGGTGGCGACCTGCGCGATGTTGCGCACCTGGGCCGTGAGGTTGCCGGCCATGCCGTTCACCGAGTCGGTCAGGTCGCGCCACACACCGGCCACACCGGGCACCTGCGCCTGACCGCCGAGCCGCCCGTCCGTCCCCACCTCGCGCGCGACCCGCGTCACCTGGTCGGCGAACGCGGAGAGCTGGTCGACCATCGTGTTGATGGTGTTCTTCAGCTCCAGGATCTCCCCGCGCGCGTCCACGTCGATCTTCTGCGAGAGGTCACCGCGGGCCACCGCCGTCGTCACCTGCGCGATGTTCCTCACCTGGGAGGTGAGGTTCCCCGCCATCGAGTTGACGGAGTCCGTCAGTTCCTTCCACGTGCCCGACACGCCGTCCACCCGGGCCTGACCGCCCAGCCGGCCCTCCGTGCCCACGTCCCGCGCCATCCGCGTCACCTGGTCGGCGAACGACGACAGCTGGTCCACCATCGTGTTCACGGTGTTCTTCAGCTGCGCCATCTCACCGGACACGTCGACGGTGACCTTCTGCGACAGATCACCGTTGGCCACCGCCGTCGTCACCTGGGCGATGTTCCTCACCTGTCCGGTGAGATTCCTGAACGCCGTGTTGACGGAGTCCGTCAGGTCCTTCCACGTCCCGGCCGCGCCCGACACCTGCGCCTGACCACCCAGTTCACCCTCGACCCCGATCTCCCGGGCCACCCGCGTGACCTCGGCGCCGAAGGCGGACAGCTGGTCCACCATCCCGTTGACGGTGTTCTTCAGCTCCAGCATCTCGCCGGCCACGTCGACGGTGACCTTCTGCGACAGATCACCGTTGGCCACCGCCGTCGTCACGGCCGCGATGTCCCGCACCTGCGTGGTCAGGTTCCGGAAGACGGTGTTGACCGAGTCGGTCAGGTCCTTCCACGTCCCGGCGGCCCCCGGCACGTTCGCCTGCCCGCCCAGCCGCCCCTCGCCACCGACCTCGTTGGCCACGCGCGTGACCTCGTCCGCGAAGATCCGCAGCGTCTCGGTCATCTGGTTGATCGTCTCGGCGAGCTGCGCGACCTCGCCCCGCGCCGGCACGGTCACCTTCCGCGACAGGTCACCGTTGGCGACCGCCGTCGTGACCTCCGCGATCCCCCGCACCTGGGCCGTGAGGTTCCCGGCCATGGTGTTCACGGAATCGGTCAGCTCTTTCCACACCCCGTCGACACCGGACACCCGCGCCTGACCGCCCAGGATGCCCTCGGTGCCCACCTCACGGGCCACCCGCGTCACCTCGGACGAGAACGCCGAGAGCTGGTCCACCATCGTGTTGACGGTGTTCTTCAGCTCCAGCATCTCGCCCTCGACGTGCACGGTGACCTTGCGCGACAGGTCGCCCTTGGCCACCGCGGTCGTCACCAGCGCGATGTCGCGCACCTGCGCGGTCAGCCGCTCCGCCATCGTGTTGACGGACTCCGTGAGGTCCTTCCACGAACCCGACATCCCGCGCACCTGGGCCTGTCCGCCCAGCTTGCCCTCGGTTCCCACCTCGCTGGCCACCCGCGTGACCTCGTCGGTGAACGTCGACAGCTGGTCGACCAGGTTGTTGACCGTCCGCCCGACCTTCAGGAACTCCCCGCGCAGCGGATGCCCGCTCCCCTCCGGGGTGTGGGTCCGCAGCTCCATCCGCGGCGACAGATCACCCTCGGCGACGGCCGACAGCACCCGCCCGACCTCGGAGACGGGCCGTACGAGGTCGTCGACCAGCGCGTTCGAGTTGTCGACGGCCGCCGCCCAGGACCCCTCGCAGGGACCCGTCTCCAGCCGCTCGGTGAGCTTGCCCTCGCGTCCGACCATCCGCCGCACCCGCGACAGTTCACCCGTCAGATGCAGATTGCGGTCGGCCACCTCGTTGAAGACGGCCGCGATCTCCGACATCACGCCGTCGCCGGAAACCGTGAGCCGCTTGCGGAAGTTCCCGTCGCGCATGGACCCGAGGGCGGCCAGCAGGCGGTTCAGGGCCGCCGTGTCCACCGTCGTCGTCCCGCCCCGGGACGCCCGCCGCCTGCTCAGGGACTGTCCGCCTTTCGCGCGCGTCTCCGTGCCCCGCGTCGCTGCGCCAGACTCCACTTGTCCCTCCCGCAGGGGTCGTCCGTCCTAGTGCCCGATGAAATCAGGCAGGCCCGAGGCACTGCTGCCCACCGTCCACTCAAGACACCCAGTCTGCCCGACCTTCACAAGAAGCCTGCCCAGTGTTTCACCCTCCCCGAACCAGGCCATAACAGTTCGGCAGCTTCGCACATCGTCCGCACAACCCGTGGGGCGGAATCACAGCGGACCGGCATCCGCGAGGACGGGGAAGGTAAGTAACCTTGCATGCGGCTGTCCAGCCGCGCCGGTCCGTCCGGTCTGGGCGGTGGCACGAGCACGAGCGGGCATCGAAGGGGCGGCCGCACCATGACCACCGGACTGATCCCGGGGGGACAGCCCCCGGACCCCCGGCCGTCGGAGAGTCTCCCGCAGCAGCGGCGGGAGCAGGACGACCGGGCAGCCCTGCACGTCGACAACCGGCCGAGGAGTTCTGTGATCACCGCGCGTGCGGCCGCCAGCTTCGAGCCCGTGGGGCGGTCGGTCGCCACCGCCCGCTCCTTCGTCCGCGACACCCTCCAGGGCTGGGGGTTCGCCGACATCGTCGACGACGCCGTCGTCCTCACCAGTGAACTGGTGACCAACGCGGTCGTCCACGCGGGCACCCACGCCGACGTCCTGTGCCTGCGCACCGACGACGGCGTCCGCATCGAGGTCGCCGACCGCTATCCCGAGCGCGAGGTCCCCCTCCAGGGCTCCCCCGCCTCCATGGGCAGCCCGGACCGCGAGGGCGGCCGCGGCCTCCAGCTGTGCGCGGCCATCGCCGGCCGCTGGGGCGTGGAGTACACGCCGACACACAAGAACGTCTGGTTCCAGCTCGCCGTGCCCGAGCGCCCGGTCGGCACCCGCGCGGCCGGCCCGTCCCTGCCCGCGGACCTCCTCCCGCTCGCGGACGGCCGGGTCCGCGTCGCCGTCGTCCAGATCGACCGCACGGGCAGCATCTCGTCCTGGAACGAGGACGCGGAGGATCTCTTCGGCTATCCGGCCGACCTGGTCACCGGCAAACCCCTCACCGACCTCGCCGCCTGGCCGCACACCCCCGGCACCAGCACCGGCATCGCCGAGGCCCTCCGGCTCTCCCGCTGGGAGGGCAGTTACGGCATCCGCGGCGCCCACGGCCGCGTGATCCCGGTGTACGCCTCCCACCTGCGCGTCCGCGACACCGACGGCGACCCGTCCACGGTGTGCCTCCTGGTCCGCGACCACGAACGCGCGGTGCTGCAGACGCCGTCGCGGATCCCGGCCTCCGCCGACACGACGCCCACCGGAGACGGCCAGAACACCGACCCCTTCGAGGTGTTCATCGGCTCCCCCGCCCCGGACGACCTCGACGGTCTCCTCCAGCGCACGGTGGAGCGCGCCCGCGACATGCTCGACGGCGACTCGGCGTTCCTCCTCCTGGCGACCGACGACGAGACGGAGCTGGAGGTACGCGCCTCCACCGGCCTGCCCTCGGCACGCCAGCGCTTCGCGCGGGTGCCCGTCGAGGCGGGGCCCGGCCGCTACGGCTCGGCCCGTATGCCGGCCGTCCACGAGGACCTCCTCGCCGTCCCGGGCGCCGTACCCCTGCTGAACGGCACGGGCATGCGCTCGGTGGTGACGGTCCCGCTGAAGGTCGAGGGCCGTCTCACCGGCTCCCTGGGCGTCGCGGCGGAGTCCCCGGGCCGGTACTCCAACGAGGAGGCGCTGCGCCTTCAGTTCGCCGCCGACCGGATCGCGCTGGCCGTCGAGTCGGCTCGCCTGGGCGAGCTGGAGCGACTGCGCCGCGGCTCCCTGAGCTTCCTCGTCGAGGCCTCCGATCTGCTGGCGGGGACGCTGGACCGCGACCAGACCCTCGCCCTGATGGCCCAGATGACGGTTCCGACCCTCGCCACCTGGTGCGCGGTCTACACGATCGCCGACCAGGCGTCGGATCCGTACCTGTCCTACGTCCTGCACGAGGACGAGGAACTCATCGACGGCATCAAGTCGTTGCTCTCGAAGATCGCCCCGCCGGATCCGGTGCCCACTCCGGGCGCCCGTGTCTGGTCGGCCCCCGGCGAGGCCGCGCACGAGGCGGCCCTGCGCAGTTCCATGCGCAGTCTGGGTCTGTCCGGCGGCCCGACGCACCAGGTGGCGTCGGGCATCGGCCCGACCTTGGCGACGGCTGCGGCGGTGGGCGGCGAGACGGTCGTCCTGCCCCTGGTCGCCCGCAACCGCGTGATCGGCATGCTCACCCTCGGCAAGCCGACCGACGAACACTTCCGCCAGGAGATCCTGGAACTGGCCGAGGACCTGAGCCGCCGAGCGGCGCTCGCCCTGGACAACGCCCGCCTGTACTCGGAGCGCACGGCCATCAGCCAGTCCCTCCAGCGCAGCCTTCTGCCGCCGGAGCTGCCGCAGATCGACGGCGTGGAGGTCGAGGTCATCTACCGCGCGGCCGGCGAGGGCAACGAGGTCGGCGGCGACTTCTACGACATCTTCCCCATCAGTGACGGCGCCTACGGTTTCGCCATCGGCGACGTCTGCGGTACGGGCCCGAACGCGGCGGCGGTGACGGGCCTCGCCCGGCATGCGCTGCGGCTGCTGGCGCGGGAGGGCCTCAGCGGCCCGGCGGTCCTGGAGCGTTTGAACTCCGCAATCCTCGACGAGGGAGCCCGCAGCCGCTTCCTGACGCTCCTCTACGGCGAGATGCGCCCGCAGGAGGACGGCAGCGCGGAGCTGAAGGTGGTCTGTGCCGGTCATCCGCTGCCCCTGCGCCTCCGCCAGGACGGCACGGTCGAGGCGGCCGCCGAGCCCCAGCCGCTGCTCGGGGTGATGGAGGACCTGGAGCTCTACGAGCAGTCGGTCACGCTGGACCCGGGTGATGTGCTGCTGTGCGTGACGGACGGCGTCACGGAGCGCCGGGAGGGCACCCGGATGCTCGGCGACGACGGTCTCGCCGACGTTCTGACGACGTGTACGGGTCTGACGGCCGGCGCGGTCGCGGCCCGCATCATGCGCGCGGTGGAGCGCTTCGCGTCGGACGCCCCGTCCGACGACATGGCCATTCTGGCGATGCGGGTGGCGTGAGGGGGAAGGCATGAAAAATCCCCCCGCCCGGATGGGCGGGGGGATTTTTTTCGAGCCCCCAAACGGAATCGAACCGTTGACCTTCTCCTTACCATGGAGACGCTCTGCCGACTGAGCTATAGGGGCCGGTTGCTTTGCGGGGTTTCCTTCGCGGCAACGGAATAGATCATACCCCGAACGAAGCCGTACTCCCAAATGCGCTCAGAGAGCGGCTTGGAGCAGTCCGCCGAGTGCGTTGCAGGCGCCGACGATCCGCTGCATGTCCCGTTTGGTCAGCGACGCGTCCACCGGCAGTGCGAGTGTCTCGTCGGCGGCCAGTTCGGTCTGCGGCAGCGTGACACACCGCCGGAACTCGGGCAGCCGGTGCAGGGGTGTCTTCACCGGCACCCGGCATTCCACGCCCTTCGTCCGAAGGGCGCGTGCGAACGCGTCCCGGTCGGGCCTGCCGTTGCCCGGGACCCGCACGACGTACTGCTGGTAGGTGTGTCCGTCGCCGCCGTCGGGCGTCCGCACTCCCCGCAGTCGCGCGTCGAGGAAGGCGGCCCGTTCCCTGCGCCGCGCGACCTCGTCGTACGGCGCCTCGGACTCCCCTTGTTGCAGCACGAGGAGTCCGTGCCGCTGCCCCACCGTGTGCAGCCGCGCGATGTCCGCCGGCCGCCCGAACCGGTGCACGACGACGACGGCCGCGGTGCGCGGGGTGACGGCGTGTTCGACGGCTTCCGCATCGAGGCAGTACGTCACCGGGTCCACGTCGGCGAACACCGGGAACGCGCCTGCCAGGGTCACCGCCTCGGCCACTTCCACGTTCCCGAAGGCCGGCACGACGACCTCGTCCCCGATTCCGACACCTGCGGCCCTGAGCATTGCTGCAGTACCCATGCGGTGGATGCTGGGCGCGGAACATGAACGTCAAGTGACGGGAAACAAAAAAGGGTTGGGCTCCGAACCGAAGTTCAGGGCCCAACCCTTTGAATGATTGTTCGGCGGCGTCCTACTCTCCCACAGGGTCCCCCCTGCAGTACCATCGGCGCTGTAAGGCTTAGCTTCCGGGTTCGGAATGTAACCGGGCG
>NZ_JBVHDT010000029.1:0-18084 GCF_055563235.1 Streptomyces sp. NPDC003248 | reverse complement strand
CTCACGGGCGGTCAGCTTGCCCTTGGCGTGCTGCGCCAGGGTCGCCTTCTCGCTCGGCCCGGCCAGCGCCTGCGCACGGATCTCGTGCAGCTCGGAGACCTGATGGCGTGTCACGTGTGATGTCCGCCTCTCGACCGGGGAACGGTCACCGCGGCACGCGCTTCCCAGGGTGGGGGAAGCGGCACCGCGGCGACCGCCCGGGGGAACGCGCGGCATGTCCGCTCAGCGACGGCCGTGTGCGGGACATGCCCCGCCGGGTGGTTCTCGACGCTAGGCGAAGCTGCCCACACGGCGGTAACTCCGCCTCCTCGCCCTCGTCACTCCGTGCCGATCAGCGTCCGGACGAAGTACTGCGTGTCGAAGAACTCGCGCATGACCTTGATACGGCCGTCGCGGACGGTGAACACCGAGACGACGTTCGCCTCGTACGGCACGCCGGTGCGAGAAGCGGAGCGGGCGACGCAGTCGAGCACCACCGTGTCGCCCTCGGCGACGAGCTGGGAGATCTCGACGGTGTAGGGGACGTCCGGGGAGCACAGCTCCATCAGCGGCAGCATGAACTTGTCGAAGATGTCGTCCAGACCGACCCGGGTGCCGGCGAGCGGGTGGTCTCCGGGGATGCGGAACTCGGCGTCCTCCCAGAGAGTGGCCGCGATGGCCTCCGGGTCCCGTTCGTCGATGGCCTTGAGATAGGCCAGGACGACGCTCTTCGCATCGGGGTACGTCATGACTGCTCCCGGTGGTGAGGTGGTGGGGTGGGGCGGAGCCCCGGCGACGTCGGCCGGCGGGTGCCGCCGAGGACGGCGCGGGGCGTCGCGGAACGGGCGCCGCCCGGCACGGACGCGGCACGGACGCGGCAGGCCCCTTCGGGACGCTACACGTCCCGACGCACCTCCGCATCCGGCCAAGGCGCGCCGAACACCCGTGAAAGACAAGCCAATTGACCCGGAGAGACCGGCCGGAGGGCGAAGAATGCGGGAGGACGCCGCACGCGGCGCCGACGGGCCGAAGCCGCCGTCTCCAGGGCCTCTCGCAGGGGCGGTGAGCGCCGCCGGAGAGCGAAGATCGGCACGGACAGTCACACTTGTTTTAGGGCGTTACGAAGGTTACGGTACCCAGTGGAAGCCCGCTGCGGATTCACCGCCGAAGGGGCTGGCGTACGTCACACGGGGTTCCGCTCCTGCTCGGGCAGCGGCGGAGTGACACACATGGGGGACATCGCGCATGCAACAAGCCTGTGCATCGATCATTCCAGCGCTTCTCACCGCGCCGCATCCCGCCGACCCGGCCTGTCGCCGGCGTCAGGAGCCTCAGGCGAACGCCCTGCGGAACGAGTGATTCCGCACGTGCGACTCCCTACCGTCCGCGTGCACACGCCGGAAGTCCGGCGCTTTTCCGCGGTCTGACACGGTGACACGGGCTTCGGCCCGGAACTCATCCAGGATCACCTTCGGCCACTCGGAGCGAAGGTCACCGGCCCGGGAACAGGCGCGCCGGCACGGGCCGGCACCCATCCGCCTGTCCCACGAACCACAGAGATCGAGTGCCTGAAAGAGACGCCCATCTGCCAACCCGGATCAAGTCAATGGTGGAGCAGCCATGTGGTTTCGAATACTTGGACCATTGGAAGTTCTCAAGGACGATCAACCCATTCCGCTGGGCGGGACCAAGCAGCGCGCGACGCTGGGTTACCTGCTCCTGAACGCCAATCGTGTGGTCCCCACACGAGAACTCCTCGGTGCGCTGTGGGCGGACGGCAGCTTACCGACCACGGCGCGCAAGATCCTGCAGAACGCCGTGTGGGGTCTGCGCGGGGCCCTCTCGCCCTGCCACGCCGACCGCCAGGCCGGGGTCCTGGTCACCAAGACTCCCGGATACGTCATGCAGGTCGACCCGGACCGGGTCGACCTGCACCTCTTCCACCGCCGGATCCGGGAGGGGCGCGCCCTGCTGGAGTCCGGCTCCTCCGCGCAGGCCGCGGACATCCTGCGTGACGCCCTGTCGCTGTGGCAGGGCCAGGCGCTGGCCGATCTCGTCGAGAGCGGGATCGACTGGCCGGAGCTCGCCGCCGCCGAGAGTGCCCGGCTGGACGCGATGGAGGACTACTTCGAGGCCGGACTCCACTGCGGCCGGCACCAGTCCATGCTCGGCGCGCTGGAGTCGATGGTCGAGGCCGAACCGCTGCGCGAGCGCCTGTGCGGCCAGCTGATGCTGGCCCTGTACCGGTGCGGCCGGCAGGCCGACGCGCTGAACGTGTACAGCCGGGTCCGCGCCTCCTTGATCGGGGACCTCGGCCTGGAGCCACGGCGCGAACTCCAGTCGTTGCAGCAGGCGATCCTCAACCAGGACTCGGGCCTGTCCCTGCCCGAGGCGACGGCCCCGGTCACCTTGCAGACGGAGACCGGACCGTCGGGGGACCACGCGTGGCTGCGGTCGCCGCAGCCGTGGGCGGCCGCGGCCGCGGCCCTGGCCCTGGCGCCGGTCCAGGAGGCGATGGAGCACAGCGAGTACGCCTCCTCCGGCACGGGCGACCTCGGGACGCACCCGCGGGTGCCCCGCCAGCGCACCGCCCCGGTCAGCCGGCGCCGGCCGGTCAGCGTGCTGCTGCTCAAGGCCCGCCTCGGGGCGCCCACGGACAGCGGCCGGCCGGAGGGCACCGACGAACTGCGCGACAGCGTGACCGGCCGTATCCGGGAAGTCGTCGGCGGCTTCGGCGGATCGGTGATCGGTTCCATCGGCTCCACCCAACTGGCCGTGTTCGGGCCCTGGGACGGCGACGACTACGCCGAACGGGCCGTACGCGCCGCGCTGGGGATACGGGACGAGTTCCACACGCCCGACGCGGTCGTGCCCCTCACGCGCTCCGCCCGGCGGAGCCGGGAGGCGACGGTACACGCAGCAGTGTCCACGGGGGAGGCATTGCTGCGGTACGACGACCACGGTTCCGATGTCCGGTCGGCGGACGGGACACTGCTCGACGAGTGCCAGTCCCTGCTGTCCCACACGGGAGCGGGGGACGTGTGGGTCTGCGGCAGCACCCGGCAGTTGGCCGCCTCGGCGCTCTCCTACGTCCATGTCAGCGACTCGCCGCAGGCCTGGAAGGCGGACCGGCCACGGACGCGCGACGAGCGGTCACGGCTGCCGGGCGTGGTGGACCGGGAGATCGAACTCGACGTCCTGCGCGGCATGCTGGAACGCGTCCGGCACCGCGGCACCCCTCACGTGGTCACGATCCTCGGGGAGGCCGGCACCGGCAAGAGCAGGCTGCTCAAGGAGTTCGAGCGTCGTGCCATGGGGCAGCCCGTCGCCATGCGCTTCCTCGTCCCGTGCAGCCTCGACCGGCAGGGGGAGGCGTGCGGCGGCACGCATCTGTTCCACTCCCGGATGAGCCCTCTCTTCGATCCCCACGGCACCGAGACACGGGAGATCGATCTGACGCGGTTGGTGAAGTCCACCCAGTCTCCCTTGGCGGACATCGCGCAGGGCTGCCCGCTGGTCATGGTGGTCGACGATCTGCACGAGGCGGACGACGCCCTGCTCGACTTCATCTGCGCCGTGAGCAGCGAGGCGGCCGAGGGGACCTTGTTCATCGCGGCCGCGGCCCGCCCCGAACTCTTCGCTCGGCGGCCCGGGTGGGGTGGGGGGACTCCGCACTTCATGACGATCTCCATCGACGCTTCGGGCTCGGCCCACCAGCCGCTGACGAACTCCCGGGCCCAGCCCGCGGAGCCGCCGGTTCCCGGATTCGTCGACTGCATGCCCTGACCCCGTGTCCACTCACGCCGAGGGGCCAGGTCCGAGAGCGGCCGGGTCGGGGAGACGGTGCCGGACCAGGGCGCGTCTGACGGATCTCCGTGGGAGGAGGAGCGGCGTTCGGTGCGTGCCCTCGGCGTGCGGTGTGAAGGGTCATGTGGCGGAGCCACCTGGCCCTTCGCGCCGTGCGGTGAGTGGGGGTACCGCCCACGCCGTTCAGGCAGTGGGGGAGCGTGCCGGGCGTCGCGACGCCGCGGAGATCCGTCAGAAGCGCCCTGGGCCCCGTCCCCCCGGCTCAGTGGTGCAGCCCTCGTTTGCCGGGCGTCCAGAAGGGCTTGACCCTGATCTGGGTACGGGGCCACGCACGCACGTGGACGAGGTGGTTGCGGATCGCCTGGCAGGTGCGTGCCTCGCCGGCGATGTAGGCGGCCCCGGGTTCCTCGGGGAGTTCCAGGTCCGACACCGCGCCCAGCAGGACGTCCGAGGAGACCGGCGAGGCTCCGTCGCGGTACACCCGCTTCAGGCGGTGCGGTCCGGGGACGGGCACCTCGTCGTCGGGGGAGTCGCTCTCCAGCGCTCCGTACACCCGGGCACCGGGTCCGAGCGCCCTGATCATGGGGCCGAACGCGGCGGACGCGGTCTCCTCGCCGACGAACAGGTGGTAGGGGGCCTCCGGTTGGAGGTCGAAATCACCGAGCGGCCCCCAGAACTCGACCGCCTGGCCCTCCTGTGCGGCACGCACCCAGGTCAGGCCGATGCCCTCGCCGTCGTACAGATGGGCCCGGATCTCGAGTTCGCGGCCGTCCTCGGACTGGTCCCAGACCGAGTAGGTGCGGAGCGTCTCCCCCGGGCGCACGATCCCGTACAGCGACAGGGGGTCGTTGATCTGGATTCTGATGTGCCGCCCCGGCTCGACGGTCACTCCGCGCAACGCCTCCACGGCGATCCGGATGCGCTTCATCGTCGGGGTCACCAGGCCCGTCTCCGTGATCACCCCGTCCAGCCGGTGCTTGGCGAAGAGGTGCTCCAGGGGGTTGAGCGACGGGCGCCGTGCGGGCTTCACCGTACCGTCCGGCATCAGGACTCCTTCTCGTGGACGAGTGATGCGAGGGAGGGTTCCTGCCACGCCCTGCCCGACTCCACGGCAAGGCCCCCGGCGGCCGCCTTCTCCAACGCGCCGATCAGGCGCTCGACCTGAGCGTCCTTCACCGCCAGCGCCCGGGACACCCCCCAGACGGCTGCGGCGAGGACGGCCGCCAGCGCCACCGACTCCCCTCGCGTGAAGCGCTTTCGCATCCGGATCCCCCTATGGTTTGACTGCGGACGACGCTTTATATTCTTAGGAAAGTTTAGGCCAGTGACTTAACTTACTACCACTAACAAACCATAGCTTGTCTATCATGTCAATGACCCGAAGTGAGGACAGGAAGATGCCCCAACAGACCTCGAGCCGCCGCGTGGAGCGACGCCGGCAGGCCACGCTCCTGGAGATCCGCACCACAGCCCGTCAACTCCTGCGCAAGCACGGGCCGACCGGTGTGACGGTCAATGCCGTGGCCCGCGAGATGGGCATGAGCGGACCGGCCGTGTACCGCTACTACCCCAGCCACGACGCGCTGGTCGAGGCGGTGATCGCGGACTTCTACCAGGAGCTGACGACGACCATGCAGGAGGCGCGGGACGCCTGGCCGCCGGAGCACCCGGGGCGGCGGCTGGCCGCCACCTGCCGCTCGATGCGGACGTGGGCCATCACCCACCCCAGCGAGTTCAGCTGGATGTTCGCCAGCCCGGTGCACGCCGCGACCCGCGAGGACGCCGAGTCCCCCCGGCTCCGCGCCGGGCAGCAGTTCGAGAAGGTCTTCCTCGACCAGCTCGTGGACATCTGGGAGAAGGACCCCTACCCGGTTCCGCGGTTCGAGGACCTGGCCCCCTCCTTGCAGGAGCAGATGACCGACTACGCGGCCCGGGTCGACAGCCCGCTGCCCCCCGAGGCGCTGCACCTGTTCCTGACGAGCTGGATCAGACTGTACGGACTGCTGTGCATGGAGGTGCTCCACCAGCTGGACTTCGCCTACTCCGACCTCGAGCCGGTCTTCGAGGAGAACCTTCAGGAGCTGTGCTCCGTGCACAACCTGGAGTACGAGTCACCGCAGGCGTCGTGACGCCGCCCGGCAGCCCGTCCCCCGCGCCTCTTCCCGTAAGGGGCGCGAGGGACGGGCTGCCGTGTGCCCGGGGCCTCCGGTACCGCCTCAGGGGCGGACGAGGGCGTCCCGGACCACCTCGGCGACCTGCTGGACCCGGTCGTCGAGGTAGAAGTGGCCGCCGGTGAACGACCGCACCTCGGTGGGCGCGGTGGAGAGCCGGCGCCACTGTGCCGCTCCCTCCCGCGTGACGATCGGGTCCGTGTCCCCGACCAGCACCGTGAGCGGGGTGTCGAGCGTGGTGCCGGGCCGCCAGGAGTACGCCGCGAGCGCCTGGTAGTCGGCACGCACCGCCGGCATGATCAGCCCGACCACGTCGGGATCCTCCAGGACGCCGTCGCCGACGCCGCCGAGTCTGCGCAGCTCGGCCAGCAGCTCCGCGTCGCCCGCCAGGTGGTCGCTGGGGCCCGGGCCCAGCGAGGGCGCGGCCCGCCCCGACAGGAACAGACGCACGGGGCGCGTCGCGGGTCCGCCCCGCCCCAGCAGCAGCGCGGTCTCGAAGGCGACCAGCGCGCCCATGCTGTGGCCGAAGAACGCGCGGGGCCGGGCACTCCCGGCGTCCTCCCCCAGCTCCCGCGCGACCCGCTCCGCGAGCCCGCGGATGTCCCGTAGCGGTTCCTCCCGCAACCGGTCCTGACGTGCCGGGTACTGCACGCCGACCACCTCGACGGTCGGTGCCAGCGCGCGGCACAGGGCCGTGTACGCGCCGGCGGCGCCTCCCGCGTGCGGGAAGCAGACCAGTTGCACCGCAGCGGGCCGGTCCGCCGGTGGTCCCAGCCGTCTGATCCACTCACCTGCCATGTCCGCCCCTTCCCACCCTCATCGCTCGCCGGACTCGGTGCTTCTCGCCGTCGTCGCCCGTCGGGCTCGGTGCTTCTCGCCGTCGCCGCCCTTCGCGCTCGGCGGTTCTCGCCGTCGTCGCCCGCCGCGCTCGGTGTCCCGTCGTCGTCGGTCGTCGCGCTCGGCCGGATCAGGCCGGTTCTCCGGGCGGCGGGAAGTGGCCGACGCCCACGAAGAAGTCGACGTACTTCTCGAACAGCTCGCGTGTGATCGGGGGGCACCGCACTCCGGTTCCGGCGAGGGCCGCCTCCGTGTCCGTCGTGTCGATGCCCGGGTAGGCGCGGTCGCCGCCCAGGGCCATCGCCTCGAACGCGTCGAACAGCGGCAGCATGGCGTTGCCGCGGTCCGCCTGGACGAGGTCGCGCCAGGCGGCGTGGTCCAGCTCGTCGAGCGCGTAACCGTACCCCCGCAGGTACCGCACGCAGTCGTGGAAGGTCACGCCGCTCCGGTTGAAGAAGTGGAAGATCCGTCCGGACGCCTCCTTCTTCCGGGACAGGGCGAGGATCCCCGCGCTGACGTAGTCGACCGGGACGAAGTGCACGTGCCCGCCCAGGCCCTCGGGAGCCGCTCCGGCCTGGATCAGGCCCTTGAGGCTGAGCCACACGAAGTCGCTGGTCTGGCAGGCGCCTCGGTCCTGGTCGCCCGAGATGACATCGGCCCGGTGGATCGTCACCGGCAGCCCCCGGTCCGCGGCGAGGCCCACGATCCGCTCCGCCACCCACTTGCTCTGGACGTATCCGGTGGGCTGCCGCTCGACCGGCGCGGTCGGGTCCTCCGGCCTGCGCGGGGCGCCGTCCGGCTCGCCGCCGGCGAAGACGCCCGTCGTGGACACGTAGTGGACGGGCACCGAGCGGTGCCGCGCGGCCAGCCGCAGCACCTCGACGGTGCCCGAGACGTTGGCCGCCTTCAACTCACCGTACGGGTGCAGCCAGTTGACGGTCGCTCCGGCGTGGTGGACGACGTCCACCCGCCTCGCCAGGGTGTCGAAGGCGGCCTCCGACAGGCCCAGGCGCGGCGCGGCGAGATCGCCGACGACCACCGAGAGACGGGCGGGGTCGATGCCGTCCCACACCCGGAACCACTCCAGCCGCCGCCGGAGCCGCTCCCGGGCGGCCTCCTCGTCCGCGCCGCGCACGAGGCAGTGCACCGTGCCCCGCCCGGAACGCATCAGGTCGCGGAGCAGGAAGGCGCCGAGGAAGCCGGTGGCCCCGGTCAGCAGGATCTCCTGCGGATCCACCACCTCGTACACCACCTCGTCGGCGGGACGGATGTCGTCGGGCAGGGCGATCTCGGCCGCGAAGTCCACCTCGTCGCGCGACGTGGTCACCTCCTCCCCCAGCCGCTCCAGCAGGGCGGCGCGGAGGAAGGCGGCGAGCTCCGCCGGCGTGGGCCGGTCGAAGACCACGGTGGCGGGGAGCCGGCAGCCGGTGGTGGCCGCCAGCTGGTTGCGCAGTTCGACGGAGGTGAGGGAGTCGAAGCCCAGCTCGGGGAACCGCTGCGTCGGCCGGATGCCGTCGGTGCCGGTGTGCCCGAGCACGGTGGCGGTCTCGGCCAGGACCAGGCCGAGTACCCGCCGCAGTTGCTCCTTCTCGTCGAGTCCGGCCAGCCGGCCGACCAGGGTGTCGAAGCCGTTGTCGACGTTCTGCGCGGTGCGGCGCACCGGGAAGCGCAGCAGACCGCCCATCACCGGCGGTACCTGGGAGGGCCGTTCCCGCAGGGGCTGCGGGTCGAACGGCGTCCCCACCAGGGCGGGCGTGCCGAGCCGCAGCGCGGTGTCCAGCATGGCGGGCCCCTGCTCCTGGGAGATGGGGCGGAAGCCGCCTCGGGCGATACGGCCGAGGTCCGCTTCGTCCAGGTGGCCGGTCATGCCGCTGTCCTGCGTCCACACGCCCCAGGCCACGGAGGTGGCGGCCAGTCCGGCGGCGGCGCGGTGTTCCGCCAGGGCGTCGAGGAACACGTTGGCGGCCGCGTAGTTGGACTGGCCCGCGCCGCCGATCACACCGGCGATGGAGGAGAACAGGACGAAGGCGGTGAGGCCGAGGTCGCAGGTGAGCTCGTGCAGGTGCCAGGCGGCGTCGACCTTGGGGCGCAGGACGGTGTCGAGGCGCGCGGGCGTGAGGTCCGGCAGCAGGCCGTCGTCGAGGACACCGGCGGTGTGGACGACGCCGGTCAGCGGGCGGTGCGCGGGGATGCCGTCCAGCAGGGTGGCCAGCGCCTGACGGTCGGTGGTGTCGCAGGCGGCGATGTCGACCTCGGCGCCCAGCCCGGTCAGTTCCCGGCGCAGTCCGTCGGCGCCGGGGGCGTCCGGGCCGCGACGGCTGACCAGCAGCAGCCGCCGCACGCCGTGGTCGGCGACCAGGCGGCGGGCGAACAGGGCGCCCAGGGATCCGGTACCACCGGTGATGAGGACGGTGCCGTCGGGGCTCCACCGGTTGCGGCCGGTGCCGTCGGGGCTCCCTCCGTTGCGGCCGGTGCCTTCGGGATTCCGCCCGTCGCGGCCGGTGCCTTCGGGGCTCCGCCCGTCGCGGCCGGTGCCTTCGGGGCTCCGCCCGCCGCGGCCGGTGCCGGTCGTCGCGGCGGCCGGGCCGGGTGGGGCGACGCGGCGCAGCCGGGGGACGAGGATGTCGCCCTCGCGGATCGCGGTCTGTGGTTCCCCGGAGGCGAGGACCGCCGGCAGCGCGGCCGCGGAACGGGCGTCGTCGTCGAGGTCGGCCAGCACGAAGCGGCCGGGGGCCTCCGACTGCGCCGAGCGCAGCAGGCCCCACAGCGCGGCGGCGCCCGGATCCGTCACCCCCGCGCCCCCGGCGCCCATCGCTCCCCGGGTCGCCACGACGAGCCGGGTGGCGGCGAGCCGGTCGTCCGCGAGCCACTCCTGCGCCAGCTCCAGGACGCGGCGGGCCGCCGCGCGCACGGCGTCGGGGACGCCGGCGCCCGAGGCCGGTGCGGGATCGCCGGTGAGGTCGAGGAGCACGGCGTCCACCGGCTGGTCGGCGGCCGCCACGGCGGGTACGCCGTCGAACGTCCGGGCGCCGGGCACGGTGAGCCCCCGGCCGGTGCCGAGGAGGCCCCAGCGGAGCGTGCCGCCGTCGCCCCGGGCGGCGCGCAGCGGCTCCCAGGCCGTCTCGAACAGCGCGTCGTAGCCGTGCTTGACGGCGCTGCCGAGCGCCTCCGGGGTGAGCGCCCGCAGCTCCACCCGTTCGGCGCTGAGGACGGGGCGTCCGGCGCGGTCCGCCGCGAGCAGCGCGAACCCGTCGCCGACCCGGTCGAGACGGACGCGCAGGGCTGCGGCCCCGGTGGCGTGCAGGCGCACCCCACGCCAGTCGGCGGCGATCCGGGCGGCGCTGTCCGGCGGCGCGTCGGTGAGCCGGACGAGACGGACGGCCAGGTCCAGCAGGGCGGGGTGCAGGCCGAAGTACGCGCAGCCCGCCCGCAGGCGCTCGGGCAGGCCGACCTCCGCGAAGACGCTGCCGCCCGACCGCCAGGCCACGGTGCCCTCCGGGAGCGAGGGCTGCCGCGCGTCGCCGGGGGCGGCCGGCTCCGGGGACGGCTCGGCAGACGGTTCGGCGGGCGGTTCAGGGGACGGTTCGGCGAGCTCGATCCGCTCGGCGCCGGGCGGCGGCCATTCGGGGATGCCCGTCTCGTCGGCCGCGGCCGCCGTCCCCAGCAGCCCGGACGCGTGGACCGTCCAGAGCGTGTCGGGGGCGTCGGTGCGCGCCGAGACGGTGACGCCGCGGCGGCCGGCGCCGTCGGGTGCCGCGACGCGGACCTGGATCTGGAGCGCGCCGTGTTCCGGCAGGACCAGCGGTGCGGCGAGGGAGAGTTCCTCCAGTTCGGTGCACCCGGCCTCGTCGCCCGCGCGGACGGCGAGTTCGACGAAGACCGGGGCCGACACCACGGCGGTGCCGAGGACGGTGTGGTCGGCGAGCCAGGGCCGGTCCTGGCGGGAGAGCCGCCCGGTGAGCAGGATCTCGTCCCCGTCCGCGACCGGCACCGCCGCCCCGAGCAGGGCGTGCCCGGCGCCGGCCAGGCCCAGCCCGGCCGCGTCCCCGGTCACGGCCTGCTCGTCCAGCCAGTACCGCTTGCGCTGGAAAGCGTAGGTCGGCAGGTCGACCCGCCGGCCGCCGGCGACGGCCGGGGACCAGTCGACGGCCACGCCCTGTGCCCACACCTCGCCCAGCGAGGTCAGGAACCGGTCCAGGCCGCCCTCGTCCCGGCGCAGCGTCCCGGCCACCACGGCCGGCCGCTCCGTGCGCGTCGCGCCGTCGAGCGTTTCCTGGACACTCATCGACAGCACCGGGTGCGCGCTGATCTCGATGAACGTCCCGAACCCGTCGGCCGCCAGGGACTGGACGGCGGAGTGGAAGCGCACGGTCTGCCGCAGGTTGCGGTACCAGTACCCGGCGTCCAGCGCGGTGGTGTCCAGCCAGCCGCCGGTCACCGTCGAGTAGAACGGCACGTCGGACGTGCGCGGCCGGATCCCGGCGAGGACCCGGGCCAGCTCGTCCTCGATCCGCTCCACGTGCCAGGTGTGCGACGCGTAGTCCACCGGGACGCGCCGGGCCCGCACGCCCGCCGTCGCGCATGCGGCGAGCAGTTCGTCCAAGGCGTCCGGGTCACCGGCCACCACCACGGACGTGGGCCCGTTGAGCGCCGCGACCTCCAGCCGGCCCGGCCACCGCTTCAGCCGGGACTCGACGTCGGCGAGCGGCAGCGCGAGCGACACCATCCCGCCGCCGGTCAGCCCCGCCGCGATGGCCTGCGACCGCAGGGCCACCACCCGCGCCGCTTCCGTCACGGACAGCGCTCCGGCGACGCACGCGGCGGCGATCTCGCCCTGCGAGTGGCCGACCACCGCGTCGGGCTCGACACCGTGGGAGCGCCACAGCGCCGCCAGCGACACGTTCACCGCCCAGGAGACGGGCTGCACGACGTCGACGCGTTCGAGCGAGGGCGTGCCCGGTGCCTGGCGCAGGACCTTCTCCAGGTCCCAGTCGACGAAGGCGGCGAGCGCCCGGCCGCACTCGGCCATGCGCTCGGCGAACACCGGTGAGGTGTCCAGCAGGCCCACCGCCATGCCCGCCCACTGCGATCCCTGGCCGGGAAGCACGAACACCACCCGGCCGGCGGGGCCGGGAGCCGTGCCCCTCACCGCCCCCGGCGCCGACTCCCCGCGCGCCAACGCGTCCAGTCCGGCGAGCAGTTGCTCACGGGAGGCGCCGGTGACGACGGCACGGTCCTCGAACGCCGCCCGGCTCGTCGCCAGCGTCCAGGCCACGTCGCGGACGTCGAGCCCGGGGTCGGTCTGCACGGCCGCCAGCAGCCGGGCCGCTTGCCCCCGCAGCCCCTCCGGTGAGCGCCCGGACAGGACCCACGGCACGACGGCCGGGCCGTCGGACACCGGGACGCCCGGCACCGAGGCGGTGGCCGGCGCCGAGGCGGTGGCCGGCGCCGAGTCGGAGGCCCGCGCCGAGTCGGAGGCCCGCGCCGAGATGGCCGGGGTCTCCTCGGCGGGTGGCTGTTCCAGGATCAGATGGGCGTTGGTGCCGCTCACCCCGAAGGAGGAGACGCCGGCGCGGCGCGGTGCCCCGGTCTCGGGCCAGGGCCTGTTCTCGGTGAGGAGTTCCACCGCGCCGGAGTCCCAGTCGACCTGGGGTGTGGGCGCGTCCACGTGCAGCGTCCTGGGCAGCACGCCGTGCCGCATCGCCTGCACCATCTTGATCACGCCGCCCACTCCGGCGGCGGCGACGCTGTGTCCGATGTTCGACTTCAGCGACCCGAGGTAGAGCGGCCGTCCGTCGCGGCGCTGTCCGTAGGTGGCGAGGAGTGCCTGCGCCTCGATCGGGTCGCCCAGCCGGGTCCCCGTCCCGTGCGCCTCCACCACGTCCACGTCCGTGTACGACAGTCCCGCGCTCGCCAGCGCCTGCCGGATCACCCGCTCCTGCGACGGACCGTTCGGCGCGGTCAGGCCGTTGGACGCGCCGTCCTGGTTCACCGCCGAGCCCCGGACGACCGCCAGCACCCGATGGCCGTGCCGCCGCGCGTCGGACAGCCGCTCCAGCAGCACCAGGCCCGCGCCCTCGCTCCACGCGGTCCCGTCGGCCGCGGCGGCGAACGACTTGCACCGCCCGTCGGCGGCGAGACCGCGTTGCCGGGCGAAGTCGACGAGGCCTCCGGGGTCGCAGTTGACCGTCACGCCCCCGGCCACGGCCAGTGTCGACTCGCCCGACCGCAGCGACTGGATCGCCGAGTGCATCGCGACGAGGGAGGAGGAGCAGGCCGTGTCGAGGGAGACCGCGGGGCCTTCGAAGCCGTAGGTGTAGGCGATGCGGCCGGAGGCGACGCTGCTGAGCTTGCTGGTCATGAGGTAGCCCTCTAATTCCTCGGGGGCGTTGAGCCCGAGGTAGCTCTCCTCCACGATGCCGACGAAGACTCCGGTCCTGCTGCCCTTGAGGGTGGTGACGTCCAGTCCGGCGTGTTCGAACAGCTCCCACGAGATCTCCATCAGGAGCCGCTGCTGCGGGTCCATCGCCTGCGCCTCGCGCGGCGAGATGCCGAAGAAACCGGCGTCGAACCAGGGGGCGTCGTGCACGAAACCCGCCTGCACCGAGTAGCTCTTCTCCTTGAGCTTCTCGATGTCCCAGCCGCGGTCGTGCGGCAGTTCCGTGATCGCGTCGACTCCCTGGTCGACCAGCCGCCACAGGTCCGCGGGCGAGGCGACGTCGCCGGGGTAGCGGCAGGCCATGCCCACGATGGCGACGGGCTCGTCGTCCGCGGCCTCCCGTTCGGCCAGCTGCCTGCGCGTCTCCTGGAGATCGGCCGTCACCCGCTTGAGGTACTCGACGAGCTTCTCTTCGTTGGACATGGGCTCGGTATCCCTTTCGGAGAGGTCACGCTGAGGTAGTGGGGCTGAGGGGGCGGGGGTCAGTCGGCGGGGCCCGAGAGTTCCGTGTCGATGAGGGCGAAGAGTTCGTCGACCGACGCGGACTCGATCCGGGCCGCCGGGTCCGCGTCGTCCGCGTCACCGGTGTCCGGCGCCGTCGTGCCGAGCCGGGACGCCATGGCCCGGAGCCGGCCGCGGACCATGTCCCGGTGCCGCTCGTCCTCGGCGATCGCGGGGAGCAGTCCGTCGAGGCGGTCCAGCTCGGACAGGACCAGCGCCGAGACGTCGGCCTCGGCCGGGGCGAGCCGGTCGAGCAGATAACCGGCGACGTCCCTGGGCGTCGGGTGGTCGAAGACGAGGGTGGCCGGGAGCCTGACCCCGGCGGCGGCCGACAGCCGGTTGCGCAACTGGACGGCCGCCAGCGAGTCGAAGCCCATCTCCTGGAACGCCTGGTCGGCGGCGACCGCGGTGACGTCCGGCTGTCCGGTCACGGCCGCCGTCTCCGTCCGGACGAGGTCCAGCAGCAGCGACCGGCGTTCCGCCTCACCCAGGCCCGCGAGCCGGTCGGCCGGCGTGTCGGGGTGCGCGTCGGCGGCGGTGTGCGCGGTCCGGCGGGCCGGTCCCGCGGCGAGGTCACGGAGCGCGGGCGGTACGGCCTCGTGGGCGCGCAGCGCGGCCCGGTCCACGGCACCGGCGATCAGCGCGGTGGCGCCGCCCCGGGTCGCGCCGAGGGCGACGGCGCGGTCGAAGAGGGCACGGCCCTGCTCCGGGGTGACCGGGCGCAGCAGGTCGAGGCCGGTGCGCCGTTCGGCGGTGCCGGGGCCGTCGTGCTCCCAGCGGGGCCAGGCCACGGCGGTGGCGGGCAGCCCTTGGGCCTCGCGGAGGCGGGCCAGGCCTTCGAGGTGGGCGTCGGCCGCCGCCGTGTTCGCCCGGCCGGGTCCGCCGAACGCGCCCGCGGTGGAGGAGAACAGGACGAAGGCGGTGAGGCCGAGGTCGCGGGTGAGTTCGTGCAGGTTCCACGCGGCGCCGGCCCGCGGTCGCAGCACCCGGTCGAGCTGCTCGGTGGTCATCGCGGACAGGACGGCGTCGTCCAGGATGCCGGCCGCGTGGACGACGCCGGTCAGCGGGCGGTCGGCGGGGATGGCGGCCAGCAGGTCCGCCAGCGCCTCCCGGTCGGTCACGTCGCACGCGGCCGTCTCCACCTCGGCGCCCCGCTCGGCCAGTTCCCGGCGCAGCCCGTCCGCGCCGGGCGCGTCGGGGCCGCGCCGGCTCACCAGCAGCAGGTTCCGCACCCCGTGCGCGACGACCAGGTGCCGGGCGAACAGCGCCCCCAGGCCACCGGTGCCCCCGGTGACGAGCACCGTACCGTCCGGGGTCCACGGGCTCGCGGACGGTCCATTGGCGGACGGGCCGTTGGCGGACGGACCGGCGGCGGACGGACCGGCGGCGGACGGGCCGGCGGACGGCACCGGACGCAGCCGGGGCACGCGCAGCTCCCCCGAGCGCACCGCCGCCTCGGACTCCCCCGACCGCACCGCCGACGCCAGCAGGTCGAGCGGCGGTGTACCGGTGTCCGCGTCGGCCAGGACGAGCCGGCCGACGCCCTCCGCGGCGGCGGTGCGCAGCAGTCCCCGCACCGCCGCGGACTCCAGGTCCAGCCGTGCCGCATCGTCCTCCTCGGCCGCGACCGCACCGCGGGTCAGCACGACGACGGGCGTGTCGTGCAACGCGTCGGCGGCCAGCAGCTCCCGTACGAAAGCGAGCGCGCGGTGCGTCCCCCGGCCCAGGTCACCGGCCGGCCGCCACGGCACGAGCAGCAGGTCGACGGCGGTCTCGCCCGACTCGACGGCGCGCGCGGCGGACGCCAGGTCGGCGAAGCCGGGCACGCCGGGCAGGTCTGCACCGACCGCCGCCCAGCGGGCCGCCGGCGCGGGTCCGGCGTCGTACCGGACCCACTCGATCGTGGACAGACCGTCGCCCCGCGGCCGGCCGGCGCCGAACTCCGCCTCCGGCACGGTCCGGTAGGTGAGCGACCCGACGTCGAGCACCGGCCGCCCCCGCGGGTCGAGGAGTGCGAGGGTGACGGTGTCGTCGTCGGTCCGGGCCGAGCGCACCCGTACGGTGTCGGCGCCCCCGGCGTGCAGCCGTACGTCACGCCAGACGGCGGGCACGGCGACGCCGTCGCCGTCCGGCACGGGGGACGCGGGCAGTGCGGCGGCCAGCAGGGCGGGGTGGAGTCGGTACCGTGCGGCCTCCGTCAGCAGCGCTTCCGGCAGGCGGACTTCGGGGCCGTGCTGTTCCTGACCGGCCGGGCCTTCCGATGCTTCCGATGCGGCGGACTCTCCGGCCGAGAGGCGTCCCTGGGCACAGGCGGTCCACGGGCTGTCGGGGGCGTCGGGGTGGTCGGGGGTGTCGGGGCGGGAGTGGACGGCGAGGGCGCGCCGGCCGTCGCCGTCGGGTGCGCCGACCCGGACCTGGATCTGGAGCCCGCCCGTCTCCGGCAGCACCAGAGGCGCGGCGAGGGAGAGTTCCTCCAGTACCGTGCAGTCCGCCTCGTCACCGGCGCGGACGGCGAGTTCGACGAACACCGAGGGCGGCAGCACGGCGGTACCGAGGACCGTGTGGTCGGTGAGCCAGGGGTGGGTCCGGCGGGAGATCCGCCCGGTCAGCAGCACCTCGTCACTCCCGGCCACCGGCACCGCCGCACCCAGGAGGGGATGCGCGGCACCGGTCAGCCCCAGACCGGCCGCGTCCCGGCCACCGGCCCGCTCCTCCAGCCAGTACCGCCTGCGCTGGAAGGCATACGTCGGCAGATCCACCCGCCCCGCACCCGGCAGCACCCGCGCCCAGTCCACCCGCCGCCCCCGCGCATGCAACCGGCCCAGCAGCACCGCCAACGACTCCAACTCCGACCGGTCCTTCCGCAACACCGGCACCACCAGACCGGGCTCACGCTCGACACCGGCCGACACCAGAGCACTCAGCACAGCGTCCGGGCCGATCTCGACGAAGTCGGTGACACCCTCCGCGATCAGCTGCCGGGTCGCGTCGTAGAACCGCACCGTGTCGCGCAACTGCCGCACCCAGTACCGCGGCGAGCACGCCTCCCGCTCCGACAACACCTCCCCCGTCACCGTCGACACCAACGGAACACGCGGCGCCCGGAACGACAACCCCGCCACCACCTGCTCGAACTCCTCCAGCACACCGTCCATGTGCGGGGAGTGAAAGGCATGACTGACCTTCAGCCGCCGCACCTGCCGGCCACCATCACGCCACCGCTTCTCCAGATCCCCCACCACCTCCGCGTCACCCGACACCACCACCGCGTCCGGACCGTTGACCGCCGCCAGCGACACCCTCCCCGCGAACTCCCCCAGCTCACCCACCACCACCTCCGGCACCGCCCGCACCGCCACCATCGCACCACCCGACCGCGCCGACCCCATCAACCGGCCCCGCGCCACCACCAACCGCGCCGCATCCCCCAACGACAACACACCCGCCACATGCGCCGCCGCCACCTCACCCACCGAATGCCCCGCCACAAAATCCGGCACCACACCGAACCCCTCCAACAACCGGAACAACGCCACCTCCAACGCGAACAACGCCGGCTGCGTGAACTCCGTACGCCCCAGCACACCCTCCATCTCTTCGAACACCACCTCCCTCAACGGCCGCACCAACCCCGCATCCAACTCCCCGCACACCTCGTCGAACACCGCCGCGAAGTCCGGCACCGCCCCGTACAACTCCCGCCCCATCCCCACCCGCTGCGCCCCCTGCCCCGTGAACAGGAAAGCGAGGCCCGCGGTCGGGCCGGGCGTCTGCGCGGTCACCGTCCCGGGATCGGCGGAGCCGGCCGCCACGGCGGCGAGCTGCTCCAGCAGATCCGTACGGTCCCGTCCCGCGACCACGGCCCGGTGCTCGAACGCCGTCCGCGTCGTCGCCAGCGAGAAGCCGACGTCGGCCGGACGCATCCGCGGGCGCCTGGTGACGAAGTCGTGCAGGCGGCGGGCCTGGACGCGCAGGGCGTCCGCCGAACGCCCCGACACCACCCACGGCACCACCGCCGGACCGCCCGGCACGGGTGCCGGGGGCTCCGTGGCGTTCTCCGGCTCCTCGGCAGGAGCCTGTTCCAGCACGACATGGGCGTTGGTCCCGCCCAGGCCGAAGGAGGACACGGCGGATCGGCGCGGTGCCCCGGTCTCGGGCCAGGGCCTGGCCTCGGTCAGCAGTTTCACCGCGCCGGAGTCCCAGTCGACCTGGGGTGTCGGAGCGTCCACGTGCAGCGTCTTCGGCAGCACGCCCCGCCGCATCGCCTGGATCATCTTGATGACACCGCCGACGCCCGCGGCGGCCTGACTGTGCCCGATGTTCGACTTCAGCGACCCCAGATACAGCGGA
>NZ_JBVHDT010000028.1:0-19248 GCF_055563235.1 Streptomyces sp. NPDC003248 | reverse complement strand
ACCAGCTGTGCGGAGAACGCCACCGCCCCGGACCGCGCAGCGCGGTCCGGGGCGGTGGCGTCCTGGGCGGGGCCGGTCACAGCACCAGGACCGCCTTGCCGTTGACCTGCCGCGAGTCGAGGCCGCGCAAGGCGGGCTCCGGGTCCGTGAAGTCACCGGTGAACGCGACCTGGGGATCGAGGCCGCCGTCGGCGACCAGCCGCAGCAGCGCGGCCAGATCACGGCCGACGGGCCTGCGGGGCATCTCGTCGAACAGGTGCAGGTAGCGGATCCGGACGCCGGGGCGCGCGTGCCCCCAGTCGAACGGCAGCGACAGGTCGGCGCGCAGCGTGTTGCCGTAGCAGACCACGGTGCCGCGCCGCTCGACCAGCTGGTACGCGCTGCGCAGCACCTCGCCGCCGACGCTGTCGACGAGCACGTCCACCGGCCCCGTCGCCCCGGGGCCGTCCTCGTAGCTCGCCACCGTCCCCGCGCCCAGGCCGGTCAGGCCCTTCATCCGCTCCGCCGAACCGGCCCAGGCGGTCACCTCGGCTCCCGCCGTCCGGGCCAGCTGGACGGCGACCCGGCCGACGCCACCGCTGGCGCCGGTGACCAGGACCCGGCGGCCCAGCACGGACCCGGCGTGCCGCAGGGCGTACAGCGCGGTGAGACCGGCGACGGGGAGGGCCGCCGCGTCCGTCCATCCGACCCCGTCCGGCAGCGGGGCCAGCCGGGCCGTCGACAGGGCCACCCGCTCGCTCCAGCCGTCCCGCTCGGCCACGCCCGCCACCCGGGTGCCCGGCTCGGGACCGCTGCCGTCGGCCGCCGCGCGCACCACGGTGCCGGCCACGTCGAAGCCGAGCCGCGAACCCGGCGGGAGCATGCCCAGCAGCGACAGGTCACCGCGGTTCACGGAGACCGCCCTGACCTCCACGACGGCCTGGTCGGGACGGGGTTCGGGCTCGGGAACCGCCACCGGCCGCAGCCGGGTACCGCCGTCCGCGGGAGTGATGAGTGCTCGCACGTCGCCTCCGGATCTGAGAGGGGGAGTGGGGGAGGAGCGGGGAGCGGCGGTCACCAGCGCACCGCGCCGTCGACGGGCAGCACCGCGCCGTTGACGTAGCCGCTCTCCGGGGAGGCCAGGAAGACGGCGGCACGGCCGACCTCGGCCCCCGTGCCCGGCCGGCCCGTGGCCAGGGTGTCCGCCAGCCGGGGCCAGAGCGCCTCGTTGGCCATCAGGGCCCGGCCCTGCCCCTCGTCGATGAAACCGGGCGCCAGGCAGTTCACCGTGATGCCCTGGGGAGCCAGCTCCAGCGCGCACACCTGCGTGAACAGCTCGACGCCGGCCTTGGCGGCGCAGTACGCGGCGGCACCGGGCATGGCGCGCCGGCCCAGCAGCGACGACACGGTGATGATCCGGCCGCCGTCGGCGTCCCGGAGGTAGGGCACCGCGGCCCTGACGGTGTGGAAGACCCCCGTCAGGTTGGTGCCGATCACGGCGTCCCAGTGCTCGTCGGACAGCGCCGCCACCGGCCCCGGCCGGCTCACCCCGGCGTTGGCGACCACGATGTGCGGGCCGCCGTACCGCTCGTGGACGGTGTGCATCAGCTCGGCGACCGAGTCGGGCACCGTGACGTCGGCCTTGGCGTGGACGATCCGGCTGCCCGGCTCCGGGGCGTCCGGCGGGGCGTCCCGGGCGGCGGCGACCACGACGGCGCCCTCGTCGGCCAGCGCCTGCGCCAGGGCCCGGCCCAGCCCACGGGTTCCGCCGGTGACCACGGCGGTCCTGCCCTGCAAGTGCATCGTTCCTCCTGTACGCCGTGCGGGCGGTGCTCCGTGCCCCCGCCGCGCTCCCTGCGGACAGGGCCGTGGGGGAGACGGCGCACGGGGTCCGGGCACGATGCTGCTCCGCCGCGCTGGCGCGCCGACGGAGTCCGGCTGGAGCCGCCCCCGCCCCGCACCGGGCGTGGCGGCTCCACCGCGGCTGGACCGCGGTGCGAGGGGCGGGAGCGAGACTCGGGCTCCGCCCGGCCGGACCCCGGAACCGGGCGGAACCCCTGCCGTCCGCTGAAGGAGGAAGGCCGTGCCCGTGCCCGTGCAGCGCGACCCCGAACAGACCCGCCTGGCGCTGGCCGACTGGCTCGCGGCCCGGATGCCCCGGGCCCGCGAGGTGACGGTCGGCCCGGTCCGGGTGCCCGGCGCCGCCGGCTACTCGGGCGAGATCCTGCTGTGCGACGCCGAGTGGACCGAGGACGGGACCACCCGCCGCGGCGAACCCCTCGCCGTCCGGGTGGCCCCCACCGGGCACCGCGTCCACCCGGAGGACCGCTGGCCCGAACAGGTCCGGCTGCTCCAGGTGCTCGACGGCACCGACGTCCCCGCGGCCCCCCTGCTGGGCCACGAGCCCGACGCCTCGGTGCTCGGGGCGCCGTTCCTGGTGATGCGCCGGATCGACGGCCGGGTGCCCGCGGACTTCCCCTCGTACCACCGGGAGGGCTGGCTGGCCGACCTGCCGCCGCGGCGCCGCCGCGCCGTCTGGCTCGGCGGCGTCGAGATGCTCGCCGCGATCCACCGGCTCGACCCCCTCGCGCTGGGCCTGGACTTCCTCGACCGGCCGCGGTACGGCACCGGCCACCTCGCGCAGCAACTGGCCGAGTACACCGGACTCCTGCCGTTCTACGGGGCCCAGCACAACGAGGTCGCGGCGGCGGCGTCGGCGTGGCTGCGCGACCACCGGCCCGAGGAGCCCGGCCCGCCCCGGCTGCTGTGGGGCGACGCCCGGCTCGGCAACATCGTCTACGACGGCGAGACACCGGCCGCCGTCCTGGACTGGGAGATGGCCGCGCTGGGCGAGCCCGAGTCCGACCTGGCCTGGTTCCTCCACCTCGACCGGCACCTGAGCGAGGGCATCGGCGCCACCCGGCTGGCCGGACTGCCCGACCGGGCCGAGACGGTGCGGCACTACGAGCACCTCACCGGGCACCGGGTGCGCGACCTGGAGTACTACGAGGTCTTCGCCGCGTTCCGGTTCTGCGTGCTGACCGCACGCGTGACCCGGCTGCTGGAGGAGAGCGGCATCATGCCGCCCGGCACCGACTTCCCGCTCCACCGCAACGCCACGCGCCTGCTGGCCCGCGTCCTGGACGAGCGGGGCGCCCGGTACGGCGACACGGCCGTGCCCCGCTGACGGGACCGGCCGGACCCGCCGACGGGAACGGGCGGGTGGGGCGCACCGCACCAGGTGCGCCCCACCCGCCCGTTCCCGTCCTGCCGGCAGCGGCCTACGCGGCCAGCGTCCGGTTGACGACGTCCAGGAACTCCCGGGGGGTGGCGACGCCGTCCAGGTCGTCGTCGCTCAGCTCGACCCCGTAGTCACGGGCGATCCGACCGGCCGTCTCCAGCAGAGCGAGGGAGTCGTACCCCAGCTCCGCGAAGTCGGCGTCGAGGATGTCACCGTCGAGGTCGACCGACTCGTCCTCGCCCGCGGACTCCCGCATGATGCGGGTGAGGTCCTCCACGGTCAGTTCGGTCACGGTCGCCTTGGCGTCACTCATGAGGTTTCCTTTCGGCGTGGGCGGTGGGTTCGCAGGGACGGACGCGCTGCGCCCTCAGGCGGCCCGCCGGACGACGGCGGCGGCGTTGAAACCGCCCCGTCCGCGGGCCACGACCAGCGCGCAGCGGAGGTCCGCGGCGCGCGGCTCCCCGGTGACGAGGTCGATCGGGTGGCCGGGGCCGGGGCGCGGGACGTTCGCGGTGTGCGGGATCGCGCCGTCCCGCAGGGCGAGCAGCGCGGTCGCCAGGTCCAGCGACGCCCCGCCCGCGAAGAGCCGGCCCGTCATGGTCTTGGGCGCGGTCACCGGGACGCCGCCCGGCCCGAACACCTCGGCGAGCGCCCGGGACTCGGCCCGGTCCAGCTCGGGCACACCGGCGGCGTCGGCGAACACCGCGTCCACGTCGTCCGCGTGCGCGCCGGCGTCCCGCAGCGCGCCCCGGATCGCGCGGACCAGACCGGTCGCGGCCGGGCCGGCCGGATCCGGACCGGGGTCGAACGTCGCCGCGTACCCGGCGAGTTCGCCGTAGCCGCGGACACCGCGCCGCCCGGCGCTCGCCGCGTCCTCCAGCACCAGGAACGCACCGCCCTCACCCGGCACCTGGCCGGCGGCGTCCTCGGCGAAGGGCAGGTACGCCCGGTCGGCCGTGCCACCGGTGCTCATCGCCCCGGAGCTGAGGTGCCCGGCCAGGCCCAGCGGACACAGCGCGCCGTCGACTCCGCCGGTGAGCATCGCGGTGGTGCCCCGGCGGATCTGCCGCCGGGCGTTGCCCACCGCGTCGAGACCGCCGGCCGCGTCGGTCACCACCGTGTTGCTGGAGCCGCGCAGGCCGTGCCGGATGGAGATCTGACCGGTGTTCACGGCGTAGAACCAGGCGAAGGACTGGTAGGCGCTGACGAACCGGCCGCCCTTGCTCCACAGGTTCTGCAACTCCCGCTGCCCGAACTCGAACCCGCCCATGGACGAGGCCGTGGCCACGCCCATGCCGTACGGGGACAGCTCGGCGGGGTCGAGTCCGCTGTCGCGCAGCGCCTCGTCGGCCGCGTACAGGGAGAGCCGGGTGCTGTGGTCGGTCTGCGGGACGAGCCGGCTCGGGATGTGCCGCTCGGGTTCAAACCCCGGTACCTCGCCGGCCAGGCGCAGCGGGTACCCGGCGGCGTCGTAGCGGGTGGTGGGGGCGATGCCGCTGCGGCCCGCCAGGGTCGCGGCCCAGTACGCCTCGGTGCCCAGCCCGTTGGGCGCGGCCACGCCGATCCCGGTGACCACGGCGCGGGCCGTGCCGGTGCCGCTCACGCCGCGTCCCGCTCGGGACGGGCCAGGACGACGGCGGTCTGGAAGCCGCCGAAGCCGCTGCCGACGCTCAGGACGTTGTCCACGGTCGCCTCCCGGGCCCGCAGCGGCACGTAGTCCAGGTCGCAGACCGGGTCCGGCTCGTGCAGGTTGGCGGTCGGCGGGACGAGCCCGTCGCGCATGGCGAGCACGCACGCCACCAGCTCCAGCGCGCCGATCGCGCCCAGCGAGTGCCCGATCATCGACTTCACCGAGCTGACGGGCACGTCGTAGGCGTGCCGGCCCAGGGCCGTCTTGAAGGCGGCGGTCTCGTGCCGGTCGTTCTGCTTGGTGCTCGACCCGTGGGCGTTGACGTAGTCGAGCGAGCCGGGCGTGAGGCGGGCCTGGGCGAGGGCGGCGGTGATGGCGTCGGCCATCTCCGTGCCGTCGGCCCGCAGCCCGGTCATGTGGTACGCGTTGCAGCGCGTGCCGACCCCGGCGACCTCGGCGTAGACGCGCGCGCCGCGCCGCCTGGCGTGCTCCAGCTCCTCCAGCACCAGCACGGCGGCGCCCTCGGCGAGGACCAGCCCGTTGCGCGTCGCGTCGAACGGGCGGGAGGCGTGCTCCGGGTCGTCGTTGCGGGGCGTGGTCGCCTTGATGGCGTCGAAGCAGGCCAGGGTGATGGGCGAGATCGGGGCGTCGGTGCCACCGCTGATCACGATGTCCGCGCTGCCCTCGCGGATCAGGTCGGCGCCGTGGCCGACCGCGTCGAGCCCGGAGGTGCAGCCGTCCGAGACGAGCGCCACCGGGCCCTGCGCGCCCACCAGCCGGGCCAGCTCGGCCGCGATCGAGCTCGGCACGAAGTGGTCGTAGAGGTGGGGCACGGCGTAGCGGTGGTCGACCAGCCAGTCGGCGCCCTCGTCGCTGAGGACGGTGTACTCCCGTTCCATGCTGGTCGTGCAGCCCACGGCGTTGCCGAGGGACACCCCGACGGTGGTGGGGTCGTCCCCGGGCAGGCCCAGTCCGCTGTCCGCGACCGCCTCGCGGGCGGCGGCGACGGCGAACTGGGTGGCCCGGTCCATCCGGCGGACCTCCTGCCGGCTCAGTCCCGCGGCGACCGGGTCGAAGTCGCATTCGGCGGCGACCCGGGACCGGTAGGGCGCCGGGTCGAAGGACGAGATCGTACGCGTGGCCGTACGGCCGTTCGAGATCAGCTCCCAGTACTCCTTGACGCCCGGCTTGCCGGGTGCCACTGCACCGATCCCTGTAATGACGATGCGACGCTCCATGACATCCTCACTCACAGTCGGCGGGGTCCGGTGACCGGCCCCGGCGTGCCACGCTCGCAGTCCTGCCTGGAGGCCGGATCGCGGGCCTCTGGATCCGCGCTGGTCCGCGCTCACCGCGCGCTCGTCGCCGTTGCCGTCCCGCTCGCTGCCGCCGTCCCGGTCGCCGTCGCCGTCGGCAGCGGGTCCTGCGTCAACGCGCCCTCGGACAGCAGCCGTTCCACCGCCGTACGCAGGGTGCGCAGGTCCGTGTCGTCGCCCCGGGCGCGCGGCGGGAGCAGCCCCAGCGCCGCGGAGCGGCCGGTGCCGACCGCCGGGTGGCGCCGGGCGAGGGCGGTCAGGCTCTGGCCCGGGCCCGTCTCCAGCAGCAGCAGTCCACCGGCGCCGAGCAGCGCGTCGAGCGCCGGGCCGAAGAGCACCGGGGCGGCCGGCTGCCCGGCCCAGAAGCGGGGGTCGGCGGCCTCGGCCGCGGTCAGCGCGCGGCCCGTGTACCCCGAGTGCAGCGGCAGCCGCGGAGCCCGCAGCGGCAGCCGGGACAGCGCGGGCAGCGCGGCCTCGGCCACCCGGGCCAGGGCCGGGCTGTGGAACGGACTCAGGGCGCGGGTGCGGCGGCAGGTGAAGCCCGCCGCGCGCAGCCGTGCCTCCGTGTCGGCGAGCGGGCCGGTGGAACCGGCGAGGATCACCTGGCGGGGCGCGTTGACGGCGCCGACGACCACGTCGGCGTGCAGATAGGGCGTCATGTCGGCGGCGGACGCCTGCACGGCGAGCATGCCGCCGGCCGGTCCGGCCTCGATGTGCGCCACCCGGTCGGCCATCAGCCCGACCGCCTCCTCCAGGGTGAAGACACCGGCCAGGGTGGCCGCCGCGACCTCGCCGACACTGTGGCCGAGCAGGGCGGCGGGGCGCACGCCCCAGTCGAGCACCATGCGGCCCAGCGCCCAGTCGACGGCGAAGAGCAGCGGCTGGGCCCGGCGCACCCCGTCCGGGTCCAGGGACGGGCGGTCCGACAGCCAGTCGGCGCGCAGCACGGCGCCCTCGGCGCCCCACGCCTCGAACACCTCGTCCAGGAGGCGACGGAACGGCGGATGGCCGCGGTACAGGCCCGCGGCCATGAACGGCTGCTGCGCCCCCTGGCCGGGGAACAGCAGGGCCACACCGCGGGGTACGGGGGCCGGGGGCGGGGTGTTCGGACGCACGGCTGCCTCCTCGGGACAGGGACGGCGCAACGGCCGCACCCTCCCACCCCGGTCTGGAGCCGCCCTGGAGGCGCGGAGGGCCGGTGCCTCTCCAGCCGGACCCCACCCCGCTCCCAGCCCCCGCTCCGAGACTGGAGGCACGGCCGACGCGGCGTGACCCGTCTCCTCGGCTCAGCGCGCGCCCACCGCACACGGCCGCCGGACAACGGTCACCACGCCGTTGTCCGGCGGCCGTTGGGCGTTGTGGGCCCCCGGTCGCAGGCGAACGACGAGAGGTACCGGCACATGAGGTTCGAAGAGCTGTACATCAGCGGTGTCGCCGCCCACATACCCGGGCGGGTGGAGGTCGCGGGCGTCGTGGAGAGCGGCGCGTTCGACCGCAAGCTCGCCCGGCAGACGGATCTGGCGTCGGTCGCGGTCTCGGCCGGCGAGTCCCCGCCGGAGATGGCCGCCCGGGCCGCGCTCACCGCCGTCGAGCGGTCCGGCACCGTACCCCAGGACGTCGACCTGATCCTGCACGCCGACGTCTACTACCAGGGGCACGACCTGTGGGCCCCCGCCTCCTACATCCAGCGCGTCGCCGTGGGCAACCGGTGCCCCGCGATCGAGGTACGGCAGATGTCCAACGGCGGCATGGCGGCGATGGAACTGGCCGCGAGCGCCCTCGCCGGCGGCGCCCGGGGCAGCAGCGCCCTGCTCACCACGGGGGACCGGTTCTGCGCCCCGGGCTTCGACCGCTGGCACAGCGACCCCGGCACGGTGTACGGCGACGCCGGCACCGCCCTGGTGCTGTCCCGGCGCCCCGGCTTCGCCCGGCTGCGCAGCCTCGCCACCGTCTCGGAGCCGGAGCTGGAGGCGATGCACCGGGGCGACGACCCGTTCGGCGTGGCCCCCTTCGGCGTGCGGCAGCCGATGGACACGGACGCGCCCAAGCGGGCCTTCGTCGACGAGGTGGGCATCTCCTACAGCGTCTCCCGGGTCAACGCCGGACAGACGGAGGCGCTCAAGCGCGCGCTGAGCGACGCCGAGGTGGAGCTGTCCGACATCGACTGGTTCGTACTGCCGCACTTCGGGCGCCGCCGTCTGAGCCAGACGTACCTGCGCACGTGGGAGGTCGCCCCGGAGGCCACCACCTGGCCCTGGGGCCGGACCGTGGGACACCTCGGCGCGGGCGACCAGTTCGCGGGACTGGCGCACCTCGCGGAGTCCGGCAAGGCCCGGCCGGGCCAGCTCTGCCTGCTGGCCGGGGTCGGCGCGGGGTTCACCTGGTCCTGCGCCGTGGTGGAGATCCGCCGCGCCCCGTCCTGGAGCAGCCCGTGACCCGCTCCCCGGCCCTGCCGCGCCCCGGGGAGATCCACCTCTGGGAGGGCCGGACGGAGGCGGACACGGCCGGCGCCGCGCCCCCGCCCGGCGGCTCGGTGCTGTCGGCGGACGAGAGGGAGCGGCTGCGGCGGCTGCGCCACCCCGTGGCGGCGGCCCGGTACGCCGCCGCCCACACCGCCGTACGCGCCGTCCTGGCCCGCTACCTCGGCACCGAGCCCGGGCAGGTGGCCCTCGGCCGGGCCGCCTGCCCGCAGTGCGGGGACCCCCGGCACGGCCGGCCCGTCGTGCTGCACCAGGAGCTGACCTTCAGCCTCTCCCGCTCCGGCCCGTCCTGGCTGCTCGCCCTCAGCGCCGGGCACCCCGTCGGCGTCGACCTCGAACGGGAGCGCCCGGTGGACCTCGACGCGATGGCGCGCTCCGCGCTGTCCCCGGCCGAACGGGCCGGCCTCGCCCGCGCCGGCGACCGCCGCCGGGAGTGGCTGTTCCGCTGCTGGACCCGGAAGGAGGCCGTCGTCAAGGCCTCCGGGGCCGGAGTGGGAGCGCCACTGCGGCGGGTCGAGACGGATCCGGCGGCCGCCGGCGCCGTCCTCGTGCCGCATCCGGTGGGCGGCGGCGGGCGTGAGTGGTGGCGGGTGCGGTCCCTGGCCGTCGGGCCCGGCCGGCACGCCGCGGTCGCCGTGCCCGCGTCGGCCCCGGTCGGACGGGTGCTGCTCCGGCGCTGGCCGGGCGGCCCTGCACCGGCTCCACAGTGAGGCTCCACCGCCGTCCGCGATGTTCGACGCGCCGCACAGTCCAGGACCGGCAAGACCGATAAGACCGGCAAGACCGGCAAGACCGGCAAGACCGACAAGACAGGGAGGCCGCCCGGTGGAAAGGCAGCAGCACCGTGCGCAGGTGGTGATCGTCGGCAGCGGTTACGGAGGATCGATCGCCGCCCTACGGCTGGCGGAGGCGGGCGTGGACGCCGTTCTGCTGGAGCGGGGGCGGCGCTGGCCGGTCGACGACGCCGGCGACACCTTCGCGACGCAGACCGCGCCCGACGGCCGCGCGGCCTGGCTCAGCGAGACCTCGCCGCTCACCGACGCGAAGCTCGACGTGTACACCGGCGTCCTGGAGTTCGTGCCCGGCAGCGGCATGAACGTCCTCGCCGGCGCCGGGGTGGGCGGCGCCTCGCTCGCGTCCAACGGCACCATGTGCGAGCCCTCGGCCGAACTGTTCGCCCACACCCTCGGCGACGTCCTGGACCACCGCGAGATGCGTGAGCGGTGGTACCCGGAGGCGCGGGCCCTCATCGGCTGCGAACCCGTCCCGGACGACGTCTACCACTCCGAGTTCTACCGCTCCGCCCGCTCGTTCGCCGACCAGCTGGACAAGGCCGGCATCCCGTGGAGCAAGGTCGACCTGGCGGTGGACTGGGACGTGGTCCGCCAGGAGATGGCCGGCACCCGGGTGCGGTCCCAGATCGACGGGCTGAACGTGTTCGGCGTCAACAGCGGCGCCCAGCGCAGCCTCGACCGCACCCTGCTGGCCCGCGCCGAGGCGTCCGGGCACCTCGACGTACGGCCGCTCAGCGTGGTGACCGCCGTGCACCCGGCGGACGGCGGCGACGGCACCGGCTACCACGGCTACCACGTCGACCACGACCGGATCGACGAGCGCGGAACGGTGGTGTCCCGGCACCGGATCACCACCGACCGGCTGGTGCTGGCGGCCGGCACCCTGGGCACCAACCGGCTCCTGCTGCGGGCCCGGGAGACCGGCGCGCTGCCCGCCCTGGACGCCGCGCTCGGCACCCGGGTCGGCAACAGCGAGGTCATCACGGCCCGGACCGGCATGCAGGAGAACAACCCCCGGCAGGGCGGTCCCGCGGCGGTCATCGCGCAGGACTGGCGGGAGAATCCGCTCGGCCCGGTGTCCCTGCTCAACTTCCCCTGGCCGGACGCCCCGGAGGGCGAGGGCTGGATCACCACCATCGGTTCCGTCCCGGCGCCGGCCCTCGGCGCCTTCCACTACGACCCCGGCAAGGACGACGTCGTCCTGACCTGGCCGGCCGACGACCCGGCCCTCGCCCGCGCCCAGTCCGCGATCACCCACACCCTGGCCCGGCTCAACGAGGCCAACCCGGGCAGCCGCACCGCGTTCAGCCGGATCGGCACCACCGGCGGCAACGTCGTCGGCGGCGTACCGCTGGGCACCGTGACCGACGACGCCGGCCGGGTCAACGGCCACCACGGCCTCTACGTCGTGGACGGCTCCCTGCTGCCGGGCACCGGTGTCCCCCCGGCCCTGACCGTGGCCGCCGTCGCCGCCCGCGTGTCGGAACGGCTGGTGAGCGACGTGGTCGGCCGGCGCTGAGCGCCCGCCGGGGGCCGGCCGCCGACGGCGTCCCGGCTCCCCGCGGCCGTCGCCGTACGACGTCAGGGGCTCCCCCGGACCACCGGGGGAGCCCCTGGACGTGCGTGCGGGCGGTGTCAGCCGGCGGGCGGGGTGTCGCGGAAGTGCGGCACGACCCGCTCCGCGAAGAGCCGCATGCTGCGCGCCGACTCCTCGTGGCTGGGGTTGCCGGAGATCACCTGGAGGCTGATCACCACGTCCCCGAACCACTCGCGGATCGTCCGGAGCCGCTCGGTGACCTCCTCCGGGGTGCCGACCAGGGCCTTGTTCTCGGCCAGCGACCGGCCGAAGTCGGCCCGGGCGATGTTCTCCACGACCTTCTCGTAGCCGGCGTAGACCGTGCTGCGCCGTTCGCCCCAGGCGGCCACCGCGTCGCGCATCACCGCGTTGCTGCGCCGCGCGTACACCTCGCCGCGGGCCCGGGCCTCGGCGGCGTCCTCGCTGAGGTAGCAGTTGTAGCTCATGTGGACCTCGCCCTCACCGGGATGGCCCGCGTCGGCCCACGCCTTGCGGTACAGGCCCAGCATCTCCTGCACCGTCTCGCGCTTGTTGATCGACGGCACCATCATCAGGCCGTGGCCGTCGCGGCCGGCCTGCTCGCAGGAGGACGCCGTCTTCGCCGTGGCGACCAGGATCGGCGGGTGCGGACGCTGGTAGGGCCGGGGCAGCAGGGTGACCGGCCCGAAGGAGTGGAAGGTGCCGTCCCAGACGACGTCCTCCTCGCTCCACAGCCGCCGGCAGGCGCGCACCCCCTCCTCGAAGCGGGCCCGGCTCTCGTCCAGGTCGATGCCGAAGGCGTCGAACTCGTCGGGCAGGAAGGCCCGTCCGAAGCCGACCTGGAGGCGGCCTCGGGAGAGGTTGTCGAGCATGGCCAGCTTTCCGGCCAGCTTCAGCGGATGCGTGAACGCCGGGATGACGGCGCCGGTCACCAGCTTGACGCGGCGCGTGCGGGCCGCCGCGGCGGCCAGGAACGTCACCGGGTCCGGGCTGTAGCCGCCGTACTTGAAGAAGTAGTGCTCCACCGTCTTGACGTGGTCGAACCCGAGCTCCTCGGCGAGCTCGGCCAGGCGCAGGCTCTCCTCGAAGTAGTCCGCCGCGTCCTTGTCGTCCGGGCCTACCGTGGGAAAGAGGTTGATGCCGAATTCCATGGGGGCTCCCTTGGGGTGACGTTCAGGAGTGGGCGGTCAGGAGTGGGGGGGGGGCAGGAGTGGGCGGTCAGGAGTGGGGGCAGAGCGGCGCGGTCAGAGCGGCGCGGTCAGAAGACGACGCTCGCGCCGCCGTCCACGGGCAGCACGAGCCCGGTGGCGAACGACGCCTCGGGACGGGCCAGGTTGACGATCCACCAGGCGATCTCCTCCGGCTGGCCCACCCGCCCCAGCGGCACACGGCCGCGCTGCCGGTCCCGCAGCCGGGCGATGCCCTCGGCGTCGAGCCCGGCGTGTTCGGCGATCGGGGTCTCGACCGGGCCCGGGGCGACGCCCGCGACCCTGATGCCCCGGGGGGCGAGTTCCAGCGCCCAGGTGCGGGTGAGGAAGTCGAGGGCGGCCTTCGTGGCGCCGTAGACGGAGTGGGCGGGCCAGCCGCGCTGGTTGCCGGCCGTGGTGACGTTGACGACGAGCCCCTTGGCGGCCTCCAGTTGCGGCAGCGCCTCCTGGGTGAGGAACAGCGGCGCGAGCAGGTTGGTGGCCACCTGCTCCCGGGCGTTCGCCCGGTCGATGCGGCCCAGTGGCGCGGACCGCATCGTGACGGCGTTGTTCACCAGGACGTCGATGCCGCCGAGTTCGCTCACGGCCGCCGCCACCACGGCACCCGGGGTCTCCGGGTCCGAGAGGTCGGCCGTGAGCGTGGAGATCCCGGCGCGGCCCCGGGCGGTCTCGGCGAGTACGCCGGCCCTCCGGCCGACCACCAGGACCCGGGCACCCTCGGCGGCGAAGGCGTGCGCGACCGCCCTGCCGATTCCGGTACCGCCCCCGGTGATCACGACCGCCCGGTCCTGGAGCACGCCCTGTGCTGGCTGAGACATGGCTGCACTTCCTCGGTGGAATGCGCGGGGCCGCGCCGGGGACGTGCCCCGGACGGCCCTCGCGGAAGATCGGGACGCGATCGGCTCGCGCTCAGTACTCGTAGCGCTCCCCGTCGGCGCCGACCGGCGACCACCACAGGTTCGCCTGCGTGACCCCGTCGGCGAACAGCGCGCTGCGGCCCTCGACGATCCGGCCGTCCTCCCAGCGCAGCACGTGCACGCCCTCGACCCGGAGACGCTCGTACGGGGAGGTCGCGCCGTCCTTGGCGTGCTCCCGGTAGCCGTCCAGGCGGTACACGTCGATCGACACCCCCGCCTCCGGGTCGACCAGGACGTTCAGGGTGTCGGAGGTGATGCGGCCGCCGGTGGCGGCCATCAGCTTGCCCATCTTCTCCAGGTAGTCGTCCAGGCCGACGAACCAGCCGGCGTACTGGTGGTTGCCCGGCATCTGGAAGCGCACCTCCTCCGACCAGTACCGGGCGATCTGCTCCCGGTCCCCGGTCAGCAGCGAGGCGTACGCCGCGGCCACGCGCTCGCGTGTCAGCTCGGTCATGCTCACAGCCTTCCTTCTTCGCTCGGTGATCAGGTGCCGTCGTGGGTGATGAGGCGGTGCCTGATCCGCCACTGGTCGTCCTGGAGGACCAGGACGTCCTCGCCGGTGGTGCTGAGGTAGGTGGTGGCCCGGCCGCCGTTCGGGGTCTCGAAGACCATGGCGTAGTAGCGGGTCAGCACCGTGCCGGCGTCCTGCCGTTCGGCGGCGACCATGCCGAACCAGTGGCGCCGCTGCACGTCACGCGTGGCCAGCCGGTCCATCCCGGCGCGCATCCGCGCGGCGATGACGGCGCGGCCCGCCCACGGCTCCGGCTTGACGTTCTGCGCGAACACCCCGTCCTCGGTGAACCCCTCGGCCCACTCCTCGGCCGCCCGCTCGTCGAGGAGCTGCATCTGCTGGGCGTAGAACTGGAGGATCCGCGCGTACGTCTCGCCGTCGACCGGCTGGGTGATCTTGAGGGGTCCGGACACGCTCAGACCTCCCCGACCCCGTACTCGACCACGTCGGACAGGTGCGGTTCGCCCTTGATGACCGTACCGAGGGCCTTCAGCCGGGTACGGAACTCCGGCTCCTTGAGCGCCTGTTCGAACGACGCCTGGTCCTGCCACTCGGCGACGTTGAAGTACACGGAGGGATCGTTCTGCGAGCGGACGAGCTGGTAACGGACGAGGCCGGGACGGGTGCGCATGAACTCGGCGACATGGGCGTAGACGCGTTCCAGGTCCTCGGCCGCTCCGGTGAGCGTCAGCTTGTTGACGAAGACGACCACGGCGACTCCTGTGTCTCGAAGGGTGACGGGGGCAGTCGCGCGGACCGCCCCTCCCACCCTCGGTGCCGCCGCTGATGAGCGGTTGGGGCGGCGGTGGAGGGACCCGTGGGGCCACCCGGCGTGGACGGGGACCCCACCGGTGCTCCAACGGCCCCGCCCAGACTGGGCGCCGCGACGACCAGCCCGTAGCGACGACCAAGACGACCAAGGAGTGGCCGTGTCGGACGAGCACGTACCCGTTCTCATCGCGGGCGGTGGCCTGGCGGGCCTGACCACCGCCCTGTTCCTGGGACTGCACGGCGTCAGACCGCTGGTGGTCGAGAAACACCCCGGCACCTCGGTCGTGATGAAGGCGCGCGGTCAGTACCCGCACACCATGGAGGTGCTGCGCGTCGGCGGCGTCGCCGACCGGATCGCCGAGGCCGGCCCGGACGGGGGCACCGGCGCGTTCTACATGGTGGTGGCCGACACCCTGGCCGGGCCCGTCCTGAAGGCGATCATGACCGAGGGCGAGATGGCGATGCGTCGTGTCTCGCCCGAGGACTGGGCGATGGCCAGCCAGGAGCGGACCGAGGTGATCCTCGCCGACCGGGCCCGTGAACTCGGCGCCGAGCTGCTCTTCGAGACCGAACTGGTCTCCTTCGAGCAGTCGGCGGAGGCGGTCACCGCCGTGCTCCGCGACGTGCGGACCGGCGCCGAGCGGACGGTGACCGCCGACCACCTGGTCGGCGCCGACGGCCGGCACAGCCCCGTGCGCGAGCGACTGGGCATCGGCATGCACGGCCGCGGGCACCTCGGGGAGATCTTCCGGGTCTTCTTCGACGCCGACATGAGCGAACCGCTGCGCGAGCTGCCGGGGGTCGCCGACGGCCGCAAGTTCGCGCTGTTCTGGCTCCAGAGTCCGGTGCCCGGCGTCTTCTACACCACGGACGTGCCCGGCCGGTACGGCTATGTGCTCGGCATGTCGCAGAACCCGCCGGACTTCGACTCCTTCACCGAGGAGCGCTGCGCCGAACTGGTCCGCACCGGTCTGGGCCTGCCCGACCTGCCGCTGAAGGTCGTCGAGACGGGACGCACCGACATCGTCAGCGAGATCGCCGACCGGTTCGGCGAGGGCCGCGCCCACCTGGTCGGCGACGCGGCCCGGCTGGTGCCCGCCCCGGGCGGGCTGGGCGGCAACACCGCCGTCACGGACGGCTTCTACCTGGCGTGGAAGCTGGCGATGGTGGTCAAGGGCGAGGCCGGGCCCGGACTGCTGGACAGCCACGACGCCGAGCGCCGCCCGGTCTCGGAGATGATCGGCGAACAGCAGCTGCGCAACACCGTGGAACGGCTGGCGGGTTACCTCGACGACGGGGCGCTCGCCGCGCCGCTGCCGCCCGTCGTCCAGGTCTTCGGCTACCGCTGCGCCGCCGGCGCCGTGGTCCGCGAGCCGGACGACGCCGGGGAACTCATCGAGGACCCGGCCGCCCCGACCGGCCGCCCCGGCTCACGGGCGCCGTACGTGCCGCTGCCCGAGGGCGCGCCGGCCGCGTCCACCACCGCCCTGTTCGGCCGCTCCTTCGTCCTGCTCACCGGGGACGAGGCGGGCGAGGAGTGGGCGGCCGCGGCCGAGGAGACGGCCGGGCGGCTCGGCATCGCCCTGCCCGTGCACCGGCTGCCGGGCACCGAGTGGGAGAAGCCGTACGGCGTCACCGGGGCGGGCGCGGTGCTGGTGCGCCCCGACCGCTTCGTCGCCTGGCGCTCCCGCGGGCCGGTCGGGGGCGCCGACGCCGCGGCCCGGGCGCTGGAGAGCGCCCTGCGCACCGTCCTCGACCGCCCCGACCCCGCCGGCCGCTGACGGCCGGCCCACCCCTCCCTCGCAGCCACGAAGCGGCCACGAGCAGCCACGAGCAGCCACGAAGCGGCCACGAGCAGGCACCAAGCAGCCACGAAGCAGCCACGAACGAGGAGACGACGATGATTCTGGTGACCGGAGCCACGGGGAACGTGGGCGGGAAGGTGCTGTCGCTGCTGCGGGCCGGCGGGCACAAGGTGCGGGCGCTGACCCGCGACCCGGGACGGGCCGCGCTGCCCGCCGGGCCGGACCTCGAGGTGGTCGCCGCGGACCTGGGCAGCCCGCGGACGCTGCCGCCCGCCCTGGACGGGGTGCAGAAGGTCTTCCTGATGTCGCTCGGCGCGAACAAGGCCACGCACGACGCGCATCTCGTGGCCGCGGCGCGTGAGGCGGGCGTCGAGCACATCGTGCAGCTGTCCACCCTCGGGGTGGAGATGGCCGAGGACCCGAAGGCCAATCCGCTGGGCCACTGGCACCGGATCGCCGAACAGGCGCTGCGGGACTCCGGGGTGCCGTGGACCATCCTGCGGCCCAACGGCTTCATGAACATGAACCTGGGCTGGGCCGCGTCGATCAAGGCCGAGGGCGTCGCCCGCGGTCCGCTCGCGGACGTGCCGGAGGCGATCGTCGACCCGCGCGACATCGCGGAGACCGCGGTGAGGGCGCTGACCGAGGAGGGCCACGAGGGGAAGGTCTACGAGCTGACGGGACCCGAGGCGCTGACGGGTCGTCAGCAGCTCGCGGTGCTGGGCTCGCTGCTCGGACGGGAGCTGCGCTTCGAGACGGTGCCGCTCGCCGCGCACCGGGAGATGCTGCTGCGCCACTTCTCCGAGGAGACCGTGAACGGGGTGATCACGACACTGGAGGAGGCGATCGAACACGGCAGCGAACTGCACGGCCGCCTCTCACCCGACGTCCACCGCGTCCTCGGCCGCGCCCCCCGCTCCTTCACCGACTGGGCCCGCGACCACCTGCACTTCTACCGGGCCTGATCCCGAGGCTCGCGCGGGTCGGACCTCGCGGCCCGCCCGGGCCTGCGGCCGCCTGTCCGCCTCCGGGCGGACGGCCCCTGGCGGACGGCCCCTGGCGGACGGCCCGTGGTGGACGGCCCGTGGTGGACGGCCCGTGGCGGACGGCGTCCGGGTGGGTGGCGTCCGGCGGGCGGCCTCCCGGCGGGCGGCGTCCAGGCGGCTGGCGTCCCGGTGGGCCGGCATCCCGTGCGCGGGTGACTGGTGGCGGCGGGACCCGTCGCGGCGGGACCGGCGTGCCGGTGTGGCGCCCGTGCCGGGGACGGAAATGGCACACTCTGTTCCGAACAGCGGAGCAACAGCACGTCGACGCACCAGGGAGAGCCGATGTCCACGCAGGCCGACGCCGCGAACCGCGGCACGCGGGCGTCCGGGCGCGGTATGGACCCACGGGCCGCCCGCAGCCGGGCCGCGGCCCTGGCCGCCGCCCAGGAACTGCTGGTCGAACAGGGCTGGGCGGCGGTCACCCATGTCGCGGTCGCCGCCCGCAGCGGCGTCGGCCGCACCACCCTGTACCGCCACTGGCCGGACGCCTTCTCCCTCATCTACGAGGCCATCGCCCAGCGCATCGACTCGGTCCGCCCGGCGCCCACGGGGGTGTTGCGCGACGACCTGATCAGGCAGCTCGACGGGCTGCGGGAGCTGCTGCACGACCCCGTGGCGGAGCGCGGCATGCGGGCGGTCATCGAGCGCGCCGGGGTGGACCCCTCGTTCACCGACCTCAAGGAGTCGCTGTTCAGGGCGGGCTCCGGAGGCTTCCGCGCCATCCTCGAACACGCCAAGGCGGGCGGCGAACTGCCCCCCGGCCTGGACACCGAACTCGCCATCGACCAGCTCGCCGGCCCGCTGATGTTCCGCCGCCTGCTGGCCGAACGGACCTTCGGCGCGGACTACGTCCACGCGGTCACCGACGCCTTCCTCGCGGCCAACGCGACGGGTACGACGGCCGGCCGCCCCTCGCCGCCAGGGGAGCGCGCCGACGAGGGCTGAGACCCCGCCCCACGGGGGAGCGTCGCCTCAGCCCTCGTCCGCGCGCTCCCCGGCACGCCCCCTCGTCGCCTTACGCGGTGCTCAGGGCCGTACGCGATGCCCAGCGCCGTACGCGGTGCTCAGCGCTCAGCGTCGTACGGATCCCGCCGCCACCAGCTCTCCGTCCGCGGCCCTCGGCCGGCCGGCCGGCGCGGAGGGCTCGGCGGCCAGCACGGAGTCGGTGCACGCCAGCATGTCGATGGCGGGGTCGCCCGCCAGGATCGCCTGGTGCAGGCGCCGTACCCGGGGGGAGGGGTCCAGGCCGAGTTCCTCGCGCAGCACGGTGCTCAGCCGCTGCTGCACCTCCAGCGCCTGGATCCGGCGCCCGGTGCGGTGCAGCGCCAGCATGAACTGGGCGTGCAGGCTCTCGTGCATCGGGTACCGGGCGGTGAGCCGGCTCAGTTCGCCCAGCAGTTCCTGGTGCCGGCCAAGGCGGAGATCCGCGGCGATGCGCTGCTCGTGCACGCTCGTCCGTTCCTCCTCCAGGCCCACGAGATGCGCCCGCAGCACCGGACCGCGCTGGACGTCGGAGAGCGCGGTGCCCTGCCACAGCCGCAGCGCCTCGGACAGGCAGGCCGAGGCCCGCGCGTCGTCGTGCCGGAGCGCCGCGCGCCCTTCGCGTACGAGGCTCCAGAACCGGTTGGTGTCGAGTTCGTCGCTGCGCACGGCGAGGAGGTACCCCCCGTCCCGTGTCTCCAGGATGCGGCGGGCGGCCTGGAGGCTGCCGATCCGCGGCACCCGCCGCAGGCTGCGGCGCAGTTGCAGGATGTACGACTGGAGGGTGGAGAGCGCGCTGTTGGGAGGGGAGTCCTCCCACAGCTCTTCGATACACGTGTCGGTGGACACCACCTGGTTCGCGTTGAGGAGCAGCAGGGCCAGCAGCTGCCGCTGCTTCGGTGCCGTCGGTGTGTAGGACACCCCGCGCTCGTGCATGCGCAGCGGCCCCAGTACAGAGAATTCCACGACGTCTCGTACACCTTCCCGGTAAGTGACCTGAGTTGTTGCCGCGCG
>NZ_JBVHDT010000027.1:0-51901 GCF_055563235.1 Streptomyces sp. NPDC003248 | reverse complement strand
GCTGCGTGGTGAACGGCCCCGGCGAGGCGCGCGAGGCCGACCTCGGCGTCGCCTCCGGCAACGGCAAGGGCCAGATCTTCGTCAAGGGCGAGGTCATCAAGACCGTCCCCGAGTCGAAGATCGTCGAGACCCTCATCGAGGAGGCCATGAAGCTGGCCGAGCAGATGGAGGCGGACGGCATCACCTCCGGCGAACCGTCGGTGTCGGTCGCGGGCTGACCAGCGGGGCCCTCACCGTCCAAGTGCCGGTCAGCGAACCCAGCCCGTCCGGCGTTTGAGGACGAGGCCCCTTCAGGGCCGAAGCGGGGGCCCGGGGGCGGCAGCCCCCGGCGACGGTTCGGCGCCCGACGGCCCCCAGCCCCGGGAGCCGAACCGCAGGGCGCACTGCCCAGCTTCCGCAGGTACAGTGCGGAGATCAGGCAGACCCCAGTGTGAGGCCCCGCACGTGTTGACGCAGACCACCTCCCGGGTCCTCGAACCGAGCGACCTGGACGCCGCGCTCGCCGTCCTCGACCGCGAGCCGGTCGCGAACGCCTTCGTGACCTCCCGTGTGCAGGTCGCCGGCCTGGACCCCTGGCGGCTGGGCGGTGAGATGTGGGGCTGGTACGAGGACGGCATGCTGACCTCCCTGTGCTACGCCGGCGCCAACCTGGTCCCCATCTGCGCCACCCCCCGCGCCGTCCGCGCCTTCGCCGAGCGCGCCCGCCGGGCCGGCCGCCGCTGCTCCTCCGTCGTCGGCCCCGCCGAACCCACCGCCCAGCTGTGGCGGCTGCTCGAACCCCACTGGGGCCCGGCCCGCGAGGTCCGCACCCGCCAGCCCCTCATGGTCACCGACCGCATGCCCGCCGACATCGCCCCGGATCCCTACGTCCGCCGCATCCGCAAGGACGAGATGGAAACGATCATGCCGGCGTGCGTGGCCATGTTCACCGAGGAGGTCGGCGTCTCCCCGATGGCGGGCGACGGCGGACTGCTCTACCAGGCCCGGGTCGCCGAACTCGTCGGCTCCGGACGCTCGTTCGCCCGCCTCGACGACCGGGGCAGGGTCGTCTTCAAGGCGGAGATCGGCGCGGCGACCCCGCAGGCCTGCCAGATCCAGGGCGTGTGGGTGGCCCCCGAGTACCGGGGCAGAGGGCTGGCGGCGCCCGGCATGGCGGCGGTCCTGCGCTACGCCCTGGCGGACGTGGCCCCGGTGGTGAGCCTGTACGTGAACGACTTCAACACGGCGGCCAGAAGGACGTACCAGAGGGTGGGGTTCCGGGAGACGGGCGCGTTCATGAGCGTGCTGTTCTAGGGCCTGTCGTTCGGATCAGGTCGCAGGGACCCGACAGCGCCCGGTGGGCGTCTGCGGCGTGATCCAAACGACAGGCCCTAGTGGGGGCCCGGCCGCTCGGCGTCGGACGAGCCCGCGCCCCGCGGACGGCGGAACCTCCCCTGTAGTCTCCCGTCATGGACCTCGTCATCGGCCCCTTGGACCTCACAGCCCACGTGGACGAGGCCTTGGCCGTCCAAGCCGTCGCCTTCGGGCTGGGCCCGGACGAAGTGGCCGTCCGCCGGCAGATCGTCCTGCGTCACATGGCGTACCCCGGAGCGAGGGCCCTCGGCGCCACGGCCGGCGGCACACTCGTGGGCTTCGTGTACGGCATGCCCAACGACCGCACCCACTGGTGGTCCACCGTGGTGGAGCCCTACCTCCGCGCCCAGGGCAACGACGCCTGGCTCGACGACTCCTTCGTCATCACGGAACTGCACGTCCATCCCGCCCACCAGAACCGCGGGGCGGGCCGCGCCCTGATCACCACCATCACCGACGGCGCGACGGAACCCCGCTCGATCCTCTCGGCGATCGACACCGAGAGCCCCGCCCGGGCCCTCTACCGCTCCCTCGGCTACCAGGACCTGGCCCGCCGCGTCCTCTTCCCCAGCGCCCCCCGCCCGTACGCGGTGATGGGCGCCCCGCTCCCGCTGCGCCGTCCGCACGGCTGACGGATTTCCGGCCACCCAGGGCTCCCGGCTAACCTCCTAGCCATCACCATCTCCCGCTCCCGGCATCGCCCGAGCGGGGGACCCCCATCCGGCAGGAGTACGAGAACCATGGCGAACGCACCGGTCCAGCGCATGTCCCAGTTGATGGCGAAGACCCTGCGCGACGACCCCGCCGACGCCGAGGTCCTCAGCCACAAGCTCCTCGTCCGCGCCGGCTACGTGCGCCGTACCGCCGCCGGCATCTGGACCTGGCTCCCGCTCGGCAAGAAGGTCCTCGCCAACGTGGAGCGCATCGTCCGTGAGGAGATGGACGCGATCGGCGCCCAGGAGGTGCTGCTCCCCGCCCTGCTGCCGAAGGAGCCGTACGAGGCGACCGGCCGCTGGGACGAGTACGGCCCGGAGCTGTTCCGGCTGAACGACCGCAAGGGCGGCGACTACCTCCTCGGCCCGACCCACGAGGAGATCTTCACGCTGATCGTGAAGGACCAGGCGTCCTCCTACAAGGACCTGCCGGTCATCCTCTACCAGATCCAGACCAAGTTCCGGGACGAGGCCCGCCCCCGCGCCGGCATCCTGCGCGGCCGCGAGTTCCTGATGAAGGACTCCTACTCCTTCGACACCGAGGACGAGGGACTCGCCCGGTCCTACGCCCTGCACCGCCAGGCCTACCAGAAGGTGTTCGAGCGCCTCGGCCTCGACTACCGCATCTGCGCCGCCACCGCCGGCGCCATGGGCGGCTCCAAGTCGGAGGAGTTCCTCGCCCCGGCCGGCGCCGGCGAGGACACCTTCGCGGACTGCCCGAACTGCGACTTCGCCGCCAACACCGAGGCGATCACCTACGAGCTCAAGCCGGTCGACGCCGACGGCGTGCCCGCCCTCGAGGAGATCCCGACCCCGGACACCCCGACCATCGAGACCCTCGCCGCCTCCCTCGGCGTCCCGGCCTCCGCCACCCTGAAGAACCTCCTCGTCAAGGTCGACGGCGAGATCGTCGCCGTCGGCGTCCCCGGCGACCGCGAGGTCGACCTGGACAAGGTCGAGGCCCACTTCGCCCCGGCCACCGTCGAGTTGGTCACCGCCGAGGACTTCACGGGCCGCCCGGACCTGGTCCGCGGCTACGTCGGTCCGCAGGGCCGCCAGGAGAAGCTGACGTACATCGCCGACCCGCGCGTGGCCCCCGGCACCGCCTGGATCACCGGCGCCAACAAGGAGCACACGCACGCGAAGAACGTCGTCGCGGGCCGTGACTTCGAGGTCGACGCGTACGTCGACGTCGTGGTCGTGCAGGAGGGCGACCCCTGCCCGAACTGCGGCACCGGCCTCAAGCTGGACCGCGCCATCGAGATCGGCCACATCTTCCAGCTCGGCCGCAAGTACGCCGACGCCCTCAAGCTGGACGTCCTCGGCCAGAACGGCAAGCCGGTCCGCGTCACCATGGGCTCCTACGGCATCGGCGTCTCCCGCGCCGTCGCCGCCCTCGCCGAGCAGACCGCCGACGACAAGGGCCTGTGCTGGCCCGCCGAGGTCGCCCCGGCCGACGTGCACGTCGTCGCCGCGGGCAAGGCCCTCCAGACCGAACTCGCCCTCGACGTCTCCGAGAAGCTGCGGGCGGCCGGACTGCGCGTCCTGGTCGACGACCGGGCCGGTGTCTCCCCGGGCGTCAAGTTCACCGACTCCGAGCTGATCGGCGTACCGAAGATCCTGGTCGCGGGCCGCCGCTCGGCCGAGGGCGTCCTGGAGCTGAAGGACCGCCGCACCGGTGAGCGCGAGGAACTGACGGTGGACGAGGCACTCGCCCGCCTCACCGCCTGACGGACGAGCCCCCGGCACGCGGGGTGCCACCCACGGCACCCCGCCCCGGACCCGGCACTGCGGCCGTCCTCGCGCCGGCTCCAGCACTCCGGCCGCTCCCGCCTTCCCGCCCGGTCCACCGCGCCGGCCGCCTCCGTGCCCGGCTGTACTGTGGCCGCCCTCGTGTCCGTCCGGTTCCGGCACTGCGCCCGCCTCGCGCCCGCTTCGGTCCGCCTCTGCGGCTGCCCTCGTGCCCGATCCGGCACTCCGGCCGCTCCCGTCCCCGCGCCCACCCCCGGCCCGGCGCCCAGGCCGCTTCTGCCCCCATGCCGGCACCCGCGCCCCTCTCACACCGGCACCCGCGCCGTTCCTACGGCGGCACCCTTGCCGACATCGGCACCGCGCCGTTCCTCCGCCGACACCCGCGCCGCCGTCGGCACCCGAGCCGCCGTTCCGCCTACAGCCAGCCGGCGAACTCCAGCAGCAGTTCCGCGTCGCGGGTCCGGCCCACCCGGCGGGCCCGCAGACCGGACTCCACCGCGCGGAACAGGGTCCAGCCGCGCAGCCGTTCCTGGTCCACCTCCAGCGACTCCGCGAGCCGTTTCACGCGCCGCCGGGTGGTCGCCGCCCCGGACGGCGAGGCGATCAGGTCCTCCACCCGGTCCCGGACCAGCCGGGCCAGGTCGAAGGCGCACTCGCCGACCACCGGATCCGGCCCCACGGCCAGCCACGGCATCCGCTCACCGGACAGCACCTTGCTCTGCCGGAACGTGCCGTGCAGCAACCGGTGCTCGGGCGGCGCGGCGAGCAGTTCCGCACGCGCCGTGAGCGCCGCGTCGACCAGCGGGACCACCTCGGCGTCGGCACTCGCCCGCATCGCCTCCGCCTGCCGCCCGGTGCGCTCGGCCACCGTCTCGAACACCCGCCCGCCGGCGTCGTCGCCGGGCGGCTCGACCCACAGCCGTCGCAACGTGCCCGCCGCCTCCAGCAACGCCTTGGCCTCCGGCAGCGACCGCACCGACACATCGGGGTGCAGCCGCTCCAGCAGCAGCACCCCCTCCGTCACAGGCCCCTCCAGCGGCAGTACGGCACCCAGGCCGCCCCAGTGCGCGAGCGCCGCCCGCTCGGCCTCGGGCCGGAAGCGGGGCGGGGCCAGCTTCAGCACGGCCGGGGTCCCGTCGGCGCACCGCACCAGCACCACCAGGCTGCTGCGCCCACCCGGCACCTGCACCCGCTCGACGGTCAACCCGCGTAGAGAGACGGCCTGTCGGGCCGCCTCCGGCAGCTTCTCCAGCCAGTCGTCACCGTCCGGTGCCGTCTCACCGAGCGCCCTGACCAGACGCCGCGGCGGTTCGAAAGCCATGCGCGATCCGTCCCTTCCCTGCTCCTGGTCCCGCCCTGGTCCGCTCCGCTGCGGGCCGTCGGCCCCCCGGTGCGCCTGTGCCCCCGTCCGCCGCCTTCACGACCTTCACGGCTTCGCCGCCGCTGACGTGTCCTGACGCCTTCCGGCGCCTTCCGGTGCCCTCCGGCGTCTTCCGGTGCCTTCCGGCGTCTTCCTGAAGTCTCCCGACGTGTGCGCTGCTCCGCCCGGCGATCAAGAGGCCGGGGCCGCCCGCCCCGCCTCCGTGGCCGACGGCCCGGCGCCGGTGACGGCCGGGTCCCCGGCCGTGGCGGACCGCTCCGCGAGACCAGGGAAGGCTACGCTCCCGCCCCGCCAGCGCACCGCCCGCACCGCCGCCTCCCGCAGCGCCCCGGCCGCCTCCCGGCGCCGTGCGTCCCCGGTGGCCCGCACCAGGTCGGAGTAGACCCCGGCCACCCGTTCCTCCAGCTCGGCGGCGAGCCGCACCGCCGCGACCGAGTCCTCCACCGGGAACGGCAGGGCGTACGCGGCGCTCGCCGCGACCGGCTCCGCCCCCAGGTCGCGCACCTCGCGCGCCAGCGCGTCCCGCCGGGCCCGGTGCGCGTCGTACGCCGTCTGTGCCTCCGTGCGCCGCCCCTCGCGGACCCGGCCGCCGACGACGCCGTACCCGTACACCGCCGCGTGCTCGGCGGCCAGCGCCGCCTGGAGCGCCGCCAGCTCCCCGCTGTCCCGGTCGTTCTTCCGCCCGCTCATCGGGCCCCCTCCGTCAGCAGGTACGCGTGCGCGGCACCGGCCGCCGCCACCGAGGCCAGCAACCGGGCCAGTTCGCCGGGCACGGCCGCCAGGGCCGCGAGCCGCTGATCGGCCAGCGTGCGCTCCGCGGCGGCGAGGTCGGCGAGCGCGTCGCCCTCGACCGGGGGAACGGCGGCCGGGGAGGACGCCCCGGAGGCCGACGCGGAAGGGGACGCGGGGGACGAGGCCGCGGCGGCGGAAGAGGGGGAGGCCGAAGGGGAGGCCGACTGCCCGGCGGCGCCCCCGAAGGCCGTCAGGTGCTCCACGACCTCCGCCCGCAGCGGCGCCAGCTGCCCCACCAGCGTCGGATGGACGGAGAGGACGGCGTCGTACCGCGCCACCAGCCCCGCGCTGTCCCGCGCCGCACGCGCGCGTGCCCGGTCCGCGGCCGACGGGCTGCCGTCCGAGCCGTCCCCGCCGGAGTCGCCGTCCGTGGAGCAGCTCGCCAGCAGGGCGGCCCCGACGGCCGAGGCGAGCAGGGTTCTTCTGCGCGGACCCGAGAGGGTGCGCGGCGGCGGGGGGAACGGCACGGCAGACGTCCTCGGGGAACTCGTACGACAGAAACACCGATCACGGGTGGGCATGCCCGTGATCACCGTACCCGCGCACCCGCCCGGCACCACTCATCGGCACCGGCCCCACCCCGCCGGCCGCACGGCGCGCGCGGGGCGGCGCGGGCCCGCCCGCGGTGGACGGCAACACCCCCCGCGACCGGATACCCTTTGACCAGACACGCGACCCATCCCACAACAGCACACGCGGCCGAGGAGTCACCCGGATGAGCACCACCCAGAGCGAGAGGCTGCGAGAACTGCTGGAACCGCTCGTCACCTCCCAGGGTCTGGATCTCGAAGAAATCGCCGTGGACTCCGTCGGACGCAAGCGTGTGCTGCGCGTCGTCGTCGACTCCGACAGCGGTGCCGACCTGGACCAGATCGCCGATGTGAGCCGCGCGCTCTCGGCGAGGCTCGACGAGACGGACGCGATGGGCGAGGGCGAGTACACCCTCGAGGTCGGGACCCCGGGCGCGGAGCGCGCCCTCACCGAACACCGCCACTACGTACGGGCCACCGACCGCCTGGTGCGGTTCCAGCTCCACGAGGACGGTGAACTCGTCGCCCGCATCCTCACCGTGGACGACGACGGCCTCGACGTCGAGGTACCGGGAGTGAAGGGCCGCAAGGCCACCACCCGCAGACTCGCCTTCGACGCCATCGACCGGGCCCGCGTCCAGGTCGAGTTCAGCCGCAAGGACAAGAAGGACATGAAGGAAGAGGAGGAGGCGTAGCCGTGGACATCGACATGAGCGCCCTGCGGGGCTTGGTGCGGGAGAAGGAGATCTCCTTCGACCTGCTGGTCGAGGCGATCGAGTCGGCCCTCCTCATCGCCTACCACCGCACCGAGGGAAGCCGCCGCCACGCGCGCGTGGAGCTGAACCGGGAGACCGGTCACGTGACCGTGTGGGCGAAGGAGGACCCCGAGGACCTCGAGGAGGGGCAGCAGCCCCGCGAGTTCGACGACACCCCGTCCGGGTTCGGCCGCATCGCCGCCACCACGGCCAAGCAGGTGATCCTCCAGCGCCTGCGCGACGCCGAGGACGACGCGACGCTCGGCGAGTACGCCGGCCGTGAGGGCGACATCGTCACCGGAGTGGTCCAGCAGGGCCGCGACCCGAAGAACGTGCTCGTCGACATCGGCAAGCTGGAGGCCATCCTGCCGGTGCAGGAGCAGGTCCCCGGCGAGACCTACCAGCACGGCCTGCGCCTGCGGTCGTACGTCGTCCGCGTGGCCAAGGGCGTGCGCGGGCCCTCCGTGACGCTCTCGCGCACCCACCCCAACCTCGTGAAGAAGCTCTTCGCCCTGGAGGTGCCGGAGATCGCCGACGGGTCCGTCGAGATCGCCGCCATCGCCCGCGAGGCCGGCCACCGCACGAAGATCGCGGTCCGTTCCACCCGTTCGGGCCTGAACGCCAAGGGCGCCTGCATCGGCCCCATGGGCGGACGCGTGCGCAACGTCATGGGCGAACTGAACGGCGAGAAGATCGACATCGTCGACTGGTCGGACGACCCGGCCGAGATGGTGGCGAACGCGCTGTCACCCGCCCGGGTGTCGAAGGTCGAGGTCGTCGACATGGCGGCCCGCTCCGCCCGCGTGACCGTTCCGGACTACCAGCTGTCCCTGGCGATCGGCAAGGAAGGGCAGAACGCCCGGCTCGCCGCCCGCCTCACCGGCTGGCGGATCGACATCCGGCCGGACACGGAGCAGGCCGGGGAATAGATCTCGGCCGGTGGCCGTTGAGATCACGACAGTTCTTGCGCGGTAACTGTGCGATTCCTGCCCCAAAGGGGTGGGGTCGCTACGGGGAGGTAGACTTAACTGTGTCTGGCCGGACGCACGCCCGAACATGCCCTGAGCGCACCTGCGTGGGGTGCCGGGAGCGGGCGGCCAAGACGGAGCTGCTGCGCATCGTGGCGGTCGAGGACGCCTGCGTCCCCGATCCTCGCGGTACGCTGCCCGGCCGGGGTGCGTACGTGCACCCCGCCCCGGTCTGTCTCGACCAGGCGGTACGCCGCCGAGCGTTCACCAGGGCTTTGCGCGCCCCGGGAGCGCTCGACACAAAGGCGTTGCGCCGGCACGTCGAGCAGACGACAGTTGCCGATCAGGTAACACCGTAAGACGCGTCGCGCGGAACCCCCGTGCGGCTCTGGTACCCCGCGAGTTGGAAGTAGGTCGAGATTGCGATGAGCACTCGATGAGCACGCGATGAGTACGCCCATGAAGTAGCGACGGTCCGGACGCAACCCGGACCTCAAAGGAGCGAAGTGGCTAAGGTCCGGGTATACGAACTCGCCAAGGAGTTCGGTGTGGAGAGCAAGGTCGTCATGGCCAAGCTCCAGGAACTCGGTGAATTCGTCCGTTCGGCGTCTTCGACGATCGAAGCGCCTGTCGTACGCAAACTGACTGACGCCTTCCAGGGTGGCGGTGGCGGCAGGTCCGCCAAGCCCGGCGCCCCGCGCAAGGCAGCCCCCAAGCCCGCCGCGCCGTCCCCGGCGCAGGCGGCTCGTCCGGGTCCGGCCGCGCCGCGGCCGGCCGCCCCCAAGCCTCCGGCGGCCCCGCAGCCCGCGGCCCCCGCCGCGCCGGCCGCATCGTCGGCTCCGTCGGCCCCCGCGCCGTCGGCCCCCGGCCCGCGCCCGGGTCCCCGGCCCGCGCCGCGTCCGGCCCCCGCCGCCCCGGAGTTCACCGCTCCGCCGTCGGCCCCGGCCGCGCCGAAGCCCGCCGGACAGGGTCCGCGCCCCGGCGCCCCCAGGCCCGGTGGCCGTCCCGGCCCCGGCCAGGGTCAGCAGGGCGGTCAGGCCCCCCGTCCGGCCGCCGCGCAGGGTCCGCGCCCCGGTGGCGCCGGCGCCCCGCGTCCGGGCGCCCGTCCGGCCGGTCCCCGTCCGGGCAACAACCCCTTCACCTCCGGCGGCAACGCCGGTATGGCCCGTCCGCAGGCCCCCCGTCCGCAGGGCGGCCCCGGCGGTCCGCGTCCCGGCGGCGCTCCGGGCGCCGGTCCCCGTCCCCAGGCCCCCGGCGGCCAGGGCGGCGGTCCGCGTCCGCAGGCTCCGGGCGGTCCGCGCCCGTCGCCGGCCGGCATGCCCCGCCCGCAGGGCGGTCCCGGCGGTCCGCGTCCCGGCGGCCCGCGTCCGAACCCCGGCATGATGCCGCAGCGTCCGGCTGCCGGCCCCCGCCCCGGCGGCGGCCCCGGCGGTCGCGGTCCCGGCGGCGGCGGTCGCCCCGGTGGCGGCGGCGGTCGTCCGGGCGGCGGCGGCTTCGCCGGCCGTCCCGGTGGCGGTGGCGGCGGTTTCGCCGGCCGTCCCGGTGGTCCGGGTGCCGGTGGTGGCGGCGGTTTCGCCGGCCGTCCCGGTGGTCCGGGCGGTGGCGGCGGTGGCCGTCCCGGCTTCGGCGGTCGTCCCGGCGGTCCCGGTGGCCGCGGCGGCACGCAGGGTGCCTTCGGCCGTCCGGGTGGTCCCGCGCGCCGTGGCCGCAAGTCGAAGCGGCAGAGGCGCCAGGAGTACGAGGCCATGCAGGCCCCGTCGGTCGGCGGCGTGATGCTGCCTCGCGGCAACGGCGAGACCATTCGCCTGTCGCGCGGTGCGTCGCTCACCGACTTCGCGGAGAAGATCAACGCCAACCCGGCGTCGCTCGTCGCGGTCATGATGAACCTCGGCGAGATGGTCACCGCGACCCAGTCCGTCTCCGACGAGACCCTGGAACTCCTCGCCGGCGAGATGAACTACACGGTTCAGATCGTCAGCCCGGAGGAGGAGGACCGCGAGCTGCTCGAGTCCTTCGACATCGAGTTCGGCGAGGACGAGGGCGACGAGGAGGACCTGGTGGTCCGCCCGCCGGTCGTCACCGTCATGGGTCACGTCGACCACGGTAAGACCCGCCTGCTCGACGCCATCCGCAAGACGAACGTCATCGCGGGCGAGGCCGGTGGCATCACCCAGCACATCGGTGCCTACCAGGTCGCGACCGAGGTCAACGACGAAGAGCGCAAGATCACCTTCATCGACACCCCGGGTCACGAGGCGTTCACCGCCATGCGTGCCCGTGGTGCGAAGTCGACCGACATCGCGATCCTGGTCGTCGCGGCCAACGACGGCGTCATGCCGCAGACGGTCGAGGCGCTCAACCACGCCAAGGCGGCCGACGTCCCGATCGTCGTCGCGGTCAACAAGATCGACGTCGAGGGCGCCGACCCGACCAAGGTGCGCGGTCAGCTGACCGAGTACGGCCTGGTGGCCGAGGAGTACGGCGGCGACACCATGTTCGTCGACATCTCCGCCAAGCAGGGTCTGCACATCGACTCGCTGCTGGAGGCCGTGATCCTCACGGCCGACGCCTCGCTCGACCTGCGGGCCAACCCGAACCAGGACGCGCAGGGCATCTCGATCGAGTCCCGTCTCGACCGCGGCCGCGGTGCCGTGGCGACGGTCCTCGTCCAGCGAGGCACGCTGCGGGTCGGCGACACGATGGTCGTGGGCGACGCCTACGGTCGTGTGCGCGCCATGCTCGACGACAACGGCAACAACGTGGCCGAGGCCGGCCCGTCGACGCCGGTCCAGGTCCTGGGCCTGACCAACGTCCCGGGCGCGGGCGACAACTTCCTCGTCGTCGACGAGGACCGCACCGCCCGCCAGATCGCCGAGAAGCGTGCGGCCCGCGAGCGCAACGCGGCCTTCGCCAAGCGCACGCGCAGGTTCTCCCTGGAGAACCTGGACGCGGCTCTGAAGGCCGGCGAGGTCCAGCAGCTGAACCTGATCATCAAGGGTGACGCTTCCGGTTCGGTCGAGGCGCTCGAGTCCTCGCTGCTCCAGCTGGACGTCGGCGAAGAGGTCGACATCCGCGTCCTGCACCGCGGCGTCGGTGCGGTCACGGAGTCCGACATCGACCTGGCGATGGGCTCGGACGCCATCGTGATCGGCTTCAACGTGCGCGCGGCCGGCCGTGCGCAGCAGATGGCCGAGCGCGAGGGCGTGGACGTCCGCTACTACTCGGTCATCTACCAGGCGATCGAGGAGATCGAGGCGGCCCTGAAGGGCATGCTGAAGCCGGAGTACGAGGAGGTCGAGCTCGGCACGGCGGAGATCCGCGAGATCTTCAAGTCGTCCAAGCTGGGCAACATCGCCGGTGTCCTCATCCGCTCGGGCGAGGTCAAGCGCAACACCAAGGCGCGCCTCATCCGCGACGGCAAGGTCATCGCGGAGAACCTCAACATCGAGGGCCTGCGTCGCTTCAAGGACGACGTCACCGAGATCCGCGAAGGGTTCGAGGGCGGTATCAACCTCGGCAACTTCAACGACATCAAGATCGACGACGTCATCGCGACGTACGAGATGCGGGAGAAGCCGCGGGTGTGACCACCCGAGGTGCGCGCCGGCCGGCAGGGTCCGTCCCTGCCGGCCGGCGCGCCGCCGTTCCCGGGGGCACCCGGAAACCCCGTCGAGCCTCCGCGGGTATCGTTGTACCGTTCGTGATGCCCTGTCCCACACGGCCGACGGGGCCATCGATCCCGTACCGGCGGGTGAACCGGCTACACACATGTACGTGGGGACTCTGTCCTTCGACCTGCTCCTCGGCGACGTCCGGTCGCTGAAGGAGAAGCGCTCCGTCGTCCGCCCCATCGTCGCCGAGCTCCAGCGCAAGTACGCGGTGAGCGCGGCCGAGGTGGACCACCAGGACCTGCACCGCCGGGCGGTCATCGGCCTGGCCATGGTGTCCGGCGACGCGGAGCACCTGACCGACGTACTGGACCGGTGCGAACGGCTGGTCGCCGGCCGCCCCGAAGTGGAGCTGCTGTCGGTCAGGCGCCGCTTCCACGGCGAAGACGACTGACCGACCAGACCAGAGAACGCAAGCAGAAGAAAGAACGGGAGACGGACCAGTGGCCGACAACGCGCGCGCCAAGAGGCTGGCGGACCTCATCCGAGAGGTGGTGGCCCAGAAGCTGCAGCGAGGGATCAAGGACCCGCGGCTCGGTTCCCACGTCACCATCACGGACACCCGGGTCACGGGTGACCTCAGGGAGGCGACCGTCTTCTACACCGTGTACGGGGACGACGAGGACCGGAAGGCCGCCGCCGCCGGCCTGGAGAGCGCCAAGGGCATCCTGCGCTCGGAGGTCGGCCGCGCGGCCGGTGTGAAGTTCACGCCGACGCTGGCCTTCGTCGCCGACGCCCTGCCGGACAACGCCCGCACCATCGACGACCTCCTCGACAAGGCGCGCGCCGCCGACGAGAAGGTGCGCGAGGCGTCCGCGGGCGCCGCGTACGCCGCCGGCGCCGACCCGTACCGCAAGCCCGGTGACGACGAGACGGACGACACCGCCGAATGAACCGGAAGCACACCGCGCCCGACGGCCTCGTCATCGTCGACAAGCCGTCGGGCTTCACCTCGCACGACGTCGTCGCCAAGATGCGGGGCATCGCCAGGACGCGCCGCGTCGGGCACGCCGGCACCCTCGACCCGATGGCGACGGGCGTCCTCGTCCTCGGCATGGAGAAGGCGACCAAGCTCCTCGGGCACCTCGCCCTCACCGAGAAGGAGTACCTGGGGACCGTCCGGCTCGGCCAGAACACCGTGACGGACGACGCCGAGGGGGAGATCACCTCCTCCACCGACGCCTCCGCGGTCACCCGGGACGCCGTCGACGCCGGCATCGCCAAGCTGACCGGCGACATCATGCAGGTCCCGTCCAAGGTCAGCGCCATCAAGATCGACGGGGTGCGCTCCTACAAGCGGGCCCGCGAGGGCGAGGAGTTCGAGATCCCCGCCCGGCCCGTCACCATCTCCTCCTTCACGGTGTACGACGTCCGCGACGCCGTCGCCGAGAACGGCACCCCGGTGCTGGACCTGATCGTCTCGGTGGTCTGCTCGTCCGGCACCTACATCCGCGCCCTCGCCCGCGACCTGGGCGCCGACCTCGGCGTCGGCGGCCACCTCACCGCCCTGCGCCGCACCCGCGTCGGCCCGTACAAGCTGGACGCGGCCCGCACCCTGGACCAGCTCCAGGAGGAGCTGACGGTGATGCCGATCGCGGAGGCCGCCGCGGCTGCGTTCCCCCGCTGGGACGTGGACGCGCGGCGGGCCCGGCTGCTCACCAACGGCGTGCGGCTGGAGATGCCCGACGAGTACGCCGGCTCCGGCCCGGTGGCCGTCTTCGACCCCGAGGGACGGTTCCTGGCGCTGGTCGAGGAGCAGAAGGGCAAGGCGAAGAGCCTCGCCGTCCTCGGCTGAGCCACCGCCTGAGCCACCGCCGGTTCCGCCCGTGGAGCGGCGGGCACGGGGTCCTGCCTCCGCCGCCGCTCCACGGTCCCCCTCGGTTCCCCCCACCCCTAGGGTGTGTCCGACGGCCCTCGTTCATTCACCCGTCCGGGCAGGCGCTCGGAGTGAACCCGGGGGGTGTCAGGGGGCGCGTTCGTTCCGCCGTCCGCCCGGGCGATCACCCCGTGCCTACCGTCGAACGGACAGGCACGTGCGGTGGGAGGTACGACGATGGCGGAAAGGGACCCGCGAACCGGCGACGGCCGTCACTTTTCCCCTGGTGCCGCCGGTGCCGCCGGTGCCGCCGGTTCTGTCGGTTCTCCTGATTCCACCGGTTCGTCCGGTTCCCCGGGACTCGCCCCGCATCCGGTGCATCCGGCCGGTCCTGTGCACCCTGCCGCGCAGGTCTTCGACGACTCCCTCGTCACCCTCCACGACCCGGACGGCCGGCCGCGCGGTTCCGGCTTCGTCGCCGACCACCACGGCACGGTCGTCACCAGCCATGAGGCCGTCGACGGTCTCCACCGTCTCGTCCTGCACGTCGTCGGTGACCGAGAGGGCCTGGGGGACCCGGGGGGCCCGGGGGTTCGCGGGGTCCGTGGGGACCTGCAAGGCGACGTGCAAGGGGACATGAACGACCGCGGTGACTTGATCGGCGGTGGCGGCGGCGATGGCCATGGCGGTGGCGGTGGTTGTGGCCGTGGTGATGGCGGTGGCGGTGGTTGTGGCCGTGGTGATGGCGGTGGCGGTGGTTGTGGCCGTGGTCATGGCGGTGGTTGGTGCCGTGGTCGTGTGGTCACGGCCGACGCCGTCACCCCGCTGCCGGAGCTCGGTCTGGCCCTCGTCCGCACCGAGGGCCTCGTGGCCGACCCCCTGCCGGTCACCGTCCGGGACGGCGTCGCGACGGGCACCCACGTCCTGCTGGCCGCCGGCTGCTGGCGCGAGGCGCGGGTGCTCGGCGCGACGTCCGTGACGTACACGGCCACGGACCGGTGCCACTCCCTCGACACCGCCCTGGACCTCGCGATCGGCACGGCGGGCCGGGACGCGCTGCGGCCCGGCGGGGGCGCCACCGGCGGACCGGTGCTCGACGCCGCGACCGGGGCCGTCGTCGCCGTCCTGGGCACCGCCGTGCGCTCCGACGGGCACGACGCGGCCTTCGCCGTGCCGCTGCGCCCGGCCCCGCCCGACGGCCCGCTCACCGCGCTCCTCGCCCGCAACGCGGCGACGGTCCCCGCCTACGGCGCCGACCTCAACCTGGCCGGCGTCCTGGAACTCACCGCCACCTCGGTGGGCTCGGACGGCCCGCCCGCCGACCATGCCGGACCGCCGGTCGAACGCGCGCTGCCGGCCCGGGAGTTCGCCGCGTTCACCACGAGCCCGGCGGCCGTCCTCGGCCTCGTCGGCGCCCCGGGCAGCGGCCGTACGACCGAACTCGCCGCGCTCGCCGCACGCCGCGGCCGGGGCACGGAACCGGCGCCCACCCTGTGGCTGCGCGGCGCGGACCTCCGGGACGACGACGGCTCGGTCGCCGACGCGGCCCGCCGGGCACTGCACCGCGCGGCCCGGATCGTGGCCGCGTCCCGCCCCGGCCTGACCCCCGGCGACCTCACGCCGGAGCGGGTCGCCCACCTCGCCGACGCGGCCGGACGCCCCCTGCTGCTCCTGCTCGACGGCCCCGAGGAGATGCCTTCGCCCCTGGCCCACCGGCTGCGCGAGTGGACCGCCGGGACGGTGGCGTGGCTGCGGGAGACGGGGGCACGGCTCGTGGTGGCCTGCCGAGCCGAGTACTGGGAGCAGGCCGGCGCGCACTTCCCGCCCGAGACGCTGTACGGCCGTACGACCCGGGCGTTCCCGCCCCGCGTCCCGCTCGGTGATCTCACCCCGGAGGAGGCCCGCGAGGCCCGCGCCCGATACGGCGTCCCCGACACCGCGCTCCACCCCGCGGACGCCCGGCACGCCCTCACCCTCCGCCTCTGCGCGGAACTCCGCGCAGCCCTGCCCGACGCCGACGCCCCCGGCACCCCCCTCGGCCGCGACGATGTCCTCGCCGCCCACCTCGACCTGATGTGCCTGCGCGTGGCGGTCCGGCTGGCCGCGGAGAACGGCCTGCGCGGCACCGCCGTGCGCCGGCTCGCGGCGAAGGTGTCCGGCCAGGTCCACGAGGCCGCCCGGCGATGTCTCGGCCCGGGACAGGGACAACTGGACCGGGCCGCCTTCGAGGCGGTGTTCCCGTGGGGGCCCGCCCCGGCCCGGCTCGGCGGCGGCACCGGCTGGGCGTCGGCGGTCCTCGCCGAGGGCCTCCTGGTACCGGCGGGCAGCGGCTACCGCTTCGCCCACGAGGAACTCGCCGACTGGATCCAGGGCGTCCACCTGGACCTCGACGGGGCCCTGCGCGCCCTGGTCCACCGCCACCGCGCCCCGGACGGCGTCCCTGTCCCGCAGCACAGCGATCCGGACGGCGTCCCCGTGTCGCCCGTCCCGCACCACGGCCATCCGGGCGGCACCCGCGCCTTGCCCGTCCCGCACCATCGTCCTTCGGACGGCGTCCGTGTGTCGCCCGTCCCGCACCACAGCGATCCGGACGGCGTCCCCGTGTCGCCCGTCCCGCACCACCGCATCGGCCCCGTCGTCCAGGCACTGCTGCTCGTCGCCCGTCAGCACGGCACACCGCGGCTCTCCCGCCACCTCCGCGAGGTGACGGACGCCCTGGAAACCGACCCGGACGAGTGGTGGGCCGCCCGACTGCTCAGCGAGACCCTGCTGCGCGTCCCGGACGCCACACCGTACGCCGACGTCCTGCGGCTGCTGGCCGACCGGCTCGCGGCCCGGCGCGGCCGGCCCGGCGGCCCCGCAGGGTTCGGCCCCGACTTCTGGACCGCCCTGCCCCTGCCGGACCGGACCCGGCTGGACCTGCTGCGCCGCCTGGTCCTCGCCGACGCCGCCCCGCACGCCGCGGACCGGCCCCGTTACCTCGACGCCGTCGCCGGCCTGCTCACCGCCGACCCCGCCGCCGTACAGCCGCTGCTCACCCACTGGTTCGACGACGAGCGGCCGCTGCCCGCGACACCGCACGCCACCGTCGCGACCGCCGCGCAGGCACTGCTGCACACGCACCGGCACCGGGCCCCGGACGACCTCACGGAGGCCCTGGTGGACTGTGCGCACCCGCGTGCCGACGAACTGCTCGCGGTGCTCGCGGAGGAGGAACCGTCCGCGCTGTGCCGGGCCGTGGACCGCTGGGCCCACGACGAGCGACCGGCCCGGCGGGCCGCGGCGGTGGCCTGCGCCCTGCGCGCCGCGCCCCACGTCCGCACCGCGGCCGACCGGACGCTGCTGCGGTACGCGGCCCTCGCCCTGCTGGCCCGCCCCGCCGACCGCACCCTGCACGGCGGCGCGGTCGCCCTCCTCGTACGGGACCCGCAGACCCGCGCCCGCCACCTGCCGTCGGCGCTGGAACGGTTCGCGTCGGGCGACCCGTGGCTGCCGCCGAGCGCCCTGCTCACCGCCCTGACCACCCATCCCGAGCCGGTCCTGGACGCCGTCCGCGCCCGTCTGCGCGGCCCGCACCCGGAACCGGGCCGCCTGCTGGGCGCGCTCGTCGGCACGGCCACGCCCGACCTGGCCGGCCGGATCGCCGCCCTCGTCCTGGAGGGCGTGGAACACCGGCCGGAGACCGCGGGCGAGGTGGCCGTGTCCGTCGACCGGCGCCTCGACCAGGGGCCGGCCGCCCGCCCCGTCCTGCTCCCCCTGGCCACGGGACTGCTGGAGAGCGGCCCCGCACCGATGCGGGCCGCCCTGGCCACCGTCCTGGCCGCCCCCGGCGGGGCCCCGGAGTCCGGCTCACTCCGCCGTGAGCTGCTGGAGCACCTCCTCGCGCACGAGCACGACCCCGCCGTCCTGGACGCCGTCCTGCACGCGGCCGCCGCCCGGCGCGGCGACGCCCTGCGCGCCCTCGTCCACCGCACCGGCCTCCTCCTCGTCCGCACCCCGGACGGCGCGGCCCGCTTCGACCGCGGCCTGGTCGAGCTGGGCCGCCATGTCCCCGGCTTCGCCGCGCAGGTGGCGGGCTGGCTCGCCGAGGCCCCCGCGGAGTGGGCGCCGCTGATCGGCCCGGGCGCCCGCCGCACGATCGAGAACCTGGCGGGTGCCGCCGGGGTCCTGGCCTGAGCCCCCCAGCCCGCCGGCATGACCGCCCCGGCATGACCGCCCCGGCATGACCGCCCCGGCGGGACCGCCCCCGGCGGCACGGCCGGAGGCGGCCACAGGCGGAGCGGACGCCGGGGCGGGGACGTGGGCAGGATCACAGGCCCCATGCCGATGCGGGCCGACAAGACCCGGCATGGCACCCTTAGAGCTGCGTAAGCGGTCAACGGAAAACGCGGTCAACGGTAAACACGGACACGGGTTCGAGGAGCGGTCACAGTGCAGCGCTGGCGTGGCTTGGAGGACATCCCCCAGGACTGGGGGCGCAGCGTCGTCACCATCGGTTCCTACGACGGGGTGCACCGCGGCCACCAGCTGATCATCCAGCACGCCGTGGACCGCGCCCGTGAACTGGGCGTGCCCACCGTCGTCGTCACCTTCGACCCGCACCCCAGCGAGGTGGTCCGCCCCGGCAGCCACCCGCCGCTGCTCGCCCCGCACCACCGCCGCGCCGAGCTGATGGCCGAGCTGGGCGTGGACGCGGTCCTGATCCTGCCCTTCACGACCGAGTTCTCGAAGCTGTCCCCGGCCGAGTTCGTCGTCAAGGTCCTGGTCGACAAGCTGCACGCCAGGACGGTCGTCGAAGGCCCCAACTTCCGCTTCGGCCACAAGGCCGCCGGCAACGTGGACTTCCTGGCCGAGCAGGGCGAGATCTACGACTTCGAGATCGAGGTCGTCGAGCTGCGCCTCACCGGCGAGGCGGGTGGCGGCGAGCCGTTCTCCTCCACCCTGACCCGGCGCCTGGTCGCCGAGGGCGACGTCGAGGGCGCCACCGAGATCCTGGGCCGCCCGCACCGCGTCGAGGGCGTGGTCGTGCGCGGTGCCCAGCGCGGCCGGGAACTCGGCTTCCCCACCGCCAACGTGGAGACGCTCCCGCACACCGCGATCCCCGCCGACGGCGTCTACGCCGGCTGGCTGCACGCGGACGGCGAGGCGATGCCGGCCGCCATCTCCGTCGGCACCAACCCGCAGTTCGACGGCACCGAGCGCACGGTGGAGGCGTACGCCATCGACCGCGTCGGCCTCGACCTCTACGGCCTCCATGTCGCCGTCGACTTCCTCGCCTTCGTCCGCGGCCAGGCCAGGTTCGACACGCTCGAGGCGCTGCTGGAGCAGATGGCGCAGGACGTCAAACGCTGCCGGGAGCTGATCGCGGCGGCGGAGTAACCCCGCGGCCCACCACCACGAAAGGGCGGCCGGTGTCCCAGGACACCGGCCGCCCTTCGCTCGTGGCTACTGCTACTGCTACTGCTACTGCTGCGGGGGCGGGGGAGGGACCTGTCCCTCGGCGCCCTGCGGGTGCTGCGGGTGCTGTGGCTGCGGTGGCTGCTGCGGGTACCCGGCGGGCGGCTGACCGTGCTGCGGGTACGGCTGGCCGGGCTGCGGCGGGTAGGGCCCGCCCTGCTGCGGCACCTGCGCGTACGGCTGGCCTTGAGCGTACGGCTGACCCTGCGGGTACTGCCGGCCCTGCGGATAGGGCTGGCCCTGCGGGTACGGCTGCGGCGGGTACGGCTGGCCGGGCTGCTGCGGGTAGGGCTGTTCCGCCTGGGGCGGGTAGGGCTGGCCCGGCATGGGCTGGCCGGGCATCGGCGGGGCGGCGACCGGCGGCGGGTTGCCGTCGCTGGTCCACAGACCGTGCATCTGCTGGTGCCGGACGAAGTCCTCGGCCACCATCGCCGCGAGGTTGAAGTACGCCTCCCGCACCTTCGGCCGCATCATGTCGAGGTCGACCTCGGCACCGGCCGCGAGATGCTCGTCGAACGGCACGACGACGACGCCCCGGCACCGCGTCTCGAAGTGGCTGACGATGTCCTCCACCTTGATCATCTTGCCGGTCTCGCGGACACCCGAGATGACCGTGATGGACCGCGAGACGAGCTCGGCGTACCCGTGCGCGGACAGCCAGTCCAGCGTGGTGCTGGCGCTGCTCGCGCCGTCGACCGACGGGGTCGAGATGATGATGAGCTGGTCGGCGAGGTCGAGCACCCCGCGCATCGCGCTGTAGAGCAGACCCGTGCCCGAGTCGGTCAGGATGACCGGGTACTGCTTGCCGAGCACGTCGATCGCGCGCCGGTAGTCCTCGTCGTTGAACGTCGTCGAGACGGCCGGGTCCACGTCGTTGGCGATGATCTCCAGCCCGGAGGGGGCCTGGGAGGTGAACCGCCGGATGTCCATGTACGAGTTGAGGTAAGGGATCGCCTGGACCAGGTCACGGATGGTGGCCCCGGTCTCCCGCCGCACACGGCGGCCGAGGGTGCCCGCGTCCGGGTTGGCGTCGATCGCGAGGATCTTGTCCTGCCGCTCGGTGGCCAGCGTGGAGCCGAGCGCGGTGGTCGTGGTCGTCTTGCCGACGCCGCCCTTGAGGCTGATGACGGCGATGCGGTAGCACGACAGCACGGGCGTGCGGATGAGCTCCAGCTTCCGCTGCCGCTCGGCCTCCTCCTTCTTGCCACCGAGCTTGAACCGGCCGCCGCCGGCCGCCGGGCGGCTGCTCTTCGCCTTCTGCTTCTTGTTGTTGAGCAGCCGGTCGGAGGACAGCTCCACGGCCGCCGTGTAACCCAGCGGGGCGGCACCCGGGTTGACCGGCTGCCGCTGGTCGTGCTGGATCGGCTGCGGCCAGGCGGCTCCGGTACGGGGGTCCATCGGGGGCTGCGGAACGTGGGGGTCCTGGGGCGCCTGTGCCTGTGCGTGCGGCTGCTGGTGCGGCTGTGCGTGCGGCTGCGGGGAGGCCTGCGGTGGCTGGGGGACATGAGGTGCCCCGGGTGCCTGCTGGGGCTGACCGGCGAAGCCCTGCGGTGCACCCGGAGGCGTTCCGTGGGGAGCGCCAATGGGGGTGGTCTGCCCGTCGGCCTGCTGCGGGATCCCGGCGTGCGGCTGGGGTGCCGGGGGCACCTGGGCGGCCGGGGGCACCTGGACGGCCGGGGGCTGAGGGAAGCCGTAACCACCGGGCGCGGCCGGGGGCGCGGGCACGGGACCGGCGGGGGGCTGGGGGAAGCCGTAGCCGGGCTGAGGGTTGGGGGCGGGGGGCTGTGGGAAGCCGTACCCGGGCTGGGCGTCGGGGGCGGGTGCCGGGTTCGGGACCTGCGGCTGCTGCTGAGCGGTGGGTGCCGGGGGCTGCGGGAAGCCGTACCCGGGCTGCGGGGCGGGCGCGGGCGCGGCCGGGCTCCAGGCGGGCGGCGCCGGCGGCTGCTGGGCCGCCGCAGGCGCGGACGGGTCCGTCTGCTGGGGCTGGGACTGAGCCTGTGGGCCCGGCTGGGCCGGCCACTGGGCCGCAGGGGCGGGCGCGGCCGGCTGGTACGACGGCGGCAGCGGCGGCACCTCGCTCCGCGGGGCCTGCGGAACGGTCCAGGCGGGCGGTGCCGGCGGTACGGCGGCCTGAGGCTGCGCTTCCTCCGTCGCCTCGGCTTTCTCCGTTTCCTCCGTCCCCTCGGACGGCAACACGTCCTCGGAGCCCGGCTCCGCCGCAGCGGGCTCCTGCGGCTCCTGCGGCCCTGCGGCGGACACCTCGGCGTCCGAGCCGTCGGCGTCTCCGGCCTCACTCTCGGTCTCCGCGGCCACCGAGGTCTCACTCGGCGAGTCGGCCTCGTCGGCGGAGACGGAGGTCTCCGCTTCCGCGTCCGAGGGCTCCGCGCCAGCCGCGGAGGCGTCGTCGGCCGCGCCGTCTTCGGAGTTCGGGGCGGTTTCGGAGGCGGTACCGCCGTCCGCCGTGTCCGGCGCCGGCTGGGCCCCCGCCTGCTCCGCGATCTGACGCCTGAGCGCGACCGGCGAGAAGCGCATGGTGGCACCGCTCTCGAGATCCCCGGTGGAGGTGCCGTCCTCCTCGGCGGTCGACGCACCCGTGCTGTCGCCCTGGCCGGGGAAGCCCGCGCTCGGCACCGGCTGCACCGGCGGCTGCGGCTGCGGTTCGAATCCGCTGCCCTCCGGCAGCCTCGGCACGGCGCCGTGCCCTGCGGGAGGCGTGGGGTGCACGGGAGGCGCAGGGTGCACGGGAGGCGCAGGGGGCGCGGGCGGAGTGAAAGGCGCCCCCGCAACAGGAGCCGCGGGCGGCGGGAACGGCGCCCCCGGTACCGCCGGAGGAGGCGGCGCGAACGGCCCACCGGGCGCCATGTCCGCCTGTCCAGGCGACCCCGGCCCCGGAACCGGACCACCGACCAGGAAATCACCACCCGGAGCACCCGGAGCACCCGGAGCACCCGGAGCACCCGGAGCACCCGGAGCACCCGGAGCACCCGGAGCACCTGGGCCCGCCGCAGGAGCGGCCCCCGTACCAGGAGCCGTACCCCAACCGGGACCCGCTTCCGATCCACCCCCCGAAGCGTCTCCCGATCCGTCCCCCGAACCGGTGTCGGATCCCGGCCCGGTGTCGGACCCCGATCCCGACCCTCCGGCGTTCTGCGTGTACCAAGCCGGCGGCGCGTAGTCGATGGTGAACTCGCCCGTCATCTCGATGGAGGAGTCCGCGTCGGGCTGGTCATCGCCGGGTGTGGCCCAGCCCCCGCGCATCCCGTCCCGATCGCTGCTCACAGTTCCTCCTGGTGTGGTCGAGCACCCTCATGCCGTGCCGGGGCGACCGAGTTCCTTGTCGTCCGAAGTGGTTCGAGGCCGGCCGAGTTGTCCGAGGCAGGTCGTCCGACGCACAGGCCCTCCCCGGGTCGCCGACACCCACCCCACGGCTTCCGGTGCCGCGCCCCGCACCAGCCTAATCATCAGGTGCCCCGTCTCGGCAGGCCCGCCCGTCCCTCAGTACCAGTCCATCACGTCCACCACGGCCCGATGCAAGCCACCTGCCCCGGACCACGGGCCGAGCGGAGAACCGCCGCCCGCAGAACGGCAAACCGCTTCCCCCGAGCGGAAGCCACCTCCTGAGCGGAAGCCACCTCCTGAGCGGAAGCCACCTTCCCGAGCGGAAGCCACCTTCCCGAGCGGAAGCCGCTCTCCCGAGGGAAGCCGCCTTGCCGAGCGGAAGCCACCCTCCCGAGCGGGAACCGCCTTGCCGAGCGACGAACCGCCGCCCGCCGCCCCTCACCCGCCCGCCACCACCCGGCGCGCGGTGCCCCGCCCCACACCCCACGCCCCCAACACCCCGTCCCCAGCCGCCCCGTCCGCCTCAGTCCATCCGCCGAGGCCTGCCCAGCAGCCCGATCTCCGCGTCCGTCGGCTGCGTCATCACGTACTGCCGGTCGCGGTCGGTGCACCACAGCGTGAAGCCGTCGACGAGGGTGGGCAGCGCCTCCATGTTCTCCCGGGGCAGCGTCAGGGCGCGGCCCAGTTCGGCGGCTTCGTCCGGCGAGATCCGCTGCACACCGACGAGCCGGGCCTGCCGGATGAGGCGCGGCGCCACCGGGCTGAGGTACGGCAGCAGCGTCAGCACGGCCTGCCAGGGCCCGGACGCCACCCGTCCGCGCGGCGGACGCATACCGCAGTCCCGCACCACCAGTACGGGCGTCCCCGCGGAGGCGCCCTGCGGAGGCACCCGGCCGACCTCGTACACCGCGAGGCCGTTCTGCCCGCCGCCCATGGCGTGCACCATCTGCGCCCACGCCTGCGGCCGGCCCGTCTCCACCGCGACCCGGGCCCCGGTCGCCGCCGCCCTCAGCGCGAGGACCTGCGCGGTCCACAGACCGCCGATGAGGACGACGTCGTACGGCGTGGGCCGGTTGAGCCCCAGCACCGCGGGCCGCCCCTCGGCGTCGACACCGATGACGACCCCGTCGTCGCCTATGGGCAGCGCGAGCGAGGCCAGTTGCTCCACGGTCGACGAGTGGCGGCCGTGCCGCGGGCCGATGAGGCCGAAGCCGCTGCGCAGCGCCCGTACCGCCCGCCGGCCCGCGGAGGGCTCCGGCCGGCCGGCGGTGGCGGCCGCCCCGGTCGTCATCGCCGTCACCGAACACCTCCGAGGGGCAGAGTGGCCAGGATCCCGGGCACCTGTTCCCGGTCGAGGCGGACGAGGCCCGCGCCGGTGTGCCGGGCCGCGCCCTGCACCGCGCGCCGGGCCGCCACGAGTTCGTCGTCACTGCGGCCCGTCACCCGGATGTGGCCGCTCAGGGACACCTCCTGCCGGTCACCGCGCGCGAGGGCGACGCTGAACGTCGTGGCGAGCGCCGGAACCGACGTGACCAGGGCGACGAACTGCGGCAGGGACGGCGCGTTGCCGCCGCCCAGCGAGGGCCATCGCCGTAGCCAGTAGGTCGTGTGCCGGCGGTTGTCGCAGCGCCAGCTCCGGCCGGATTCCTCCGTCCGCCGCTCCACCGCTCCGGTCCGGCCGGCCTCCGCCGTGATCAGCGGGTTGGCACAGGCCGACGTGGCGATGGCGGCCGTCAGCTGCTCCTCGTCGAGGAGGGACGCGCGGAACCCGGCCCCGGTGAGCCGGCTCGCGAGGTGGTCGGCGGCCCGCACCACGCACTTCTGGGCGCCGACGAGACCGCCCCCGCGCGCGGCCACCGCCTCCGGACACAGCTCCGGGTCCAGCTTCAACGCGATCCACGTGATGCGTACGGCCGGAGCGCCGGTCTGCTCCTGAAGGGGCGCGTAGTTGGCCACGGCCACGGACTGCGGGGGCAGGTGCAGCGCGGGCGCGGGCTGGGTGTGCAGCACGATCTGGGCGGACTCCAGGCGGATCCCGTCCACGTCCAGCGCGTCGTGCACCAGGGCGAGCGGCAGCGGCTGCCGGTTGCGCTCGGCCCGCAGGGCGGTCGCGTCCGCCTCCACCAGGAGCACGGCGGTGACGAACGAGCCGTCCCCGACGATCCCGACGGGCCGCCGGTCACGGCCGCCGTAGGTGTACGTCCGCAGGCTGGGGTCGCACTCCAGGGCCGGTGCGAAGCCCGGTTCGGTCCCGGGCGGTATCTCCAGGGCCGCGGACACTCGCTGCCGGGCCTTCAACGCCCGTGCCGTGGCCAGCCATTCCGGCAGGGAACGGCCGCGGCGGCGGGCGACGGAGAGAACCACCAGCACGACGGCGACGGCCCCCGCCACCGCGAGACCGACCGGGCCGACCGCCCAGCCGACGAGCAGCACGGCGACCGCGATCTCCCACAGGACCAGCCGTTGCAGGCGGAATGCCCCGGCCTGCCCCGAACGCGCCCTGAGCTGGGGCACGCCCGCCGCCGACGCACGCTGAGGTGTGTGCGGCCGGGGCGCCGAAGAGCCCCGCGCCCGTGACCGGCCGGAGCGCTCACGCGTTCCCGAAGCCATCACCCGATCCCCCCGTTTCGCTCACGACTCGTCCGTGTTTCCGCACCGCACCGGGCACTTGACGGCCCGGGAACCCTACCCGCTCCCCAAATCCCCGCGGACAACAGGCATAGTAGGGGGCCGCTCTGACATCGGGGGCGGGGAACCGGCCCCGATGGTGCGGCCAGGACGGGAAACGGGGAGAGACACAGACAGATGGCATCCCGGCGCGATCAGCTCAATGCCTACACCTTCGCGAAGCGCCGTACACTCGCGGCCTTCCTCCAGTCGTCGACCGACGGTTCGGAGGAGGGGGCGCCGAGACCGCTGCGCGCGGTTCTGCCCAGCGTCATCGTGGGGGTGATCGTGATGGCCGTCTTCGGGGCGTGGGGCATGCTCAAGCCGACCGCGCCGACGGGCTGGGACACCCCCAACGCCAAGGTGATCGTGGCCAGCGACTCGACCACGCGCTACGTGGTGCTCAAGACCGACGGCCAGGTCCAGCTGCACCCGGTCCTCAACATGGCCTCCGCCAAGCTGCTCCTCGACGCCGGGGAGGGCGACGTCGTCACCGTCGCCGAGTCCGTCCTCGACAACGGCGACATCCCGCACGGAGTCACCATCGGCATCCCGTACGCGCCCGACCGGCTGCCCTCGGCGTCCGAGGCGGGCACCGCGAAGCGCTGGGTGGTCTGCGAACGCCCGGGCGCGGGCGGCGGCGACTCCGTCCAGAAGGCCGCGCTGGTGCTCTCCACCCGCGACATGAAGGTCACCGACGGCAAGGGCCGCCTCACCGGCGGCCAGCTGCTCTACGTGGCGGACCCCGACGGCAAGCGCTACGTCGTCGACGCGGACGGCAGGGCGTACGCCGTCGACGCGAGCGACGAACTGCTGCTGCGCGCCCTGGTCGGCTCCAACCGGCAGCCGCAGCGGGTGTCCGCGGAGTGGCTGGCGACCCTGCACCAGGGTGACGCCATCACCTTCCCCGCCATCGACGGGCAGCCGGGCGCAGCGGCCGGCGCGCCGGGCCAGCTGGACGACTCGGCCAACAGGGTCGGCATGGTCCTCAAGGCGTTCGACAACAACGCGGAGCAGTACTACGTCGTCCTGCCCGGCCGGGTCGCGCCCGTCTCCGCCTTCGTCGCCCAGCTGCTGCTGTTCAGTGAGGAGCTCGCCGAGCTCGACCAGGCCGGACAGGCCCGTGAGGTCAGCCCCGGCGCGATCGTGCCGGGCAAGGAGTTCGGCACCGAGCACCGCTGGCCGACCGGGGACCCCACGCCCGTCAACGACGCGTCGACGGCCTCCGGCAGCCGCAGCACGGTCTGCAACGTCCTGCGCGGGGTGAACGCCGACACCGGCGCCACCACCCTGAGCACCTGGGTGGGCACGGACTTCCCGGAGAAACTGCCGGCCGGTTCCTCCAGCGCCTACGTCACCCCGGGCTCCGGCCAGCTCTACCGCCAGTTCCAGGGGAAGGCGACCAAGGACGGTCCCGTCTTCCTCGTCACCGACACCGGCCTGCGCTACGTCCTGCAGTCCAACGCCGACAGCGCAACGGACGACGCGGGCATCGGCACGACGGCCAAGGAGCGCGAGCAACTCCAGCAGGAGGCCCAGCAGGCCCAGACGCGCCTCGGCTACAAGGACGTGGACGCCGCGCCGATCCCCACCGCGTGGTCGGAGTTCCTGCCCACGGGCCCGCGTCTGTCGACGGCCGCGGCCCGCCAGCCGCAGGGCTCGTGAGGAGGACACCGACGATGGTGCTGCGCACGGCGCTCGCGGCGGCCGCGAGCCTGCTGACCACGGCCACGGTCCTGGCACCCCCCGCGGCCGCCGCGGACACGTTGCCCTACTCGGACCAGTGCCAGTTCCCCAACGGCCTGTACTCGGGCCGTCCCTGGTCCCTCCAGCGCGTCCTCCTGGAGGAGCTGTGGAGCCAGTCCAGGGGCAAGGGGGTGCGGGTGGCCGTCATCGACACGGGCGTGGACGTGCAGAACCCGCAGCTCACCGATGCGGTCGATGCGGCGAGCGGCCGCAACCTCCTGCCGAAGAACCTCAAGGACGAGGACGGCGAGCCGATCGAGCGCGGCAAGGAGAACGGCACGACGGACACCGTCGGCCACGGCACCAAGGTGGCCGGCATCATCGCCGCCCGCCCCGCCGACGGAACCGGCTTCGTGGGGCTGGCCCCCGAGGCGACGATCATCCCCATCCAGCAGAACGACGCGGAGGGCCACGGCACCACCGAGACCCTGGCCACCGCGATCCGTTACGCGATCCAGGCCAGAGCCGCGGTCATCAACATCTCCCAGGACACCTCGAACGCGGTGAAGCCCTCCTCCGATCTGGAGAAGGCGATCGACGAGGCCCTCGCCCAGAAGATCGTCGTCGTGGCGTCGGCCGGCAACGACGGCGTCGGCGGCAACGTCAAGGAGACGTACCCCGCCTCCTACGAGGGCGTCCTGGCGGTCGCCGCCTCCGACCGCAACAACGAACGCGCCTCCTTCTCCCAGTCCGGCGACTTCGTCGGCGTGGCGGCCCCCGGCGTCGACATGATCTCGACGGTCCCCCAGGGCGGCCACTGCTCCGACAACGGTACGAGCTTCTCCGCGCCGTACGTCGCGGGCGTCGCGGCGCTGATCAAGGCGAAGCACCCGGACTGGACCGCCCGCCAGGTCGTGGCCCAGATCGAACAGACCGCGGAGCGCACGATCGCCGGCCACGACCGGCTGGTCGGCTGGGGCGTGGTCGACCCCGTCCGCGCCCTCACCGAGGACGACCACCCCCTGGAGTCCCCCGACCCGCAGGAGGGTCTCACCCGAGCCCAGGCCCCCACGGCCGCGAAGCTCCAGGTGGGCGAGACCGCCGACGAACGCAACGCCCGCCTCGCCACGTACGTGGCCGTGGCGGCGGCGGTGCTCGTCGCGGGACTCGGCGGCACGGCGGTCGCGATCCGGGACGCGCGGCGGCGGGCGCGGAGGGTCGCGGGGGCGGAGTAGAAGCGGCCACGGGCCGAGCGCGGCCCCGGACCGCAGGCCGCCGGACGTGAAGGACCGGTGAAGCTTCGAGCGGCTATAGCACACCTGTCGCATAAGGAAGTTGGGACTGTCATACCTAGTCATTAGAGTGGTCGTGTTGCAGTCATGAACACTTGAGGAGCGTGAGCTGCTCAGGACAGCAGCGGACAACGGGGAGGGAAAGCTTCGTGCTTGCGGACATGGGGGGCTCCGCCGACGTACGGCGTGGGCTGATGGCGCTCTCGAAGTTCAAGAAGCGGGTGGACGACCTGCTGAAGGCCTTCGAGGACTCGGCTGGAGGATCGTCGAAGGTCGCGGCGCACAGCCTGTCGCAGAGTGCGTTCGGCACGGGGAACTTCCCGGAGGCGAAGACTCTCCACCTGGAGTACGAGCGCGTCCACGAACGCATCACGTCGCTGTCCAAGTCGCTCGGGCTGCAACTGGAGGCGATGTACATCGCCGTCCACGGCGTGGACGTCACCTTCGACAACCTCGAAGAGGACCTGCGGTACCGCTTCCACGAGATCCGCGCCGAGGTCAACCAGGAACGTGACGAGATGCTGCACGAGCAGATCAAGCGCGACAACGACGCCGACCACACCGACGCGGGGTACTGATGAGCGGCGACAGGAAGCAGCCGGACCTCTACCAGGCGGAACACCAGGAGGCCGCCCGGCAGAACGACACCCTCGACGCGGTCACCGACATGACCCGGATCGTCAGCCCCTTCGGGGCCACCAGGGGCATCCACTTCGGCAAGACCAGCTTCGAGAACCACGAGCTCAACCAGATGATCGACATCGTCGAGTCCGCGAGCCCCGAGCTGCTGGAGAGCGCGGGTACGGCCCTGGTCGCGGCCCGTGACGCCATCAACGACGCCGCCAACGAGCTGAGCCGCAACCTGGGCGACGTCGACTGGGAGGGCGAGGCCCACACCGCCTTCTACGACTGGGGTACCGACCTGGTCACCACCGCTCTCTCCCTCGCCTCCTACACCGACGTGGTCGGCACCCAGGTCATGGCCGCGAGCTCCGGCCTCGCCTCCGTACGCAAGTCCATGCCCCCGCGTGACAACCGCACCGACCCCAAGAAGGTCGACGACATCCCGGTGGTCCAGCAGGTCGACACCAACGACGAGTACGCGGCGGCGGTGAAGGCGGAGAGCCACCGGCAGGAAGCCATCAACCAGATGTACCGCCTGGCGTCGTTCTACACGGTGTCGAGCGGGACGATGCAGTCGGCCGAGGAGCCGGTGTTTCCTAAGATGCCGAGTGTGGGGGTGCCTGCGCCGGCGCCTGAGAATGGGCTGATCGAGGGCCCACCGGTCCAAGGTTCGCTCTCGACCGTGGATGAGTCGGGAAGTACGAAACAGCACCTCGCGGCCTCCGGAGCAGCGCGACCCCACGCGGAGGGCTTGTCGTCATCCCATTCCTCGGAAGGGAGCGTGGACGGCTCCGTCAGTGCTCCAGTGCAGCACGTCGGCACAGAGATCGACAGTGTCGGTACGTTGCCGCCGCAGGAGAGCGTCAAGTCGACGCCCATCACGTCGCCGTCGACGACTCCCAACGTCACTCCCGTGGGAACGACCCCTCCCTTCGCCCCAGTTGCAGCACCCCCTGCAGCGCGCGGTCAGATCGGGCGTACCTCGGGCTTCGGTGGAGTGGCCGGGCCGAGGACGCCCACCTCTGCACAGGGGCGAGCCGGTGGTACGTCGGCGGGACGTACCGGAACCGGTGGCACCGGCCCGGTCGGACGTGCTGCCGCGTCAGGGAAGACAGGCGGCCGTGCGCCTGGCGCCGCAGGTCGAGGCGTGGTCGGAGGGGTGCCGAGGGCTGCCGGAACGGCGGCCGGCAAGGCCAGTGGCGTCCCACGCGGTCCTGTCACCGGGAACGGTGCCACGAGCCCGGGGCGTACGGGCGCCGGCCGCGGGGGCATCGGGCGCACCACCGATGGCGTCGTCGGCGGGAAGCCCGTCAAGGGAGCTACCCCTGGCGCCAACGGCTCCAGGGTGCCGCGCGGCACCGTCATCGGAAGTCAGAACGCACCCACCTCGCGCGGCACGGGCGAGAGGCCGGGCCAGCGTGGGGTGATCAAGGCACCGAGTTCGACGGCAAGCTCGGGACAGACACCAGGCCGTCCTGTCGGCAGTCCTGGTGGCGTGGTCGGCGCCCCCAAGGAGCGAGCTTCCAGGCCCAGGAACGGCGGACACACCCCTGGCGGAACCGGCGGGACGCGAGGCCCCGTGCCCAACAAGGGATCTGGCGAGACACGTGCGCGCCGTGATGAACGGCGCGACGGGCCGTCGTCGACCGACTGACCGGACAAGAGCGAGGACGAACAGAGGCATGGTGGCAGGGAGCAGTCGACGCGACATGTGGAGCGCGTCTTTCGCGGGACGGAAAAGCCGGAGACGGGTTTCCGCCGTCTGTTCAGCGCTTGGCGCCTTGGCTGTCCTGTCGGCAGGTCTGGCTCCGAGTGCGGCGGCCACGGACGTCCAGTCCCAGCAGTGGTACTTGTCGGCGATGAAGGCCGACGAGATGTGGAAGGTGAGCACCGGCAAGGGCGTCAAGGTGGCCGTTGTCGATTCCGGTGTCAACCCCGACACTGCCTCTCTGAGCGGCCAAGTACTCGCTGCCGAGGTGCCCGACGCCGTCGGCTACAAGGCGACTGAGGACTACGACGGCCACGGGACGAGCATGGCGGAACTGATCGCCGGGACCGGTGCCGATGGGGGACTGAAGGGGCTGGCGCCGGGGGCGAAGATCGTTCCATACCGGATCGCGACGAGCCAACTGAAGAATGACAGCGAGAAAAAGAAAGCTCCCGCACTGCCGGACGTGATCAAGGCAATCGCTGACAGTGACGCCAAGATCATCAGTATGTCCTTCACCGAGGACATTCAACGGCCGGAAGTTCTCGCGGCTGTCGAGTATGCCCAGTCCAAGGGTAAGTTGATGATCGCGGGCACCGGAAATGACGCCCAAGAAAAGAACTTCATCGGATACCCAGCCGCCTACCCCTACGTAGTCGGCATCGCCGCTTCGGACGAGTCCGGCACCGTCGGCAAGTTCTCCGAGTACGGCAACTACGTCGACCTGGCCTCGCCCGGCCTGGACGTCCCCACGTGGTGCGACAACACCTTCCAGTCGTACTGCCCGAGCCAGGGCACCAGCCAAGCCACCGCCATAGCCTCCGCCTCCGCCGCCCTCATCTGGTCCGCCCACCCCGACTGGACGGCCAACCAGGTCCTCGCCAGCCTGATCGACACCGCCGGACGTGACTGGGCGAAGGACGACCCGAGCACGTATCTCGGGTACGGGCTGATCCGGCCCCGCAAGGTGCTGGAGGACAGCGACTACGACCCCGGCGCGGCCGGCACGGACCCGCTCGCGAAGGAGAACGTGACGGGCGTCACGGGTGACGACTCGCCCGCTCCGTCCGCCTCGGCCTCGTCACAAGGGTCCAAGGGCGCTTCCGGCGGCCAGACTTCGGCTGCGGGATCGAGCACGGAATCGTCCGACAACACCACCCTGTGGGTGGCTCTCGGAGCCGCGGGAGCCGTCCTGGTGATCGGTATCGGTGCCTTCGCGGTGATCCGCTCCCGTCGAGGAGCATGACGGCTCACGCCGCCAGTCACATCCGTTCCAACGCACCACAGCTCTTACGAAAGGGAGTGCCGACATGGTCGACCGCAAGCTCAATGACAGCGACGTAAAGCAACTCCAGACCGAAGTCATCGACCGCTACGACAACATCCGGCAGTCGCTCGCGAAGCTGCAGGGCACGATCGACATGATCGAGAAGGCCTGGACGGGCCAGGGCGCCAACGCGTTCAACGCGAAGCAGACGGAGATCAACGGCCGCATGGCCTCCATCGGCAGGATGCTCGACGACTTCCTCGAGGGCATCCACATGACCGCGACCGACAAGCGCAACCTCGAGGACCAGATCGAGGCCGACCTGAACAAGATCTCGACCGAGGACCTCGGTGGTAAGACCTCGGCTCTCAACAGCTACTGACGCGCCGTCGACGGAACCGAGCCACCGTCACACCATCTCCTGAGAAACGAGGAACAAGATGTCCGGAGTCCACTACGACGAGCTTGCCGTCACGTACGGCACGATGGACGCGCTCGCCACCGAGCTCGGCGACCAGGCCAAGAAGCTCGAGGACGACCTCGAGGCCCTGAAGCAGGCGGTGCTGAAGGTGTCCGCGGGCTGGGGCGGCGAGGCGTACAGCGAGTTCGAGAAGAAGACCAAGAAGTGGGACGAGCACGCCCGGGCCATCCACGCGGCGCTGGTCCAGATCTCGCAGAAGGTCCACACCGCCGGCGGTGACTACCGTGGTGGCGACCTGAAGGGCGCCAGCTACTTCATGTGACGCCGGCGGCATGGTGCGACGGGGTGGGTACGCGCGGGAGGTGCCCACCCTTTGCCATACCCGCGGTACCGGCTCAAGACGCCGGCGTGTGGCGCCTTCCACCCGGCCCACCCCGAGCGAGGACACACGACGGCGGGCCCAGGAGGCTCCCCTCCCGGACCCGCCGCTCACCGCCGGAGGGGCGAGCTCCGGCGGTACCGCCTCAGTAGACGCCCTCCGGCGCCAACCCCACCTGCACCAACGGCTTCCCCCGCCGCCGCGAGACGAAGATCCCGCGCCCCGCGGGCATCGGCCGCGGCCGGACCCCGCCGAGGAGGTCTCCCTCTCCGGGATCGCCCGCGAGCACCACGCCCTGTGCGCCGAGTTCCTTGATGCGCTGTGTGAACGCCTCGTAGGAGGCGCGGCCCGCGCCGGCCGTGGAGCGGGCGATGATGAAGCGGACGCCCACGTCCCGGGCGAAGGGGAGCAGTTCGGTCAGACCGGCCAACGGGTTTCCGCTGGACGTCGCCACGAGGTCGTAGTCGTCGATGACGACGAACACCGTCGGGCCCCGCCACCAACTGCGGTCCCGCAGCTCCCGCGCGGTCACCTCGGCGGTCGGCGTGCGGCGCTGCATCAGGTTGGCGAGGGCGGACATGTGGTGGTCCATGGCGTTGGACATCGGAATGTACTCGGCCAGGTGGGAGGCCGGGGTGACGTCCAGCAGGGAGCGCCGGTTGTCGACGACGAACAGCTTGCACTCGTCGCCGGAATAGCGTTCCGTCAACTGCTTGATCAGCAGCCGCAGCAGATTCGACTTGCCCGACTCGCTCTCGCCGAAGACGAGGAAGAACGGGTCCTGTTCGAAGTCGACGAAGACCGGTTCGAGGTTGTTCTCGTCGAGGGCGAAGGCGACACCCTGCTGCGGGAACCGGTCGCCCGCCGGCAACTCCGCGGCGGGGAACTCCCGCGGCAGCAGCCGCACCTCGGGAGCGGGCGGCGCCTGCCAGTGGCGGGTGACCTCCGCCGCCAGCGCCTGCGTGGCGTCCGAGAGGTCCGTGTCCGAGGCCAGCCCGTCGATACGCGGCACCGCCGCCATGAAGTGCAGCTTCTGCGGCGACTGACCGCGGCCCGGGACCCCCGCCGGGACGTTCGCGGCGATCTTGCGGTCCAGCTCGGAGTCCATCGTGTCGCCGAGCCGCAGCTCCAGGCGGTTCATCAGGTGGTCCTTCATGTTCGACCGGACCTCCATGGAACGCGAGGCCGTCAGGACGACGTGGATGCCGTAGCCGAGACCGCGCGCCGCCATCTCCAGGACGATCGGCTCCAGGGTCTCGTAGTCGGCGCGGAAGTTGCCCCAGCCGTCGACGATCAGGAAGACGTCGCCCCAGGGCTGGTCCGTCACCGAGATCTCACCCCGTGCCCGCCGCGCCCGGAAGTCGCCGATCGACGGGATGCCCGCCGAACGGAAGTACTCCTCGCGGCGGGTCATCACGCCGTACACCTCGGCCACCGTGCGCCGCACCCGCTCCGGGTCCAGGCGCGAGGCCACCCCGCCGACGTGCGGGAGCCCGGCCACGGCCGCCATACCGCCGCCGCCGAAGTCGAGGCCGTAGAACTGCACCTCGTACGGCGTGTGGGTCAGGGCGAAGGAGCAGATCAGGCTGCGCACCAGCGTCGACTTGCCGGACTGCGGGCCGCCCAGGATCTGCATGTGGCCGGCCGCGCCGGAGAAGTCCACCCAGAGGGCGTCACGACGCTGCTCGTACGGCTTGTCCACCAGCCCGACCGGCACTACGAGACGGCCCGCGCCCTCGTAGCCGGGCTGTGTGAGGCCGCGGCCCGGCACCGCGGCGAGCCCCGGCAGGAGCGCGTCGAGCGACGGCGGGCTGTCCAGCGGAGGCAGCCACACCTGGTGTGCCGCCGGGCCCTGCGCCTCCAGCCGGCGCACGATCACGTCGAGGACCGTGTCCGCGAGGGCCTCGTCGACCTCGGGCTCGTCCGCCGCGGTGTGCTGCTGGGGCACCTGCGCGTACCGCACCGGCACCTCGGCCGCCGTGAACAGCACCGGCCGCCGGTCCACCGGCAGGGCCGCGCCGGCCGGCCCGGTCCGCTGCGGGCCCGAACGGTAGACGCCGGAGACGTAGGCCGCCTTGAACCGCACCATCTCGTCCGTGCCGAACTTCAGGAAGCCCGACCCCGGCACGTTCGGCAGCTCGTAGGCGTCGGGCACGCCGAGCGCGGCGCGCGACTCCGCCGCCGAGAACGTCCGCAGACCGATGCGGTACGACAGATACGTCTCCAGGCCGCGCAGCCGGCCCTCCTCCAGGCGCTGGGAAGCCAGCAGCAGGTGGACGCCGAGCGAACGGCCGATACGGCCGATCTGCACGAACATCTCGATGAAATCGGGCTTCGCCGTCAGCAGTTCGCTGAACTCGTCGATCACCAGGACCAGGGAGGGGATGGGCTGCAACGGCGCGCCCGCCGCCCGGGCCTTCTCGTAGTCGTGGATGTTGGCGTAGTTGCCGGCGTCCCGCAGCATCTCCTGACGCCGGTTGAGCTCGCCGCGGATGGAGTCGCCCATGCGGTCGACCAGGGTCAGGTCGTCGGCCAGGTTGGTGATGACGGCCGCGACGTGCGGCATCTGCGCCATGCCGGCGAAGGTCGCGCCGCCCTTGAAGTCGGCCAGGACGAAGTTCAGGGTCTCCGAGGAGTGGGTGACCGCCAGGCCCAGTACCAGTGTGCGCAGCAGCTCGGACTTGCCGGAGCCGGTCGCGCCCACGCACAGGCCGTGCGGGCCCATGCCCTCCTGGGCCGCCTCCTTCAGGTCGAGCATGACGGGACGGCCGTCCTCGCCGACGCCGATCGGCACGCGCAGCCGCTCCGCCAGCGAACGCGGCCGCCAGGTGCGCCGCGGGTCCACGGACGCCGCGTCGCCCAGATTCAGCAGGTCGGTGAATTCCAGGTTGGCCAGCAGCGGTTCGTCGTCGTCGCCGCCGGACGCCATCCGCAGCGGCGCCAGCTGCCGCGCGAGCACCTCGGCGGCCTCGTACGACAGGACGTCGGGCGTCCCCTCGTAGACCACGCCGTGCCCCGACTCCAGGTGCAGTGCGCCCGGCTGTACGACGATGTCGAGGTCGCCGCCCGCCCCGGTCAGCTCGCCGGGCACGATCTCGAGGACCGTCACGCCCTGGAGGCCCTCGGGGTTGGCCAGGAGCGAGTCCGGGGGGAGCGAGAGACCGTCGAGGAGCACGACGATGTGCGGCTCGTCCGGCAGGGGCGCGGCGCCGGGGTGGAAGCGGGGGCGGCCGGTGAGCCGGGACGACAGCAGGTTCTCCAGTTCACGCGCGTCACCGCCGATCAGCCGACGGCTGCCCGCGCCGTCCACGGCGTCCGGCGCCTGCACGTGCGGCAGCCACTTGGCCCACTCCCAGTGGGCCAGTTCGTCCCGGCCCGCCGCGATGACGACGACCAGGTCCTCGGGGGAGTGCAGCGCGGCCAGCGAACCGGTCAGGGCCCGGACCGAGGAGCGTACCGACTGCGGCTCGCCGCTGACCGTCATGTGGTAGAACGCCCGCAGCGAGACGGCCATCGGCAGGTCGTCCAGGGTGCCGTGGACGGCGAGGAACCGTTGCAGGGCACCCGCGGTCAACGGCTCCAGCTGCTGGACGGGGCCGGTCTCCGGCGCGATGAGCGGCGTGGCGAGCGTCTGGGCACCGAGACCGACCCGGACCTGGGCGAAGTCCTCGTCGCCGGGCCGCCGTTCCCACACCCGGCTGCCCTCGGCGACCAGCGCCCACAACTGCTCGGGGGAAGGGTGCAGGTAGTACTGCGCGTCCCGCTGCGCCCTGGCCGTCTCCGCGGTCGTGCGCCGGGTCTGCGCCAGGTAGCCCAGGTAGTCGCGGCGCATGTCCGCCAACTGTCCCTGGGAGCCGCGACGGAAGCGGACCACCATCGCGATGGACATGGCCACCGTCGAGGCGATCATCACCATGCCCATGATCTTCATGAACGGCTGCCCGCTCGTGAAGAAGAAGACCACCGAGCCGCCCATGCCGAGGGTCGGCAGCAGTTGCATCAGCACGCTCTCCTGATGCCCCCGAGGCAGCTCGGGCGGAGGCTGCACGGCGATCTCACCCGTGGGCACCTCGGACGGCAGCGACCTCGGAGGGCGCTTCACGACGATGTGGCTCACTGCTCACCAATTCCCTTGCCGGCCCCGGAAGTAGGTCCGCCAACCCCGTGTCAGGCGGACGCAGGCCGCCGCGCGATCCTACTGACTTCTTGTGGGACGAGAGGGAGGTAGGGTGCCGGATGTTCGCGTGAGCACATGCGGCAGGGGCCGTCGAGGCGGGGACATTCCGCGAGAATCGGGATGCTTCGGCGTTCGGCGGCCGCTCGACGGCGTCGGTTCCACCGCCCGGCCGTATCCACCGGCACCGCGGGGCGCGAACCGGCGTGAAATCTTCACAGCACCGACGCGGGACCATCACTGAGGGGGAGCAGCAGGTGAGCATCACGGCCTCCGCGGCAGCCACCGGGGGAGGGCACGGGACGGGAGCCGCCTCCCGGACGGGCCTCGGCTTCTGCCGGGTCACGATCGTCGCGCCCGACAGCAGGATCGACGTCGCCCTGCCCGACGACATCCCCGTCGTCGACATCTATCCGGAGATCCTCAGGCTCTCCCGGCAGAGCCCCGCCGAGGGCGCCCCGGTCGGTTACCACCTGGTGCGCCGGGACGGCAGGGTCCTCGACGGATCGCGCTCCTTCGCCGCCCAGCACATCCTCGACGGCGAACTCCTCACCCTGCGCCCCTTCGCGGAGTCGCTGCCCCCGGCCGTCCACGACGACGTGTCCGAGGCGATCGCCTCGGCGGTGACCCGCGAACACACCCTGTGGAGCGGCGACCTGACCCGCGCCGCGGGCCTCGTCGGCGGAGGCGTCCTGCCGGCCCTGCTCGCCTTCGTCGCCTGGACGGGCGACCCACGCCACGACATGCACTCGCTGCCCGGCGTCCTCGCCGCGGTCACCGGCGTCCTGCTGGTCGCCCTGGCCTGCGTACGGGCCCGCGTCTACGACGACCGGCCCTCGGCCGTAGCCCTCGGGCTCGGTGCGCTGCCGAACGTCGGTGTGGCGGGTTCCGGCCTCCTCCCGCTCGCCGACGGCCAGGGCATCGGCAAGCTCCAGTTCCTCCTGGCCTGCGCGGCGGTCCTGCTCGCCGCGGTCCTCCTCACCCTGTGCTCCCCCGGCGGCGACGCGCCCTTCGTCGCCGGCGCGGTCGCCTCCGGCGTCGGCCTGGCGGCGGTGTTCGCGGCGATCCTCCTCCACTGGTCGCCGGCCGAGACCGCTGCCCTGTGCGCGCCCGTCGCGGTGGGCGCGCTGGCCTTCCTGCCCGGCCTGTCCATGCGCTTCGCCCGGCTGCCCATCGGATTCGACGCCCCGGACACCGCTCCCCGCAGCTCCTACGGCGCCGATCCGGCCCCGCAGGAGCCGGTCGACGTGGAACGGATCGCCGCCCAGGCCCGCCGTGGCCACGAGCTTCTCGTCGGCCTGGTCGGTGGCTGCGCGGCGGTCGTGGTCGGCGCCTGCGCCGTGCTCGGCTTCTCCGACGGGGTCTGGGCCCAACTGCTCGCGCTGGCCGTCGGCATCGCCCTGCTGATGCGCGCCGGTCTCTTCCGGTACACCGCCCAGGTCGCCCCCCTCCTCGCAGCCGGCCTCGGCTCCCTCGTGCTCCTCGGGCTCGGTCTGGCACTCAACCCGCCGTTCTCCGTGGTCCGTGACGCCCTGACGGGTGACCGCACCGACCTCGACATCCGCACGATCTGGCTCGTCGCGGCGATCGCGGCGGCGTCTGCGGTCATCACCGCCGTCGGCCTGATCGCCTCCCGGGGCGGGGTCACCCCGTTCTGGGGGCGCTTCCTGGAGATCGCCGAGGGCTTCGTCCTGCTGACGCTGGTCCCGTTGGCGCTGGCCGTCTTCGACGTGTACACGGCCGTGCGGTCGATGACGAGCTGAACGCGGCGCCACCATCCGGCGCCCGTCGGAGTGCGCCGCGGACAGCGGCGGCCGACCGTGTGCGGCGCCGGGCACGGTCGACCGCCTGCAACGCGCACGCTGTGCGGGCGAGTGGCCGTGTCCGGCTGAGCACCGTCCAGCTCGGCGACGGACCCGGCGCGCCGTCGAGCGGAAGGCCCGCCGCCCTGCGCGGCCGTTCGAGCGCACTACACGGAAAGGAACGTCGAGTGAGCTTCGGCCCGCCCCCGTCCGTCTACACCCAGTCCGCCGTGACCGCCGAGGCCGAACGGACCAGGCGACGCCGGAAGGCGCTGCTGTGGTCGCTGGCCGTGGTCCTCGTCGCGGCACTGGGCACCGGTGGCTGGTTCCTCTGGGGCGCCGGCTCCGGAGGGTCGAAGAGCCCGACGGACACGCCCTCCGCCCAGGGACGCCTGGACGTCCGGGAATCGGTGGAGGAGCAGCCCGCCAGCACCGTCGGCACGATGGCCTTCCGTCTCTCCGTGGACGACATGACCCCCGGCGAGAGCTACGAGATGCCCGGCATGTGGGCCACGGACAAGATCCTCGCCAAGGGCATCGACAAGACGCTCGTCGGCTTCCGCCTCGGCACCGACGCGTCACCCGGGGACGAGAAGTGGAAGCTGGCCCTCGACGGCCCGATCTGCGGCTACACCCGCCATGTCACCAACGAGAACCGCACCGCCGTGCTGTACCGCGCGAGCACCGACGAGGAGGCTTTCTGCGACCACGTCGTCTTCTTCGACCTCGACGACGGCCGCGAGATCTGGTCGCACGACTTCCCCGTCGCGGCCATCGGGACCACCACGGGCACTCCCCGCAACGGCGGCGTCCAGGACCCGCCGAGCGTGACCCTGACGCACGACACCGTCGCCGTGACGTGGGGACGCGGCACCGTCGCCTACGCCATGGACCACGGCACGAAGCGGTGGAGCACGTCGAACACCGGCGCCTGCCATGACGGGGGCGCCGCCGGAGGAGGCGCGCTCCTGGTGCGCGAGGAGTGCTGGAGCGACGACGAGAGCCTGGCCGTCGACTCCTGGGAGCGCATCACGTACAAGGTGCGCGAGGTCGACCCGGCCACGGGGCGCACCCTGTGGACCTACTCCGCGGCGAAGGGCGTGCGCCAGGTCGCGGTCCCGTCCACCGATCCGGTCGTCCTCGCCGTCTCCGCGGGGGACACCGGCTTCACCGAGCTGCTCTCGCTGGACGCCGACGGCACGAACCGCGCCACCATCAGTCTCCGGAACGGCACGTACGTGGGGGATTGCTCGTACTCCACCGACTACATCGTGATCGACGACTGCCCGACCATCGCCGTGGGGGACGGCCAGGTGTTCGTGCGCAGCAAGGACGTCATCGAGAAGACCACGTCCAACTGGATCATCGGCTTCGACCTGGCGACCGGGGACAGCACGCAGAAGTTCGAGTCCGGCGCCAACGCGCTGCTGATCCCGGTGCGCACGAGCGGCGACCGGCTCCTCGCCCTCCGCGAGAGCCAGGACCACCTCTCGCCCACCGCGCTCGTCGGCCTCGACCCGGAGACCGGCGAGGAGACCCCGTACTTCTACTTCGAGCTGTCGGCCGAGGCCGAGAACTTCACCTCGATCGACTTCAACGACGTCATCGTCCAGAACGGCCGTCTCTTCTTCGGCGTCAGATCCGCCACCGGCCCGGCCGCCGACCAGTCGAAGTGGGTCTGTCTCGTCCTCGGCATCGAGAGCCAGGCGACGAAGAAGCAGTAGTGCGGCCGCCGCCGCGCACGGGTGTACGGCGGCGGGGACGGGCCCCGGGGACTGCTTCCCCACCGCCGTACCGGGACCGCCTACACGTCCAGCCCCCCATTGTGCGGCGCCGGCTCCAGATCGAACTCCCCGTCCCGCGCGCCCAGCACGAACGCCTGCCACTCCGCCTCCGTGTACCGCAGCACGGTGTCCGGGTCGAGCGACGACCGCATCGCCACGGCCCCGCCCGGCAGGTACGCGATCTCCACGCGCTCCTCCTGCTCCTCCGTACCCGGCGCGCACTGCCACTCGACCCCGGAGATGTCGAGCGCGTACAGCTCGTCCCGCTCCCGTTCCTTGCGGGCCCTGACGTCCTCGTTCGTTTCGTCCGCCATGGCGCGGCGACCCCTTCCCGACGCACGGATGATCCAACCCGTCACCCTAGGGTGCTTCTGATGGATCTCCGCGGCGTCCCGACGCCCGGCACGCTCCCCCACTGCCTGAACGGCGTGGGCGGTACCCCCACTCACCGCACGGTGCGGAGGGCCAGGTGGCTCCGCCACATGACCCGCCGCACCGCACACCGAGAGCACGCACCGAACGCCGCTCCTTCTTCCACGGAGATCCATCAGAAGCACCCTAGCGGCAGCGCCCGTGCCGCCCACCCGGTTCGGCGACCGGTGCCGGAGCGGTCCCGGCCTGCTGGTACTGTGGGTGACGGCCGTCTGTGTACGCACCCCCGGAGCCCCGCTCCGGAGGCCGCGCCCAGCGGATCCCCGCCTCCCGAGTAACGGAAGCTCCCCCGAGACGCAGACCGGGGGCACTCGGTGGGCATCCACACATCTTCGAGGAGTACGCGTGTCGCTCGACGCCGCAGTGAAGAAGCAGATCATCTCCGAGTTCGGTACCAAGGAGGGCGACACCGGCTCCCCCGAGGTCCAGGTCGCTCTGCTGTCCCGTCGGATCTCCGACCTGACCGAGCACCTCAAGACCCACAAGCACGACCACCACTCCCGCCGTGGCCTGCTGATCCTGGTCGGTCAGCGCCGCCGGCTGCTGCAGTACCTGGCGAAGAAGGACATCCAGCGCTTCCGTACGCTGGTCGACCGCCTCGGCATCCGCCGTGGTGCGGCGGGCGCCAAGTAAGACGCCGTGAAGGGAGCGGTTCCCGTGACGATCGGGGGCCGCTCCCTTTGCCGTACGTACGGAAACGTGCGGAGTGTCACTCACGCTTTGTAGTGTGGTAGCACGACGCACATCACACCACGCACCATCACGCAGTAGCACGCACGACACCAGAACGAGGAGGAGCGCACCTAGCCGCCGCCGGTCCTCGGTAGTGGCCCCCGGGGGGAAGCGAGCCCCGGGTGCTTCGATCGAAGACCGGCCCGCACCGCACGGAGCGCTTCTCCGCCACCGTCCCCCTGCCACACGGGCAGCCGAGGGACGAAAGACGACAAGTAACGGAGAAAACGCTAGTGGAGAACGAGACCCACTACGCCGAGGCCGTCATCGACAACGGCTCCTTCGGCACCCGCACCATCCGCTTCGAGACCGGCCGCCTGGCCAAGCAGGCCGCCGGCTCCGCCGTGGCGTACCTGGACGACGACACCATGGTGCTGTCGGCCACCACCGCCTCCAAGAACCCCAAGGACCAGCTCGACTTCTTCCCCCTCACGGTGGACGTCGAGGAGCGGATGTACGCCGCCGGCAAGATCCCCGGCAGCTTCTTCCGCCGTGAGGGCCGTCCCTCCGAGGACGCCATCCTCACCTGCCGCCTCATCGACCGCCCGCTGCGCCCGTCCTTCAAGAAGGGCCTGCGCAACGAGATCCAGGTCGTCGCCACCATCATGGCGCTCAACCCCGACCACCTGTACGACGTCGTCGCGATCAACGCCGCGTCCGCGTCCACGCAGCTGGCCGGTCTGCCCTTCTCCGGCCCGATCGGCGGCGTCCGCGTCGCGCTGATCAACGGCCAGTGGGTCGCCTTCCCGACGCACACCGAGCTCGAGGACGCCGTCTTCGACATGGTCGTCGCGGGCCGGGTCCTGGAGGACGGCGACGTCGCGATCATGATGGTCGAGGCCGAGGCCACCGAGAAGACCATCAAGCTGGTCGAGGGCGGCGCCGAGGCGCCGACCGAGGAGGTCGTCGCCGCCGGTCTGGAGGCCGCGAAGCCCTTCATCAAGGTCCTCTGCAAGGCCCAGGCCGACCTCGCCGCGAAGGCCGCCAAGCCGACCGGCGAGTTCCCGATCTTCCTCGACTACCAGGACGACGTCCTGGAGGCGCTGACCGCCGCCGTCAAGCCGGAGCTCGCCTCCGCGCTGACCATCGCGGGCAAGCAGGAGCGCGAGGCCGAGCTGGACCGCGTGAAGTCCCTCGCCGCCGAGAAGCTCCTGCCGGAGTTCGAGGGCCGCGAGAAGGAGATCTCCGCCGCGTACCGCTCGCTGACCAAGACCCTGGTCCGTGAGCGCGTCATCAAGGAGAAGAAGCGCATCGACGGCCGTGGCGTCACGGACATCCGTACGCTCGCCGCCGAGGTCGAGGCCATCCCGCGGGTCCACGGTTCCGCGGTGTTCGAGCGCGGCGAGACCCAGATCCTGGGCGTCACCACCCTCAACATGCTCCGCATGGAGCAGCAGCTGGACACCCTCTCCCCGGTGACCCGCAAGCGCTACATGCACAACTACAACTTCCCGCCGTACTCCACCGGCGAGACCGGCCGCGTCGGCTCCCCGAAGCGCCGCGAGATCGGCCACGGCGCCCTCGCCGAGCGCGCCCTCGTGCCGGTCCTGCCGACGCGCGAGGAGTTCCCCTACGCGATCCGCCAGGTCTCCGAGGCGCTGAGCTCCAACGGCTCGACGTCCATGGGCTCGGTCTGCGCGTCCACCATGTCGCTGCTGAACGCCGGTGTGCCGCTGAAGGCCCCCGTCGCCGGTATCGCCATGGGCCTGATCTCCCAGGAGATCGACGGCGAGACGCACTACGTCACCCTCACCGACATCCTCGGTGCGGAGGACGCCTTCGGCGACATGGACTTCAAGGTCGCCGGCACCAAGGAGTTCGTCACCGCCCTCCAGCTCGACACCAAGCTGGACGGCATCCCCGCCTCCGTCCTGGCCGCCGCCCTCAAGCAGGCCCGTGACGCCCGCCTCCACATCCTCGACGTGATGATGGAAGCGATCGACACGCCGGACGAGATGTCCCCGAACGCGCCGCGGATCATCACCGTGAAGATCCCGGTCGACAAGATCGGCGAGGTCATCGGCCCCAAGGGCAAGATGATCAACCAGATCCAGGAGGACACCGGCGCCGAGATCACGATCGAGGACGACGGCACCATCTACATCGGCGCCGCCGACGGCCCCTCCGCCGAGGCCGCCCGCACCACGATCAACGGCATCGCCAACCCGACGATGCCCGAGGTCGGCGAGCGCTACCTGGGCACGGTCGTCAAGACGACCACCTTCGGCGCGTTCGTCTCCCTGCTGCCCGGCAAGGACGGTCTGCTGCACATCTCGCAGATCCGCAAGCTGGCCGGCGGCAAGCGCGTGGAGAACGTCGAGGACGTCGTCGGCGTGGGCCAGAAGGTCCAGGTCGAGATCGCCGAGATCGACTCCCGCGGCAAGCTCTCCCTCGTGCCCGTGATCGAGGGCGAAGAGGCCGCCGACGACAAGAAGGACGACGCCGAGCAGTGACGTCCCGTAGCTCCAAGGCGACGGCCCGCACCTCTTCGGAGGCGCGGGCCGTCGCCCGTACCCAAACGCTGATCAAGGGCGAGAACGGCATCGGCACGGTCCGCAAGACCACCCTCCCGGGCGGCCTGCGCATCGTCACCGAGACCCTGCCCTCGGTCCGCTCCGCGACCTTCGGCATCTGGGCGCACGTCGGCTCCCGCGACGAGACCCCGTCCCTCAACGGCGCCACGCACTACCTGGAACACCTGCTCTTCAAGGGCACCACCCGCAGGTCGGCCCTGGACATCTCCTCCGCCCTCGACGCGGTCGGCGGCGAGATGAACGCGTTCACGGCGAAGGAGTACACGTGCTACTACGCGCGCGTGCTCGACGCCGACCTGCCGCTCGCCATCGACGTCGTCTGCGACATGCTGACCGGCTCCCTGATCCTGGAGGAGGACGTCGACGTCGAGCGCGGCGCCATCCTCGAGGAGATCGCCATGACCGAGGACGACCCGGGCGACTGCGTGCACGACCTGTTCGCGCACACGATGTTCGGCGACAACCCCCTCGGCCGCCCGGTCCTCGGCACGGTCGACACCGTCAACGCCCTCACCGCCGACCGCATCCGCCGCTTCTACAAGAAGCACTACGACCCCACCCACCTCGTGGTCGCCGCCGCCGGCAACATCGACCACAACAAGGTCGTACGCCAGGTGCGCGCCGCCTTCGAGAAGGCGGGCGCCCTCAAGGACCTCGACGCCGTCCCCATCGCCCCGCGCGACGGCCGGCGCGCGCTCCGCACCGCGGGCCGCGTCGAACTGATCGGCCGCAAGACCGAGCAGGCGCACGTCGTCCTCGGCATGCCCGGTCTCTCGCGCACCGACGACCGCCGCTGGGCCCTGGGCGTCCTGAACACCGCCCTCGGCGGCGGGATGTCCTCGCGGCTCTTCCAGGAGGTCCGCGAGAAGCGCGGCCTGGCCTACAGCGTCTACTCGTACACCTCCGGCTTCGCCGACTGCGGCCTGTTCGGGGTGTACGCCGGATGCCGGCCCAGCCAGGTGCACGACGTGCTGAAGATCTGCCGCGACGAGCTCGACCACGTCGCCGAGCACGGCCTGTCCGACGAGGAGATCGGCCGCGCCATCGGCCAGCTCAAGGGCTCCACCGTCCTCGGCCTGGAGGACACCGGCGCGCTCATGAACCGCATCGGCAAGAGCGAGCTGTGCTGGGGCGAACAGATGTCCGTCGACGACATGCTGACCCGGATCGCGGAGGTCACCCCGGACGAGGTGCGCTCGGTGGCCCGTGACGTCCTGGGACGGCGGCCGTCGCTGTCGGTCATCGGCCCGCTGAAGGACAAACAGGCGGCCCGTCTGCACGACGCCGTGGCCTGACACCAGTGATCACCTCCGGAAAAGCACCCTCGGTAAGGAAGCAACAGATGAGCAAGCTGCGCGTGGCGGTCCTCGGCGCCAAGGGCCGGATCGGGTCCGAGGCGGTTCGGGCGGTCGAGGCCGCCGAGGACATGGAACTGGTGGCGGCCCTGAGCCGCGGTGACAAGCTGGAGACGCTGGACGGGACCGGCGCCCAGGTCGTCGTCGAGCTCACCACCCCGGCCTCCGTCATGGAGAACCTGGAATTCTGCGTACGGCACGGTATCCACGCCGTCGTCGGCACCACCGGCTGGACCGACGAGCGCCTCGCGCGGCTGAAGGGCTGGCTGGCCGAGTCGCCGGAGACGGGCGTGCTCATCGCGCCGAACTTCTCCATCGGAGCCGTGCTGACCATGAAGTTCGCACAGATCGCCGCGCCGTACTTCGAGTCCGTCGAGGTCGTCGAGCTCCACCACCCGAACAAGGTGGACGCCCCCTCCGGCACCGCCACCCGCACCGCACAGCTCATCGCCGAGGCCCGCCGCAGGGCAGGCTCCGCCCCGGCGCCGGACGCCACCGTCACGGCCCTGGACGGCGCCCGCGGCGCGGACGTCGACGGCGTGCCCGTCCACGCCGTCCGCCTGCGCGGCCTGCTCGCCCACCAGGAGGTCCTGCTGGGCGGCGAGGGCGAGACCCTCACCGTCCGGCACGACTCCCTGCACCACAGCAGCTTCATGCCGGGCATCCTGCTGGGCGCCCGCCGCGTGGTGACGACCCCGGGCCTGACCTTCGGCCTGGAACACTTCCTCGACCTGAACTGAGCCCCGACCGTCATGCGCGCAAAGCTCTCCTACGCCCTCACGGCCGCCGTCCTGGTCGTCTACTTCCTCCTGGTCGGCACCCGTGGCGTCATGCTCATCCAGTCCGGCACGGTCCTGACCGTCACCTTCGGCGTGGCGGTGCTGATCCTGCCGGTCATCGGCGTCTGGTTCCTGTGGAAGAACACCCAGTTCGTCCGCCGCGCCAACCGGCTCGCCGCCGAACTCGACGCCGAGGGCGGCCTGCCCGTCGACGAGCTCAAGCGCACCCCCGGCGGCCGGATCGACCGCGACTCCGCCGACGAGGTCTTCGCCCGGCGCAAGGCCGAGACGGAAGCGGAACCCGACGACTGGCGGACCTGGTTCCGCCTCGCCGTCGCCTACCACGACGCCCGGGACACCCCGCGCGCCCGCAAGGCCATGCAACACGCGATCAGCCTGCACAGGAGCGCACGGCACCCGACCTCCCCCTGAGCCGGACGCCCCCGCCCGGGCGGAAGAGCACAGCCACAGGCACCCGGAGGCCGACACCGGGCGGAGAGCACAGCACACAGGTGCCCGGGGAGTCCGACACCCGGAGGCGGACCCCAGGCAGGGCGCACGGCCGCAGGCACCCGGAGGGTGACGGCGAGGGGCCCGACCGGCACACACGCCGGTCGGGCCCCTCGCCGTACAGATCCGGGCTCAGCGCCGCCCGTACTCCTCGGCCCAGGCCTCCACCGTGTCCGCGGCCCGGTCGAAGGCCTCGACCCGTCCGAAGAAGTCGGCCCCGTGCGTGGTCAGCAGCGGCAGGGCACCGTCGGTCGCGCGGTCCCGCCGCAGCAGCGTCAGGGCCTGGCCCTGCACGGTCCGCGGCAGACCCAGCCAGCGCACCGGCTGCTGCACGGTCCGTACGGCCGCCACCCGCCCCCAGGACACCGTCCGGGTGCGGAGGAAGCCCACGTGCCGCAGCCCGCGCGCACTCACCCATACGCCCATCCGCAGCAGCCGCAGCGCGGCGGCGATCACCAGCAGCGAGACGCCGAAGATCACGCCGGCCTCCGACACCGAGCTGGTCAGCGCGATCACGACCGCCGCGAACAGCACGTAGGAGGCGAGCAGCAGACACAGCGCGGCCGCGCCGACACGGCAGGGCCCGGGACGGTAGGGGCGCCGCCAGTGGTCACGGTCGTCGAAGGGCAACGCGACGTCGTCCACCGTTTCGAAGGCGCGGTCGGCCGCCAGGAAGGACAGGGGCACGGCTGGTCCTCACTCGATCCATGCGTGGGCTGTGCCCGCAGAGGCTATCCGCCCCCCGCCCGTCCCCACCACCTTCAGGGGCCCGTGGGGGTACTCCACGCACCCTTCGGACGACGGCGGAGAGGTCAGCGTCCCTCCGACGCCTGCGACTGCTGCGTGAGGGCGGACTGGTCCTGCGACAGCGCCGGCATCCCGATGACCAGGGATCCCACCAGCGCGGCCACGATGGTGAGCCCCAGCAGCCAGCGCCCGGCTATCTGCCCGACGGAGGACCGCTCCCGGGGCGGCGGGGTGACATTGCTGCGGAACTTGTCGGCTTCGGCGAGGAAGGCGAAGGGTACGGACTCGCGCCGACGGAACATGATGGGTCAGTCCTCCTTGGGAAGTCGCGTGGACGTCGTCACTGGTACGCGTCACCGGTACGCGTCACTGATACAGACGACCGGGTGCCCGAAAACGTGCCCCATTTCACGAGTCGTCCGGGACGAATCCGAGCCACGTCCGTGAGGTTCCGCCCCCGGCGCCCCCGTAGAGTTGACGCCGCGCTCAAGCCGATCCGGAAGGACCCCCGCACTGTGACCGACAGGCCCGCCGACGAAACCAAGATCTTCACCCGCAGCGACGTCACCGTCGAGCTGGTCAAGCACACCGCGTCCGACGCCGACGTGCTGTTCGCCGCCCGCGTCTCGACCGTCGGCGAGCAGTCCCTGGACGAGCTGAACAAGGACCCCGAGCGTTCGAAGGGCCTGATCAACTACCTGATGCGGGACCGCCACGGCAGTCCCTTCGAGCACAACTCGATGACCTTCTTCATCAGCGCCCCGATCTTCGTCTTCCGCGAGTTCATGCGGCACCGCGTCGGCTGGTCGTACAACGAGGAGAGCGGCCGCTACCGGGAGCTCGAGCCCGTCTTCTACGTCCCCGACGCCTCCCGCAAGCTCGTCCAGGAGGGCCGCCCGGGCAAGTACGTCTTCGTCGAGGGCACCGAGGCCCAGCAGGAGCTGGTCGCGCGCACGATGGAGGACTCGTACCGCGAGGCCTACATGGCTTACCAGGAGATGCTCGCCGCCGGTGTCGCCCGCGAGGTCGCCCGCGCCGTCCTTCCCGTCGGCCTGTTCTCCTCGATGTACGCCACCTGCAACGCCCGCTCCCTGATGCACTTCCTCGGCCTGCGCACCCAGCACGAGCTCGCCAAGGTCCCGTCCTTCCCGCAGCGGGAGATCGAGATGGTCGGCGAGAAGATGGAGGCCGAGTGGGCCAGGCTCATGCCCCTCACCTACGCGGCCTTCAACGCCAACGGCCGTGTGGCCCCGTGATCGAAGACGTATGTACGGATCATCCGTGCGAAGTGTCCGTATTGCGGCATTTGCGGAAGTTCATCTAGCCTGATCAAACGGACCCGGCACTGCTTGAACCCCCGAGCAGGCAGTGCCGGGCTCCATCTTTGTCACGACTTGTCGCCCGCCCCGAGGGCAGACCCCGCCCTGAGCAACGAGTAGCGTGTTACCCATGGCTCCGACCTCCACTCCGCAGACCCCCTTCGGGCGGGTCCTCACCGCCATGGTCACGCCCTTCGCGGCGGACGGCGCACTCGACCTCGACGGCGCACAGCGGCTCGCCACCCACCTGGTGGACGCAGGCAACGACGGCCTGATCGTCAACGGCACCACCGGTGAGTCCCCGACCACCAGCGACGCGGAGAAATCGGACCTGGTACGAGCCGTCCTGGAGGCCGTCGGCGACCGGGCCCACGTCGTGGCCGGCGTCGGCACCAACGACACGCGCCACAGCATCGAGCTGGCGCACGCGGCGCAGAAGGCGGGCGCCCACGGCCTGCTGGCCGTCACCCCGTACTACAACAAGCCCCCTCAGGAGGGCCTGTACCGTCACTTCACGGCCATCGCCGATGCCACCGAGCTGCCGGTCATGCTCTACGACATCCCCGGCCGCAGCGGCGTCCCGATCAACACCGAGACGCTCGTCCGCCTCGCGGAGCACCCGCGGATCGTGGCCAACAAGGACGCCAAGGGCGACCTCGGCCGCGCGAGCTGGGCGATCGCCCGATCCCGTCTCGCCTGGTACTCCGGCGACGACATGCTGAACCTGCCGCTGCTCTCCGTGGGCGCGGTCGGCTTCGTCTCGGTCGTCGGCCACGTCGTCACCCCCGACCTGCGCGCCCTCGTGGAGGCGTTCGTCGCCGGCGAGGTCCAGAAGGCCACCGAGATCCACCAGAAGCTGCTCCCGGTGTACACGGGCATCTTCCGCACCCAGGGCGTCATCACGACGAAGGCCGCCCTCACCCTCCAGGGCCTGCCCGCGGGCCCGCTGCGCGCCCCCATGGTCGAGTGCTCCGCCGAAGAGATCGAACAGCTCAAGATCGATCTTGCCGCGGGCGGGGTACAGCTCTGACACCAGACTTCACAACTGAATACGACCGAACACGGCAGGCCCACCGGCGCCTGCACCTTCCACACGACAACTGCTTCTGCACGAACGTCACGCGCGCCACGTGCCCGACCGGTACGTGGCGCGCGTGGTTGAGGAGAGTCTTTTGAGTCATCCGCACCCCGAACTGAGCCCGCCTCCGCCGCTCCCCGAGGGCGGCCTGCGGGTCACGCCACTGGGCGGTCTCGGAGAGATCGGCCGCAACATGACGGTCTTCGAGTACGGCGGCCGCCTGCTGATCGTCGACTGCGGAGTGCTCTTCCCCGAGGAGGAGCAGCCCGGAATCGACCTGATCCTGCCGGACTTCTCGTCCATCCGGAACCGCCTCGACGACATCGAGGGCATCGTCCTCACCCATGGCCACGAGGACCACATCGGCGGCGTCCCCTACCTCCTCCGGGAGAAGCCGGACATCCCGCTGATCGGCTCCAAGCTGACCCTCGCCCTCATCGAGGCCAAGCTCCAGGAGCACCGCATCCGCCCGTACACCCTCGAGGTGGCGGAGGGGAACCGCGAGCGCATCGGCCCGTTCGACTGCGAGTTCATCGCGGTCAACCACTCCATTCCGGACGCCCTCGCGGTCGCCATCCGCACACCGGCCGGCATGGCGGTCCACACGGGCGACTTCAAGATGGACCAGCTCCCGCTGGACAACCGCCTCACGGACCTCCACGCCTTCGCGCGTCTGAGCGAAGAGGGGATCGACCTCCTCCTCGCCGACTCGACGAACGCCGAGGTCCCGGGGTTCGTCCCGCCCGAGCGGGACATCTCCAACGTCCTGCGCACGGTCTTCGCCAACGCCCGCAAGCGGATCATCGTGGCCAGCTTCGCCAGCCACGTCCACCGCATCCAGCAGATCCTGGACGCGGCCCACGAGTACGGCCGCCGGGTCGCCTTCGTCGGCCGCTCGATGGTCCGCAACATGGGCATCGCCCGCGATCTCGGGTACCTCAAGGTCCCGCCGGGCCTGGTGGTGGACGTCCGCACCCTCGACGACCTCCCCGACCACGAGGTGGTCCTGGTCTGTACGGGCTCTCAGGGCGAACCGATGGCCGCGCTGTCCCGCATGGCCAACCGCGACCACCAGATCCGCATCGTCGAAGGCGACACGGTGATCCTGGCGTCGTCGCTCATCCCCGGCAACGAGAACGCGGTGTACCGCGTGATCAACGGCCTGACCCGCTGGGGCGCGAACGTCGTGCACAAGGGCAACGCCAAGGTGCACGTCTCCGGCCACGCGTCCGCCGGCGAGCTCCTGTACTTCTACAACATCTGCCGCCCCAAGAACCTGATGCCGGTCCACGGCGAATGGCGCCATCTGAGGGCCAACGCCGAGCTGGGCGCCATGACCGGCGTCCCGCACGACCGGATCGTCATCGCCGAGGACGGCGTCGCCGTCGACCTCATCGAGGGCAAGGCCAAGATCTCCGGCAAGGTCCAGGCCGGTTACGTGTACGTCGACGGCCTCTCGGTCGGCGACGTGGGCGAGCCGGCACTGAAGGACCGCAAGATCCTGGGCGACGAGGGCATCATCTCGGTCTTCGTCGTGGTGGACGCCTCCACCGGCAAGATCACGGGCGGTCCGCACGTCCAGGCCCGCGGTTCGGGCATCGAGGACTCGGCCTTCTCGGCCGTGCTCCCGAAGATCACCGAGGTCCTGGAGCGCTCGGCCCAGGACGGCGTGGTCGAGCCCCACCAGCTGCAGCAGCTCATCCGCCGCACGCTGGGCAAGTGGGTCTCCGACACCTACCGCCGCAGGCCGATGATCCTCCCGGTCGTCGTGGAGGTCTGACCCGCGGACCACCCGTCATCCGCGTGGACTCGGAGCGGGGCCCCTCGATTTGCATCGGGGCGCCCCGCTCCAGTACGTTTACGGCTCCGCCTGAACGGGAACCCGGCAGCTTCGAGCACGCAGGGACCACCCCGGAAGGGGCCGGGAAAACCGACTCAGAACTTCTGATAAAGTCGGAACCGCCGGAAAGGAAACCGCGAAACAAAAGCGGGAACCTGGAAAGCACCGAGGAAATCGGATCGAGAAAAGATCTGATAGAGTCGGAAACGCAAGACCGAAGGGAAAAGCCCGGAGGAAAGCCTGAGAG
>NZ_JBVHDT010000026.1:13944-55311 GCF_055563235.1 Streptomyces sp. NPDC003248 | reverse complement strand
AGCTTCCCCAGAAACCCGACGCAGCACCCGGCCGTGTGCTAGCCAACCATGATCAACCTCAGCGCCAATCACGGTTCCATTGATCCCCGGGGCCGTGGTCGCCGTCGGCGCGGGGTGAGTGCGGCGTCGGCGAGGACCACCGGTCCAGCCGTTGGCGCTGGGGAGGGCGCACCGGGCTATCACGCGCCCGGTCCGGCCAGGGCGGGTTTGGCGGGAAGCCGCTCTCCCCGATCGAGGTGCCGCTACGGTCCGGCCCATGTCGATCACGAACCCGCACCAGACCCCCGCGCCCGCACCGAGCGCCGCTTCCGTCTCGGCGGCCATGGCCGCGCTCGGTGCCTACGCCCAGCCGCCCACCGCCGACGAACTGGAGCAGCAGGCCGCGGCGGTGGGCGGCGAGCACGTCCTGGCCGCCGTCCTCGCCAACGCGCTGTACGGCGCCTCGATCGGGGCCGGGATGCTCGCCGAGGGGCACATGCTCGCCCGGGGCGCGGGGGCGCAGGAGATGACGCTGGCACGCCAGCAGGTGATCAGGGCCTCCGGAGCCGACGGGCCGGGCGTGATCGGGGCGCTGCACTGGCAGGCGGGCCAGGTCTCCCACGTGCTCAAGGGACTGGACCAGCAGGGGTGCGGTCCGGTCGTCGCGGCATCGGCCCGTGCGGCGAGCGCCCTGCTCGCACTGCTGGCCTGCTCGGCGGTCTTCTCCACGGACGACGTGCGCGCCGGGCAGATCCCCGAGGAACTGGCCCGGGCCCGTACGGACCTGGCCGAGGCGCTCGCCGCGGTCGACGAGCTGCCCGCGACGGCCGCGGCGATGTTCCCCGGCGGCCTCGCCGACCTGTAAGGCGTCGGGTACCGGGGGATTGCCCCTGTTAGGGCCAGCAGACCTAACCGCCGCTGAGCTGGTCGTCGTCGGGGTGCAGGGCCAGTGCCCAGTGCCCCCAGCGTTTGCGGGCGGCGTCCGCGCTGATGCCGAACGGCTTGCCGATCTGCTCCCAGGAGGTGCCGGCGGCGCGCTCCTCGAGGACGCACACGCGCACCAGGTCCTGCGCGCGGGACTCGATGCCCGCAGCCGCGAGGGCGAAGACGCCGGGCCAGGCGTCCTCGCCCAGCACGGACTGCAGCAGGACCTCGCGGACCTTCTGCAGGTGGCGGTCGAGGCTGTACCCGGCACGGGCCAGGACGCCCCGGGCCGGCTGGGCCTGCTTGGCACGGCGGCGGTCGCGGTACGCCTTGTCACGGCACCCGCGCGGCCGGGCGCAGTACCGTCGGCGGGGAGAGGCGCCCTCGGGGAACGGCTGGCCGCACCACAGGCAGCGCGGGCCCGGGCCCGGGCCGCTGTCGTCCATAACCGGACCGTACGTCCGCTATCGCACGACGGCCACGCCGCCAGTCCCCGCCGCTCGGTAGTCAGACCCGTTGGGTCCAACAGATCTAACCTGCCTCTGCCTGGTCTTCCGTGTCCAGCTCCTCCGCCCGGCGGACGGGCCCGAACCGCGCCTCGGACTCCTCGACGATCCGACCGGCAGGGAGGAGGTCGCCCAGCTCGATCGCAAGCACGGCGCGCACGAACGCGGCCAGCGAGACGGCGCCGTTGCGCACCTCGAAGCAGCGCAGCACCCCGTCCGAGAACGCGGGACGGTGACGACACCCGGCGTGGACGCAGTAGCCCTCGACGGCCAGCGCGAGCCGCCGGAACGCGGCGTCCTTCTCCGGGGTGCACTGCGCGGGGCAACCGAGGTGATCCAGTGTGATCCGCAGATGGACGGCGTTCTTCTGGGCCTTCCGGATGGTCAGCCGCCCGCCGCCGGGCGTGACGTAGCGCCCGGCCTCCACCGGGGCGTACGGATGGATCAGCGGCAGCTTCACCTCCGAGCCGTGCAGGACGGGCAGCCCGTCGTACTCGACGTAAGGGCCGGCGGCGCCGCGGTCCTCGCTCATGCGCTCCTCGTCTCCCCCGCGCGGTCGGCGGGCTCGTGGTCCTGGTCCTCGTCGTCCTGGTGGTCGTCGGCGGGCCAGCGGCCGAACGGTCCGACCCGGCCGGGGCCGGTGGCGCCGAGCTGGGCGGCGCCGCCCTTGAGCCGGTGGTGGTCGCGGATCACGGGCGCGGTTCTCCTGCGGTCGGCGTCGCGTACGGCGCCATGGTGGCCCCTCCCGGTGGCCCGGCGGGTGAGATCCGGCCCGCGCGCACGCGTAGGACGTCTCATAAGGGGTGACGCCGAGGTGAGCTGCGATTCCGCGCGGCTCGGGACATGCGAACCGGCCCTGTGTCGAGCTGCCGGGCCGGGCACCCTTGACGCCTCGGCACCTGCCCGGCGCCACCCTGCAAGGTCAGCGCCTGATCAATTCGATGAGAGCGACGACACCCCCGACAATGCCAAAGACTTCAGCAAGTACGGTCAAATGCGGACGTACGGGTCCATCATCGGGCTTTTCAGACCAATCCCAAAGAAATCCTCCCAGGACGAGGCCGACAGTGATCGAAGCAGGCTTGCCGACCTCACCCATCCTCCAGATCACGGCGCACAGCACACCGATCAGAACGCTGAACAGGACCCCCAGTACGTCGCGGTCGCGCACGCCGCCATCCCCCCTCCTCCCTGCAAAGTCCGCTGGTCATCTTTCACCGAACCTCAGGGACCCGGCCACGGTAAGCCCGAAACCGACCACGGGGTGACCACGCCAGCGCCCACTCGCCGGTAGCCGCCGCGCAGCCACGTCCGGGTGATCAGCTACGGAGAGGCATGATCCCCGGTCCCCGGCCGCAGGTGTGGCGGACATGAAACACCTGCTGATCACCGCCGTGACCGCGGCCGCCGCCCCTACGGCCGCCTCGGCCACGCCCGCCAAGGCTGACTGCACCACGTACTCGAAGGCCAAGCAGCGGGTCGCGGTGCGCCGTGGGTCCAACAGGTCTACAGCGGGGCGAGGCGGGCGGCGCGGTCCAGGGCGCGCAACAGCTCGGGCTCCCATCCGGCGCGCGGGGTGTCGTAGGCGAGCAGGCCGGAGGCTTCGAGGACGTCGAGCTGCACCTGGTGCTCGACGCCGAGCCGCCACGCCTCGCGCAGGACGTGCCGGGCCTCGTCGCGGGCGGCGCGGCCGGTGGTCGCGGCGGCGCGGGCGTCGGGCAGGGCGGCGAGCTGGCGGCCGGCCTTCTCCAGGCGGCCCATGAGTTCGGCGGCCTTCTCGGCGTCCGGGCGCGGCGGCACGAGGTGGAGCTCGGGGGCGGCGACGCCGCGGCGCAGCTGCTCCATCCGCTCCGGGAGCGGGCTCCAGCCCTCGGTGCCGCCGAGTTCGACGTTCACCTTGGCGACCGCCGCGGTGTAGGCGCGCTGGGCACCGCGCGGCTGCAGCGTGGTGCCGGCGGGCCGGTACTGCGGGCCGGTCTCCTCCTCGACCTCCCCGGAGTGGTTGCCGCGCACGGACACCCAGGCCGCGTCGGCGCTGCCGGTGACGTCGACCATCAGCAGGCGGCGCACGAGGAACCAGCGCGTGAGGGCGGCCCGGGTCGCGCGGCGCAGCGGGTAGACCTCGACGGAGACCGGATCGTCGGGGCGGGCGTTCTGCGGCCGGCGCACGATGCGGACCTCCTCCAGCGCCGGGGAGAGGTCCTCCAGCCGGATCGCGCACAGCTCGCCGACCCGGGAACCGGTGTCCAGGGTGACCGAGGCCATCGCCAGCATCCGCACCCAGCGGGGAAACCCCCGGGTCAGCAGGCCGCCCTCGGCGGTCCAGCGGGTGCGCCGCCCGATGTAGTCGGCCACCGTCTGCAGGCTGGTGCGCATCAGCTCGCGGCGGACGACGTCGACGGGCTCCTTGCGGGGCTGCTCCTCCTGCGGGCGCAGGTGGACGACCTCCAGGCCGAGCTCGCGCTGCAGCAGCGTCATCACCCCGGAGCGGACGTTCGCTGTGGCCTCGGAGGTGGGCCGCTTGGGGCCCCGGTCGCGCAGCTCGCCGACGAGCGCGAGGCGCTCGTACGCCTTGAGCGCGTCGTGGGCGAAGACGTCCGCCAGGTCCGCGTCGACGTCCAGCGGATGCTCGGGGTGCTTGAGGGCGCGGACCAGTTCCCGGGCGTGGGCGCGGATCTGCCGCTCGCGGGCCTCCGAGGGGGCGGCCTGGCAGGCGGACTCGACCGCCTCCTGCAGCTCGGGCACTTCGTCCAGGACGTCGACGGGCTTGTTCTTCACGGATCGCACGGTAGCCACGTCCGGACAGCCCCACGGCCCGAACGAGGAATTAGACCCATTAGAACCAACAGGCCCAACCGATGCTGACGTGCGGACGCACGACGGGCCCCGCCGGAGATCGGCGGGGCCCGTCATCGCGGCCGGGACCTACTTCGTGACCGGCGGGCCGGTCTTGAGGTTCTTCTGCCGGCGCTGCGGGAAGGGGTTGCCGCTGTTGTACTCGCGCTCGTCGCGGCGGATCTGCGCGAGGACGGCGGCCTCCACGTACGCGGAGAGCGACACCGGCACATCGGCGTCCTCGTCGTCGAGCTTCTGCAGCGCGACCACCGTGTTGCGCAGCCGGTTCATCACGTCCGGGGTGACGTACGCGGGCACCTTCTCCTTGGCGCCCGGCGCCGCCTGCGGCGCCTTGCCGCCCAGTTCCTTGCCGAGGATGCTCCCCCGGCCGAAGGGCAGTCCCTCGCTCATGCTGCTTCCTCTCGCGGCGCCACCAGCATCCGACCGAGCTGGTCGAAGTCGCGCGTGGTGTTCGAGCGCCTGTTGAACTCGCGGACGGACTTGTTCTCGCGTGGCGCGGTCTTCGCGTCCACGGACTTGCGCACCGGGCAGACCAGCGCACCGGGGTAGTGCTCGGCCATCTCGTTGCCGACGTCCTTGGCGATGTTCGTGGCGTCCCAGGCGGTAAGGACCGCGGCCACGACCTCGACGTCGTACTCGTCCTGCGCGTTGGTGATCGTCTGGCGCAGGGACTCGTTGGACTTGGCGTCCAGAGCGCTGACCTGGCTCGGCACGATGACCTTGCCGCCGATGGCGAGAGTGAAGGTGGAGAGCTTCCCGACCTTCGGCGGGCAGTCGACGATGGTGATGTCCACCGGCGCTTCGGACCGCTTGATCGCACGGCGCAGGGTGCGTTCCCCGGAGACGGCCGGGTCGTACTCGGCGACCGCGCAGTCCTCGTAGCTGGGCACGATGTAGATGTTCTTGTAGCGCGTGTAGTAGGTCGCGTCGTCCAGGCCGGCCTTCTCGTACAGCACGTGCAGGAGCGACTTGCGGTTCTCGGCCTTCAAGCCCTCGGGGTAGACCGGCTCCAGCCAGCCGGACAGACCCGCGTCCTGCGGGTCGGCGTCGATCACGCGCACCGAGTAGCCCATCGCCGCCCAGGCGCAGGCCAGCTCCAGCGTGGTCGTCGTCTTGCCCGCCCCGCCCTTGCGGTTGAAGACCATGAACACCCGGTGTTCGCCAGGCGCGATCGGGGACGGGGCCGTGAAGGCCGCAGGGAGCAGGACGCGCGGCCGCAGCCGGTTGGCCGCCTCCGTCCACGCCCGCTCGACGGTCGTCTCCATACGCAGCCGGTCCGGGATCTTCAGGGGCTCCAGCGTTACCTGGCCCATGGCTCTCTCCTCATCCGCGGGTCTCTCCCCGTGCACTCATCACCGCCAGACCGTACCGCCTCCGCCTCAGCCGCACGCGCACCGCGCACCGGTCCGCTCGAACGGGGAAAACCGCAGGCCAGCGCGTTGCCCCCAACAGGGTTGACCCCATTGGGTCCAACGGGACTGACTACCTGCCGCGTTGACCAGGGGGAACCGTCCTCGGACCCCATGAGACCTCGCGCCCGCGCGCGTGGGTCTGTCTCACAACGCGCGATAAGGCCGCGACGGTAGCCAGCGGCGTCCGTACGGTCCGCCCGCATGAGATCGAACAACCGCCGCCCCGGCCGCCCCTGCCTGCTGACCCCGGAGCGCGTCAACGCCATCGTCAGGGCCTCCACCGTCGGGGCCAACACGGTCCTCGCCGCCGAGGCCGCCGGAGTTTCCCGGGCCACCCTCGCCCGGTGGATGGCCCGCGGCCGCGACGCCGCCCAGGCCCGCGAGGACGGAGAACCCGAGAACCCGCGCGACGACGCGTTCGTGGACCTGTACCGGCGGGTGGAACAGGCCCGGGCGCAGATGGCCACCCGTGCCCTCGCCCGCGTGCTGCAGGCCGGAGCCGGGAGCCTGGTCCTGGAGGAACGCGTGCGCACCTACGCCGACCCGGTCACCGGCCTCGACGTCGAGGAACGGCAGGTGCGCTACCTGCGGCCGGACTGGCGCGCGGCCGCCTGGTGGCTCGCCCGGGTCTTCCCCGAGCACTACGGGCCGAACGCCCTGAGCTTCGACCAGGTCCTCGACGAGTTCACCGCCCAGGAGCTCCACGACGAACGCGACCGCGCCGAGTCCACCGAACTCGCCGGCCTCGCTGAGCGCCTCCAGCTCGCCCTCGCCCAGACCACCCCCGACGCCCCGGCCGCCGAACTCCCCGCCCCGTCCTCGCCCTCCGCTGCCTGAGACTCCCGGCTTTCCGTCACACCAGCCCCACCCGCCCCGAATTCGTTCAGAACCGTCATCTACCGCCTTCTCCCGTACTTCCACGCTGTCCCGCACACCCGCTCCGGCCTCCTGACCAACTGAGATGAGCCCACCCACTCCTTGAGGGACGAGGGGAGTGGGTGGGCTCATGTCTGGGGGGCAGGACGCGCAGGTCGGAGCGGGTGTGCGGGACAGCGTCTGTCGCACCCTGGTTTACAGGCGCGTTTACACCCCAGGCGGCCGCCGGGAGTTGCCCGCCGGCGAACTCCGGGAGTTTCCCGGCGCCCCTCTTTCGGGCGGAGCTCGCGCGTTCCGGTGACCGCTGTCGGACCCACCGGATATCGTGCGAAGTGCACGGCCACGCACAGGCCCAAGCCAGCCTCAGCCCATGACTGGGAGCGATCTGAGGCGAAGGTGCCAGGACCACACGGTCCCAGCGCATCAGTGCGGAGAGCACCACCAGCTCGTCTTCGACGACGTACTTCCGTATGCCCGCGCAGACCCACCGAGTTCTCCGCGTGCATCGGGTCATGGGTAACCGCTGCACGCCACCGAGGAGAAACTCGTGGTCAAGAAGCACGGCAAGAAGCAGCGCGCGAAGAACCGTTCGCGCCGTACCGGAGCCGCCCACGCATCGGCGGCCGCCAACACCCTCCACCAGCACGAGCCGCTGCCGGACATGACACTCCTGGAGGAACTCCCGCACACCGCCGGCCGGGAACTCGACCTCAAACTCACCGCCCGCCTCGTCGCCGCCTGCCGGAGCCGGTGCCAGCCCTGCCAGCGCACCCTGGCCCGGAAGCTGCGCACCGAACAGCGGCCGACCCTCGCCGCGCTCGCCGCCGCCGTCTACGCGACGATGCCCACCCCCGGGTTCATCGCCTCGCCCACCACCAAGGAGTGGGCGCCGCTGGCCCGGGCCGGGAAGACGGACCCGGCGGCGGCCGCCGAGGCCCTGGCCGCCGTCGAGGCGATGGACGACGCGTCCGCCTCCGACCTCCTGGAGGACACGCTCGACCACTGGGCTGTGGGCGGGGCCGACCCGGACGAGATCGCCAGCATGATCAAGGTCGTCCGGGACGCGCCGCCGCGCCAGCGGCCGGCCGACCCGTTGGACGCCTTCCGCGAGGCCGGGATCGAGGTCTTCACGCTCGACGACCTCGACCTGGGCGACGTCGACGCCTACCACCTGGCGCCGAACTACGGCGTGACGCTGATGAAGACGGACACGCCCGACGACCAGCCGATGCCGATGCTCGTGCTGTATCCGGAGACCGAGGACGCCGGGATCGAGGACCTGGAGCGCCGCACCGACTGGGAGCACTGGGGCCTGCACGGGATGCCGGACATGGACCCGCACTGGCGGGTGCGCGCCCGGATCGCCGACCGCTCCCTGCGGGGCCTGGTCCACGTCGGCCCGGACGGCGAGGACGGCATCGAGCTGTGGCGGGCCGCCGAGACCGTCAGCCTGCCCGCGCACTGGTGGGACCTGCTCGACCGCGTCCAGCACGTCCTGGTCGCCGGGCCCGTGAAGACGCCCGAGGACCCCGGGGCCCTGCAGGCCGCGGGCGACGCGGGCGAGCTCCTGGCCGTCGTCGCGCGCGTGAGCTTCGTCTGATGGCCGCCCGTGCCCGCCACGAGCGCCCGGAACGCAGGTACCTCCCCGGAATCGCGGACGTACGGATCTGCGGCACCAAGGAGACCGTCCAGGCCGTCCTCGACGTCCTGGAGCGCGAGTTCCGCACCACCAGCGCCCGGGAGTACGACAACGGCCAGCGCGCCTACCTCGACCTCGACACCGGATGCACCGACCCCGACGCGGACTGAGGCCGCCTCATTTCCGGTCGGAAATCTGAAACTTGCCCAGGTCACAGGCCACGGTCCCGGTGCCGTCCGGCGCGCACGCACCCGCACCACGGGAGCGCTGACCGCGCCGGGCGGTGCCGGGGGAGCGGGGGCTCGGGGGGCGGCGAAGCCCCCCGGCAGCCACCGGCCCCAGCCCCGGGCCCACCGAGGAGACCCGCATATGCACCAACAACCTGATCCCCCCGCCGCCCCGGCCGACGGCGTGGTCTGGCTCCGGCCCGAGTACCAGGGCCGCCAGGGCGAGCTGGTCACCCTGGCCGCCGGCGCCCGGCTCGTCGGCGTCAGCGCGGCCGCCGTCTCGAACTGGCAGAACCGCTACCCGGAGGACTTCCCGGACCTCGCGCTGCTCACCGGGCCGCCCCACAAGCGGACCAAGTGGGTCGTCGCCGTCGAGCTGGTCGCCTTCACCCGCGACCAGCGCACCAGGGAACGCGACCGGACCGGCCGCAGGAGCCCGCAGCGTCCGGGCGCCGAGATCGCGGCGGAACAGACGGCGCACTACGAGGAGGTACTACGGACCCTCACCGAGCGGGAGCAGCGCCAGAAGAAGGCGCTGGCCCGCACCCGGTCCGCCAAGCGTGCGGCCAAGGAGAAGCTCACCCGGGCCCGTGCCCGGCTCACCGCCGAGGTCGACGCCGTCGCCCGCCTCGGCATCCCCGCAGCCCGTACGACCACCACCCAGAAGGAGACCCGACCGTGAAGAACACCCACGAGAGTGCCGCCGAGACCGACACCTCCGCCGTGATGGAGGGCCGGAACATCACCCTGGACGAGCTGGCCACGGAGCTGTCGGCCATCGAGCTCAGGCTCCGGCAGCTGGCCCGGGCCGCCGAGGTGCCGGCGTCCCCGGTGGAGCTCGCGGACATCATCGACACGCTGCGCACCAGCGCCTCGAACCTGCGGGAGACCGGCGACCGGGTGGGCTTCCTGGCCCGCATCGCCGCCGGCGACGTGCCGCTCGCCACCCGCTTCCGCGACTCCGACGACCCGTGGGGCGTGGCCGCGCGCGGGACCGACCGGCCGGGCTACGGCGGCCCGGCGATCGTGCCGACCGTCTGGCAGCTGCTCAAGCTCGCGCAGGACGCCAAGCGCCCCGGCGGCGGCGAGACCACGACGTACCCGGAGGCGATGGACGGCATCGGCATCGGCTGGGAGTCCAAGGCGGCCGCCGTCCGGCGCCGCCGGGAGCGGGACGCCGCGGTGGCCGTCGAGGTCCTGACGCTGACGTGCGAGAAGTGTGGGGCCACCGAGGGCGAGCAGTGCAAGACGAAGACCGGGTGGGCCGCCGACAAGGCGCACGTCGGTCGTCAGCGGCAGGCCGAGGCGAACGTGGATGAGCGCCTGGGCTACCTCGGGGACAACCCGGTCGCCGTGCCCGACGCCTACTAGACCCGCCGACAGCCCCCGGACAGACCCGCTCACGTAACGGCAGACGGGCCCCTGTAAGACCTGTTAGGCCCAACAGGTCCAATAGGGGCCCGTCGTCGTGTGCGGCCGTCAGCGGGCCGTACGGATGCCCTGGAAGCCGGGCCCGAGCCCGCGCCGTCTCGGGGGCCTGCGCGGGGCGGGGACCGTCGCCGCGGCGGCGGGCTGCTCCGGCTCCTGGTCGTCGACGGCGATGCCCAGGAGCCGGCGGGCGCCGCCGGTCGCGGTCGCCACGGCGGCGAGGGCCTGCGCGAGTTCCGGCCCGGCGCTGCCCAGGGCCTCGGTCAGGGTGTCGATCGCGTCGAGGACGTCCTCGGCGGCCGCCGTGCTCCACCCGCCCGGGCCTGCGGCGTCCGCGAGGTGGCAGGCGGTCTCGGCGGCCTGCTCAGCGTGCTGTTCGACCCCGGGCGCTGCCCGCTCCGCCAGTTCCATGAACCGCCCTGTCGCCATCCGCTCCGAAGTTCTTCGACCGAAGTGTCACACCGCGACGATCTTCAACACCCGTAGGAGGTGAGAGGGGCGCCGGCTCGAAGGGCCCCGTGATCCCGAGGGAGCACCACCGTGGACAACAGCGGCCACGACCACCAGGACACTGCGGGCGACGGGTCTGCCGACGGGCACACCGGCGGGCAGACGGGCGGGAACACCGGCGGTCCCCCGCCCCGCCGCCCGGACAACGCCGAAAGCGCAGGTCACAAGCCTAATCAAGGGGACTCCGGACAGCAGGACACCTCTACTCCCGATTCCGACCCGGCGGAGGAAGGAGACAGGCCACTGACCTCCACCCCGCGTCAGCGTGGTCTGGCGATCGGAATGCTGGCCCGCGTACGGATGGCCACCGCGTCGCAGATTGCCACGGTGACGACGGAGAACCGGGTCGGTGACGGCTACGTCCGCCGGGCGCTGCGCGACCTGGAGACGCTCGGGTTCGTCGGCCACGGCAAGTCCGGCCGGAGCAACGTCTACCACCTGACGACGGCTGGGCAGCGGGCCGTGCTGGAGAGCGGTGAGATCCCGATCCGTCCGAACGCGGCGACGGGCGAGAAGGCGATAGCCGCCGGCCTCGCCGAGCACGGCCTGGCCGTCACCGGGACCCTGGTGCAGTGGAACGCCGCCCTCATGGACTGGGACGTCGAGGTCGCCCACCCCATCGACAAGGTGCGCAGCGTCATCTCCGACGCGGTGCTGTACCGACCGAACCGCGGCGCCGAGGTCGAGTTCGTCGAGGTCGACCGCTTCACGATGTCGATGTCCCGGCTCGTCGAGAAGTTGTTCGCGTACGAGGCGTACAGCCGCGCGACGTACCAGGAGGGCGAGCGCGGCACGATCGGCACCACCCGGCTGCTGTGGCGGCAGCGGTACCGGCGCAGCGACCAGTTCCCCGTCGTGCGCCTGGTGCTGGACAACGGCGACGAGGAGGCGCTCAACCGGCGGGCGGCGCGGCTGGACCGGCGGATCCGCGGCATCGGCATCCGGATCGACTACGCCCCGCTGCCGATGCTCCAGCGGCTCCCGTACGACCGGTGGGCGTGGCGGTCGATCGGCTGCCCCGACGACCAGGTGGCACGGCTCGCGGCGTGACCCGGCCGGGTGCCCTTCGTTGGGCCGGGCGTCCACGTCGACGCTGAACGGCGGGGCCCGGAGCTGTCATGGCGACGACCCGGGCCCCGCGGCCGCGCCGGTCGCGGGTCGCCCCCTGGGTCGCGTCCTTGGTTCCATCCTCGGATGCGCCCCGGGGCGCATCCTGGGTCGCGCCCCAAGTCACACCGCTCCTCCCCGGCGCGGGCCTTGAGCACCGCTGTGACCAGCATGTACGGCGCGTTTTCCTCCGGCATCGGCCGCCGACTACTTGTCTATGCCGCTCTCCGGCGGCTGACCAATCGCGCTCTGTTGCCGGTCCGTGAGGTGCGGCAGGCTGGTCTCGCCACAGGAGATCAACGGGAGGGAACAGCATGGCCTACGAGGACCGCACGTACCACGGCATCCAGTACGGCCCGGAGACCGACCGGGACGATGGAGAGGAGTGGAAGCCCGCCCGGATCCTCGTCGAGAACCCCGAGTTCGGCCCCACCGAGCGACAGGAAGGGGTGACGGTGCTCCGTGAGCTCGCGGAGCCGAGGGCCGGCGGCTTCGGCTGGGGCTACAACGGCGGCGGCACCAGCGCGGCGGCCGGGGTGATCCTCGCCGACGCGCTCGACCTCGGCGACCCGGACAAGTGCGGCATCGGCTACATGTCCCACTCCGAGGACGAGGTGCTGTTCCAGTTGCGGGAGGACTTCTGCGACGACGTCCTCTCCCAGCTCTGCGACCAGTGGCGCCTGCGCCGCGGCGTGATCCTGCGCTGGTCGCTGGCCTGGTACCTGCAGCGCGGCATCAACGACCTGCCCGCCGCCCTGCGGGAGCTCCCGCCGCTCCAGAGCCAGACCTGACCATGGACTCGCCGAACTCAGCACAGCCGCGCGGCTCCCTGTGGACCCGCCTGGTCGACGCCTTCCACGGACGGGACGCCCCGGTGCCCGCAGCGCCAGCTGTTCCGTGGAACAGCCTGGAGTGGAGGGTCGATCCCGACACGGAGACCTGGTGGCACCCACCCAACGCTCCGGCCGGGCTGCAGGAGATCCAGGCTTGTGCGCCGGACGGGTACGACTTCGCCCGCCTGGTCTGGCAGTCCTGCGAGGTGTGCCGCCTCGGGCTGATCGTGAAGATCAGGGTCACCGGACCGTGGCAGCGCCACGGGTACGGCTCCCGCATGGTGCGCTTCGCGCTGCGCGGCCGTGACGGGTACCGATGGACCACGACGCCGCAGTCGGAGGACGCCCGGGCGTTCTTCCCGGTCATCACCGAGGCGACGGGCGTGGCATTCCCCCGGGAAGCTCATCTGTGCGAGCACATGCGGGCGCGGGAGCCTCGGCACCTCCGGCCCAGGCAGCGGCTCGACCCGCCGCCCAGCTGAGTCCATAAGCGCACGTCAGCCCCGATTCGGACCTGTTGGTACTAACAGGTCCGATCGGCTACGAGGATGGACCTTCTGCGATGCTTCGGGCAGGGCCGCCGGGTTGGGCGCACACCAAAAAAGCCGGCACCGCGGGGCGGTACCGGCTCTCGGCGGCCTCACGCTGCAACGCGAGGCCGGGTAGTCCCTGTTCACTCTTCGGTTCGAGTCAGCAGCAATCAGGGCAGGGCCCGCCCCTGTCGGTGCAAGCCCAGATGCGCGGATCGTGGCTCAAGCACTGACATTCATGCAACTGCGATCGGCGCACGCCTGCATCAACTCATTCACTACCACGTGTGACTGACACTGTTCCCGATCTCGCTCGGCGGGACAGAGCCGCAGGTCACCGTTCCGTACGCGGCGTGATGTTGACTCTGCGTGGCATTTTTCGCATGCAAGTCCGTACGGGCGGACGGGGACGCTCGCGCATCAACCCCCCGCGAAAGACCCTTCGGAGGGACTTCCGGCCCCTTGCGGCTGTCACCATCAATGCCACGCACCACACGAAAGGGCGGCTGCAACCGCCCGTGGTTCGTGCTCAGTTCGAGTCAGCAGCGGTCCGGCGACCGGTGGGTCGCCGGACCCGAAAAGCAGGGAGCCCCTGTGCCCAAGTCCCCGTCCGTCTCCTGTGTGGAGACCGGAGCCCCGTCCCCCCGGCGCCTCAACGGTGCCGAGGCCGTCGTCATCATCGTGATCGTCACCGTGGCGGCGGTCTTGGTCGCGGTCGCGGGCATGAGCGTGCCCGTGATGCTGCAGCTGCTCGTGGGCGCCGGCCTGACCGCCGTCCTCCTGGTCGGCCTGGTCACCGGAGCCTCGGCCCGGGGCCTTCGCGCCGCGCTGCGCGCCCTGCTGGCGCCGACTGCGTGAGGTGACGGGTCGTGTGCCGTCCCGAAAAGCCGATCACCACCAGGAACAAGGCGCTGCGCGAGCTCGCCGAGTGGCTGCGTGACCAGCGGGAGCGCACCCGGCAGGGCTACCGAGCCCTGTCGGTGCGGGCCGGCTTCCACGCCACGACGCTGCAGCGGGCCGCCTCCGGCGAGAGCGTGCCCAAGCTGCAGACCGTGCTCGGCTACGCCCGGGCGTGCGATGCCTCGCCCGAGGAGGCCCGGCGGCTGTGGAAGCGGGCCCGGTACGAGGAGACTCGCCGGGCGAGGGGAGGGCGCGGCCTGCCGTCCCCTCGCCCGGAGTTCATCCGGGACTTCGTCGACATGAGCGCGGCCCTGCACGACCTGTACGAGAAGGCCGGCTCTCCGGCCCTGCGCACCATGGAGCAGCGGGCTGGCAACTTCGGTGTCTTGCCGCGCAGCACGGTGCACCGCATCGTGACGAAGCAGGCGATGCCTCACAGCAAGCAGCAGTTCCAGGCGTACCTGCGGGCCTGCGAGGTTCCGGAGACGGAGTGGCCCGACTGGGAAAGCGCCTGGACACGCGCCTGGCGCCATGAGAAGCAGGACGACTTCGCGGCCCGGAGCGCTGCCAGCACCGCTCCCACACCATTGCGGGATGTCCTCGCGGCGGCAGGGCTCGCGTCGAAGGACGTCGTCCTGCAGACCAACTTGGAGAGGGCACACACGACGGTGCAGCAGTTGCGAGAGCGTGCCCGACAGGAGTCCAACGTTCGCGTGAGCATCAGCGCGACCGGGGAGATCTCGGCGACGCGCAACGGTATGCCCCTGCAGACCGGTGAGGTCCTGATGACGCGTGACGGCATGCCCTTGGTGCCTGACCAGGTGAAGCGCCCTCAGCATGCTCGGCGTCCGCAACGGCGTATGGCTTCTCGGCACGCTTCCGAGCAGCCCGTCCAGGGGCAGCTGGCCTTCGCCATCGCTGAGCCGCCGCGGGAACCGGACGCCCTCTTCTGAAGACGGCCAGTTGGACCTGTTGCCCCCAGCAGGTCCAACCAGGTCTGAGCGCTGCATGGAGCGCAGGTGCTGGACGTTGCGCTACGGTGCCTTTGGCTGGACGCGCACCGCCGCCCGCCGCAGGTCGATGCCCACGCCATCGTCCCGCGATCGGCCAAGGTCCTACGGGGCCCGCGACGCCCTGTGACGTTGCATCTCTTCGTCGACGGGCAGCGTGGGCGTGCCCGTCGAGTCGGAGAAGACCGATGCCACGTAATCAGAGCACCGCTGCTCAGCGCGCCCGTGCGGCGCAGCGCCAGACCGGTGCCAAGTACACCGCAGCCCTCCGCCAGGCCACCGCAGCCGGCACCTCACCGACGGTGTTCTCCCTGCGGGAACTGCTCGCCGAGTGCACGGGATCCCCCGAGTGGACCGGAGACCACCCCGAGGTCGACGCCGAGTGGGCACCGCGCATGTTCGACTCGACGCTGCTGGGCGGCCCCGTGCCACCCAAGTCGGTCCTGCTGCTGACCGGTGCCCTCGCGCCGATGGGCCTGTCCGCCGAGATGACGGTGGAGTCACGCGACAGCTTCCGCACCATGGTGGTGGCATGCGGCGGCCGCCGCTTCGAGCTCGTGTTGTCCCAAGATGACTGGATCGCCGAGCTGTGCCTCGTCCCGGGGTGCAAGCGCCTTCCGGTCGCTGAAGCCCTGATCCCGTACTGCGAGAGCCCGCACCTCGCCGAACGCCCCGAGACGGAACTCGCCAAGATGGCCTGGGCCTGGGGGAACAACCGGCGACAGGAGTTCGAAAGCACCCCGGCTGCCGCGCATGCGGGGGACCAGGGCAACGCACTGATCGCAGCCGCTGTCGCCCGGGGAGCGTTCTCCAAGGTCGCCGCCGAGCTGGTCGAGGGCTGCTACGGAGACCCTGATCTGATCGACGAGGTCTACCTCAACGACGCAGAGGCCACGGCCGTCCGGCATGCGATCGACAACGAACACCTGCGTCTGAAGGAGAGGGCCAGGTCCGCCGCCGCCCACATCCGCAAGCTGGCCGGCGGCTTCTGCATTTGCGGAGCCACCCTGCATCTCGATCCAGAGGCGAACGTGCCCGCCCGGTACTGCTCCACCCAGTGCACGTCATCAGCGGCGAACTCTCTGGTGATCCGGTAGGTGCACCTCAGCCCCGGCCGGTCCTGCGGTATGCGTATACGAGCGTCTAGTAGCCCAGGTTATAGACCGAGGCGCTATTTCCCGTACGATCGATCCGCGCGGACGACACGTAAAACTTGACGCAGAGGGCCCCTTTCCCGGGTCGCACCCCAGGTCCAGGGCCCTTCGTCCGCGACACAGCCAGTGAGCCCGGTCGCCTTCTACCCGACCGGGCTCACTGCTGCCCTAGTCGCTGCGACCCGCTCACTGCTCCTCACTGGGAGAGGTGCTGCACCACGAGGTTGGCGACTCCCGCGAGTACCGGCGACCAGTCGACCAGGAGCTGCCTGATGAGCTTGCGCCGCTCGGCGGCCTCCTGCTCGTCCTGCTCGTCGCCGTTGTCGACGGGCGTCTTGCCTTCCATGTGCGCCTCCGCGGCGTCCGAGATAGCCCGGCTGGGCTGCCGGGCCTTCACCAGGGTGGTGAAGTACTGGGCAGACGCCACGAAGGAACGCCCCAAGCATAGATGGGGTGCTGACACACAAAGACCCGGAGGACCACAACTTGTATGGGGGCGTATCTACATGAGCAGCGGTCAAATGGTGCCTCTAGCTGCGGAGATGCCAGATTCAACTCTTTCAACAAGTCGAGTACGGAGGTCCGCCTACCACTACATGTCGCGGCCGCCGGAACCAGCAAACAGGTCCATGACCGTGTTGCACGTCTACAGATAAGCGCACAGCGTCACTACTGGTAAACAATTCGTGACGGCATTTATGCCTCGGCAGATTCTCGGGGGTTGCCCCGGGCTCGGCTCGCACAGATGAGCCTTGCCGGGGAACGCGTCGCCGGTCGACTGGGGGTGCCTACCCTGCTGGTGGTGAGGTTCACGACGTGCCTGGCCTATCCGCCCGACGCCGCAGATCAGACAGGTTGACTCGCTTCAGCACCGGACGCAGCACGGCACGCTCCTGATGGTGGGCCTGCCAGCGCCCCTCGAGCACCTTGTCCTCCAGCTCTATGTAGCTGACCCCGGCACCCGAGTCGGGCAGGATCCGGAAAACGTCCACGCCACCGTTGCCGGCGATGAACTCTTCGGCGAGGACGAGGAACGTCGGGGCCGCATGATCGATATGCAGCTCGGCAGCGGACGGGATCGGTGCCCCAGTGACGGAGCAGACCAGCGGCTGCCCGGAGCCGAGCACTGCGTTCCGCTCGGCCGCCACCTGATCGGTGACCGCGTGCCGCAACGCGGCGAGGACCTGGGTGCGGTGCCCGAGCGGAGTCAGGCAGGCGTTCCACGAGAAGTCGACCACCTCGCCATCGAGCCGTACGAGGGCGAGCCCGACGCTTCTACGACCGTGGTCGGTATGGGCGATGACGCGGAAGTGCGCGATGCCGGCGCCCCGCTTGAGGTCGTACTCAGGATGACGTTCGAGAAGGGCGCGGAGGAACGCGTCGTCGTCGGGGTCGGTGACCTCACCGCCGACGCCGTATCGCCGGGTGATGCCGCGGCAGACGTCCCGCACGGCCTCCTTGTTGGTGTAGTGGGTTACGCCGATGGTGACGCCTCTGGGCACGGGAGTTCTCCTGCCTGTCGGGTGATGGGAAGTCAGGTGAGACCGGCGGAGGCGTTGTCGTCCCATCCGTCGTCACGCTGCATGTAGCCGAGCATCGAGCGGGAGTGCCGGGCCCAGCCGCCCTGGTCGGCGATGGCGATGCCGTCGCGGCCCTTGCGGCGGGCGACGGAGGCCAGGCCGATGCGCAGGGAGTGCCCGGTCCAGGCGATCGGCACCCCGGCCCGGCTGGAGATCCGCTTGATGGCGCGGGTGACGGAGTCCGGGCCCATGCCGCCGGTGACGTGGCCCCACCGGTCGATGCCGACGAACGCCGGCGTCGACGGGTCGGCCCACTGCGGGCCGTGCTCGGCGACCAGTCGGGCGCGGTACGCGGTCCAGGCCCGCACCGGGCAGATCTCGGGATCGTCGGCGTAGCGGATCTTGGCGTTGCGCACCGAGTGCTTGGTCTTGCCGGTGAGGACGGCGACGACCAGGCCGCGCGGGTGCAGGGTGACGTCGCCGGTCAGCAGTCCGGCCGGGTCCTGGCTGCGGCTGGCGTAGTGGAACCCGGTCAGCGTGAGCGCCTTGTCCCGGTCACCGGTGAGGGTGTCGGGGCAGGCCCGGGCGATGGCCCGCAGCCCGTCGAGGTCGGCGCCGACCGCCTGTCCGCGGCCGCGCCGTTCCCCGACCTGCAGAAGCTTGACCGCCAGGCCCTCCAGCGCGGCGCGGGCCTCGGCCTGGTCGTCACCGGAGACCTTCACCCCGCGCTCACGCAGCCCGACGACGGCGGCCGCCAGGTGGGTGGACGCCGAGGCGGGGGCGTAACCCGTGCCGTTCTGCTGGCCCTCGCGCAGCATCCACGTCACGAACGCCACCAGCGCGCCCCGGGAACCCTCCAGCTCGGGCAGGCCGGTCGACTGGCAGAACCGCTCCCACACCCGCCACGACTTCGCGTACGTGTCGACGGTGTTGTCCGGAGTGATCTCGGCGGCGACCGCGTCGGCCAGGTCCTCGGCCTCGGCCAGACGGCGGGCGGCGTCGACGCCGTGGCGTTCGGCCCATCGCTCGATGAGCTCCTGGCGCTCGGCGGCCGCCGGGTCCAGCGTCGCCGGGGCGGCGTCCGGCTCGGCGACGTCGCCGGCGGCCGCCGTGTCGACCGTGACCGTCACCCCCGTCACCGGCCCTCCTCCGGTGCGGCGACGACGGTGAGCTTGGGCGGCTGGTCACCGGCGGGGGCCTGCTCGGCGGCGAGCAGCGCCTTGGCCATGTCGTACTCGCTGACGGTCGGCCTGCCGGTGTTCGCGCGGTCCCGGGTGCCGGCCGCGAGCAGCTGCTCGATGAGCGGCTCGTCCTCGGGCGCGCTCGCGCGATCCGGGTACGCGGTCTGCTCGCACAGCTCCCCGACGTGGCGCAGCAGGGCGTAGTACTCGTGGGTCGCGCCCGGGTCCCGGACGCCGAAGCGGGGCAGCTCCACCCCCAGCGACCGGCGCCAGGCCGCACCGTCGGCGATCGCGGGTCCTAGGGTGCCCTCCCGGCGGGAGGCGATGGCCCGCGCGGCCCAGGCCCGTTCCGAGGTCGAGCGATGGCAGTCGATCTTGCGGTCGCGCATCTCGACGTAGCGGTACCCGGCGAGGACGGTGTCGAGGTGGCCGCGCATCCCCTCCCACCGGGGCCCGTCCGTCCAGCCCAGAGTCCACCGGGTGCCGGTGTCGTAGTACAGCTCCACGTTGACGCTGGTGACCTCCGACAGATGCCGGGCCAGCAGCGCGGCCTGACGGCTGCGGCTCATCGCGGGGTCTCCTCGTCGGCACCGTCGCGGCTGGCGTGCTGGTGCGCCGTGGCCAGGGCCGTCGCCCGGCCGAACAGGTAGGGGCTGGTCCCGGTGAAGCGGGCGTGCTGCCAGGCAGTGCCGTCCCAGTGGCGCCCCTGGGAGTTGCCCTCGAAGACGGCCCAGCGGTCGGAGGCGTCGGGGTCGCGGACGACGACGAACTCGCCGACGGCCTGTCCGCCGTTGCGTGGGCCGGGGATGCGGTACTCGGACACGAAGGCCGCCGTCTCGGCCGCCGACGCCTTCTCCTTCTCCTCCCACTGCCGGAAGTCCTCTTCGTCCTCAGCGTCGTAGAAGCGGACCTTGCACCAGCGGGCGGTGTCGAACCCCTCGACGTCCTCCCACTGGGAGGCGACGGCGACAAGGTCGTTCCACGTGCTGGAGATCTCCTGGATGCGGTGCAGGCCCTTGAGGCCGTCCTCCTGCGCCTCGGCCACGACCTCGTCGCGGAACTCGTGGCTGAGGGAGCCGGCGAAGCCGGGCACCACGGTGCGCAGGGCAGCGTTGGTCCGGTACTCCTCGGTGCCGACCTTCATCGTCGGCAGGTGGATGAGCCGGTCCATGACGAAGCGGGTGAGCGCGTTCACGTCGTCCGGGGTGATGTCAACGGCGTAGCGCAGGGGCGTGGTGGTGGTCATGCGGTGGCGTCCCTCCCTGGTTCCGGCGCCCGGGTTGACGGGGTGTCATGTCCCGTTCTGTCGCGTCGGATAACGAGAGCTTATCCGACGCGATCATGGTTGTCCGTGATTCGCGGACACCTGCCTGGCAGGTTGGCCGGTTTTCGCTGCACGAAGAGGGTTGGCGCGCATGTATAAGGGAGACAGGTTCAGTGATGCACAAAGAGTGCAGCACTCGAAGGGAAACGAGGAATCAGCCTTGAGTCACGTCGTTCCGCTCGCCAACGGCCTGCGCACCGACCACCCGGTGCCGGGCCTGCCCTTCGTCGACGACTCCCACCTCCCGCTCGACGACGGCCCGGAGGCCATCGAGGCCGTCGGCCGCAACAAGGGCCCGGGCATGTGGGGCCGCTTCGACAAGAACCGCGCCGACGGCGGCTGGCGCGCCTTCACCACCGACCCGATCGACCACACGCTCGGCTGGGCGGTGCGCCACCACCCCGAGCTGGGCCGGACCGTGCTGCTGCTGCGCGACGGCGACACCTCCACCCTGCACATGAACTGGGACGGCGAGCAGCTGCTGTTCCGCGCCGGCGGCTACTGGTGGAACGGCGAGACCTGGTACCGGCCCGAGCAGGTCTGGAACCCGGTCGAGGAGGACTACGAGAAGCGCAAGGCCCGCATGGCCCTCACCGTCACCGCCGCCGACATGCTCGACGGCCGCGCCGATGCGGCCAGGGCGTACGTCGGCAAGGTGGCCACCTTCGCCCCGGACGCCGCCCGGCCGGACAACTGGCTCGACCACCTGGCGCTGTGGGCCGCCCGCCACCAGGAGCAGGACAACGCGCTGCCGCTGGAGCGGTGCGTGGTCGACGTCTCCAGCCCCGAGCTGACCGGCGCGCAGCTGATCGGCGCCCCGGAGCTGGCGGAGCTCGGCGGCATCACCGCCTCGACGCTGCGCGCCTACATCTCGCGCGGCAACTCCGAGGTGCCGCTGCCGCAGGCCGTCGTCGGCGGCCGCGACCAGTGGGCCCGGGCCGTGGCGGACGACTGGGTGGAGTCCCGCCAGCGCTCCTACCAGGGCGTCAAGACCGCCATGTCGGGCGGCGACCCCGACAGCCTCTCGCCCGGCGCGGTCGAGGTCCGCGACCGGTTCGCCGTCGACTTCCAGCACACGCTGTACGACCGGCCCGACGTGCGCAAGCGGTGGGTGCTGCGGCACCGCAACAAGGAGTCCGTCTCCGAGGTCGCCGGCACGCTGGCCTGGTCGGTGGCCGTCAGCCTCGACGAGATCGTCCCCACCGAGCACCTGGGCCGGACCGTGCGGGCCGCGGTGCTGTTCGACTTCGCCGAGTCCCTCGAAATGCTCGGCGACGACGCGGACGAGGAGGGTGAGGGGCCGGAGCATTGGTGGCACCTCAACCTGACGCCGTCGGTGGCCAAGACGCTGGACTGGTACATCCGGTGCTTCCCCGCCGAGGCGTACGCCACCATCGGGGAGATCCAGCGGCAGGCCCACAAGACGTGGAAGGCGCCGGCGGCGGACACCCTGAGCGCGCTGCGGTCGGCGCTCTCGCTCGACGGTGAGCTGACCGACGAGCAGCGTGCGACGTACTTCGCCCTGCTCGAACCGCACGAGGACACCGACTGATCCGTCTACGCCGCCGGGCGACGGGGGCCGGAGCCAATGCCAGTGGCTCCGGCCCCCGTCGCGTGGACTGTAGCCGCGACGGCCGTGGGACGCGTAGGTGCTGCCCGCCGGCCGGGCGAAGGGGGAGTTCCCCGCCCGCCTGGCGGGAGCGGGGCGCTTCCTCTCCGGAGCCTCGCCCCGGTTGCCCGCGCCCGGGTGAGGCTTCCTCCAACGCCGCCGAACGAGAGGACGCCTGCGATGACGGACAGCCCCTTCGCCGACCCTGCCGAAGCCGCAGCGGCCTTGGCCCGCGCCATGCTGGCCATCGGCCAGGCCGGCGAGCACGGCCCGTACGAGGTCGAGGTGCACGTCCGGATGGTCCCGGCCAGCCTCGCCGCACGGCAGCGCCAGGAGCGCGCGGAAGCCCGCGAACTCCTCCGGCAGCGCGCCGAGCCCTCGCCCTGGCGGACGCGGGACTGGTGCAGCGTCAGCGTGCTGTACCGCGTGGCCAGTCGCAGCAGCTTCTCGTCCTCCTCGGTGCGTTGCCAGCCGTCCCCCCGGCCCTCGCCCGCGCCGCGCGTACGCCGCCGGCGTTCCGCCCGCTCCCGGTAGACCCCCGTCGTCCCTGCCTCCACTGCCTTGTCCTCTCCCTGTAGTTGGCGCGCGGCCGCCGCGTCTCGGCGGCGCGGAAGGGAGCCTGACCTGCGAAGCGGACACGGCCGTGCTGGAGGTCGTCCACCGCCTGGCGGAGGAGTTGGTGGAGGACCGGGCGGTGCAGCGGGCGGGCAGGCCAGGTCCGGCCGGAAAGGCGCTGGGTTCCCGCCCTTCTCCGGGATCTACGGCGCGAGATCGTCTCGGCGTGGGGACGCTGGCTGCCGTTGGGCGCGCGAGGGGGGCTGATGGGGTACACCGCCGTACACCCGGTGTGGGGTCGGCTGGACGCGTCGATGGACGACCTCGGGTGTGGCCGCGCCTGGGCGGACGTCCACCGGGTCAAGGGGCTGCGTCTGGCGTGTCCGGAGTGCGGCGGGCGGGTCTTCGCCCGGGCCTCCCGGCAGGTCATCCGGCACTTCTACCACCAGGTTCGGCCTCGGGACTGCGAGCTGGCGAACGAGTCGGCGGAGCACCACCTGCTGAAGCTGGAGCTGGCCATGTCCGCCCGGGCGGCGGGATGGCGAGCCGAGCTGGAAGTGAGCAGCGAGGCCCGGGACTGGCGGGCCGACGTCATGGTCTTCGACGAGCACGACCGCCCCTTCATGGCGCTGGAGGCGCAGTTGTCACCCATGACGCAGGAGGAGGCGCAGATGCGGACGGACCGCTACGCCCGGGACGGTGTGGCGGTGTGCTGGGTCGCCCTGCAGGACCGGCCGTGGGAGCGCGTCGTGCCCTCGCTGCGGGTGCGCTTTCCGAGTCAGCGGGGCGAGAGCTGGACGGTGTGGCATGGGATGGCGCGCTACGCCTGGGAGCCGCGCACGCTGAAGGCGAAGGCAAAGTGGGTGCACATCACCTGCCCGCTCGGCGATGCGATCAAGTGGGTCCTCGACGGGCGGGTGCGTGTCCACACCGCAGCGAACGGAACAGTGTGGTGGACGGCTCCCGCGTACGAGGACCTGGCCCTGGTACGCGCCCGGATGGAGGCCGACGCCGAGGCCATCAAGCGGGCTGCTGCCGCCGAGCGCCGCCGGAAGGACGCCGAGGAGCGGGCCGCCGTGGCCGCCCAGCGCCGCCGGGATGCCGAACGGATGGCGCTAGAGCGGCAGGCAGAGCTGCAGGAGCGACAGGCGGAGTTGCAGCGCCTGGCGGACTTCTTCCAGCACATGGGCCTCGCCCCAGTGGCGTGGGAGAGCTTCACACAGATGGTCCGCTCCGCCTCGGGCAAAGCCATCCTGTACGGCGATCAGAGTTCCTCCCACGGCAATGGGCTGCTCGTCTACGCCCGGCCTCGGTGGGCAAGCGACCCGTTCACGCTGGCGGGCGTGGTGTGCCCCGATCCAGGAGCACTCGCCGAATGGCCGGCGGAGCTGACGATCCTGGTCCCGAACCAGGGCTGGCTCTCTCGCATCCAGGCCGCTGCCCGGTCTCCGCTGAAGGTTCGCGGTGCTGGACCCCGTTACCGGGCGCAGCTCCTTCATCCGCGTCACGCCGACTTCGGGCGTTGCCCCTGTTAGCCCCAACGGGCCTGATAGGTCGTGACGTGCGACGGCGCTCACCCCGTACCGCTGTGGGGTGAGCGCCGTCCACGTTCGGGTGTTCCGGTCCCGGCGGGTGCCTTAGCTCGGCTACCGTGCCGTCATGAGCGAGCCGTTCGCCCAGGGCGAGGACCATCCGGCATGTGGCATCTGCCCGTCGAAGCGCCTGCCGCGCGAGGGGTTCGTGGTGTACTCGCGCCCCTCGTGGGAGTGCCCGTTCGACCCGGCCGACGGCTTCCGTTACACCCTGGACGACCGGACGCCGGCGTGCGTGCACCCTCACAAGGTGGGGCTGGAGCCGGACCGGATCGCGCCGCCGCCCAGGACGGAGCCGGAGGCCGAACCGGAGGCTACGCCGCGGCGTAGTCGATGGCGCTTGTCATTCCGCGGTCGGTGATGCCGATGGCGGCGTACTTGCCGTCGAGGACCTGGCGGCGCCGCTCGGCCTCGGCAGCCGGGATCCAGTAGCGCTCGTCCACCGGGCCGAAGGCCGCCTCGTACGCCTGGTGCGTGAAGTCGCCGGTGTCCCACGGGGTCGCGTTGGCGTGCTCGTTCACCGTGGAGTGCACGAACGGGTGCCCGGTGCGCTGCTGGACGCGGGACAGGGCGGTGAACTGGGCGCACAGCGCGTGGCAGGTGACGTCGACCGGCACGGGCACGGGCAGCTCGGCGAGCAGCTCGTCGCCGGTCATCTCGTACACGGCCGTCTTCAGCGCCATCACGCGCAGCGCGTCGCCGATGAGGTGCTGCGCGTCGCGGGCGACGCTGTAGGTGCTGATGAGCGGGCCGCCGTAGAAGTCGTCCCACTCGCTGTTGTACTTGGCACAGCCGTCGAGGACGGTCTGCATCTCGGCGTCGGCCTGCCAGGCGCTGTGGATCTCGCGGGCCCGCGCGGCGACGTCGGCGGGAGCGGGAAGTGCAGTTGCGGTGGTCACGTGTCTTCCCTTCATCGGGGGTGGTGCTCGGTCGGTGGTGCTGACCGGCTGAACCGGGGGGTGTGACGTCCGCCCCCGGTCCAGCCGGGGTCTACAGGGGCCGCATGATCACGAGGACCAGGGCCGTGAGCGCGGCGCCGAGGAGCCAGGTCTGCCACCAGGCCCACCAGGGCAGTCCGCGGCGTCGGCGTCGCCGGTGGCTGGTCATGAGGCGGGGAGGGTTTCCGGCGTGATGGGGGCGGGGTTGTCGAGGGCGTCCGGGTCGGTGGTCCATTCCATGCCGCCGCCGGGCGGCTGGAGCCAGGCCATCAGGCGGGGCCTCACGCCGTCATCCGGGGCGATGGCGCGCAGGGTTCCGCGACGGCCGGTCGCAGTGTCCTCGACCTCGCGGCCGATCCAGGGGTGGTCTTGATCGAGCAGGCTCACCGGACTTCACCGCCCGCCTTGGCCAGCGGCGCCCAGGTGTAGCGGACGCGTACGCCGTGCTCCTGGAGCCAGTTGGTCTCGCGGTGGCGGAACTCGTGGGCGGCCTCCGGGGCGATGGCGGCGGGCCAGCGGACGAGCACCGCGGCGACGGTGCCGGCCTCCGCGAGTTTCCTGACCCGCTGCCACCCGGTGCGCCGGGCCGGGTCGGGCTCGCCGTACTCGTCGGTGATCACCTCGGTGATCGTCAGCCGGTGCTGCTCCGCGAAGGCGTGGCCTTCCTCTTCCGCGCGCTCGGTGGCCAGGCCCGGCATCAGGGTGCCGCGGTCAGCGCAGACGTACAGCACGGCCGCAGCGGCGTCATCCTGGGGAGTTCCTGCACTCATCGCTGCCCTCAGCAGGTGAATCAGGTGGGCGGTGCCCCGCCGCGCCTACGGGGGATGAGGCGCGGCGGGGCCGTACACAACACCTAACCGCCCGTCACCGCTCGGGGTGCATGACGAAGTTGGCCCGGCTCGCCTCGGGCCGACTGACAAATTGACTCTTCCGTTATCTCCCGCAGCCGGGGCGCACGCCCTACCGTGCTGTCGTGGCGGACACCAGAAACGAGTCCTTAGCCGCCTGGATGGACCAGCACCAGATGTCGCCGGGGGAACTGGCCGACGAGGTGAACAAGGCCATCGGCGGCTTCACCGGCCGGGACGGCACCACCTCGGAACGCACGGTGTTCCGCTGGCTGTCGAGGAAGACCCGGTGGCCGCAGGAACGCCAGCGCAGGGGCCTGGAGATCGTCACCGGTCTGCCCGTCACGGCTCTAGGGTTCGTGCCCCGGGGGAAGTCTCAGCAGCTCGTCCCAGCACCATCGGAGGACCCCGACGTGCGCCGTCGCAAGTTCTTCGGCGCGGCCGCCGGCACCGCGGCCGCCGCCATACCCCTCGCTTCCCCTTCCTCGGCGCGGCCCTCGCGGGTCGGCACCTCCGACGTGATCCGGCTGCGTGACGACGTCGAGCGCCTAGTCGCGCTGGACGCCGAACGCGGCGGCCACGGCCTGGAGCAGGCCGCAGTCGACGGGGCCGCCGAGGCCCTGAGACTGCAGAAGCAGTCCACCACCCAGCGCGTACGGCAACGGCTGTTCGCACTCGCCTCCGACTTCACCGCGACGGCGGCGTGGTCGCTGATCGACGCCGGGCAGCTCGACGGAGCCGGCCGCCACCTGGACCGGGCGCTGACCCTCGCGGGCCTGGCGCAGGACTCCGAGATGGCGATGCAGGTGTGGAACCTGCGGGCGATGCTCGCCCGGCAGCGCCGCGAGTACCCCGAGGCGGTGGCGGCCTCCCAGGCCGCCCAGGCGACGGCCGTCGCACGGCGCAGCTCGCTGCACGTCTCCCTCGCTCACGCACGAACCGCCGTCGGCTTCGCGCACCAGGGCGACGCCCGCGCGGCGCTGGGCTGCCTCGGGCGCGCCGAGGACGCCCTCGCGAAGGCGGACCTGGCGCAACCGTGCTCCACGTGGATCGCCTTCTACGGTCCGGCGGAGCTGTACTCGCTGACCGCGATCGTGCGGGACGTCGTGGGACACCCGGCAGAGGCGGAGGCGGCCTCCCACCGGGCGCTGGCGGCGCTGCCGGAGTCCTACCGGCGCAACCGCGCGCACACCACGGCCCGGCTCGCCCTCGCGCAGCTGCACCAGGGCGACGTCGAGCAGGCGTGTGAGACCAGCGGCGAGGTCTTCACCACCATGAAGGGCACGCCGCTGCCCGGGCGGATGCGGCAGCTCCTCGGCGACTTCCAGCGCGACCTGATCGCTCAAGCCCCCTCCGCGCACATCGCGCACGAGTGGATGGACCGCTACCGGACCGAATGGAGCAGCTCTTGACCACCACCGTCGAACTCCGCCGCTTCGGCCACGAGGACCTGCCGACCATCCGGCAGACCCTCCTGGACGTGCACGCGGACGCCTACGCCGACGAGATGGACGACGAGTTCAACCAGCGCTTCCCCTGGTTCGTGGACCACTGGGGAGGCCATCCCGGCTTCGCCTGCGTCATCGGCTACGACGGCGACGAGCCGGTCGGCTTCGCGTACGGGGCCCCGGCGGCCCCTGACCGGGAGTGGTGGCGCGAGCACCTGAGCGAGCCGCCGGCGGACGCCTCGACCTTCAGCGTCTCGGAGCTGATGGTGCGCCCGGCCTGGCGGAAGACCGGGACCGCCGAGCGGCTGCACGCCGCGCTCATCGAGGACCGGCCGGAGGCCCTGGCCGTGCTCCTGGTCGACCCCGACCACCCGAAGGTGGAGGCCCTGTACGAGGCGTGGGGCTACCGGCGGATCGGCAACCGGCAGCCCTTCCCGGACTCACCGAACTTCTCGGTGATGCTGCGCGACCTGCGAGTCCGGGCCGCGTCCTGACCTCCCGCCCACAGCGAGGCCCCCGGTGTGCCGGGGGCCTTTTCGTTGCTGTTCAGCACCCGTTGGCCCTATTGGACCCAACAGGTCTTACCGGCCCGCAGACGGCCCTCCACGGCCCTGAGAGGGCGGCTGGTGGTGGTAGCCGGCCGACTCCTGCGCCCGGGCCCGGGACTGCTCGGCGGCCGTGCGCTTCTGCTCCACGATGTGCGAGCGGCGGGCCTTGGTCTCGATGTCGTGCAGCTCGGGGTACTTCGTGGCGATGGTCTTGCGCAGGGCACGCTCGGCCTGCCCGGCCGCCACGGCCTTCCGGCTCTTGGCGGCCGCGTCGGTGTACTGGGTCACCTCGCCCTGCAGGCGGGCGAGCTTCTGGGCGTCGCGGCGGTCCAGGCGCATCTCGACGTCGGGCAGCCGCTCGCGCATCGCGGCCAGCCGCGCGGTGACGACGTCGATGTCCTTCGGCGCGGGCTTGTCGGCATCGAGGTCGCGGAACTGCCCGACGAAGTTGCTCTCGCGGACCAGCTTCCACGCCTCGTCGCGGGCCTGGTCCGCCGCGTTCGCGGCCCGGCTCGCCTCCGCCCGCAGGGCCGCGCGCTCGGCGGACACGTCGCTGATGTCGGCCTCCAACCGCTTCAGGGTGAGCTTGGCGCGACGCCGCTCGATGAAGCTCAGGTCCCGCTTGGGCTCCAGGTACTCGCGCAGATAGGTGTCCCTCTGCTCCGCCTCCTTCCGTGCGTTGAGGGCGCGGCCGGCCTCTTCGGCCGCCTCCTTCGCCTTGGCCTCCGCCTGGTCCAGCACGGTGGCGGCCGCGGCGACGAACGCCTGCCCACGGGTCTGCCCCGACGCCTTCTCCTCGGCGAGGCGTTCCTCGAGGGCGCGGGCCTCCTCCGCCTTCTGCACCGCGGCGCGCTCGGCGATCCCGGCCCGCTCGTAGGCCAGCCCGATCGCCCGGGCCAGGTCGGCGTCCGACCGCTTGCCGTACGGCCGGGTCTTCCAGGACTGCACCGAGGCCATCTCCCGCAGGCGCTGGATCTCCGCCAGGCGCTTCTCGCTGGCGGCCCGCTCACGGGCGTCGTCCTCGGTGGCGGGCTGCACCTGCACGGCGACATCGGCGGCCGCGGTGTCCCCCTGCGCCTCGGCGGCGGCCCGCAGCGCCTCCTCCTGCGCCTGGCGCGCGAGGCCGGTGGAGACGGCGGTCGCCGCCCGGGCCCGCCGCAGCGCGGCCTCGGACTCCTCTCGGGCCTGGGCGACGGCCCCCTCGCGGGCACGGGCGGCGGCCTCGTCATCGCGTACGGCCTGGACGGGCACGCGGGCGGGGGCCGGCGGTTCGCGCAGCAGGTCGGAGATCATCGAATCGCCCCGGTCCTGCCCGAGGAACTTGGCGAAGGCGGTGACCGCGCGGTGCAGCCGTTCGGCCTCGGTGCGGGCCTCGCCGAGACGGGCCTGCGTGTCGTCGTCCTCGATGGCGGCCAGGGGAAGCCACAGGTGGTTCTCGGCGCGGCCGCGGGTGATGCCCGGGTAGACGGCGAAGGCGTTCGCGCCGTGCCCGTAGAGCAGGCTCACCTCGCTGGTGAGGCCCTGGCTCGCGGCGACCGTCATGGCGTAGCCGAGGGAGAGGGCGCCGGAGCTGAGGGCCTTCGGCTCGTACCAGGCGGACACGGTCTCGCTGGTCTTCTTGTCGCGCCAGGTGATCTCGACGCGGTGGTCCTCGTCGATCGCGGTGACCACGGCCCGGTAGCCGTTGAGGACGTCGGGGCCCTCGCCGCGGCGGCTGCGGTAGTCGTTCTGGCGCACGCGGACCAGGTCGCCCACGGCGAGGGTCAGCTCCGCGCCGCCGGACAGGGCGTAGCGGTGCTCCGCGCCGAGCTCGCCGCGCTGCCGGCGGATCTGCTGCGCCCCCAGGTTCAGCACGTCCACATCGCTGTTCTTGGCGGCCAGCACGGTCAGCGAGTCGATCAGGTCGTGCGGGTCGCTCCAGCGGCCGCGCACCTCGTCCCAGGTGGTCAGAATCTGCCCGTGCGCCTCGATGGCGCTCTCGGTGGCGTGCACCCGGCCGGTGTCGGCCAGGATGCGCAGGGCCTGTTCGTGGTCGCCGGTGCGCCACACCTCCAGGGCGGCGCGCTCGGCGTCGTTGCGCTGCCGCCGGTTCTCGGTGAGGACCAGGCCGCCGACGAGCCGGTGGACCTCCTTGAACCATCCGCCCGGGCCGATCGCCTGCAGCTGCTGCGGGTCGCCGATCGCCACCAGCTTCGTGCCGGTGCGCTGTGCCTCCGTCATGAGGACGGCGGCCTGCCGGTCGTTGGACATGGTGGCCTCGTCGACGACCAGGACGTCGATGCCGGTGAGCCCTTGGCCGTCGCGGATCTGCTGGAGCCAGGAGGCGATCGAGCGGGCCGGGATGCCCGACGCGTCCTCCAGACTCTTGGCGGCGACGGCGGACACGGTGGCGCCGGCGTAGGTGTGGCCGGTGGCGTCCCACGCGATCCGGCACGCTTCCATGAGCGTGGACTTGCCGGTGCCGGCGGCGCCGATGTGCGCGTCGATGCCGTGCCCGGCGGTCAGCGTCCGCTCGATCGCGGCGCGCTGTTCGTCGGACAGGGCGAAGCCGTTGGCGACCTCGAAGACGGACATGGCGGCCGCGGCCTGCTCGGCGGTCAGCTGCACCGTCCCCTCGTCGAACCGCGCCAGGGCCTGGCCGGTGACGAGTTCCTCGGCGTCGAGGATGTCGCGGGTGGTGTAGCGGTCCGTCGACGACATGACGGTGGAGCCGACGTGCGGCAGGCGCACCGCGTACCCCTCGACGGCGAGGACCTGGTCCGCGAGGTCGTCCAGGAGGCCCGGCTCGGCGCCGATGCCGAACTCCATCGCCGTCGCCACGGCGGCGAGCAGCTGCGCGCGGGAGAACGACTTCTCCGACGCGGTCAGCCCGGTCTCGGGGTCGAACACGATCCGCGCGAGGTCGTCCGGGCCGGGCCGCTGCGGGCCGCCGCCGGGACCGTCGATGCCCGCACCGCCTCTGCCGTCGGGCGGCCCGGGCGCGGCGGCCGCCACCATCGCGTCGACGTCGCCGACGACCGCCTCGGCGCGGGTGCGCCAGCTCGCCCTCATCCCGGACGCGTCGGCGTCGACCTTCGCGCGACGGGTCTCGTCGGCGACGCGCTGACGGTCCTGCCGCGAGGCGTCCGTGCCCACCCGCTCGTCGAGCGCGATGTGCCGGCGGGAGAACGCGTCGCGCAGCTCCTCGGGGACGTGCCGGATCTCCCACGCGCGGGTCTCCGGGTTGTACTCGCGGCGCACGCCGAACGTCTCGTACGTCAGCTCCCGCACCCGTGCCTTGAAGTAGCCGTCGAGGGCCTTGGCGTGCCGGTGGAAGTCCTTCCCCGAGTTGGCGACGGCCCGCCACTCGCCGTCCTCGCACAGCGCCATGTTGGCGATCGTGACGTGGACGTGCAGGTGCGGGTCTCCCGGTTCGCCCGGCGTCACCGGACGGGCGGCGAGGTGCTCCACCGACCAGCCGAGCAGACCGCCGGTCGCGATGCGCACCTTCTCCCCGTCCTCGCCGGTGACGGAGTAGCCGATCCACTCCTCGGCCTGGCGGACCGTGTCGTCCTTCGCCCGCTGCACCAGCTCCCGGAACGTGCGCTCGTCGAGGTCGCGCATGAGCCCGGACACCGTGCTGTCGGACTTCGGCAGATCGAGCACGAGGTCCCATCCGCGCACGCGGGTGTCGATCCGTTTGTCCTTGCTCGCCCACGCCCGTTCGACCGTGTCGGTGCCGTAGACGTCGGCGAGGTCGAGGCCGGCCGCGCGGGCGAGCTTGTGCAGCGTGCCGACCTGGAGCCGCTGGCCCTCGCCGAACCGGTTGACCATCCGCTGCTGGGTGGCGAGCTCGCGCTGCTGCTTCGGCTTGCCCGCGAGCAGGTCGGCCGGCTCGACACCCTTCTCGGCGGCCAGCGCCTCGATCGCCTCGGTCAGCCGCGCCACCGTCAGGTGTGCGTCGGGGTGGACGCGCACCGAGGCGGTGGAGGCGAGCAGCCGGGCGCCGGTCGCGGGGTGGCAGCCGTTCATGATCCGGCGTGCGGCGTCCTTCGCTTCGTCGTCCAGGCGCTCGCCCGCCGCGTACCCGAAGGTGCTCATGCCGCTGCCGACCCACACCAGGTGGCCGTCGCCCTCCGGTCGCAGCCGGTAGTCGACGGCGGCGTCGACCGAGTCGTCCAGGACGAGGGTCTCCGCCGCGTCGGCCTCGACGACACCGCATCCGGCCTGCTCGCGCAGCCGGTACTCGACCTGTGCGTCCGCCTTGATCTTCGTCAGCCAGGCCATCCGGCCACCCTCCCCGCTTGTGCGCTTGTGCGCTGTTCGGCCCGGCCGTGCCGGACCTCCCCCGCCGGGGGGAGGTCCCTTTGTGCCTAGGTCTTGTCTGATCTTGAACCTGTGGACAGGTGATCGAATCAGCCACAGGGATCATTGACAGTAGCTCTAGATCAACGGTTGCCGAAAAGACGTCTGGCCTGGTGGGACGGCCGGCTCGGTACAGGTCTGCCAGGAGGTCTGTCGGGAGGCGTCCGGGCGGCCCTGCCGGGCGGGGAACCCGGCCCGGGAGCCGTCCGCGATTCGCGGACGGTTTCCCCGGGAGGTGACTGCGGACGGTGGCCGGCGGTCGTCGCCGCGGCGAGGCCGACGGGGGCCGGACCGCGCCGCCGGACGGCGTCGCCGTCGTCGTCGACGGCCCCCTTCCCGGCCCCCGGGCGACCGCCCCGGCGCCCCCGTGACGGTCCCCGCCTCCGTCCCGTGACGACCCCCGGCGCACACGCGCTTTGCTTGTTCTTGGTGTTCTTCGGGGACCGCGTTCCGCGCACACTTTGCCCCCGCTTTACCCGCTGGTCGGCGCGGTTTCGTGGCCGCTCGGTCCCCGACTGAGTGTCAGGGGGACGGTCCCCGTGACACCCCCGTCGGGGGGACCGTCCCCGGTTCGCGCGACGTGTTCCGGTGCGCGGGGACCGGTCCCCAAACGACAGAAGCCCCCGACCGCTGGGTGCGCGGTCGGGGGCTTCAAAGGGGTGTCGGGCGGTGGCGCGGTCACCGGTCTGCGGTGTCGGCGCGGAGACGGCCGCGGCCGTCGTTCGGGTCGAGCCGGGGTGTTCCCGATGCGGTGGCCGGCGGACGGGGCGGGGGGTGGAGGTACGCCTCGCACGCGGCGGCGAAGGCGGCGGTGAACGGGTCGGCGGCGTCGTCCTGCAGGCACTCCCACCACGCCGTGGCGACCAGGTCGGCCAGTTCCTCGGCGTGCTCCTGGTCGACGTCGGCGGCGGTGCCGGTCGCGCAGCGCGGGCCGCGCGCGGTGAGCCAGTCCGGGAGGGTTCCGGGTGGGTGGCAGGCGTGCAGGGCGGCGTACAGCAGACCGGGGACACGCACGGTGTTCGGCTCCTCTCGCGCGACGGCCGGGAAGACGACAGCGCCCCCGGCGGGTGGTCCGTCGGGGGCGCTGCGCGGTGCGGTCAGGACTGCGGTTCGCCGGGGTCGAGCCGGTCGAGGATCTCGCGGTGCTCGGCGAGCTGCTCGGCGATCTGCATCTGTCCGGCGGCGACGCCGCCGAGGACCTCGGCGACCTGGCGCACGGTGGCGTTCACCGCGTTGAGGGCCTGGCCGTGTTCGAGCTGCGTCTCGCGCAGGGCGTTGAGCACGCCGGTGTGGCCGCGCATGGTGGTGCGCATCTCGGCGACGTCGCGGTCGGCCATGCCCGCCAGGGCGCGGGCGGAGGCGGCGTCCTCGCGCAGCCGGGCGACCTCCGCCTCGAGTTCGCCGATGCGCGCGACCTTGCCCTCCAGCTCGTTCAGGCGGCGCAGCAGTTCGTCCTCGCTCATGCCTCCATCCTCTCGTACGCGGGGGGTGATCACGGGTGGTGGACTTCGATGCCGGCGTTGTCGTCGCCGGGCGGGCGGGCGACGACGGACAGCCGCACCGTGTGGTCGTCGAGCGCGGTGATCTGCAGCGCGTGGTGGGCGCCGCGGCCGTCGCCGAGGGCGTCGGGCTCGAACGCGGCGGCGGGCAGGTCCATGCTCCCGCCGTGGTGCATCAGGACGGCGATCAGCGCGGCGTGGGACAGGTCCGCCGGGTCGGGCAGGCCGCTCACCAGTGGCCGCCCTCGGCGCCGACGAGCTTGGCCACCATCGGGCCGACGTCGCGGTTGATGGCCGCCACGGCGACGGCGACGGCCTGCTTGGCGTCGTCGATGAGCAGCTCCTCGACCGGCCACTTCCCGGCGGGCCGGTGCAGTGTCCAGCCGTCCGCCGGCACCCGCAGGGTGGCGGCCAGGAGCAGCGCGGGCTTGGACTCGTCCTGGGGGGCCTGCAGGGGGCTGGGGCCGTCGGAGGAGTACGCGTACCGGTCGGTCTCCCAGTCGCGGACGGCGGCGTACGGCGGGCGCACGCTGGGGGCGAGCTGGCCGTGCTGGACGGGGGTCTCGACCTCGACCAGGAGGCGGCCGTCCTCCTGGGACTGAGTGAGCCGGACGGCGCCGACGTCGGGGCGGATGCGGACGTAACCGGGGGACATGATCGGCCCGGTGCCGACGCTCCAGGCCCACACGAGGAAGGCGGCCGGGTCGGTGCGGTCCTCGTCCCACAGGTCGTTCATGTGCTGGGCGAGGTAGCGGCCGAAGCGGCTGTCGAGCGGGGCGTTGCTGTCACCCATCTCGCGGCCGTAGTCGTCTGCGACGCGAACAAGGGTGGTACTGGACCAGTCGGTCACGGTGGGGCTCCTCAAGAGGAGCGGGGCCGGTTTCGGCGGCCCCGCCGGGTCGGTCGGGGTGGGGTCAGTAGCGGAAGACGTTGCCGAGCTCGCCCCGCACGAAGGCGCGGATGATCTCGGCGACCTGGGAGGCGCCGGCCTGGGAGGCCGGGGCGACGATCGACATGACGGACGCGCCCTGGGCGGCGAACGAGAACGCCCAGCCGCCGTCGCTGTGGATGCGGACGTCGACGTCGGCGTCGCCGTGGTAGCCGCCGCGCGGGGTGTCGGGGCCGCGGTCGACGATGACGCCCGGGCCGCCGAGCCGGGCGGTGAGCCCGAGCTCCTTCAGGGCGCTGACGAGGTGGCCCTGCAGGGAGACGACCTCGGCGATGGTGCGCCCCGGGCTTCGGGGCGCTCTCGTACTCGTACTGGCGGGAGACGACGTCGAGCGCGCCGCCCGCCAGGTCGGTCGTCCAGTTCCAGTCGGTCGGGGTGACGCCGTGCTTCTCGCCGGCGGCCCACAGCGCGGTGAGGAGTTCGGCGGCGTGCTCCAGGACGCTGGGCACGTACAGGGCGCGGCGGCCCTTGGCGGCCTTCTCGACGGCGGCGTACGCCTCGGCGGAGAAGACGGGTCCTTCGGTGGTGGGGCTGTCGGTGGTGGCCATGGTTTCCTCTCAGAGAGCCCGGGGCCGGTTTCGGCGGCCCCGGGCTCATGCTGTCGTGTGGCGGTGACAGTGCGGGCGGATCCGCCCGAACCTCACCATTAGGGGTGTTGGGTCTAACGGGTCTGGTCGGTGCGGACGCGGTCGCGGCAGGGGTCCCAGCCGGAGCAGTGGGTGCGCTCCTGGCCGTCGGTGCCGCGCACGGTGATCTGCCAGACCGGCCAGGTTCCGAGGGGGCGCGGGCCGGGGTCGATGGCGAGGACGTCGTACGCCGTGGCGTCGTCGCCGTGGTCGTAGCGGCCGCCGACGACGCGGGGCCCGATCTGGGTGGCGATCCACTCCTCGTACGTCATCTCGAAGCCCTCCTCCCGGCTGCCCAGGAGTTCGGCGGGCATCGTGTTGCCGCACTCGTTGCAGTCGCTGCGTCCGCAGGTGTTCACCGTGCCGCAGGCCGCGCAGCTCCAGGACGGGCGCTGGCACTCGTGGCAGGCGTCGTACGAGGCCGGGTTGTCGGCGCCGCAGGTGCAGCCCCATACCCGGCGGGCGCGCTTGGCGGCCGCGAGGTCGCGTTCGCAGGTCGAGCCCGGGGCGGCGACGTCGAGGACGGTGACCTCCTCGCGGCGGGGGAACTGGGGGCGGCCGTCGTCCATGCGGACGGTGAGGTGGCCGCCGGTGTGCATCTCCTGGATGACGCCCTGGTCGCCGACCTTGGCGACGCGGCCGAACGCCTCGATCTCGGCGGTCAGCTCGATGCGGTTTCCGACGTGCATGGTGTGTCTCCTCGGTCAGATCAGGGCGGCGAGCAGGGCGGCGGCGAGGGTGACGAGCGAGGCACCGGTGATGTCGCCGGCCAGGCGCAAGCCGCGGTACTTGCGGCGGGCGATCCGCGAGAGGTGGATGACGTGGGCGGCACGGTCGCCGGGGTTCTGCAGGTCCTTCACCAGGTCCTCGGGCGTGCACAGCGACCAGTAGAGGAAGCTGCCGCGCGGGGCGCCGGTCAGCCGGGGGCGGACGACCAGGAGGACGACGAGCATCGCGGCGACCAGGCCGACGGTGCCGGCCCCGATGAGGACGGCGGCCGCGGGCGGTAAGGCGTGCCCGGGCACGGCGGCGACAAGCGCGGCCAGCGGCAGGCTGAACGAGGTGAGCAGCACGCCGGACTTCGCGTCCGTGCGGGAGATCTCGGCGAGGACGGTGGTGCTGGCGGCGTCGAGGCGGGCGTCGATGTCGCTCATGAGTCGCTGCCCTCGTCGGTGAGCGTCCAGGTCCACGGCTCGGCGTCGGCGACGGAGTTGGCGGCCGCGATGCCGAGCCGGGCGGCGATCTCGGCGTACTTCTTCTTCAGGCCCTTCGCCGCGGCGGTGCGGCGCAGCAGGACGGCGAGCAGCGCGGCTTGATCGGAGTCGATACGCCGCTCGGCTTCGCCGGCGGTCTCCAGGAGCCGGGCGAGCGGCTCCCGGTCGGCGGCCGGGAGGATGCCGCGCACGTACTCGCCGAGCTCGCGCACGGCCTTGACGGGGACGGTGTCGACGCCGAAGAAGTCGCTGCCGTGGCTGACGGTGATGGCGGAGCCGGTCACTTGTGCACCTCCTGACCGGGACGGGCGTCGGCAGGCTGGGTGGTGGCCGTGGGGCTCGGCGTACCGGCGGGGGCGGCCTTGTCCTGCTGTCCGATCAGCCACAGGGCGGCGAGCAGGGCGAGACCGATCCCGCCCCGGTACACCCAGCCGGGCATCCGGGACGCGGCCGCGGCGGCCGGGGCGGCGGGGGTGAGGGTGCCGGTGAACTCGTAGCGCTTGCCGGGCTCTAACTCCATGACGGGACCTTCCGGTTAGGGGTGTTGGGGCTAATAGGTCTGATGGGTGTTCATCTGGTGCGTTGCGAGGGGGCGGCTACTCGCCGGGGAGCCGTTCGAGGTCGGCCAGTGCGCTGCGGAGGCGGGGGATGGCCTGGCCCCGGATGGCGGCGGCCGCCTCGCTGAGGTGCTCGGCGGCGTGCTCCTGGCCGTCGTCGTCGCAGCGGGCCGCGATGTCGTCGAGCAGGTCGGCGAGGACGTCCAGGGCGCCGTCGCGTGAGTCGCCGCCGTGGTGCAGGGCCTGCAGGGCGCCGGCCGTGTCCTCGATGTCGGCGATGTCGCCGAGGGCGAGTTCGCGGAGCCGGTCCAGGCCCACGGGGATCGTGGCCCGGGCGCGGGTGGCGTCGTCCAGGGGAGAGCGTCGGTCACCGGCGGAGGTCGTTGTTGGTGCGGGCGATCATGCCGCGCGTGGTCGTGGTGACGCTGCTGTGGTCCTGGACGACCGTGCCCTCGTAGTGGTGGTGGTGCGTGGGCGGGGCGGCCTGCGCGACCTCCTTGGCGCGGCGCAGTGCGCGGGCGACGGCGAAGATCGGAACGGCGACGGCGGCCGGTGCGGCGCAGATCATGCCGATCACGGTGGGGTTGGCGGAGCCGGAGGCGAGCATGACGCCGATGACGATGGCGCCCGGGGGGATGGTGGCGGCGCTGGCCGACAGCATCATCGTGCTGACGTCGACGGCCCGCTGCGACATCGGGGCCCGGCCGGTCTGCGGCACGGGCGGCGCGGTGCCGACGCGGGGGGTGGGGCTGTGGTCGCGGTACGAGGTCGGCCCGTCGTACGCCGGTCCGTCGTAGGCGTCCTTGATCAGACGCTCGGCCTCGGGCTGGTCCGTGAGGTTGCGGGGCTCGGACACCATGACGGGTGCCTCCTTCTGTGACGAGGGTGGGGGACGGCGAGGACCCCGGAGATCCGGTCTCCGGGGTCCTGGTCGTTGCGGGAGGGTCAGCCGCCCTGCTGGACGGGGACGATGCGGTTGCTGCCGTCGGGGCGGGCCAGCTGGCCCTTGCCGCGCAGGGTGCTGACGGTGGTCATCACGGAACCGCGCCTGACCTCGCGGCCGCCGTCCGCGTTGAGGGCGGCCAGCAGTTCCGGCTCGGTCATGCCGTCCGCCGGCAGGACGGCGAGGATCCGCTGCGCGGTCGTCCTCGGCGCGGTGGACTGCTCGGGAGGCGCGGCGGCCGCGGCGGCAGCGGCGGGGCCGTCGCCGTCGGGGGCGTCGCGCAGGGCCTTGAGCTCCTTCTCCGTCACGTACGCCATGAGGTCGATGGGCTCGCCGGGCGGCGCGTGGTCGCCGTACAGGGAGAGGATCAGCGGGTCGAAGCCCTCGGTCGGCTCGACGGAGCCGACGATGAACGTGCGGGCCATGCTCATCGGGCGGGCGCCGGTGAGGTGGTAGAGCATTCCCTGCGAGTTGGCGTCCTCGTCGTCGTCGGTGGCCACCTCGTTGTACCGGCGGACCCGCTGGACGCGGCCGACGACCTTGGGGATCGGCTGGAGGGCCTCGCCGCGGGGGAGCAGGCCGTCGGAGACGAGCTGCTGCATCATGCCGCTGCTCCAGCGCAGCAGGATGACCTCGCCCTCCTTCAACATGGCGCGCAACGTGTCGCTGCCGCCGAGCTCGTCGAGGTGGCCGGCCTGCGCGAGGATGATGATGCCGACGCCGACGCTCCGGCCGGTCCGCCCGAGCTCCTTGATGAGGTAGGCGCCCTCGTCGCGGAACGGAGCGCCCTTCTCCAGCAGCCGGTTGGCCTCGTCGACGATCCCGTACACCAGCGGGTCCGGAAGATCCTTGACGAACCCGGAGCGGCCCATCTCGGCGTACGCCTTCATCCGGCGTTCGGCCTCGGCGACCAGGCCCCGCAGCATCAGGATCGTCTCGTACTGCGTGGTGACCCGGGTGGCGACCTGTCCCTTGGCCTCGGGAACCGACTGCCCCGACTTGAGGTCGGCGAGGTGGACGACGATCCCGGAGAGCTTGCAGGCGATCAGGATCGCCTGGCACAGGCGGGACTTCCCGGCGCCGGTGGTGCCGAATACCGCGCCGCGCTGCGCGTTTCCGGTCTTCGGGTCGAACAGCCTAAAACGCAGCGGGGAACTGTCGTAATAGGTGCCGAGCACGATGCGGCCGCGCTCATCCATCAGCAGGTCGTTGACGCTGATCTCGCGCATGTTCATGAGCGGGTTCGAGGGGTAGATCCTCACGATTGCCTCACGCCCTACTCCCTGTTCGAAGATGACCCTGCTCCGGTCATCGACTTTCAGCAGGTCACACAGGGCTTCGTGGTCGTACCGCTTCACCCCGCCCGGCGGGGTGCTCAGCACGTATTCTTTGACGACCGGCATTTCAGGTGAGCTCCCTTCGGATTTCGTAGGTGGCCGCCTCGACGAGTTCGACACCCGGCATTGCGGTGGCGGCGATTTCCGCCCACACCTCTTCGTCACTGCTGCTGGTCTTCTTCTCTTCCTCGGCGGGCTTGGGCCGCTGGCCGACGACCAAAAGCCGAACTCCCGCGCCGCGCCCGGAAACCGGCCCGATCTCGATCAGTTCTTCCGGCACGTCCAGGTACGCCGACAGGCGGGCCTTGGCGTCGCTGGGCACGGTGACGGGCGTTCCGCGCTTGCCGGAACCGAAGATGACGGCGACGCAGTTCTCGTCGACCTGGTCGTGCTCCAGGAGCACGGTGCCGGGGGCGATGCCGTCCTCGACGGCGATCTCCTCGGCCCACCAGCGGGCGGCCGGGCTTGCGTAGGCGGGCTGTTCGGGGATGGCGACCTCGGTGGCCGCGTCGGTGTCCTCCCCGTTCGCCTCGGCGATCTCCTGGTCCACGCTCTCGTCGACGAGTTCGCGGGCCAGCTGGCCGGGGCGCATCCACCAGGTGGCGCCGGTCCACAGCGCCACGATGCCCGCCTGCACGAGCACGGACACCGTGCCGTCCGGCGCCAGGCGCTCGCCGACCAGGAGGGCGGCGACGCCCGCGTGCGGCGCGGCGTAGACCGCGATGGCCGTGCCCTTCGCGGCGTCGGGGGCACGGAGGATCTTGCCGTTCGTCGCCAGGCCCACACCGGCGGCTGCGGCGGCGGCGAACACGCCGGGGAGGGCGACGGGTTCGGCGAACAGGCCCCCGGTGAGAACCGCGGACCCGGCGACGGTGGCGACGCGGCCGGCCACGGCACGCACGCGAGCGACGAGCATGGAAGGTACCTCCGGTCAGAAACGGAAGGGAGCGGCCGGGCCCGCAGGCTCCGGCCGCCCCACCAGGGGATTCAGCGGTTGCTGTAGTACGTCCGGTCGGCGATGGCGCCCGGCTTGTTCGTCATCGCCTCGTGCACCGGCCCGTAGTCGGCCTCGTGCTCGGCCTTGGCGGCCTCGAAGTCGCGCGACAACTCGGCGGCCTCGTTGGACAGCGACTCGGCGTCGGCGAGGACACCGCGCATGACGGTGGCCGCGTCGTTGTGCGCGCTGACGACCGCGTCGTCCACGCCGAGGCCGGCGGCGGTGTCGGCCAGCCTGTTGACCGACGTCGCGCATTCCTCGACGTAGTTGAAGGCGCCCCGGACGGCCTCGCTGAGCGAGAGCATGGCCAGCGATGCGGCGGCCAGCCGCGCCAGGATGATCGTGTACGTGACGCCGTCCGCGATGACGTCGGCGACCCTGCCGCCGATGCGTGCGAGATCCATGGACACTGCTACTCCTGGTGATACGAGGCGTCGGCGGGTGCGGTGTGCCCCATGTCCTTGGTGACATCGGCGGGGTGCTTGTCGTAGTCGGCTGCCACCTGCCCGGCGTGGGCGATGGCCTCCGACGCGGCGGGCAGGCCCTTGGCGAGGGCGTCCGCCTTGGTCTCGACGACGCCCGCCCGCTCGATCAGGCGGGTGCACCATCCGAGGAGACGGCCGGGGACGCTCTTGGCGGCCAGCTCGGCCTGCAGGGACTCCAGCGAGCTCACCAGCTTCTGGCAGCGGTCGGCGACCTGCTTGGCGTGCTCGGCGCCCGCCGTGATCTCCTCGGCCATGTCGGCGTCGGACTCGATGACGTCGTAGACCGTCAACTCGGCGTCGGCGAACTGGACATCCTTCACCGCGGCCGGTCCGCTGGTGCCCATCGGGCGTGCTCCCTTCTGTGGTGCTGCCGCCGCGCCGGTCGGCGCGGCGGTGGTGGCCTTCGAGGGCTTCGGCTTCCCGGCCGGAAGCCCCGCCCGCCCCTGGGTGATGGCGGCCGGCGGGGCGCTCGGCTGCGGCTTCTCCTTGTCGAGCCGTTCGAGGGTGGTGACGTAGGCCGCGTTCATCCCGGGCGGCGGGCGCAGCCACTCGCCGTCCGTACGCGGCGTCTGCCGGGGCGGGGGCTGCTGCTGCTGGTTACGCCGCGACTTGGACCCGGGCTTGCGGCCGAACCACTTCTTCCCGCCGCCCGTCGGCCCCGTCCCCGTCGGCCCGGTGCCGGTCGGCGACGTGGGACCGGGACCGGTCGACGTCTTCTTCTTGGCCTTGGGCTTGTTGAGGTTGACCTTCGGCCTCTTCGCCCCCGACCCCTTCTTGAGGTTGACCTTCGGCGACGTCGCCGGACCGGTGGACGGGCCAGTGGACGGGCCGGTGGACGTGCCTTTGCCGGTCTTCTTCGCCTTGGCCTTCTTGAGGTTGACCTTCGGCGACGTCGCCGGACCGGTGGACGGGCCAGTGGACGGGCCGGTGGACGTGCCTTTGCCGGTCTTCTTCGCCTTGGC
>NZ_JBVHDT010000026.1:0-13847 GCF_055563235.1 Streptomyces sp. NPDC003248 | reverse complement strand
GGCCTTCTTGAGGTTGGCCTTCGGCTTCTTCGCCCCCGGCGCCTTCTTGCCCTTGCCGCCGGCCTTCTTCGCCGGGCCCGTCGAGGCGCCCTTTCCCGAAGCGGCGGCCGCCGGGGCGGACTGGGCCTTCTTCCCCTTCCCCTTCTTGCGCGAGACCTTGGACAGGACCGGCGGGGCGAGGTTCTTGCGGCGCTTCTTCAGTCGGCGCCTGGCCGTCTTCGCGGCGGCCGCGCCGAGCGAGGTGCGGTCCGGCTCGGCGGCCTTGGCGTCCTCCTTCTTCTGCCGCTTGGCCTCCCGCTCCTTCTCCTTGGCCGCGAACCGCGCGTCGGCGGCCTGCTGCTTGCGGGCGCCCCGTGCCTCGATCCGCGCGTTGCGGACCTTGTCCCGCGCCGCCCGGCGGCCGTCCTTCGAGGCGTTCGCGCGGTCGCGGGCGGCGTCCTGGTCCTTGGCCCGGTTCTCGAGCCGGGCCGTTTGCCGGGCCGCGCGCCGCTGAGCCCGCTCCTGCTGACCGGCCGCCTTGCGCTCCTGGCGGCCGCGGGCCCGTTCCAGGGCCGGGCTGGAGCCGCTGGAGTTCGAGGACTTGCCGCCCATCGGGGACTTGATCCCCTTGGACGGCTTGTCCTGCTGCTTCTTCGCCTCCGGCCCCTTGCCGCCGGACCCCTTCGAGGTCGAGGCGCCCGGGCGGCCGGAGCCCGGCGAGTCCTTCCCGCCGGGCTTCTTGCCCGTACCGCCGGAGGGGCTGGTCGTGCTGCCCTTGCCGCCCGGGCCCTTCGACCCGGCCGAACTGCCACCTCCGGACTTCCCGCCGCCCGAGGAACCGCCCCCGGACTTCCCGCCGCCGCCCTTCGACCCGCCCGATCCGCTCCCGGAGGCCCCGCCCTTGGCGCGGGCCTGCGTCGCGTCGTGGCTGATCTTCTGCAGGGCGGCCGCGTGCTCGGCCTGGGCCTTGATCTGCTCGGCCTTGGCCTTCGCGGCGGCCTCCCGGACAGGTGCCTGGTCCTGGAAGCGCTGGCGGCGGTCACCCAGCCACTGGTTCATGCCGCGCAGGGCGGCGACCGCGATGCCGATGGCGACGACCATCGCGGTGCGGGCTCCCTCCCGGCCGGAGGCGTCGCCGGTGTCGGCTGTGCCCCCGGACCGGAAGGTCGCCGGTATCGCCGGCCCGCCGCCGGTCGCGGGCAGGGCCGGGACCGGCGGCGGCGGAGAGGCGGGCGCGGGGATGGCGAGGGTCGGGTGCGCGGCGGCCGGTGCGGCCGCCGCCGGGGCCGCCGCCGGTCGCGGCGGGGCGGGCGGAGCTGCGGGCCGGGGCGGAGCCGTCGGCGGAGGGGGTGGTGCCGGGGGCGGTGGCGGAGGCGGCGGAGGGGCTCCAGCCGCAGGCCGGAAGGGGATCACCCGGCCCTCGTCGTCGCTCATTCGATCTCCAAAGGGGTTGACAGACTGTGACCGCCTCGCGTACGCGCGCGCGTGTCCGCGCGCCCGTGTGTCCGCGCGTCCGCATTACGCGTGCGCGAGGCGGTCACAGCCGGGTTTGAACGTTGGATTGATTGACCCGCCCGGTCACGCTTCGTAGCGGGCGACCCAGTTGGCGATCGTGCGGGAGAGGTCGTTCCATGCCTCCGCGTCGCCGTTCTCCTCTCGAGAAGCGGCGACCGCGCGGGCCCGCTCCATCCAGGACTCGGCGAGTCCCCGCGGGCCTCGCGCGGCCCGCTCCGCCTGGCGCCGCTCGAAGTGCGCCAGGCGGTTGGCCGCCGTCCGTTCTGCCTTGGTTTGGGCGGCCACCGGCTCAGGCTCCCTTCCGCAGCCCGTCGAAGACCCCGCCGTACTGGCCGGTCGACGGGGAAGCGGCCTGCTCACCGGCGGGCGGCGGGGAGGCGATCGCCTGCTGCTGCCCGCCCTTGGCCAGCGCCTTGCGCTGGCGCTTCTCGGCCCGCTTGTCCGGCAGGTCCTCGTAGGACCGCTGGAAGCGCGCGTTGAAGGAGACCAGGTCGGCCAGGGCCTTCTCGACGTCGTCGGCGGCCTTGAACAGCGGCCGGGCGGTGTTCCAGGCCCGGATGCGGGACTGGCCGAGGAAGTCGCCCTCGATGGCCTCGGCCTCCTTGAGCTTGGCCTGCATCTCGCGGGCCAGGCGGCGCAGGTCGTCCACGATCGGCTGGAGCTGCGCTCGGCGCTGCTCCAGGTGAATCGCCCGGTCGACGTGCGTCTCCAGGCGGTCGGGTGTCCACTTGTCGGCGTTGTCGGCGGCGCTCATGCGCGTCCTCTCACTGGTGTGCTTGGGGAAGGGGAGGGGAGGGCCAGGCCCGCGCCGTACCGCATCAGCGGACGGCGCGGATCTGGTTGCGGACCCACTCGGGGTCGAGGCCGCCGAACTCGGCGGCGAGGGCGGTAGGCGAGGGGGTCTCGCCCGCCGAGAGGATCTCGGCGGCGCGGGCCCTTACCGCTGCCCGCTGCTCGGCGCTCGGGCCGCCGGGCCTGCCGGGCTTACCGCCGCGCGGGCGGGCGGTACCTCCGGGGCTTGCGCCACCGGTACCGCCCGGCTTACCGCCACCGGTAGAACGCGGTTTACCGCTACCGGTAGAACCCGGATTACCGGTCGGGTTACCGCTACCGGTAGAACCCGGATTACCGCCGCCGTTACCGCTACCGGTAGACGACGGGGCACCGGTCGGGTTACCGGTGTCCCCGCCGCCCGGCTGGCCGGTGCCGCTACCGGTGGTGTCGGCGTCGGCGGTACCGGTCGGCGCGGGCTTCGCGGTGTCCTCGTGGTCGTCTTCGAGCAGGCGGTGGATCCGCCAGACGATGGCGACCACGACGATCACCGCGACGGCGATGAGCCAGACGCTGGGGTGCTCCTTGCCGTCGACCACCTTCATGCCGGCGCCGGTCATGTCCGCCACGTGATACGTCAGGTTCGTGGCGGCCATCAGACCGAGCGCGAACGGCACGTCCTTCTTCTTGCGGAACGCGGTCACGGCGTAGATGTCGAGACCGACCGGCAGGGCCCATCCGGCGTCCCCGATCGGGGTGTTGCCGAGGCCGACCATGCTGGCGAACGCCCACTCACCGGACGCGGTCAGGATGATCACCGCGCCCAGGCCGGCCCAGAGGCTGACCTGCTTGATGACGTCGCCCCGGGACCGCTCTTTCTTGAGGCTCGCCGCCCGCTTCTCGGCGAGACGGCGGGCCTCCCGCGCGGCATCCCGTTCCTGCTCCGCCTGCCGCAGCACCTCGTCTGCCTGCTGGCGGATCCCGGCGGCCGCCGTCTTGGCGTCGGCCACCGCCTTCGTGCGCAGCTGCTCGGCCTCGGCGTCGAGCCTGCCGCGCTGCGCCTGGCGCTCCCGCTCGTGGGCTTCACCCAGCTTGCGGAAGTCCGCCTCGATCTGCGCCCGGGCCGCCTCGGTCTCCTCGCGGTACCGGGCCAGCTCGGCGTCGATCTGCGCCCGGCGCTCGGCGAGTTCCTCGTTGAGCTCCAGCCGCGCCGACCGGCTGGCGATGTCCAGCTCCGTGTCGAGCACGGCCCGCCGGGCCTTGATCTCGGCCGCCTGGTCCTGGGCCTCACCCAGGATCTTCGCGGCGTCGTCCAGGGCGCCTCGGTAGGCGGCCTCGGCCGATGCCCGGCGCATGTCCACCAGGGCGGTCGCCCGCTGCTCGGCCTCGGCGAGCACGGCGCTCACCTGGTCCTCAGCCCCGGCCAGCAGGGCCTGCGCCTCTTCCTCGGCGGCCGCCGTGATCTCCTCGGCCGCCCGTTCCGCATCGGCGCGGGCGGCGTCGAGGAGGTCTCGGGCCTCCTGGCCGGCGGCGGCGCGGACGGTGTCCGCCTCGCCCCCGGCCTCGGCCAGGACCTTCCTGGCGTCGGCGGCCGCGTTCTGCCGGATCGTGCGGGCCGTCTCCTCGGCGGTGGCGATCAGCCGCGCCGTCTCCTCGGCCGCCTGCTGCCGCGCCAGGTCGAGGGTGTCGGCGGCCCGGTCCATCAGGTCGGCCGCCCGGTCCCGCATGTCCGCGAGCCGGGCCTCCGCCTCTTCCCGCACCTCCGGGCTCGGCGGCACGGGTGCCTCAGCGGCCGGTCGGCGCTGCGGCGGGGGTGTCGTCGTCTTGGCCGGCGGCTTGCGGGCCGCCGTGTTCTTCCGGGTGCTGCGGGTGGTGCCGGTTCGGGCCGCCACGCGAGCTCCTTTCATGCGGATGGCCGCCTCCCGGCGGTCATCTGGTGTGCGGTGCGGTCCGTTGTTCAGCGGCGGGCGAGGCGAGCGGCCAGGCGGTCGACCGCGTCGCCGCTCCGGACGGCGACGCGGATGACCTGCTGGCGGAACACGAGGTCGCCGCTGTAACGCAGGCGGTCATCCGCCCGGCGGCCCGGCCCCCTGCCCACGCGGGCCAGGTGGAAGTGCAGGCGCATCGGCTTCGGTCCGCGGATCGCGGACACCAGCTCGGTGACCGCGTACAGCGCGAAGGCGTAGCCGAACACGGCCACCGCCGCCGCCCGGCGGCCGGCCTTCTGGCGGCGGCTGCCGACCGGCCCGCGGGCCAGCGCGATCTCCGTGAGGTTCTGGTGGACCTCCCAGTCGACCGACGACCACGTCTCGACGTCGCCGTGCTCCCGGACGAACTTCTCTACGGCCATCACGGGCCTGCTGACCAGGACGCTGTTCATGCTGTGACCTCTTCTCCGCCCCGGGCCAGGGCCTCGCGTGCGGTGCGGATCTGCTCGGCCACCTCGTGCGGCAGCCCCGTCGTGTCGATCGCCTGCAGCAGCTCCACCGCGAGGTGGCGGCGCAGGATGTGGACCTGGAGGTCGTCAACGATCCGGTTCAGGAGCTTCAGCACCCCGTCGCGGTCGCCTTGCATGGTCTGCAGGGCGAACAGGGCGGCCGCGCTGTGCACGATCGCGGTGTCGGTGGCGTCGGCCTTCTCGCGCAGCTCGTCGAGCGTGCGGGTGCGGACGACGCGGAACGGGAAACGGAGCTTCACTTGCGCCCCCTGACCCCGGACATCGCCTGACCGTGACGCTGCAGCTCGGCCTGGGCCCGCTGCCTGGCCTCCTCTGCCTTGCGCGCCGCCTCGGCGGCAGCCTGGGCTGCGGACTCGGCGCTCATGCGGCCCGCTCCGTGTACTCGTCGCCGCCGGCGTACGCGTCGAAGTCGACGTCGACCACGGCGACCATGGCCTCCATCTGCTCGACGGTGACCTCGGAGCTGTCGACGATGACGCGCAGGCTCACGTTGCCCTGGCACATCGTCCCGGCGATCCGGAAGCCGTTCTCGGTCCGGGTGATGCCGCTGTCCTCCAGCTCCTTCACCAGGGTGGACAGCAGGTGCGCGGCCTCCTTGCGGACGACCAGGTCCGCCACGATCTCGCCGGGGCGGACGGTCACCGCGACCTCGACGCCGAGCCGCGCCAGGTCCTGGACCTCACCGAACACGCTCCACGCCTCGGCGACGACGTCGTCGACTCCGTCGGTCACGGCCTGGGGCCGCAGCGGAGCAGCGTTGGTTACTGCGAAGATGGTCATGCGGATCGGTTCCTTTGCTCTGGAGATCCGTGGACCCCCGGCACATATGGCGTGTGGAGCGCCGTGCCGGGGGTCGCGCCGTCTGGGCGGCGCAGTTGAGCGGCATCCCTGCCGCCGCGCCCCGGACCGGACTCGAACCGGTCGCAAACGCCTACGGGGCCCGCGATCTTTGCCCTTGTCTCACCGCACGTCTCGGCTCCACCCGCCCCGCAAGGACGGCATTGGGAGAAGGTGCTTGCTTCACTCGTATGCGGCAGGGCCTACGGCTTGTCACTGTTGCCTGCGTACTTCTGACGGCCGCTCTGCCCGTGTTCAGGCTGCGGTGCGTCCTCTGTGGAGTTCTCAAGGAACGAGGGTCAGCCAGCCTCAGCCCCGCGAGGGACCTCCGCCGACGCCGCCGTCAAGACATGGCTGTGCTGCGCGCCCCGCCCCCTGAGTTAACTAGTCAGGCGGAGTGAGCGATTCGATTAACGCACCCGTCTCTACGACTGTCAACCTGTCTAGTTAAGTGTCGGACGTGCAGCCGTTTGACCTGCGGCTTTATGGGCAAAAGTCGGTTCGCTCGATTCCCGGCTTTCGGAAGACAACTAGACATGTCATGCTGGGCCGCGTCGTGGGAGGGAGTCCCATACCGAAAGAGACGGAGACTGACGTGGGGAAGCGAGAGCCCGGAAAGGTGCCACGGATCGCCGCGAACATCGCGGCGAAGATCGAACGGGGCGTGTACACGCCCGGATCAGCACTGCCGAGCGTTCCGGAACTGCAGGCTGCGGAAGGAATCGCGTACCAGACGGCACGTGATGTCTACGGCCTGTTGGAAGACCAGGGCCTCGTGTTCTCCCGTCGTGGCAAAGGCACGTACGTCAGCCTCGTGCTGGGCAAGGTGCTGCGGGACGGCACCAGCCGCTACCTCCCGACGGCCAGGTCTGAGGGCGGTGCCGTCGGTGCGTTCGACGCCGAGATCAAAAGGCTGGGCTTGGTCTACAAGCCTCTGCCCACAGTGATCGCTCGCGAGCGTCCACCGAAGCGGGTCGCCGATCTACTCGGGCTCCACCACGCGGCGAAAGCCCTCAAGCGCGAGCGCGTCATGCCTGTCGCCCGCCCCGACAACGACGACGTCAGCGAGGTGGTGCAGCTCGCCACCTCCTGGTTCCCGCCGGACGTCGTTGATCAGTGTCCTCAGCTGGAGGAGCAGAACACCGGCCCCGGCGGAAGCAAATCCAGGCTGGCGGAGGCCGGCTACGCGCAGGTCCGTCTGCGCGAGGAAATCGAGGTCCGCGCCCCCTCCGAGGCGGAGGCCGCGGCGCTCGGCATCCCGGCCGACCAGGCGGTCCTGGAGATCACACACCAGGGACTGACCGCCGAGGGCCGGATCGTCGAGATCTGCCTGCACGTCATGCCGCGTACGAAGTGGCGGCTGGCGTACGAGTGGGTCATCGGCTCGTAGCCCGGCATTGCACGGGCACCAGGAGACTCAACCAACCAAGGCAAGGAGCACAGTTCGGATGGCTAGCAACACGATCGGCACCGACGGGGTCGTCCTCCGGGACGCGCGCAGCCGGTACCGCACCGAGAAGCGCGAGGAGAACGGAGCGCACGGCGCCTACGACGCCGAGATCCGCCGCAGCGGCGGAACGCCTCGGACCGAGGTCGACGTCCGGCGCGCGACCGCGCCCGCTGACGTGGCCGAGATCCTGGGCAGCGACGGCGAAGTAGTAGTCCGCGCCCGCAAGATGTACGACGGCGACCGCCTCATCCAGCTCGCCACGACGTACATCCCCGTGGACGTCGCCGAGGCCGCCGGCATCGAGCAGGTCGACACCGGAGTCGGCGGCATCATCAGCCGGATGCGCGAGGCCGGGTTCGACCAGGGCACCGAGGCAACCGAGGACGTCGCTCTGCGCGCGGCCACGGCCGACGAGGCGGAGGCACTCGGTCTCCAGGCCGGCGCCTCGGTCCTGACGATCAACCACGTCGGCCGCGCCGAGGACGGCCGCGTCGTCGAGGTCACCCAGCACGTGCTGTCGGACGGCTGGAAGCTCCGGTACTCCGTCTCCCTGGTCTGACCGCCTGATAGGGCCGGGCCCCGGCTGCACGCCTGGGCCCGCCACCCCCTCTCTGAAAGGATCGACGGATGAGCACCGCGCGTCTCTCCGCCCCCGAGATCGTCAACGAGCTGCTGTCGGCGCTCGCCGATGACGGCTGGCTCACGACCTCGACGGCCCCCGTCGGCCCTGGCCCCATCCCTGCCAGCGTCGGGCTTGGCGAGATCGCTCAAGCCTTCCGTGCGCACAGCCGCGCCGGGGTCCTTCCTCCGGTGGCCTCTCGCGAACTTGAGCGCGCCGCCGACGCGGCCGACCAGGCGCAGGCCCTGAAGGACACCGATGATCCGGTTGCCCTGTACGGCGAACTGGGCACTTCGCTCGCCCACCTGGTCCAGGCCCGCGGCGCATGCCACGACTCGCCGAAACCAGCGGGCTGACCCCACCGCACGCTCCGGAAGAGGAAGATGTGCCGGAAACGCGAACAGGCCCCCGCGGGGGCCTGCCGGTCGCGACGCCGGTGTGTGAGAGCCCGGCCCGCGATCAAGCACCCACCATGTACCTGGAGGTGCCTGCGATGTTCAGCAGGCTACGCGTACCCACCGACGGTGGGCCAGCGGGACACGGCGCTACGCCGACACGGCCCCGCGCTTCCCGCGTGGCGGGACGGCATCGCAAGTCCTCTCCCGGCGAACGAAATCTCGGAGTATCCGCGCCGGAAACCCGGTACAACACGACACCGGTGTCCGGCACGATCACCAGATGCCCCCGCGCTCCGTACCAGCTCAACGCCGGTTTCCTCAACCGGCGGGAGGACTCAACCATGGTCGACATGCACGCACGCGCCCCGTAACGCCGAGGGCCGCCCCTGCGCCAACAGGAGCGGCCCTCGACCTTGAACTGCCTTGACTCAGCTTCCGGCCCTCCAAGCCACAGACCCTGAGTCGTACGTCGGCGGTAACGCCGGGCTCCCTTCACCCCGCAGGGCCCGGTCACCAGTAGTCAGAGTAACCGGGAACCTGAGGTCTACGCAGCACCACTCGTAGGCCCGTCCGGTTACCTGGTGATGATCACCGACGTGCGGCTCTTACCCGATTGGGAGAGTTCGCACCCCATGCACCACCGGCAGCACCGCCCCCTCCGGCTCGCCTCCGCGGAGCCCGCGACGGTAACCGTCGCGACCGCGTACGAAGGCGCCGTGTTGATTACATCTTGCTCTCATAACCCGATGACCTGCCCCGATGGGGGTGTCCGCTTCGGCGCGTACAACGGCCGCGTGACGACTACGAACGACGTCGTGTCCGCCCCGGCCGCCGAGGCGGTGGCCCGATGACGACTTCTCCCGAGCTGATGGACGACGGCGGCGATGAGGAGTTCGAGCTCATCGGTACCCTCAACGACTACTGGACGCACACGCAGGTGCGTGACTGGGTGCTGCTGCTGCCGGAGATGACCCGGACCGCGCTGCACCTGTACATGATCCTGCGCGCGATGGTCCGGGAGAACGTCCGGCGCAAGGGCGGCGGCCTGCGCCGGATGTCGGTGGACCAGCTCTGCTTCCTCCTGCCGGGCATCAACAAGAAGCCGTGCAGCCCGACCATGGTCAAGGACGCGCTGAAGCTGCTCGCCGAGCACAACCTCGTCGTGAACCCCGAGGACGGGCACCTGGTGAAGTCGACGGGCAGGGGCGGGATCCAGAACTCCTTCCGCACCTACCAGGTCAACGATCTGCCGCCGGACGCGTACGTGGGCTGGCGCAACGTCTGGGACAAGCTCGACGCGTACACGCCGGACTGGCGGGAGAACCCGCCGCAGCCTCCGCTGCACACCCGTCGCGGCGACCAGGTCGTGCAGACGGCCGCCGACCGTCCGGCCCCGGCCCCGGAGCCGGAGGAGCCGAAGGGCGACACCCCGGCGAAGCAGGCCCCGGCGGGCAAGAAGGCCCCGGCGAAGAAGGCCGCCGCCCCGAAGAAGACGGCGCCCAAGAAGGCCGCGCCGAAGAAGGACCAGGAGGACGTCGGGACCGACGTTCCCGGCGACACCTCGGCGGCGAAGCCGGTGGTGGACGCGTGGGCAGAGGGCATGAAGGCCGGCGGGCGTCCGTTCCTGCCGAAGCGCGCCGCGCTGATCGCCGCCGAGGCCGTCGAGCTCCTGGAGGCCGGTGCCGACGTCGAGCACCTGTGCCAGGTGGCTGAGTGGATGGGCCGGATGAAGCCGACCTGGAAGGTCCTGGAGGACGCGATGACCTTCCCCGAGGCGCCGCAGCCGTCGGTGCCCGGGCAGCGGGGCCGTCCGGCCGTCGAGATGTGCCAGGCCCATCCGTCCTTCGAGGCGGAGGACTGCCTTCGCTGCGCGGCCGACGAGCGTGACCGCCGGCGGCGTGAAGCCTCCGAACCGGCGCCGGTCGACGGTGCCGCCCTGCTGGACCGGCTGCGCGCCGGCCAGCCCGCATGACCCCCGCGCCACGATCCGAACACACCTGTGGCGGCCACTCCCGTCAAGAACCGGCCGCCACAGAAGACCCCACGAAGGAGATCCGTATGTCCATCGTCGCACCCCACGCCGCTCCTGACGACGAGTTCCGCCCCTCGGGCCGGGAGGACGGCTTCGACCGCGTCCCGCCCAACGACATCGACGCCGAGCAGTCGGCGCTCGGCGGCCAGCTGCTGAGCAAGGACGCCATCGCCGACGTCCTCGACACCCCGCTACAGCAGCGCGACTACTACCGTCCCGCGCACGAGACGATCCAGGCCGCGATCCTCTACCTGTACGGCAAGGGGGAGCCGGTCGACCCGATCACGGTGGCCGCCGAGCTGACCAAGCGCGGTGACATCACCAAGGTCGGCGGGGCCTCCTACCTGCATACCCTGGTCCAGACGGTGCCGACGGCGGCGAACGCGTCGTACTACGCCGAGATCGTCCACGAGCGGGCCGTGCGCCGCCGCCTGATCGAGGCCAGCACCCGGATCGCGCAGGTCGCCTACTCCGGCGAGGGCGACATCGACGACGTCCGCAGCGCGGTGGAGGCCGAGGTCCTCGACGCTCTGGCGACCCGCGAGCAGACCGCCGGCTACGCCTACGTGCGCGAGGACGTCCCCGACTTCTGGGACCAGCTCGACGCCCGGATCAAGGGCACCGGCAAGATGACCGGCGTGCCGACCGGCTTCGTCGACCTGGACGCGATGACCAACGGCCTGCAGCCCGGGCAGCTCATCGTCATCGGCGCCCGCCCGGCCATGGGCAAGTCGACGCTCGCCCTGGACGTCGCCCGCACGGCCTCCATCAAGAACGGCCTGACCTCGGCGTTTTTCTCCCTGGAGATGGGCCGCTCCGAGATCACCCAGCGCCTCTACAGCGCCGAGTCCCGCGTCGCGCTGCACCACATCCGGTCCGGGACGGTGACCGAGGACGACCTGACCCGCATGGCCAAGCGCACGCCCGCCATCGAGGGCGCCCCGCTGATCGTGGACGACTCCCCGAACCTGTCGCTGACCGAGATCCGCTCGCGGGCCCGGCGCATCAAGCAGGCCAAGGGCGGTCTGGACCTGCTGATCGTGGACTACCTGCAGCTGATGCAGTCCGGTGCTGGCCGCCGCGCGGAGAACCGGCAGCAGGAGGTCTCCGACATCTCCCGCAACCTGAAGCTGCTGGCCAAGGAGCTGGAGATCCCGATCATCGCGCTCTCGCAGCTCAACCGCGGCCCGGAGCAGCGCACCGACAAGCGTCCGCAGATCAGCGAGCTGCGCGAGTCCGGCTCGATCGAGCAGGACGCGGACATGGTGATCCTGCTGCACCGCGAGGACGCGTACGAGAAGGAGTCGGCCCGCTCGGGCGAGGCCGACCTGATCGTGGCCAAGCACCGCAACGGGCCCACGGCGACGGTCACGGTGGCCTTCCAGGGGCATTACAGCCGGTTCGTCGACATGGCGTCTGAGACCACTTCGTCCTAAATCGTCATAGAACGGCACAAACCATGACCGTACGGCCGGGCACGTCTTCGGGCTGCCCGGCGGCTGGGCGAGGACGCGACGCTGTCCGCTTCGGCTGGCACGGTGGTCCTCGTAGTCACACACCGGCTCCGCCCCCGGCGCTCCTGCGCGCCGGGGGCTCTGTCGTTCCCGGAGCCGGTCCGCCGTCGCCGCCAGGCCGCCCTGGTGCTCCTGCGTGTGCCGGGCCGCGGCGGGGGCCCGGCACACGGTTCTGCACGTCTCGTCGTCCGGGGCCGGCGCACCGGCCGACGGGGCGCCTGCCGGAAATCCGGCCATCGAAACGACCAGGCACGATGCGGCATCTGTGCAGGTCGTTTCGATGGCCGTTTTTCCGACCCACCTGGACGGATTTCCGACCGGACCGGACGGAAAAAAATCACCACCACGGTGCTGACCTGCGCAAACGCGCTCCCCTAATAAGCCCCCCCAATAAGTTCTTCTCTCTCCCGCACCACCGACCTCACGGTCACGGTGGTCGTGGGGGTCCGCCGGACGAACGGCGAGGAGAGAGACGGCGGCTTCGCCGGAACGACACCGGCCTCCTTGCTGCTGCTCCTGCCCGGCCCCGGTCTGCGGGCCGGCTCCTATCGCACGGTTCCGCAGACTTCGCCCTCGAGACGCTCCCGCACCCCCGCCGGACAGCACCGGCTATTAACGGGCCCCTGCGGCCCCGGACGGGGGTAGTGGGTGCGGCTGGCACCGCACCCACTACCCCAGGTCAGGACACCTTTCAGGTCCGTCCCGGCGTAAACGATCTTGACCCCCTCGCGCAGCGAGCCGAGGTCGTGACCTGCGTTGCTGACGGCGGAGAGTCGGGCGACCAGGGCTCATGGGCTTGACAACACCGACCGGTAATGAGCGCAAGGGCCTGTTAATAGCTCGGTAGAGGGGGCGAGGCCCCGTCACCCATTCGGGTGACGGGGCCTCGCTGTGGGGCCTCCCTGGGGAAGTCAGTGCAGGTCAAGGCATAGAAAGGAGCCCTACGGGCCCGACCTTCCAAGCCCCATCGGCTCCGCCGATGACTGCAGACGCGCTTCGCGCGGCGACTTACAGGAGCGGGGCGGAACGTCTCTGAGCGGCGCTGTGCGGCTCAGAGAGCTTGATCGGCACTCCCCGACGCTGACGCCGAGTTCGGCGCTCCTGACCCCCTTCACGCCCCGTCTCGGGCCTGTTCCCCATGATCCCTTCGGTGGCCGGTTCGCGCATCCGGCCTGGTGAGCCGCCTCTTTGGGGTAGATCATCCGCATATGCGATGTTCCCCGAGGGAACGCCGCTGGGTCCCGTCCGCGATTCGCGGACGGGGGCGGTGCGGTGGCAGGCTGCGCGGCATGGGGAAGATCGATCCGGAGGACCGGGAGCAGCTGCTGCAGGACGCCGAGGCGCTGCTGCTGGCGAAGTACGCTGGCGGCCGCGACTGGATCGAGCCGGTCCGCGTGATGCACGCGGTGCGCGCGGCCGCCGACCGGTACGGCCTCGACGACGCCGAGCAGGCGGAGGTGCCGGCCGACGACGTCCTGGCCGCGCTCACCCAGCTCGACGAGGCGCGGGCCGCGCTGGACACCCTGGAGCGCGATCTCACCCGGGCCGCCCGCGAGCGCGGGGCCTCCTGGCAGCAGGTCGCCGACCACCTCGGGCTGGCCTCCCGCTCCAGCGCGGAGAGCCGGTTCGTGCGCCTGGAGCGCGACGCCGCGAGCTACCGCGGCGACCGCTACCCCGAGCGCCAGCGTGCCGAGCGGGCCCGCGACCGTGCCGGTGACGCCTGGTGCCGGACCAACGAGGCCCGGCTGCGCGCCGCCGTGTGGTCCCTGGCCTGCCTGGACGACGCGTGGGAGCGACTGGCCCGCACCGCCTCCGCCGAGCGGCTGACCTCCTGGCACCGCGAGCTCGACGGGCCCGCCCTCGCCGCCCGGCTCAAGGCGCTGCGCCGGATCCTCGACCCCGTCGACGGCGAGCTCCCCGCCGCCGGCACCCCGGCCGCCACCGCCCGCGCCGAGGTCCTCGCGCTCCTGGACGAGCTGCTCGCCGCACGCCACAGCGCGGACACCCCCAAGGAATGGCCCCATTGACCCCAACAGGTCCAACCGGCGCTGCCCTGCGCCAGCGCGCCCGTGCCCCACAGGGTGCCGGGGCTTTGTCCTCCGCCCGTTGCGCGGTGCGGTTCCACCGGAGCGCACCTGTTGGACCTGTTGGGTCCAACAGGTCCAACCGTCGCCGGGCTGGTCCGGCCCCGGGGATCACTGGAACCGTGGTTGGCGCTGAGATTGATCATGGTCGTCGTGGGCCTAGCGTGAAGATCAGACGAGGGGCTGGCCA
>NZ_JBVHDT010000025.1:0-65114 GCF_055563235.1 Streptomyces sp. NPDC003248 | reverse complement strand
CCTCGTTTCCCTGTGCGATCCGCTAGCCTCGAGAGGCTCGGCGGTTCGGCACCGGGTCGGTGTCCGTGTCGCTCTGACTCGAATTAAGTTACGCAGCTGCGAACGCGAAGTCAAATCGCCTGGTAGACGCGGTGTTTCCCGAGGCTTTCGCACCTGGTCGCGGCCATTCGCGTGCGAGACCCGGCGGTCGAGCCGACGCCGGCGGCAATCCGCCGGTCACGGCGATCCATTGGCAACTGATCATTCGTCCAGCTCTGGACGATCTTCGAAACTTCCCCTCACCTGCCGACATGACATGACACACGTAGACACCCCACCCCCTCCGAGATACAGTTTGCCGACGTTCAGCAATTTTCCAGTTAACGTCAGGGTGGAAGGAGGCCGAGGTGACGGAGGATCTCGACTCGGTCGAACGTCGCGCCTGGAGCGCGGTGGTCACCCTCGCGATGCGAGTGCCGAGCGCGCTCGACTCGCGGCTGCAACGCGAGTTCGGCGTGACCCATTTCGAGTACCGGGTCATGGCCCTGCTGCGGGAGGCGCCGGACCATCGGATGCAGCTGAGCCTGCTCGCGGCCAGGGGGCACGGGTCCATCTCCCGGCTCTCCCACGTGGTGTCCAAGCTGGAACGGGTGGGCTGGGCCAAGCGGGCGGCGGCGGAATCGGGACGCGGCGTGGACGCGGTGCTCACCGAGACCGGGCTGGCCAAGGTGGCCGAGGCGACACCGGAGTACCTGGTCGCGGTGCGCAGGCTGGTCCTCGACGGACTCGACGAGCCGCAGAAGGCCGAGCTGGCCTCGCTGGGGGAACGGATCTCCGACCATCTGCTCGACACCCTCGGCGAGCCCGACGCCGGCGAACCGACCCTCGCCCGCTGACCTCCGACGACACGACGCCGCCCCGGTCGATGACCGGGGCGGCGTTGTCGGTGGCGGGGATCAGGCGTTGTCGGGGCGCCAGGTGGCCACCGCCCAGATCACCACGACGCTGATGATGATGATCAGGATCGACCACCAGGGGTAGTACGGCAGCCACAGGAAGTTCGCGATGATCGCGAGTGCGGCGATCACCATGGCCGCCACCCGTCCCCAGGTCTGACCGGCCAGCAGGCCGATCGCGACGATCACGGCGATCGCGCCCAGGACGATGTGCCACCAACCCCAGGCTGTCAGGTCGAACTGGTAGAGGTACTCGGGCCCGACGACGATCAGATCGTCGTTGGCGACAGCCGAGATACCTTCGAGGATCTGCAGGACACCGACCACGGCCAACAGAATGCCTGCGCCGATGGATGTTCCTGCCGCGATTCCCTCACGTACCGGGTGCTGATTCTGATCTGTCATCGCTCGGCCTTCCCGTCGGGTCAACGGATGTGCCACCACGGCACACGCCAACGGTAGAAACCCGACGGGGCCGCGCGCCTCACCCGTTGTGGGTGAACTCGCCTACCCGGCGGACCGGGCGCAATGTCTTGCCGAGGTCGGTGCGGAGGGTGAACAGCGTGTCCAGCAGGTAGTTCTGCCGGACCCGCCACGGACGGCGGTCGCCCTGCCGGGGGAACAGGGCGATCGAGCGCTGGATGTAGCCGGAGTTCAGGTCGAGCAGCGGGCGTTCGCCGAGCTTGCCCGTCGGCTCCGGGACGACGGCGGGCACCCCGGTCCGGTCGATGTGGGCGAGGACCTTGCAGACCAGGCGCGAGGTGAGATCGGCGCGCAGCGTCCACGAGGCATTGGTGTAGCCGACGCAGATCGCGAAATTGGGCAGGCCGGTGAGCATCGCGCCCTGCCAGACGAACTGGTCCGACAGCGGGACCGGGGTGCCGTCCACCGAGGGCGCGATCCCACCGAAGGCGAGCAGCCGCAGGCCGGTGGCGGTGACGATGATGTCGGCGGGCAGGACCTTGCCCGACGCGAGCTGGATGCCCTCGGGGACGAAGCGGTCGATCCGGTCGGTGACGACGGTCGCCTTGCCCTTCTTCATCGCCTTGAAGAAGTCGGCGTCGGGCGCGGCGCAGAGGCGCTGGTCCCAGGGGTCGTAGTCGGGGGTGAAGTGCTCGGCGACCAGCTTGTCGTCTTTGAGGATGCGGGAGGTGAGGCCGGTGAGCAGCTTGCGCGCGGCGGCGGGGCGGCGACGGCAGTACTGGTAGAAACCGATGTTGAACAGGATGTTCTTGGTCCGGATCAGCCGATGCGCGAGGTCGGCGGGCAGCGCTTCGCGGATCTTGTCGGCCTGCTTGTCGCGGCCGGGCACCGCGCTGATCCAGGTGGGGGTGCGCTGGAGCATGGTGACGTGCTCGGCCTCGCCGGCCAGCGAGGGCACCAGGGTGACCGCGGTCGCGCCGCTGCCGATGACGACCACCCGCTTGTCGCGCACGTCCAGATCGGTGGGCCAGAACTGCGGGTGCACGATGGTGCCGTCGAAGTCGGCGCGACCGGTGAACTCGGGGGTGTGCGGCTGCAGATAGTCGTAGTAGCCGGCGCAGGCGTAGAGGAAACCGCAGGTCAGGGTGCTCAGCTCGGGGCCGTCGGGGCCCTCGTGGGCGATGGTGAGCTGCCAGCGCGCCTGCGCCGACGACCAGTCGGCACCGATCACCCGGGAACCGAAGCGGATGCGCCCGTCGATGCCGTTCTCCCTGGCCGTCTCGCGGATGTAGTCCAGGATCGCGGCGCCGTCGGCGATGGAACGGGCCGCGCGCCAGGGCTTGAACGGGTAGCCCAGGGTGAACATGTCCGAGTCGGAGCGGATGCCCGGGTAGCGGAAAAGATCCCAGGTACCGCCGAGATCGGCGCGGGCCTCGAGGATGGCGTAGCTGCGGTGCGGGTGTTCGGTCTGCAGCCGGTACGCGGCCCCGATGCCGGACAGTCCGGCGCCGACGATGACGACGTCGAGGTGTTCGGGGGCAACGGCGGAGTCGGTCATGGGGTCCAGTGTGCACCCTTCGCTATCCTCGATGCAGTGTCGATCTTTCGACGTGCGGGATGGTTGCTCGTCGGCGCACTGGTCATCGTGCTGGGTACGGCAATCGCCGGATGGCCCGTCTTCGTCAACCCGCAGCTGGACCCGCTGCGTCGCGCCGATGTGATCGTGGTGCTCGGCGGCACCCCCTACGAACGCTTCGACCTCGGCATCGAGCTCGCCCAGCAGGGCTACGCGCCCGAGGTGCTGATCTCGCAGTCCACCGGGGCCGACGACCCGATGATGGACAAGTACTGCGGCGGCCGATTCGCCTTCCGGGTCTCGTGTTTCCTGCCCGATCCGTGGACCACCGACGGCGAGGCGCGCGAAATCATCCGGCGGGCAAAGATTTACGGCTGGCGCCACATCATCGTGGTGACGTTCACGCCGCACATCTCCCGCGCCCGCTACATCGTCGGCCGGTGTTTCGACGGCGAGATCACCATGGTCGCCAGTCCCACCGACACCGGGCTGGAATTCTGGGCCTGGATGTATGTGCGCCAATCCGCCGGGTACGTGCGGGCTTTCGTGAACCAGCATTGTGAGACCTCCGGAAATTCCGCGTCCCGGCTTCTAGAGTGACACCAAAGCGCGGCCGGGTGCCGGGCCGCGCGGGTGGCACGGGCGAGAGGACCGCCGATGCTGGTGGAGGATCTGCGCACCGTCGGCGACGACGCGCTGCGCACCCAGATCTGCGTCATCGGCTCGGGCCCGGCCGGGCTGACGGTCGCCACCGAACTGGCCGCGGCGGGACTGCAGGTGCTGGTCCTGGAGAGCGGTGACCACGACATCGGCCCCACCGAAACAGAATTCGCCGCCATCGACAGCATCGGCGCGCCACGCCTGCCACCCGACCGGATAGCGGGGAGCCGCGTTCTCGGCGGCAGCTCGCGGGTCTGGGCCGGGCGCTGCGGCCTGCTCGACGATCTCGACTTCGCCACCCGGCCGTGGGTCCGCCGATCGGGCTGGCCGATCGAGGCGACCGCGCTGCACCCCTACGCCGACCGCGCCGCCGCGCACGCCGGACTCGGGCACGGCGGCGGGTTCACCGACGCCGAGTTCTGGCCGCTCGCCGGCCGTCCGGCGCCCGTCACCGGACTCGACACCGCGTCGCTGCGCCCGTACTTCTGGCAGTTCAGCCGAGACCCGGGGAACCGATTCGACAGCAAACGGTGGGGTCCCGCGGTGCGCGATGTCGTCGCGCCGACCGCGCGGGTGCTGGTGAACGCGACCGTCACCCATCTCGACACCGATGCCACCGGGGCGCACGTGAATTCGGTCGAGGTGACCGGCGCGGGCGGACGCGTGCGCACTGTCGAGGCGCGGCTGTTCGTGCTCGCGGCGGGCGGGATCGATACGCCACGGCTGCTGCTGGCCTCGCGGCGCACCGTCGCGGGCGGCATCGGGAACCGATACGACCAGGTGGGGCGCTATCTGATCGATCATCGCAGCGGCGTGGTCGGGACGCTGTCCCCCGCCGCCGCGGGCGCGGCGCTGGCCCGGTTCGGCAAGTACGTGGTGCGGGGACCGCGCGGCAAGCACACCTATCTGCACGGGCTCGCCCTGTCCCCCGAAGTCCAGCGCGGGGAAGCGCTGCTCAACTGCGCGCTGTGGTTGCAGGAGGTCACCGCGCCCGACGATCCGTGGGACGCGGTGAAGCGGGTGCTCGGCGGACGGGGCCGCTGGCAGGACGGGCGGATCATGGTGTCGGACACCCGGCTGCTGCTGGCCGGCGCGCGGCGCAGGCTGATCGATGGGGTCGGGCTGCCGCACCGGCTGACCGGGGTCGAGGTGTGGGCGATGGTCGAGCAGGCACCCGATCCGGAGAGCCGGGTGCGGTTGTCGCAGCGCACCGACCCGGTGGGAATGCCGCTGCCCCAGGTGGATTGGCGCGTCGACGCGCGCGAGGACGCGACCGTGCGACGGGCGACGGCACTGCTGGTGGCCGAGTTCGCGCGGCTCGGGCTGCCCGCGCCGGCGATCGTGCCCGCGGCCAGGGCGGGCAGTACCGAGCCGCTGGCGCTGGCCGACCGGGCGCATCCGAGCGGCACCACCAGGATGTCGGCCGATCCCCGGCACGGGGTGGTTGACCGGCACTGCCGGGTGCACGGCGTGGACAACCTCTACATCGCGGGCAGTTCGGTCTTCCCGACGAACGGGCACGTCAACCCGACGCTGACGGTGCTCGCGCTGGCCGTGCGCCTGGCCGACACCCTCCGCGAGGTCCTGCGCGCCCAGCGCTGATCCGGCCGCGCCCCGGATTAGGCTGACCGGGTGCAGGACTCGTCTTCGACCATCCATCCGCACGAACCGCACGCGGAGGGACTCGCGTCGCGGTTGAACTGGCTGCGCGCCGGGGTGCTCGGCGCGAACGACGGCATCGTGTCCACCGCGGGTCTCGTCGTCGGCGTCGCAGCGACGACGAACAACACCCACACGATCCTCACCGCGGGCGTGGCCGGCCTGGTCGCGGGCGCGATCTCGATGGCCGCGGGCGAGTACGTGTCGGTCAGCACCCAGCGGGACTCGGAGAAGGCGCTGCTGGCCAAGGAGCGCCGGGAACTGGCCGAGGATCCCGCGGCGGAACTGGCCGAGCTGACCGGGATCTACGAGGCCAAGGGGCTCAGCCCGGCGACCGCCCGCACGGTGGCCGAGGAACTCACCGCCCACGACGCGTTCACCGCGCACGCCGAAGCCGAACTCCGGCTCGATCCCACCGAGCTCACCAATCCGTGGGCCGCGGCGGGTTCGTCGGCGGTCGCGTTCACCTGCGGCGCGCTGCTGCCGCTGATCGCGATCGCGATCCCGCCCGCGCAGTGGCGGGTCCCGGTGACCTTCGCGGCGGTGCTGCTCGCCCTTGCCCTCACCGGATCGGTGAGCGCGCGGCTGGGCGGCAGCCGCCGGGGCAAGGCGGTGCTGCGGGTGGTGCTCGGCGGCGCGCTGGCCATGGCGATCACCTACGCGATCGGCATGCTCACCGACACCCTCGGCGGTTGACGCCGGTCAGCGGGTCGGCCCGAGATCAAGCCTGCGGGTGACCCGGTCGACGACGTCGGGCGGCATGCCGGGTTCGCGGCGGGCGGCCTGGGCCTCGCGCCTGCCCGCCTCGAGGACGGCCGAGCGGACGGCCCGCAGCTGCGAGGCGAGTTTGCGTTCCTGGTCGAGGGCGGCCTTGGCGTCGGCGTCGGCCGCCTCCGGGTCGGCCTTGGCCGAGAGGTGACGCAGGGTGTCCTTGATGTCCTCGTAGACGTCGTCGGGCAGGCCGTCGCGGGCGGCGATCATCTTCAGCTCGGCGAGTTCGGCCCGCACCACCCTGGTCCACAGCTGCTGTTCGACCGCGCGTTCCTGGCGGGTGTCGGCGTGCACGCCGGTGATCCGCACGACCAGCGGCAGGGTGATGCCCTGCACGAGCAGGGTGAACAGGACGACGGCGAAGGCGACGAACAGGATCTCCGAGCGGGCCGGGAAATCCGCGCCGGAATCGATGGTGAACGGCACGGCCAGCGCCAGCGCGACCGTGGCCACCCCGCGCATCCCCGCCCACCAGGTGACGATCACCTCGCGCCAGGTGAACGGCTCGTCGGTGTAGCGCCAGAGCCGGGTGCTCACCGCCCAGGTGACCAGCAACCAGGCCAGCCGCAGCAGCACGACGACCGCGATCACCGCGGCGGTGACCCCGGCCAGCGACGGCCAGCCGTGCCCGGTGGTCTCGATGACCACGCGCAGTTCCAGGCCGATCAGCGCGAACGCGAATCCGGTGATCAGCATTTCGGCGATGTCCCAGAACGCGTCGGCGACCAGGCGGTAGTCGCGGTCGCCGATCTCGGTCACCGCGTCGGTGAGGTACAGCGCGCACACCAGCACCGCGAGGACCGCGGAGCCCTCCCAGTGCTCGGCGACGCCGTAGGCGACGAACGGCAGCAGCAGGCTCAGGGCCACCTGGGCGGTCGCGTTGTCGAGGTACTTGGTGAGCTTGCTGCCCACCCAGCCGAGCACCAGGCCGACCACGAGACCGACCACCGCGGCCAGCACGAAGTCACCGAGGGCGTGCCACGGCGAGAACAGGCCGGTCACCACGGCCTGGATGCCGACGGTGTAGATGACGATCGCGGTGACGTCGTTGAACAGGCCCTCCCCGCCCAGGGTGACGATCAGCCGGCGGGGCAGGCCGAGTCTGCCCGCCATCGAGGTGGCGGCGACCGGGTCGGGCGGGGCGACCAGCGCACCGAGCACCACGCCCGCCGCGACGGCGGTCGCCGGGTTCCAGGCGTGGAAGACCGCGGCCACCGCGACGGCGGTGACGATCACCAGCCCGACCGCGCGCAGCGCGATGATCTGCCAGTTCTCGGCGAACTGCCGCCAGGAGGTGCGCCGGGCGGCGGCGTAGAGCAGCGGCGGGAGGACCAGCGGCAGGATCAGTTCGGGTGGGATGTTCAGGCTCGGGACGGCGGGGATCAGCGCGAGCAGACAGCCGAACACGGTCATCAGGATGGACGGCGCGATCCCCAGCCTGCCGCCGAGCGATTCGGCGAGCACCGTCACGAGCAGGATCACCAGAGTGAGTACCAACTGGTCCATAGCGGATCAGTCTCACCGACGGTGGCGACGCGCGGCGGCCGACCCGCCGCCCGTCACGGCAGCACGGCCGCGGCGGGCGGAACGAAGATCGGCGGCAGCGGGAACGGCAACTGGATGACCGGCGGCGGTGGAGGCGGCGGCGGGGGCGCCGGTTCGGGCGCCGGGATCGGCTCGGGTGCGGGCGGGGGCGGCGGCGGCGCGTAGACCGGCGGTTCGTACACCGGCGGCGGCTCGAACGCGGGCGGCGGCGCCTGGACCGGCGCCGGTTCGGGTGGCAGCGGCTCCGCGGGTGGCGGGGGCGGCGGCGCGGGGGCGGCGGGGACCGCGGCGTCGGGGGTGGTCACCGTGCACTGCCACTGACCGTCGGTCTCGACCCGCCAGTGGGCGACGATGCCGCCCGCCGAGCAGTTGCCGCCGACCCGGCGGGCAGGCCACGGTGGCGCGAAGGCGACTTCCTGGCCCGATACCTCGGCGTCGACCGGCAGGCCGTTGGCGTCCGACCCCATCGGATTGACGGTCGACGGATCGTTCTCGTCGCCCTGATTCGCCCGCAGCACCAACCCGAGCGCCACGACCAGCGCCAGCAACGCGGCCAGCACCGCCGCGATCGCGATCACCCGGGTACTGCCTCCGGTCCCCTGGTCGGGATCCTCGCCGCCGTCTGCCATGGATCGCACCGCCTTCGCCCAGTGGACTCGGACTGCCTCGTCCAGCAGGCTACCGCACGGTTGCTCGAACCGGGCTCGGCTCGAGCCGACAACCACTGGCCAGGGACTATACCTATATTCAGTGGTTGCCGGATGTTTACCTGATCGCGACCCTGACCTTCACCGCATCAGCGTCGGTGTTGTGCAACGCCTGGGCGATGAGCGTGCTGAGGTCGATCTGCGGGCCCGTCGCCGTGATCGACTCGGTGAGCGGACGCAGTCCGGGCAGCAGCGCCGAGAGCTCGGGGCCGAGCTCGTTCAGCTTGGCGGTGAGCTGCTGGAGGAACGGCACCAGGCCGCCGTCGCGCAGATACATCTCCGGGTCGCCGCCCGCCGCGCTGACCCGCCCGACCGACTCGACGAACTCGTCGATGACCTGGCTCAGCCGCACGAAGGCGGGCGCCGCGGCCGAGGTGGCCGGTCCGGCCCAGCCGATGTCGCCGGAGACGTACTCGAAGTTGTTCTGCAGTTCGGCGATGGCGGGCGCCCGGCTCATGATGGCCGCGGCGAGCAGGTCGCCCGCCCTGGCCAGCTCCGGGATGACGTTCTCCGTGCCGGTCATCGCCTGCCCGAGCGTGTCGACGAGCGATCCGACGACCGCCGGGTCGAGCTGCTCGACGGTCTTGGTGACCAGCCGCGCGACCTCGGGGATCGACATCGGCGTGCGCACGTTCTCCCCGGACAGCCGCTGGCCGTCGGTCAGATACGGCCCGTCCGCGCTGCGCGGCACGAACTGCACGTACGGCTCGCCCAGCGAGGACAGGTGCTCGATGGTGACGATGCTGCTCATCGGCACCTTGTTCGCGGCGCCGAACTCGAAGCCGACCCGCACGCCACCGGTGGCCGAGGTATCGACCGCGGTGACCTTGCCGATCTCGATGCCGGTCAGCAGGATCGGCGAGCCGACGCTGAGGCCGCCGGAGTTCGCCAGTTCGATCGAGGCCTCGGTGTAGTCGGCGAACGGGTCGACCCGCACCACCCCGAAGGTCAGGTAGCTCGCACCGAGCACGGTGATGGCGGCGATGCCGCCCAGCGAGGCGAGGGCACCGATCTTCATCGCACCATTCCGATCATCCGCAGCGCGGTCACGATCTGCTCCACCTGCTCCTGTTCGGCGACCCGCACGCCGGTGACGTTCACCTTCGGGCCGCGTTCGGCGAAGGGAATCACCTTGTCGCGCAACAGCGCGGTCAGCAGGGCCATGTTCGTCGACGAGCGCAGATCGGCCGAGCCGCCGGTGGCCAGCGGCAGGAACGCCGTCGCCGCTGCGTCGCCCGCGTTCGCGATCGGTTCCAGCCAGGTCAGCGAGGAGCCGACCGGGCCGAGTGCCAGGAAGATGGCCATGGTCTTGGCGATCGAGTCCTGGGTGCCCGAGAGTGCCCGCACGGCTTCGGGACTCAGGATGTGGGTGAGCTCGGCGTCGATGCCGACCATGACCTCGGCATTGGCGGCCAGGCCGTTGACCAGCAGGTCGACTTGGTCCAGATGGGCGGCCAGATCGGCGGCGTCGGCGCCCATCACCGCCGAGATCCGCGCGGTCTCCTTGGGATCGGCGGGCATCACCGAGTTCACCCGGCCGATCATCTCCTGCAGCTGACCGATCGCGCCGCCCTGCACGAACAGCGCCATGGTGGCCATCGTGTCTTCCAGCTGCACCGGCGGTTTCGTGCGTTCGATCGGAATGGTGCCGCCGTCGCGCAGCAGCGTGCCGAAGCCGTCCTTCGGGGTGGTCAGCGCGACGTGGATGTCGCCGAGGATGGTGTCCTGGCGCAGTTCGGCGATGGTGGTGGTCGGCAGCCGGACGGAGTCGAGGATGTCGGCCTCGACGACGACGTACCCGCCGCGACCGGCGGGCGCGTCGGCGGGCTGGATCACCCGGACGGTGTCGACGGTGCCGATCTCGGCGCCGTTGGCGATCACCTTCGACTTGGCGGGCAGGTTCAGCGCGCTGCTGAACTCGATCTGCACGCGGTAGGTCGGGCCCGCGACGGTGGAGCCGGGCACCGGCACCTCGGCCGGGTCGAAACCGCAGCCGCCGGCCGCGAGACCGGCCGCGACCACCAGCGCGATCATGGTGCGCCGCAGTGTCTTACGCGAGTTCATCGGGCACCTGCCATTCCCAGCACGACCTGCACGAGGTTCACATCGGTCAGGCCCTGCGCCGGATCGGCGCACTGCCCGGGGAGCAGCGCGTTCACCGCGGCGCACACCTGGTCGGCCTCGCCGCCGGGCAGCGCCACCTTCGGCGCGGCGTAGGTGATCGCGGTGCCGCCCGCGGCGCTCTGGAAGGCCGAGGTCAGCGCGGGCATCTTCAGCACCACCTCGCGCAGCGATCCGACGTTGGCGCGCAACAACTTCACCAGCGGGACGGCGCCGTCGAGGGCGCCGATCAGCGGGTCACCGAGGATGGTGGTGACGTCGTTGAGCATCGGCAGCAGCTCGCGCAGACCGTCGAACAGCGTGGTCGCGGGGCCGAGCAGGTCGTCGGAGGCCTGGTTGAGCAGTGGTGCCAGCCGGACCAGCATCGATTGCAGGTCACCCCAGTTGGCGGCGACCCGGTTCGAGACCGAGGCGAACGCGTCGAACAGACCGGCCAGGTGGCCGATGTCGGCGTCGGGCTTGTTCATCGCCGAGCCGAGCTTGTGCACCAGTTCGTTGACCGTCGGGCCGACGCCCTCGGTCGCGCGGTCCAGCGAGGACAGCCCGTCCACGAGCGCGCTCGGCTGCCCGGCCTCGACGCCGGAGAGCTCTTCGGACAGGCTCGCCAGCGCGGTCAGCGTCTCGGTGATGGACTTGGGCGTCAGCGTCTTGGTGATGCAGCCGCCGGTGAACTTCGTGGTGTCCTTGCCGCTGGTCAGCACGGCCAGATTGCGGTCGGCGGCAACGGAATACGCGACGGTGGTCGCGGAGGCGTCGGCGTAGACCGGATGGTCGGCGTCGACCTCGAACTCGACGCGCACCTTGGCGCCCTCGTTGCGCACCGCGGTCACCTCGCCGACGTCGATGCCGCGCATCGTGACGTGGTTGCCCGGGTACAGCCCGATCGCGTCGGGCATGAGCGCGCAATAGGATTCGGTCTTCTTCAGCGGATCGAAGGTGACGAAGTAGCCGGCGATCACCAGCACCGCCAGCACGCCGACCCCGGCGATCGACATGAACGCCTGGGATCCGAGCAGTCGTTTCAGCATCAGCACGCCTTCCCCGGCAGCGGCACGCAGACGCGCGCGCCGGACTGGTCGACCACGACGCCCGCGTCCGGGGTCACCAGCTGCGACAGCTTGGTCTGCAGGTCGTGCACGGTCCCCAGGACCGGCTCGAACCCGCCTTCGAGCTGCTGCAGGCGCGGCAGCGCGTCGGCCAGTGCCTGGGCCTGCGGTTTCAGCGTGGAATCCCAGCTGGGCGCGAGCCCGGCGAGCCGATTCACCACCGAGACCAGCAGCCGGACCGCCTCGGCCAGTTCGGCCTTCTTGCTCAGCAGCACGTCCTCGAGCAGGTTCACGTTGTCCATCAGCCTGCCCAGGTCGGACTTGGCGCCGTCGTACATGGAGATGTATTCGTCGAGGATGGCGATCGACTTCGACACCTGCGAGCGCTGCCGGTCGAGCATGTCGACGTACTTGCCGACGGTGTCGAGGGTCGAGCGCAGCGCCTCCGGGGAGGCCGCGATCGCGGTGTTGGCGGCGGCCAGGTTCTTGCGCACCGTGTCGCCGTCGACGGCGGCCAGCGGCGTGGTGGCGTCCTGGAAGGTCTCGATCAGGCTGTAGGGCAGGCGGATTCGATCGGCGGGGATCGGCTGCTCACCCAGCGGTCGTGAACCGGCCGGGTAGAGCGCGACGTAGTGACCGCCGACGACGGTGAGCATGCGCACGTCGAGGGAGGTCTGGTCGCCGACGAAGACGTCGGAGTCGACGGTGAACTCCATCAGCACCTTGTCCGGTTTCAGCTCGAGCGAGACGACGCTGCCGACCGAGATACCGGCCAGGCGCACGTCGTCGCCCTCGCGCACGGACTGCGCCTCGCTCAGCTCGGCGGTGTAGGTGTGCTTGCCCAGCGGCACCACGTAGATCACCGCGGCGCCGATCATGAACAGCACCACCAGGCTCAGGCCGATGATGCCCATTCGCAGTTCGCGGGCGCGCTTGCCCGCCTCGTCCAGGATCGGGCGATCACCGGCGAAGAACTTCAGGCGTTGCATACCGTCACCTTCTGTCCGGCGATCAGCACCTGCAGCGGCGCGGGCACCTGGGCGGCGCCGTTGCTGCAGTGCGGCGTGAAGTCGGCGAAATCGCGGGACAGCGACGCGTCGACCGTGGCGAGCAGCCCGGGCAGCCGCCCGAAGACCGCGACCGCCTCCTGCGGGTCGGGGAACAGGCCGCGGATCATCGCGTCGACCTCGGCGCTGCCGCCCTCGACCAGGCCGAGCGAGGCCAGCAGCCGGTCGACCGGGGCCAGCACCGACGGCGCGGTGGCCGCGAACTGCGCGACACCGCCGATATTGCGCTGCATCGCCTCGAAGATGTCGGTGAGCCGGGCCAGCAGCGGCAGCAGGTAGCCGACGCGGCCGCCGTGCCGGTCGCCCAGCGTCGACAGGTTGCGGATCAGGGTGTCGATGACCTGCTGGCGGTCCTCGGCGTAGCTCGCGAGCTGGTCGATCGCGGTCAGCGCGGGGCCGAGGCCGCTGCCGTCACCCTCGATGACGGCGAGCATGCTCGCGGTGAACTGGTTGATCGCCTCCGGCGACAGCGTCGCCAGCACCGGCTTCAGGCCGCTGAAGAGGCTGGTCACGTCGAACGACGGGACGGTCATGTGCGCGCCGATCCGGGCGTCGGCGGCGATCCGCGTGCCCGGGTTGGGCGCCTGCTGCAGGTCGATGTAGCGCTGGCCGGTCAGGTTCTGGTAGCGGATGGCCAGCTTGCTGTTGTCGTAGATCGGGGTGTCGGTCTTGACCGTCAGGTGGACTTTGGCCTTGTCGCCCTCGAGGCTGATCTTCTCGATCTTGCCGACCTGCACGCCGAACATCCGCACGTCGTTGCCGACCTTGAGGCCGTTGGCGTCGGTGAACAGCGCGTCGTGGGCCTCGGTGTCACCGGAGACCGGGCGCTTGATCAGGGTGAAGACGAGTCCGAGCACGGCCAGCATGACCAGCGAGAACACGCCGAGTCGCAGTGCGACACCGCGAATCTTCATCACGCACCGGCCTTTCCGAACAGCGGCACCGCGATGGCGGGCACGCCGCTGAGCTCGACGTCGAGGTTGAGCACCGGGCCGTTCGGGCCGTCCGGCATGGCGCCGCGCAGGTTGGTCAGCAGGGCCTGCAGGTCGGCGCCGGTCTGCCGCGCGTTCGGCGACATCTGGGCCAGCGCGAACAGCATCGGCGCGAGCATGTCGGTGGTCTCGGCGAAGTGGCCGCCCGCGGTGGTGAGCGTGGTGGTCAGGGCGGGCAGGATGCTGCCGCCGATCACGCCGACGCCGATGTCGTAGCGGTCCTTGTCGACCTGGGTCACCTTGATGTCGCTGAGCTTGTCGATCACCTGCATGGTGGCGCCGGCGAACTGGCCGCCGCCGTCGAAGGCGGGGCCGAGCTTGCCGAACAGCTCCGAGGGCGACACGTCCTGGTTGTCGGCGATGGTCTTCGCCATCGTGATCAGCGCCTGGACCAGCGGGGTGAAGGCCTTGAAGTCGGCGGCCAGCTGGGAGATGACCGTGGCCATCTGCGGGCTGGTCACCGTCATGCCGACCTGCGAGAGGCTGCGCAGGATCGCGCTCATCGTCGCGTCGTAGACCCGGCCGGAGTTGGCCCCGGTCAGGTCGAGCACCGTGCCCGCGCGCAGCGGCGCGCCGCCGGTGCCGCGGCGCAGCTCCAGCTCGGCGATGCCGAACAGGTTGGTCGGGGCGTAGTCGACGGCGAGACTGTCGTCGATGCCGTGCAGGCGGTCGGCGTCGAGCAGCAGCGAGATCCGCTGGGTGCCGCGCTCGCCGGGGGTCACCTCGGCGACCTCGCCGACGGTGACGCCGTCGATGCGGACCTGGCTGCCCGCGCTGATGCCGTCACCGAGGTGTTCGGTGTGCAGCGCGATCCGCAGGCCGTCTTCGGTCCTCAGCGTGCGGTAGCAGACCGTGGCGAGCACGACCGCGGCGATGAGGCCGAGGATGATCGCGCCGGTCAGCCGCGCGGTGCGCCGATCGGCGGCGACGCCGGGCATTCCGTAGTTAGGCACTAGCTCACCCCGTAAAACTGATCGCCGAGTTGAAGCCCCAGAGCACGATCGACAGCACCATGTCGATGGCGACGATGGCCACCGAGCTGGCGCGCACCGCGCGACCGGAGGCGATGCCGACGCCCTCGGGGCCGCCGGTGGCGAAGAACCCGAAGTAGCTGTGCACCAGGATCACCACCGTGCCGAACACGGCCACCTTGATGACGGCGGCGATCATGTCGAACCCGGAGATGAACTGGAAGAAGTAGTGGTCGTAGACGCCGGCCGACTGGCCGTAGACCATCGTGAGCAGCCCGCGGCAGGCGCCGTAGGACAGGATCAGCGCGATCAGGAAGGTCGGCACGATGGCGATCGCGCCCGCGATGACGCGGGTGGTCACCACGAACGGCACCGAGCGCAGGCCCAGCGCCTCGATCGCGTCGATCTCCTCGGAGATGCGCATCGAGCCGATCTCGGCGGTGATCCGGCAGCCCGCCTGGGCGGCGAAGCCGATGGCCGCCGCGATCGGGGCCAGCTCGCGGGTGGTGGCGTAGGCCGAGATCACGCCGGTCACCGGGCCCATGCCGAGCATGTCGAGCGAGGCGAAGGATTCGACGCCGACCGAGGCGCCCATCACCAGGCCGAGCACGATCATCATCGGGACGGTGCCGCCGCCGACGATGATCGACCCGCGACCCCAGGTCATGTCGGTGACCGCGCGCAGCGTCTCGTCCCGGTAGCGGCGCAGCGTCAGCGGCACCGAGGACAGCACCTGCCAGACGAACACCGCGACGAAGCCGAGCGATTCGCCCGCCGAGCCGATCCGCTTGCCGAGCCGGGCCGGCTTGCGCAGCCAGTGCAGGGAGGTGGGGATATAGGAGGAGGCAGCCATCACGCCAGCTTCGTCGGCAGGAACATGGCGCTGATCTGGGTGGCCAGCAGGTTCACGATCGCGATCGAGACCACCGAGAGCACCACGGCCGCGTTCACCGCGTCGGCGACACCGCGCGGACCGCCCTTGGCCTCCAGCCCGCGCTGGCAGGAGATGACGACGACCAGGAAGCCGAAGATCAGCGCCTTGAGCAGCGACACCCACACGTCACCGGCGGTGGCGAAGGAACCGAAGGTCGACCAGTAGCTGCCCGGGGTCACGCCCTGGCCGCCGACGGCGACCGCGTACCCGGCGAGCACGCCGACGAAGATGATCAGCACGTTGAGCATCGGCGCGACGATGAGCATCGCCATCATGCGCGGGATGACGAGCCGGTGCACCGGGCTGATGCCCATGGTGTTGAGCGCGTCGATCTCCTCGCGGATGGTGCGCGCGCCGAGGTCGGCGGCGATCGCGGCCGCGCCCGCGCCGCCGAGCAGGAAGCCGGTGGCGATGGGCGCGCCCTGCTTGATGACGCCGAGACCGCCGGTCGCGCCGAGCATGGAGTCGGCGCCCAGGCTGTGGATCAGGTTGCCGACCTGGATCGAGACGATCACGCCGAACGGGATGGCCATCAGGATCGCGGGGATCGCGGTGACCGTGATCAGCCGCCAGGCCTGGACGAGGGTCTCGCGCCACTGGAAATGTCCGCGGGCGATATCGGCGACGGTGCCGGTGACCGACTCCTGCGCGAGGTCGACCGCGCGCCCGAAGGTCCGCAACGACGACACGACCGTGTCGGTGAAGTTCTTGCGGACGATCTGGGTGGCGGAATCCGGCTTCGCGGAATGCAGATCGGTGGACATCAGCGATGCCCCCGGCCCGCTCGCGAAGCGCGGAGCATGGTGATTTTCATACCGCACTCTCTGGCTTCGGCGTGGTGCCAACTCCAGCAAGCTAGCCGGTACTCTGCGTCACAACAAAATTTCGGGGTGGTGACCCTCGTCGCTTTTTCGCGGTTTCAATGACAGATCACCACCCCCTGTGATCCGCAACACTTCAGCTACGGACTTGCGGCCAGGAACACAAAAGCGGCGAACAACGCCAGGTGAACGCCACTGTGCAGGAGGGTCGCGCGGCCGGGAACGATGGTCAGCGTGCTCACCACGACGGTCAGCGCGAGCAACACCATCTGGGTGGCGCCGAGGCCGAGCACCAGCGGCCCGCTCAGCCAGATCGTCGCCAGGGCGATCACCGGAATGGTGAGGCCGATGCTGGCCATGGCCGAGCCGAGCGCCAGGTTCAGGCCGATCTGCACCTGGTTGCGGCGCGCGGAGTTGACCGCGGCCAGCGTCTCCGGCAGCAGCACCAGCATCGCGATCACCACGCCGACCGCCGACTGCGGCAACCCGGCCGAGGCGACGCCCGCCTCCAGCGCGGGCGAGACCACCTTGGCCAGGCCGACCACACAGACCAGCGCGAGCACCAGCATGCCCAGACTGATCAGCGCCGCCCGGTTGGACGGCGAGTGGTCGTGGATATCGGCGTCGTCGACCGCGCCGCCGTCCTCCACCGGGAGGAAGTCGTCGGGGTGGCGCACCGTCTGCACCATCACGAACAGCAGATACAGCGCCAGCGAGGCGACCGCGGCGAAGGCCAGCTGCGCGGGCGAGAACTCCGGGCCCGGCTTGCTGGTGGTGAAGGTCGGCAGCACCAGGCTCAGCGTCGCCAGGGTGGCGACGGTGGCCAGCGCGGCACCGGTGCCCTCGGAGTTGAACACCGCGACCCGCCTGCGCAGCGCGCCGACGAGCAGGACCAGGCCGAAGATGCCGTTACAGGTGATCATCACCGCGGCGAAGACGGTATCGCGGGCCAGCGAGGCCGCCTTGTCGCCACCGGAGATCATCATCGTCACGATCAGCGCCACCTCGATCACGGTGACGGCCACGGCCAGCACGAGCGAGCCGAACGGTTCGCCGACCCGATGGGCGACCACCTCCGCGTGATAGACCGCGGCCAGTACCGCGCCGACCAGCGCGGCGCTGACCAGCGCCACCACGAGTCCAGGCACGTCGCGCCCCCAGGTGACGGCGAGTACGAGCGCGGCGAGTATCGGGACTAAGAGGGTCCATCTGGTCGTCAACGCGGCAATCATGGCCTCCATCGTTCCAGCCGCGCCGGAGTGCGCCGGGATACGCGGCCGCGAAAGATCCGCCGATGGATTCCCCGGGACCGCCTCGATGGGGAACAATTCAGCCCGTGCGGACCCAGTTCACCCTCGAGCTCGTTGCCCTGTCCAACGATCTCACCCTGATGTCGCGCTTGGCCCATGATGCGACCGAGCGAGTCACCGAGGCGCTGGCAGGCGCCGACCTGACCGCCGCCTACGAGGTCTTCGCGCTCGACGAGCAGCTCCAGCAGATGTTCGCCGCCTGCGAGAGCCGCACCATGGCCCTGCTCGCGTTGCAGGCGCCGGTCGCCCGCGACCTACGACACGTGGTGACCGCGATCCAGATCGCCGGGGAACTCTCGCGGATCGGCAGGCGCACCGAGACCGCCGGCCAGTACGTGTACCGCGCGCATCCGCGCGCCGTCGCGCCGGAGCCGGTCGTCGCCGAGCTGGTGGCGATGGGCATGCTCGCCGCGGAAAGCGTTGCGCGGGTGAGCGCGTCGGTCGCGACCGGCCGCTTCACCGAGGACGACGGCACCGCGGCCGCCACCATGGAGACCCGCTGCGGGCAGCTGCGCACGGTGCTGACCACGGCGGAGATCGGTGTCGGCACCGGCCCGGCGATCGATCTGGCGTTGCTGGGCAGCCAGTTCCAGCGCTGCGTCGACCACGCCGCCCGCATCGCCCGCCTGATCCGCTTCCTGGACACCGGGATTCCGCCGGAGACCGGCACCCTGCCCGACTGATCCGCTCAGTCGAGCAGCGGAAACCGGCCAGAGCCGAGCAATCCGGTGATCGCCGCGATCTTCTCCCTCGGTGCCGCGTAATCCGGGTGCGCGGTCAGCACCGCCGCCGCGTCCCGCAGGTCACGCAGCTGCGCCGCCGCCTCCGCGACCGTCCGGCCACCCGGCCGCACCGCGTGTTTCGTGTAGACCGGGCGCGCGGGATCGATCCGCCCGAGCTCCCCCGCGCGGGTCACCCGCCGCGCGCACCGGCACGGCGCCGCCGGATTCGCCAGCCCGCACGCGCTGCGCAGGAAGGCGCCGAGCCGCTGTTTGGCCCGCTCCCAGCGCTTCTGGTACGCGGCCGGGGTGATGTCGAGCACCCAGGCCGCCTCGGCCACCGAGAGGCCGAACACCTCACCGAGGACGAAGGCGATCCGCTCGTCCCGGCTCAGGCATTGCAGGACCGCCTGGGTGCAGCTGAGCCGGACCTCCTCGGCGAGCAGGGTGGCCTCGGGTCCGCGATAGTCCTCGGTGGCCAGCCCGTCGAGCAGACTCGCGCCGAACTCGTCGAGGCCGACCCGGTCGCGCTCGAGTGCCGAACGCCGGTGCTGGGAGATCAGATAGTTCGCCCCGACCCGATAGGCCCAGGTGCGCAGGGCGGCCTCGCCGCGCCAGGTCGACAACCGCGTGACCACCCGGATCAAGATCTCCTGCACCGCGTCCTCGGCGTCGGCGGGACGGCCGGTCATCCGCAGTGCCAGGCGGTACAGGGGATCCTGCAGGTGCGCGATCACCTCGCCCAACGCCGCCCGGTCGCCCGCGACGGCGCGGGCGACCAGTGCGGCCTCGTCGGTCTCCATGCCGACATTGTCGCCGGTCACGCCAGTAGCCCGTGCCGATCCAGCCAGCCCGCAACGGATTTCGCGATCGCCACCGGCTGGTCCTCCGGCGCGTGGTGCGAGCCCCGCCCCACCGATTCCACCTCGAGGTCGGCGAAGGTGGCCGCCGCCCAGGCGATCACCTCGGCACCGCCGAGTCCGACGGCGGGTTCGACCGTCATCAGCAGCTTGGGCACGCCCGCGCTCGCCGCCATCCACGCGCCGTAGGCGTCCACCCTGGCCACGACGTCGGCGGGCTCGCCGTCGAGCGGGAACTCCCTGGCCCAGGCCAGCATCGGCGCCCGCGAGGCCGGAGTGGGATAGGGCGCGCGATAGGCGTCGAGGTCGGCCTCGGTGAGCGCGGGGACCAGGGTCGGCAGGTTGTATTCGATGAACTTGTTCTCCGCGAGCACCGCCTGTTCGCCCGCGGGCGACCGGAACAGCCGGAACATCTCGGCCGAGCGGGCGGGCAGGTCCGACCAGCGCAGCGGGCGCAGGAAGGTCTCGATCACCGCGATCCCGGCGACCCGGCCGGGATGCCGAGCGGCGAAGTCCATGGCCAGGGTGCCGCCCCAGTCGTGGCCGACCAGGATCGGATCGGTCAGGTCGAGCGCGTCGAACCAGGCGTCGAGGTAGCGGGCGTGATCGTCGAGGCGGTAGGCGATCTCGGGTTTGCCGGAGGCGCCCATCCCGATCAGGTCGGGGGCCAGGCAGCGGGCGTGTTCGCGGACCACCGGCAGCACGTCGCGCCACAGGTAGGAGCTGGTGGGGTTGCCGTGCAGGAAGACGACGGGTCGGGTGTCGGCACCCGCGTCGCTGTAGGAGATGAACGAGTCGATGACGTCGACGGTCGGCATGGCCGGTTCCTTTCGCTGAATGATCCTTCCCCCGGTTGGACGCGCGGAACCGGCCGCCGCCGACACGGATTCACCGTGACGTGCGTCACTCCGGGTTTACGGCACTCCACCGCAGGTCACCACCCTCGATAGGCGAACGCTATTGAGCCGCAATTCCTTTGCGGTGCCCTGTGCCGAACGTCATAGCCGACAATCGGATACGACACCCGGTGCGGCCGTTAGGTTGTGCCGGTTCATTTTCGACGAAGGCATGTGGGTGGTACGGGCATGAAATGGTCATCGATCAGCAGCTCTCCGCTGGGCAAGGCGCTGCTGGCGCTGGCCGCGGCGGTGATCGTCGGCGTCGTGCTCACCGTGGCCAACTCGATGCTGGACAAGGTGAGTCCCACCGCGCCGGGGCCCGGTCCGGCGAGCGCGGCGACGGTGTCGGGCAAGGAGATCGGCGATCTGGTCGGCAAACTCGTTGTCGCCAAGGAAGGCCCGATGACGGGCTACACCAGGGAGAAGTTCCCGCACTGGGACACCAACAAGCCCGAACACGGCTTCGGCGGCGACCTGGCGCAGTACACCAAGTGCACCAGCCGCGACGTGATGATGCTGCGCGACGCGACCGGCAAGGTCACCCTCGACCCGAAGACCTGTGAGCTGACGATCCCCGCGGGCGCCGGCTGGCAGGACCACTACGGCTTCGTGGACAAGAAGACCGGCGAGCTCGGGCCGTACAAGTTCATCACCGACCCGGCCAAGGTCGACGCCGAGCACATCGTGGCGCTGGCCGAGGCGTGGCGGTCCGGCGCCGCCGACCGCGACGAGGACACCCGCCGCCGCATCGCCAACGACTCGATGAACCTGGTCGCCGCCGATCCCTCGGCCAACCGCTCCAAGGGTGATCAGGACCCGGCGAACTACCTGCCGCCCGGCAATTTCCGGTGCGTCTATATCGAGCATTACGTCAAGGTCAAGATAAAGTACGCCCTGACCGTTGATACCGCCGAGCACACCGCGTTGCGCACCGCAGTCGACGACTGCCTCCGCCGAGGAGAGTTCAAATAAGCGAGACGATCGAGATCACCGCCGAGAGCGCCGTCATGACCGAAGAGGAAGGGACGGTGTCCGGCGAGCTCGACGTCATGCTCGACGACGCGGGCAAGGGCCTCGTCCGCTACCGCGGTACCGATACCTGGTACACCATCGGCAACATCGACTGCGAACCCCCACGCGTGTGGGACACCGTCGCCGACCTGGTGAAGGCGATCAAGAAGGTCGCGGGCACCCGCGACGTGACGGGGAACACGGTCGTCTTCGAAGCATGAGGCCGGAGCTGGCAATCTGGTAGCTATGCCGATCGCCTCCCGCCGACCCCCGCCCGACGACCTCGCCTGGTCGGTCCTGGGCCGACGGCCACCGCTGGCCGCGGCACTGCTCGTGACCGCCGCCGTGCTGCTGGCCGTGCTCACCTGGCAGGTCAACAACGACGCGGGGATCATTCGGATCGATCCACGCGTGCTGGAGTGGATGATCGCGCACCGCGGCGAACCACTGACCTCGATCGCCCGGGTGATCACCGACCTGGGCGACACCCAGTCGATGACCATCCTGGCGGCCGTCACGGTCGCCTGGTTCGCCTGGCGGCGCGAGTGGGCGACCGCCGTGCTGGTCGCCGTCACCTCGGTGGGCGCCGGGGTCCTGGTGGTGGTGATCAAACAGCTGGTCGGCAGGCACCGGCCGCCGGAGGTCACCCGCCTGGTCGCCGAACCGAGCCTGTCGTATCCGTCCGGGCACACGCTCGGCACGACGGTCGTGGTCGGCATCGTCGCGATCACCGTGATCCCGACGGTGCGCAGGCGCTGGGTCCGCTGGGTGGCGACGGTGGTCGCGGTGCTGTTCCCGATCGCGGTCGGGCTGTCGCGGATCTATCTGGGCGTGCACTGGTGCACCGATGTGCTGGCCGGCTGGCTGTTCGGGCTGGCCTGGCTGGTCCTGTGCGTCACCGTGTTCTGTCTGCTGCACCGCTCCCCCACCGATCAGCCCACCGTCACCACCGCGGTGCCCGACGCCGCGCCCGAACGCAGGTAGCGAGGGGCGTTCATCGCGACCCCTCGATGAACTGGTGGTCGGTGACCACGCGGCCGTCGCTGTCGAGGGCGAGCAGGTCGAAGCCGCCGCCCTGGGGTGTGCCGTCGTCGCGGCGGTTCATCGTCCAGGCGACGCCGACGGTGCCCGCTGGGAGTTCGACGGCGGGGCCCGCCGCCGCGAAGACGAATTCGCCGTCGGCCAGGAACATCTCGTAGGCGCGGGTGACCCGGCGGTCGAGCGCGTCGTGGCCGTGCACCGCGAGCGGCGGCGCCGCGATCGCGAGGTCGGCCGCGGCCGCGCGGGCCTCGGCGGGCGGATCGACCAGGTACTGCGCGCCGTCGACGGCGAAGAGGTCCTCGATCAGGGTGCGGCGGACGGTGGGGTCGGCTTCGTTCCAGAGGGCCACGTAGCGGGTGGCGATGTCGTTGCTGCTCATGGCGACAACTCTGGCGAGACCTCCGCCGCCGCGCGATTCCCCGCGGGGAATGACGGCGGCGCACGGTCGCGCACCGCGCCTCATTCCCTGCCGGGAATGGCGCGGGGCGCGCACACGCGGTTGACTCGCACCCATGACGACCGCGCTGACCACCACCGCCTTCGGCCCGCAGTTGCGGCACTGGCGCACCCTGCGCCGGGTCAGTCAGCTCGACCTGGCGATTCGCGCCGAGACGAGTCAGCGCTACCTGAGCTTCCTCGAACAGGGCCGGTCCCAGCCCGGCCGCACGATGGTGGTACGGCTGGCCGAATCGCTGGACCTGCCCCTGCGCGATCGCAACAATCTCCTGCTGGCGGCGGGATTCGCGCCGGTGTTTCCCGAAAGCGATCTGGCCGCACCGGAATTGGCGCCGGTGCGGGAAGCGCTCACCGCCGTCCTCGACGGGCATCTGCCGTATCCGGCGCTGGTCGCCCGGCCGCGCGGGGAGCTGGTCACCGCCAATGCCGCGTTCGACCTGTTCACCGACGGCGTGGCCGATCACCTGCTGCGCGCGCCGATGAATGTGCTGCGCCTGGCTCTGCACCCGGACGGCGTCGCGCCGCGCGTGCGCAACCTGCCCGAATGGGGCAGGCACATCATCGACTCGCTGCGCAGCCGGGCCGCCCACACGCCCGATCCCGCCGTCGACGCGCTGATCACGGAACTGTCCGGCTATCTGCCCCCGGTGGCCCCTGGTCCCGACCATGTCGGCTTCGCCGTGCCCCTGCACCTGCGTACCGACGACGGCGACCTGCGCCTGATCACCACCCTCACCTCGTTCGCCACCGCGACCGACGTCACCATCGCCGAACTCCACCTCGAGGCGTTCCTGCCCGCCGACGCGGAGTCCGCGCGCATCCTGACCCTGCGCGCGGCGCGGCGCCGACCCGCCGGTCGATAGGAATCGGCTATTTCCGGGTGCCGGGTCAGCCCGTCGCGGACACCAGCGGCCCCCAGGTGGCCCGGGCGCCCGAGTCACCGACCCGGACGACCTGCACGGTCGCGGCCACCCCCGCCGCCACCGCGAGCACGGCCACCACCGCGACCACCCCGCGCGTGAGCCGTCTGCCCGCGCGCTCGGCCAGGTGCACCCCGACGAGCAGGGCCGCGACCACCAGCAGCGGGATCACGAAATACAGCAGCGTGCCGCCCAGATCGATGTGGGTCTGGATGGCGGGCGTGCTGCCGACCCGCTGTGCCAGCCAGCGCCCCGCGCTCACCGTCACCGGGGTGAGGGCCACGGTGAGCACCGCCAGTGCCGCGGTCGGCCATACCAGGACGCGGCGGGCCGCGGGCCAGAGCGCCGCCAGGATCAGCAGCAGCGCGGTCAGCGGGACGAGCACCACGAGCAGGTGCACCAGCAGGATGTGGGCGGGCAGTCCGTTGATCGTCGACACGAGCGTCTCCTGGCAACCAGAGTCTGTCGTCCCAGTATGCGCGCGCGAACGCCCCCGGTCGGCGAATACCGGCCGGGGGCGTGCGCGGATCAGGACCCGATCGTGGCGAGTTCCCGCTGGACCGGGGCGTCCCAGTCGATGCGGTAGCGGCGTTCGGCGCCCATCGTCTTCTCCGGGTTCATCACCGTCTTGACCATCAGCGGCATCATCGCGTTCATGATCCTGCGGGCGAACGGGCCCGGCGTCTTGCTGTGGTTGACCTTCGCCGCGCGCGCCGCGATGCCCTCCACCCTGGACCGGCGCAACCGCTCGTAGGCCGCGAAGGCCGCGGTGGGCGCCTCGATGTCGCGCAGGCAGCGGGCCAGCTGCACGGCGCTCTCGATGGCCAGCGACGCGCCCTGCCCCGAGCTGTTGGACGGCGCGTGCACGGAGTCACCAACCAGCACCATCCGGTCGCGATACCAGTGCGGCACCGGCGGCATGATGTGCAGCGCCCCGGTGATCTCCAGGTTCTCGGCGGTCGTGCGGCGCGCGAACTCCCCACCCGGGGTGTCGGGCGCGTAGGTCTCGCGCAGCACGCGCAGCCAGTGCTCGGCCGGGACCGCGCGGGCCTCGGTCAGCGAGTAGTACCGCTCGCTGGGCAGATTCGCGCCCCACACGACGCGGCCGTCGGCGTGCTGCCAGTACAGGTAGTAGGCCTTGGCGCCGAAGGCGAACACCATGGTGTCGGCGGGCAGGTCCTGGTCGCAGTCGACCAGCGCGCCGAAGCCGAGCATGCCCGTGTAGTCGGGTCCGGGCGCGGCCGGATCGATCAGGGTGCGGACGGTGGACCGGATACCGTCGGCGCCGACCAGGATGTCGGCCGACGCGGTGGAGCCGTCGGTGAAGTGCGCGGTCACGCCGTCGGCGTGCTCGTCGACGCGCACCAGCCGCTTGTCGTAGCTGAACGGCACGCCCGCGGCGACCGCGTGATCGTGCAGCGCGCGGTGCAGTTCACCGCGGTCCACGACCTGCAACGGCGGCTGATCGGCCAGCACCGGCAGGACGTGTTCGCGGCCGCCGACGGCCAGCCGCATGCCGCGCACGGGCAGCGCGATCGCGCGGACGGCATCGTCCGCGCCGATGAGGTCGAGGGCCGCGACCCCGTTGGGAGCGAGGGCGAGCCCGGAGCCGATGCCCTCGGACGGCCCGGAATAGGCCTCGTAGACGTGGGCGTCGATGCCTGCCCGGAGCAGGGCGGTGGCGGCGACGGGTCCGGCGATGCCACCGCCGATGACCAAGGCGGAACGGGTGTTGGACATGAGTGATCTCCAGATCTGAGTCCGCGTCACCCGGGCTATCCTGTGGTAGCCAGCCTCGTAGCCGGGTGCGCGTATGTGTGAACACGGTGTCGGGACGGTTTCTCGGACTCGGTGGGGTGTTGCCGCACACCACCGGGTCCGGGGTCTTTTCTGGGCGAGAGCTAGCCGGTCCCCCCTTCGCCGAATTCCGGAATCCGGTCGGCGGGCATGCCCTCGGCATGCCACTGCCGCCACATCTCGAGGCCGTCGAAGGTGCCGTCGCGCAGTTCGTCGCGCAGCGAACGCGCCCAGCGCGCCTCGGCTTCCAGCATCGCCACCCCGAATTCGGTCTCCACGAGGAACAACCGGGGCAGGGTGCCCGCCAGGTCGGCGAGTTCGGCCTTCGCGCGGTCGACGGACCGCTCGAGCGCGTCGATCCGCAGGCCGAGCAGCTCGACCACCTCGTCGGGCGGGAGCACGGCCAGGATCGACAGCCCGGCGGTGAACCGGTGGTGTTCGGGCTCGGGCGAGGCGAGCAGTTCCCTGGTCCAGTCGGCCATCTCGGCGCGGCCCGCGTCGGTGATCCGGTAGATCACGCGCTCGGGGCGGGCGCCGTCGCGTTCGCTGCCGACGACTTCCAGGAATCCGGCCTTGGCCATGTTCTGGACGACCGTGTAGAGCGAACCCCACTTGATGTCCATGTCCTTGTCTTTGCCATGGGCTCGCAGGGTGGCGGCGATCTCGTAGCGGTGCATCGGCCGTTGCACGATCACCGACAGCACGGCGAGCGCCAGCAGGTTGTTCACCTTGCGCTTCGTGGCCATGCGCACCTCCTTACTCGTCTACGAATATACGTCGACGAGTATTCGGCGGGCAAGGACTGTCCAGCCGACTGGACGAATCGGCTCAGACCTTGGCTACCTCGGCGCTGTCGGCGCCCTGGTCGAGCAGCTTGCCCGCGATGTTCGACAGCGCCTCGTCGAGCAGCGCGCGATCGGCCGGGTCCTGGTAGTTCCAGTCGTCGAGCCGGTCGCCGAGCCAGCGCCGCCACCCCGCCCGCAATCGGTCGACCTCGCGGGTGCCCTGCTCGGTCAGGGCCAGCGTGCCGCCGTCGTCGAGCAGCAGACCGTCGTCGACGGCCTGCCGGAACACCGGCGAGAGCACCTCCACCGGCAGCCGGTGCCGGAAGGCGATGCCGTGCACCCTGGGCGACAGGCCCTGCTTGTCGTACAGGTACACCTGCCCGAGCGCCCAGGCGGTATCCGGTTCCAGCGAGCTGCCCGCCGCCGCGATGAGCTCGGGGATGATCGGCTTCTGCGCCCTGGCCTTGCGCACGGTCGCCGCGACCGCGCGTTCCAGCTGCACCACCCGGTCGTCGGAGTCCGGCACCGAGAAGCCCTCGCCGATATCGCCCGCGCCGTGCCTGGCGCTGTCGCGCAGCCGGACCTGCGGCAGGAACCAGGCTACGACGAATCCGAGCACCGCGACCGGGACCACCCAGCGGAAGACGTAGTCGATCGAATCGGCGTAGGCGTCGATGATCGGCGCGGTCTGCTCGAGCGGCAGCTCCCGCAGCAGTTTCGGATTCGCGATCACCTCCGGGGTGAGGCCGGGGGTCTGCTGGATCGCCTCGGCCAGCGCGGTCTTGCTGTGGTTGTTGTAGAGCGTGCCGAAGACCGCGGTACCGAACGCGCTGCCCAGCGTGCGGAAGAAGGTCACGCCCGAGGTGGCGGTACCGAGGTCGGCGTAGGGCACGGTGTTCTGCACGACGATGGTGAGCACCTGCATGGACAGGCCGAGCCCGGCGCCGAGGATCAGCATGTACAGCGATTCCAGCCAGACGCTGGTCTGGCGGCCCATCGTCGACATAAACCACAGGCCGAGGACCATCACCGCCATGCCGACGATCGGGAAGTACCGGTACTGCCCGGTGCGCCCGACCACCTGGCCGGAGAAGACCGAGGCGACGAACAGGCCGACGACCAGCGGCAGCGTCCGCACCCCCGAGATCGTCGCCGTCGCGCCGTCGACGTATTGCAGGTAGGCGGGCAGATACGTCATCGAGCCGAGCATCGCGAACCCGACGATGAAGCTGAGCACCGACGACACCGTGAACACCCGGCTGTTGAACAACCGCATCGGCAGCATCGGCGCCACCGCCCGCTTCTCCACCATCACGAACGCGGTCAGCAGCACGGCCGCCAGCACGAACAGCCCGATGATCTGCCACGAGGCCCACGGATATTCGTTGCCGCCGAACTCCAGACCGAGGATCAGCGCCGAGACGCCGAGCGCGACCAGCCCGATGCCGAGGTAGTCGATCACCGGCCGCGCGACCGCGCGCAGATGCGGCAGCGTGCGCGCCGCCATCGCCACCATGATGATCGCCAGCGGCACATTGACGTAGAAGCACCAGCGCCAGCTCGCGTGATCGGTGAACAGCCCGCCCAGCGTCGGGCCGATCACCGTGGTGATGCCGAACACCGCGCCGAGCGCGCCCTGATACTTGCCGCGTTCGCGCAACGGGATGGTGTCGGCGATCAGCGCCATCGAGGTCACCATCAGCCCGCCGGCACCGACGCCCTGGATACCACGGGCCAGGATGAGCACGCCCATGCCGGGCGCCATGCCCGCCAGCGCCGAGCCCGCGATGAAGATGACGCCGCTGATCTGGAACAGCAGTTTGCGGCCGAACAGGTCGCCGAGTTTGCCCGCGAGCACGGTCGCGACGGCCTCGGCGAGCAGATACGCCGTCACCACCCAGGCCATGTGCCCCGCGCTGCCGAGATCGGCGACGATCGAGGGCAGCGCCGCCGACACGATGGTCTGATCGAGCGCGGCCATGAGCATGCCGAGCACGACCGTCGTGAAAATGAGATTGATCTTGGTCTTGCTCATCGGCTCGACGGGCTCGTCTACAGCAACACCATCCGACATGGCCTCAGTATGGGCTTTCCGACCGCGCACGGTGTCTCAGTGACACGGCAGCAATCGGACCGATACGTCAGCGGACGGCGTACCCGCCCAGGCCCGGCTCGAGCGCGTCGAACGCGATCCGCGCGTATTCGGCCATGGCGGAGGCGATCTCGTCGCCGGACTGGCCGTCGAGCGTGCGGCGCAGGATCTCCTCGAACAGCACCCGCTGGACGCCGACGAGCTGGGCCGCGGCGACGCGCGGGGTGATGTCGTCGGCCGCCGCGCCGGTGACCTCGCCCAGGACCCGCGCCAGCGCGAGCTGCCGCTCGTCGTGGAACTCGCGCAGGCGTGCCACCAGCGCCGGGCTGTCGGTGATCATCCGCGCGAACGGTTCGCCACTGAACCCGATCATCTGGGACTGCGCGGCCACCGCGGCCAGGTAGTCACCGCGCAACGCGGCCAGCGCCGATTGCCCCGACGCGCGGTCACGGACGACGGCGGCCAGCTGCCCGACGAACACCTCGCCCAGGTCCAGCGCGAGGTCCTCCTTGCGCGGGAAGTAGTTGGTGACCGTCATCTTGGCGACATCGGCGGCCGCGGCGACATCGGCGATCGTCACCTTGTCGAAGCCGCGCGCGAGGAACAGCTCGGTCGCCCGGTCCGAGATCTGCTCCCTGGTCTGCTGCTTCTTCCTGGCCCGGAGCCCCTGCTGCGTCGTCATGGTCGAAGCATAACTGAAGTCAACCCAAAATTGTGCTTGACATATTTTTAGGTCCGTTCTAAGTTTGTGTTCGTCGCCCCACCGAACACCCGGCCAGTCACGCTTTCGCCGCATCGAACGGAGCTCTCCTTGACCGTCACCACCGATTCCGTCCGCGACTACCTGACCGCCATCGCCCGCACTCCCCTGCTCACCGCCGAGGAGGAGTACGCGCTCGGCGCCCGCATCGCCGCGGGCGTGGCGGCGCGCACCGAGCTCGATGAGAACGCCGCGGCGGGCATCGAGCTCACCGCCGCGCGGCGCGAACAGCTGCGCCGGACCGAACTCGACGGCCTGCGCGCGAAGGACCGGATGGTGCGGGCGAACCTGCGCCTGGTCGTCTCCATCGCGCGCCGGTTCCCGACCAACACCGGGATGGCACTGCTCGACCTGATCCAGGAGGGCACCCTCGGCCTGATCCGCGCGGTGGAGAAGTTCGACCACACGCGCGGCCTCAAGCTCTCGACCTACGCGACGTACTGGATCCGCCAGTCGATCGGGCGCGCGCTCACCGATCAGGGCCGCACGATCCGGCTGCCGTCCAACGTCGCCGACGTTCTGCACCGGGTGATCCGGGTGCGCCGCGAGCTGACCCAGCGGCTCAGCCGCGCGGCCACCGTCGAGGAACTGGCCGCGGCCGCCGAACTCACCGTCGCCCAGGTCGAGGCGGTGCTGCGGCACGAGCCGGAGCCGGTGTCGCTGCACGCGCCGGTCGGCGAGGGCACCGAACTGGGCACCCTGCTGCCCGACACCGCGCCCGCACCCGCGGATGTGGTGGCCGAGCGGCTGCTGCCCGGGTACGTCGAGGCAGTCCTCGCGGTCCTCACCGAGCGCGAGTCGGCCGTCATCCGGCTGCGCTTCGGCCTCGATCGCGGCGAGGCACGCTCGCTGGAGGAGGTGGGATCGGCGCTCGGCGTCTCCCGGGAACGGGCCAGGCAGATCGAGGCGAAGGCGCTGACCAAGCTCCGCAGGCCCGCCTGCGCCGGTACGCTGGCCGGGCTGCTCGGCTGACCACTTCCCTCCGATCTTACTCCGGAGTAAGGTCGGCCCATGGCATGGAAACCCACTGACATCGCGGACCAGACCGGCCGCACCTTCGTGATCACCGGGGCCAACGGCGGCCTCGGTGCCGAAACCACCAAAGTACTGGCCGGCAAGGGCGCCACGGTGATCATGGCCTGCCGCAACGCCGCCAAGGCCCAGCCGATCGCCGACGCCATCCCCGGTGACGTCCGCGTCGCCGCGCTCGACCTCGCCGACCTGGCCTCCGTGCGCGCCTTCGCCGAACAGCAGGGCGAGTTCGACGTCCTGATCAACAACGCGGGCCTGATGAACATCCCGTTCTCGCGCACCGCCGACGGCTTCGAGACCCAGTTCGGCGTCAACCACCTCGGCCACTTCGCCCTCACCGGCCTGCTGCTGGACCGCATCACCGACCGCGTCGTCACCCTGGCCAGCATCGCCCACAAGCAGACCCCGAAACTCTGGATCGACGACCTCAACTACGACCACCGCCGCTACCAGCGCAACCTCGCTTACGCCCAAGCCAAGCTGGCCAACCTGATGTTCGGCCGCGAACTGCAGCGCAGGCTCACCGAGGCGGGCTCGGCCAAGAAGTCCTACGCCGTGCACCCCGGCGTCTCCGCGACCGACCTGTTCGCCCGCACCGAGACCCCGCTCGACCGGGTCAGCAAGCCGTTCATCAAGCTCATCGGCCACCCGCCGGCCAAGGCCGCCCACTCCAGCCTGTTCGCGGCCACCGAACCCGACGCCGACCCCACGGTCTACTGGGGCCCCAACAGGTGGATGCAGTCCCAGGGACCGGTCGAGGCGTGCCCGTCCAGCGCCATCTCGCGCAATCCGGAACTGCTGCGCAGGCTGTGGGAGGAATCCGAGCGGATGACCGGGATCACCTACAAGTTCTGAGCCGGTGACCTGCTCCTACGCCGCCTGTAGTAGGCGGGTACCGTGGAGCGCGTGTCCGCTTCATCTCCCCGCCCGGCGCACAATCGACCGGCCCTGATCGCGCTGGTCATCGTCGTCGCGCTGGGCTGCCTCGCGCTGGCCTGGTGGCAGTGGGAGCGGTTCGAATCGGCCTCCGGAACCGGCCAGAACCTCGGCTACGCCCTGCAGTGGCCGCTGTTCGCCGCGTTCGCGGTGTTCGCCTACGTCCGGTTCGTCCGCCTCGAGCGCGAGGCCGAGGAACCGGACACGGCACCGCGCGCGGCGAAGGCCGAGGCACCGCGCGAGATCCCCGCCGGGATCCTGCCCGAACGACCGAAGGCCGCCCCCGCCGACGACCCGGAGACGGTCGCCTACAACCAGTACCTGGCGGGACTGCACGCCAGCGACATCGATGCGCAGGTCCGCTCGGCCGGTCTGCACGCCCCTGAGAGGAACGCCGGGTGACCACCGACGAGAACACGACCGCACCGTCGCTCGACAAGGCCGCCCCGGCGGGTGACACCGCCAAGATCCGCTCGGCGCTGCAGCGCTACCGGGTGCTGGCCTGGGTCACCGGTCTGTGGCTGCTGCTGCTCACCGGCGAGATGATCGCCAAGTACGGCTTCGACGTCGACACCCCTAGCTGGATCGCCGTCGTGCACGGCTGGGTGTACTTCGCCTACCTGCTCGTCACCGCCGACCTCGCGGTGAAGGTGCGCTGGCCGATCGGCCGCACCGTCGGCACCCTGATCGCCGGCACCATCCCGCTGCTGTCGTTCTTCGTCGAGCACCGCAACGCCAAGGACGTCCAGCAGCAATACGGACTCTGAGTCCCGGAAACGACGACAGCGCCGCCGCACCCGGTATCCGGGGCGGCGGCGCTGTCGTTTCGGCTCAGGCCAGGGCGGCCAGTGCGGGCAGGAGCTGGGTGAGGGCCCGGCCACGGTGCGAGACCGCGTCCTTCTCGGCCGGGGTCAGTTCCGCGGCGCTGCCGGTGCCGCCCTCGGGCAGGAACAGCGGGTCGTAGCCGAAACCGCCCTCGCCCACCGGCTTCCGGGCGATGGTGCCCGGCCATTCGCCGCGCACCACGGTCTCGGTGCCGTCGGGCAGCACGAGCGCGCAGGTGGAGACGAACCGTGCGCCGCGGCGCTCGTCGGGCACGTCGCCGAGCTGACCGAGCAGCAGGGTGTTGTTGGCGGTGTCGTCGCCGTGGCGACCCGACCAGCGCGCCGAGAGCACGCCGGGCATGCCGTTGAGCGCGTCCACCTCGATCCCGGAATCATCGGCCACACACGGCAATCCGGTGGCCACGGCCCCGTCGCGCGCCTTGGCGACGGCGTTCTCCTCGAAGGTGGCGCCGATCTCGGGCGCCTCCTCGTAGGGCGGCACCTCGTTCAGGCTCACCAGTTCGATCCCGGCCACGCCCGCCTCGTCGAGGATCCGGCGCAGTTCCTTCAGCTTCTTGGCATTCCGGCTGGCGACCAGCACACGCACGGCCACGGCTACTTCTTACCGGCCGGCTCGGGCAGCGCGCCCGGGTAGGGCTGCGCCAGTACTTCCTTCTGCACCGCGAACAGCTGCTCACAGCCGGCCAGCGCCGAGTCGAGCAGCTTGTCCAGGGTCGAGCGCGGGAACGTCGCGCCCTCGCCGGTGCCCTGGATCTCGACCAGGGTGCCGGTGTCGGTGGCGACCACGTTCATGTCGACCTCGGCGCGCGAATCCTCCTCGTAGGGCAGATCCAGCCGCACCCGGCCGTCGACGACGCCGACGCTGACCGCGGCGATCATGCACGAGATCGGTTGCGGGTCGGCCAGTTTGCCCGCGGCGGCCAGGTAGGTCACCGCGTCCGAGAGCGCGACGTACGCGCCGGTGATGGCGGCGGTGCGGGTACCGCCGTCGGCCTGCAGCACGTCGCAGTCCAGCGCGATGGTGTTCTCGCCCAGCGCGGCCAGGTCGATGCAGGCCCGCAGCGAACGCCCGATCAGGCGGCTGATCTCCTGGGTCCGGCCACCGACCTTGCCCTTCACTGATTCCCGGCCGCTGCGGGTGTGGGTGGCGGCGGGCAGCATCGCGTACTCCGCGGTGAGCCAGCCCAGCCCGGAGTCGCGCCGCCAGGGCGGCACGCCCTCGGTGACGCTGGCCGTGCACATCACCCGGGTCTGCCCGAACTCGACCAGCACCGATCCCGCCGGGTGCGTGGTGAAGCCACGGGTGATCCTTACCTCGCGGAGTTCGTCATCCGCCCTGCCATCGGCTCGTCTCGACACAGTGTTGGATTATGCCCGCCTGCGCGGGCCTGCGTGCGAGACCCCTACAGGTCGAAAGTTTCGCCCGGTGAGACGGCGTGGACGGGGCCGGAGAACGCCGCCTTCGCCTCCGCGATGACGTCCTCCCGCGAGGTCCACGGCGGAATGTGGGTGAGCAGCAGTTCCTTGGCGCCGGCGCGGGTGGCGATCTCGCCCGCCTCGGTGCCCGAAAGGTGAATGCCGGGCGGGCGATTGGCCGGATCGTGGGTCCACGAGGCTTCCGCCATCAGCACGTCGGCGCCCTGCGCCAGCTCGACGACGGCGTCGCACATGGCGGTGTCGCCGGTGTAGACGAAGACGCGGCCGTCGGCGGCGGTGATCCGCAGGCCGTAGGACTCCGGCGGGTGGTACATCCGGCGGGCCTCGACGGTGTGGCCGGGACCGAACGGCACCGGCACGTTCTCGACCCAGGCCTGCGAGTCGATCACGTCGGACCAGTCGTCGGTCTCGCCGCCGATCTCGGCGGAGGCGTTGCCGATGCGCAGCGCGGCGTCGGAGGGGCCGCGCACCAGCGCCAGGCCCTGCGGCGGATTCGGGTGGTAGCGACGCCACACCAGCAGCGCGGGCAGATCGAGGCAGTGATCCGCGTGCAGGTGGGTCAGGAAGATGTCCACATCACCCGGGTTCAGGTACTTCTGCAGCGCACCGAAGATGCCGGGACCGAAGTCGATGACGGTCGGCCTCATGTCGGGACCCGTCAGCAGGTAACCCGACGCTGGGGAGTCCGGGCCGGACACGCTGCCCGAGCACCCGAGGACGGTAAGGCGCATGCCCCCATGCTGCCACGACGTGCTGGTGCTCAATGCAGGATCCCCCCATTTTCCAGACCGGATCCCCGGCTACCGCGTAGGTACTGCGCGGCCGACCGATGCTCCACGGCGGCGTCGACGTTCATCACCAGAGAGTACCCAGCCCGCGAGGACTCCACCCACCGCCCCGAAAAGATGTCCCTGCCAAGAAATTAGGGGGTCGCTGGGCAGCACGCCCCACAGCATCGAGCCGTACAGCGCGAAGATCACCACGCCGAGCACGATCTGCCCCACATTGCGGGCGAACCACCCGCGGCAGATCAGGTAGGTCAGCCAGCCGAACACCAGCGACGACGCGCCGACGTGCACGCTGCCCGCCGAGCCGGTCAGCCAGGTGCCGACCCCGGCGACCACCCAGATGATCGCGGTGGCCGCGATGCCACGCCCGATCCCGGACAGCAGCACCAGGAAGCCGAGGATCAGCAGCGGCAGGGTGTTGGCCATCAGGTGATCCCAGCCACCGTGCAGCAACGGCGCCCACAGGATGCCGTCGAGGCCGTCGAGCTCGCGCGGCTCGATCCCGCCCGCGTCGAGCTGACCGGGCGCGCCGCTCGGCCGGTCGGCCGAGAGCACCGCGTCGACGCCCTCGATCACGTACAGCGACCCGACGAACGCGACGATCACGACCGCCGCGCGCGTCCACGCCCGGACGCCTTCGCGCCGGGCGGGCGGGGTCGCGCCGGGCCGCCCCTGCAACCCGGCGATCCGATCCGGATCGAACGAGGCTCCGATTCCTCCGCCACCGCTCACCGACATCGCCTCCGCTCAGGCCGGGCCGCCACCGGGCCCACTCCCCACAGGGTACCGAGCCGTCAGGCCCAGAGCTGGCCGTCGAGGCGTTCCTCGGCCTCGTCCAGGGTGCCGTCGTAGGCGCCGGTGGACAGGTACTTCCAGCCGCCGTCGGCGACGACGAACGCGATGTCGGCGCGCTTGCCCGCCTTCTGCGCCTTCTTCGCCACGCCGAGCGCGGCGTGCAGGATCGCGCCGGTGGAGATGCCTGCGAAGATGCCCTCCTCGCCGACGAGCTCGCGGGTGCGCTTCACCGCGTCGTACGGGCCGACGGAGAACCGGGTGGTCAGCACCGTCTCGTCGTACAGCTCGGGGATGAACCCCTCGTCGATGTTGCGCAGGCCGTAGACCAGCTCGCCGTAGCGCGGCTCGGCGGCGACGATCTCGATGCCGGGCACCTTCTCGCGCAGGAATCGCCCGGTGCCCATCAGGGTGCCGGTGGTGCCGAGCCCGGCGACGAAGTGCGTGATCTCGGGCAGGTCGGCGAGCAGTTCCGGGCCGGTCGTCTCGTAGTGCGCGAGCGCGTTGGCCGGGTTGCCGTACTGGTAGAGCATCACCCAGTCCGGATTCTGCGCGGCGATCTCCTTGGCCATGGCCACGGCCTGGTTCGACCCACCGGCGGCAGGCGAATCGATGATCTCGGCGCCGAACATGGTGAGCAGCTGACGCCGCTCGACCGAGGTGTTCTCCGGCATCACGCAGACGATCCGGTAGCCCTTGAGCTTGGCCGCCATGGCCAGCGAGATCCCGGTGTTGCCGCTGGTCGGCTCCAGGATCGTGCAGCCGGGGGTGAGCTTGCCGTCGGCCTCGGCCTGCTCGATCATCCGCAGCGCGGGCCGGTCCTTGATCGACCCGGTGGGATTGCGGTCCTCGAGCTTGGCCCAGAGGCGGACGTGATCGTCGCCGTCCCACTGCGGGGACAGCGTCTTCAGTCCGACGAGCGGGGTGTTGCCGAGGGTCGCGATGAGCGATTCGTAGCGGGCCACGTCAGCGCGCGCCGCCGGCGACGGCCGGCAGGATGGTGACCGACGCGTCCGCGGGCACCTCGGCGTCGAGCCCGCCGGCGAACCGCACGTCCTCGTCGTCGACGTAGATGTTGACGTAGCGGTTGAGCTTGCCGTCCTTGAGCAGCCGCTCGGCCAGGCCGGGGTGGTTGGCCTCGAGGTTGTCGATCAGGGCCGACAGGGTCGCGCCCTCACCCTGGACGCGCTTCTCGCCTCCGGTGAGACCTCGCATGATGGTCGGAATGGACACGGTTACCGGCATGGGGACTCCTCGGGTGTGACTTCGTTTCGGTGGGTTCAGGCGTCGTAGGAGGCGACGATCCGCACGGGCTCTTCGGTGACCTCGCCGTCGACGATGCGGTAGCTGCGCAGTTCGTGCTGCTCCGGATCGCGGGTGGAGATCAGCACGTAGTGCGCGAACGGCTCGGAGGCGTACGAGATGTCGGTGCGACTGGGGTAGGCCTCGGTGGCGGTGTGCGAGTGGTAGATCACCACGGGGGTCTCGTCGGCGTCGTCCATCGCGCGCCAGACCTTCAGCTGCTCACCGGAGTCGAAACGGTAGAACGTGGGCGAGCGCTCGGCGTTGACCATGGCGACGAAGCGTTCCGGCCGGTCGCCGCCCTCGGGTCCGGCGATGATGCCGCAGGCCTCGTCGGGGTGGTCGGCGCGCGCATGCGCCACCATCGCGTCCACGAGATCGGCCCTGATCACCAGCACTTCCTCGACCCTTTCCACAAACCTGCCTGCGTGCTGTCGAGCACCACCTCGACAACGACCCACCCTATTCGGCTATTCCGCGCGGCGCGCATCCCGGTCCCCACCTGCGGGGAGTCAGCGCGGAAACAGATCTCGATAGGCCGGGATCCCGGCGATCGAGGTCGCGCTGAGCACGGCGTCGACGACGGCCCGCTCCACGACCACGGCCGCCGCGGTGCACAGCTGGTCCAGCAGCAGCAGATCGCCGGGGAACGCGCCGGGCAGCGGGATCGGTGGCACCTCGATCGTGCCGGTGGACAGCGCGAACAGGGTGTCGCCGTCGAGCGGGGAATGCACCGGGCGGATCGCGCGGGCGAGGCCGTCGTGCGCGGTGGTGGCCAGTCTGCGGCAGGCGATCGGATCGAGCGCGGCGTCGGTGGCGACGACGCCGATGGTCGTGTTGAGCACGGTGCCCTTCACCGGCAGGGCGGCGAGCGCGGCGATCTCGGCCGCGGTGCCGGGCCGCAACCCGAAGAAGTCGGGCCCGTCGGTGCCGACGCCCCACGGCAGACCGGTGCGCGGATCGACCACCGAGCCGACCGGATTGGCGACGATCACCGCGCCCACCGTGACCCCGGCGCCCGGCCCGTCGGCGAGAACCACACTCGCCGAACCGATTCCGCCCTTGAGCGCCCCGGCCCGCGCCCCGACCCCGGCACCGGCGGTACCGCGCGCGAACTCCCCCGCGGCCGCCTCGGCCGCCAGGAAACCGAAGTCGGCGTCGGGCCGGATGTGCCACGCCCCCACCGGCAGGTCGAAGATCACCGCGCCGGGCACGATCGGCACCACCCGGCTCGGATCGGTGGGATCCATCGGGATGCCCTCGCCGTGTTCCTCCGACCAGCGCATCACGCCGTCGGCGGCGGCCAGCCCGTACGCGCTGCCGCCCGCGAGCAGGACCGCGTTCAGCTGCCGGACGGTATTGCCCGGATCGAGCAGGTCGGTCTCCCTGGTGCCGGGCCCGCCGCCGCGCACGTCCACCGCGGCGGTCGCGCCGCCGGGGACGCGCACCACAGTGCAGCCGGTCGCCGCGCCGGTGCCGAGGGTGACGTCGTCGTCGAGGACCTGATGATGGCCGACCAGCACGCCGGACACATCGGTGATCGCGTTGCGTGGACCGGGAACGCCGCTCATGCCCCCGACCCTAACGCGCGGAAATCAGGGCGCGAGCGCCTGCAACAGCGAGTCCTGCATCCAGGTCAGCCAGTGGTAGACGTCCAGGTGCGGCGCGCGCGGATCACTCGGATCGAAGTGTTCGGGCGTGTCGTCGTCGATGTCGAGCAGGGTGCCCAGCGCCAGGCGGACATCGGTGAGCGCGGCCAGCCAGGCGTCGGCCTGCTCGGGGGTGAGCACGATCTTGCCGCCCACCTCGGGACAGCTGTCCAGCACGACCCGGCCCGCGGCCAGTTTCGCGTCGATGATCTCGGGCTCGTGCAGGCTGCGCAGGGCGGAGTTGAGGTCGGCGCGCTTGGCGTCGGGCGACCCGGGTTCGGCGCGGTGGAAATCGGGCAGCAGGCGCAGCAGCTGCGGATCGTCGGGCGGGGTGGAGTTGCCGGTGCGCAGGCCGGTCAGCGCGGCGAGTTCGTCCTCGGGGGCCTCGGCCGCGCGGTCGCTGAGCAAGCCGGACACGGCGCCGACCAGGGAGCGCAGAACGGTGGCCTCGTGCTCGTCCATCTCGGATCGAAGCTTCAGGCCACTCAGTGAGTTCTTCCTGCTCCACTTGCGCACAGGGTTACGGTACTCAGTCGTCTCGCTGCATGGTTGCCCAGAGTCCCGCCGCGTGCAATCGGCGGACGTCCTGCTCCATCTTGTCGCGTGATCCGGAGGACACGACCGCTTTGCCCTCGTTGTGCACCTGCAACATCAACTCGGTCGCCTTGGCTTTGCTGTAGCCGAAGAGCTTCTGGAAGATGTAGGTGACGTAGTGCATGAGGTTCACCGGGTCGTCCCAGACCACGGTGACCCAGGGCCGGTCCTCGGCCTCGAGGATCTCGGTCTGCTCGACCGCTTCCGGCGTCGCCTGTGCCGCTGACAGTGCGGCGTTCACGGCGTCGGTGACGGCGCCGGCTCGAACGGAATTGCACACGGCCATAAATCCCAGGGTACGACGCGGCCACACAGAAACAACACCCGCGGTGACTACAGTTTCCGGTGTGCAGATCCGTGACGAGTTCGCCAGCACCGCGCTGCTGACCGATCAGTACGAGCTGACCATGCTCGCCGCCGCCCTGGCCGACGGCTCGGCGCATCGGCAGTGCACCTTCGAGGTGTTCGCCAGGCGCTTGCCGCACGGTCGCCGCTATGGCGTGGTGGCCGGTACCGGGCGGCTGCTCGACGCGCTGACCCACTTCCGGTTCGGTCCCGCCGAGCTCGACGTGGTCGCCCGGTTCCTCGACCCGGCCACCGTCGACTGGTTGCGGGAATATCGCTTCACCGGCGATATCGACGGCTACGCCGAGGGTGAGCTGTACTTCCCCGGCTCACCGATCCTGTCCGTGCGCGGCAGTTTCGCCGAATGTGTGCTGCTGGAGACGCTGGCCCTGTCGATCCTCAATCACGACAGCGCGATCGCCTCGGCGGCCGCGCGCATGGTGAGCGCGGCGGCGGGCAGGCGGATGATCGAGATGGGCTCGCGGCGCACCCACGAACTGGCCGCGCCGTCGAGTTCGCGCGCCGCCTACCTGGCCGGTTTCGACGCCACCTCCAACCTGGAAGCCGTGCGCGGCTTCGGCGTGCCGGGCGCGGGCACCAGCGCGCACGCGTTCACGCTGCTGCACAGCGGCGCCGACGGCGAGCACGAGGCGGCCGCGTTCCGCAGCCAGATCGACGCGCTCGGCGTCGGCACCACCCTGCTCGTCGACACCTTCGACATCACCAGGGGCGTGGCGACGGCGATCGAGGTGGCCGGTCCCGAGCTGGGCGGCGTGCGGATCGACTCCGGTGATCTCGGCGTGCTGGCCAGGCAGGTGCGCGACCAGCTCGACGGGCTCGGCGCCACCGGCACCCGCATCGTGGTCTCCGGCGATCTCGACGAGTACGCGATCGCGGCCCTGCGCGCCGAACCGGTCGACGTCTACGGCGTCGGCACCTCGCTGGTCACCGGCTCCGGCGCGCCGACCGCGGGCATGGTCTACAAGCTGGTCGAGGTCGACGGCATCCCGGTGGCCAAGCGCAGCAGTCACAAGCAGTCGCGCGGTGGCACCAAGAAGGCGGTCCGGCTGGCCCGCGCGACCGGCACGATCGTCGAGGAGATCATCTACCCCGCCGACGGAGAAGCACCGGCCACCAACGGTTTCCAGGCCAGGGAGCTGCTGGTGCCGCTGGTCCGCAAGGGCGCCGTGGTCGACGGTGTCGCGACGCTGGCGCAGAGCCGGGAGCTGGTCGCGCGCGGGCTGGTCAGCCTGCCGTGGGAGGGGCTCAAGCTGTCGGCGGGCGAGCCCGCGGTACCGACGACCTTCCTGGGCTGAGGCCCACGCGCGGCTGAGTGGCCGCACCGGCATAGGCAGCGGAGAATGATGTCGTCGAGGCCCGGCGTGACGCGACCGTCGCGCGAGTTCGGACCGGCGGAGAAGTGGAGGACGGCATGGCACGCGGTCTGGTGATCGTGGATGTGCAGAACGACTTCTGCGAGGGCGGCTCGCTCGCCGTCGCGGGTGGTGCCGCCGTGGCAGCGGCGATCAGCGAGTTCGTCGCGGGCGCCGGCTACGACGCGGTGGTCGCGACCAGGGACTATCACGTCGACCCCGGTCCACATTTCTCCACCGAGCCCGATTATGTCGACACCTGGCCGCCGCACTGCCGGGTCGGCACGCCGGGCGCGGACTTCCATCCCGCCCTGGATACCGGCTCGATCGAGGAGATCTTCTCCAAGGGCGAGTACTCGGCCGCCTACTCCGGCTTCGAAGGCGCGGCCGCCGACGGCACCACCCTGGCCGACTGGCTGCGCGCCCGCTCGATCGACACCGTCGACGTCGTCGGCATCGCCACCGACCACTGCGTCCGAGCCACCGCGCTCGATGCCCGCGCCGCCGGGTTCGGCACCCGCATCCTGCTGGACCTCACCGCGGGCGTCGCCCCGGCGACGGTCGCCACCGCGCTCACCACGCTGCGCGAAGCAGGCGTCGAGTTGTCGGGCGAAATCCCCGCCTGACCCGGTCCTCGGCGCGACCGGCTCCCGGCGCGGGCAGCCGCGTGACCGCTCGCGGCGAGCGGGTGGGACACGGCTAGCCTGCCCCCATGGACTACCGATTCCCGGCGCAGGCGCGCGCCCGATTGACGACGGCGCTGGCCGAGATCGACTCCATCCACGACGCCGCCGACATCGTCTTCTGGTCCAACCCCGTCACCGACGACCTCCAGCGTCGCGGCGTCGGCGCCTTCGCCGAACTCCCGCCCGCCTTCGCCCACCTGCTGGCCCTGTCGAGCCTGCACACCAGCGTCCTGGACACCGGCTTCAGCGGCTACCTGCGCACCCGGCGCGGCGAACTCCCCTGGGCCACCCGTGGTTTGCGCGCCGCGGGCATGCCGCGCCTGGCCGCCGCCGCGATCCTGGCCGCCCGCGACGCCTCCCCCAGCTCCCCCGACGACGCCCTCGACCGCTTCTTCGACGACGAACACCAGACCCTGGCCAACCCCGGCCAGATCCGCCGCCCCGACGGCGCCCGCGCCGACGACCCCGACGAGATCTACGACATCAACGAACCGGCCGACTTCGAACAGCGCGTCCTCGACTACATCCGCGCCAACCTCGACGACTTCGTCCGCGAGTCCTGACCGGGGCTCGCCGTCGGCCGATCGGACTTGTCCGAGGGGGCGGATAAGCTGCCAGCGTGCCCGAACTTCCTCCCGTCGCCGACCTGCTCGCCACCGCCGTGCATGCCCTGGGAGGCAAGGAACGCACCGGCCAGACCACCATGGCGACGGCGGTCGACCACGCGATCGACACCAAGGAGCACCTGGCGGTGCAGGCGGGCACCGGCACCGGTAAATCGCTGGCCTATCTGGTGCCGAGCCTGCGGCACGCGGTGCGGACCGGGCGCACCGTGGTGGTCTCCACCGCGACGATCGCCCTGCAGCGTCAGCTCGTCGACCGCGATCTGCCGCGCCTGGCCGACGCGCTGAGCAAGCCGTTGGGCCGGGTGCCGCAGTTCGCGATCCTCAAGGGCCGCAACAACTATCTGTGCCTGAACAAGATCAACAGCGTGATCCCCGAAGACACCGGCGGCGAGGCGGAACTGTTCGACGCCTTCGCCATCTCCAAGCTGGGCCGCGAGGTGCAGCGGCTCAACGAGTGGGCGTCGGACACCGAGACCGGCGACCGCGACGAGATCGCTCCCGGCGTGAGCGACCGGGCCTGGCGTCAGGTCAGCGTGTCCTCGCGCGAATGCCTCGGCAAGACCCGCTGCCAGTTCGGCCAGGACTGCTTCGCCGAGAAGGCGCGCGCCGAATCGGCCCAGGCCGATGTCGTGGTGACCAACCACGCGCTGCTGGCCATCGACGCGATCAGCGGCATCCAGGTGCTGCCCGAACACGATGTCGTGGTGATCGACGAGGCGCACGAACTGGTCGACCGGGTCACCGGCGTCGCCACCGCCGAACTCGCCGCGACCGCGATCAGCGCCGCGGCCCGCCGCTGCACCAAGCTCATCGACGAACGCGAGGTCGACCGGCTCGAGGGCGCCGCCGAGGCGTTCCACGAAGCGCTCGAGGACATGCCGCCCGGCCGCTGGGACCAGCTGCCCGACGGCATCGCGCCCGTCCTCGCGCTGGTCCGCGACGCCGCCTGGAACGCGCGCACCGCCCTGGCCCCGACGGGCAGCGTGAAGGCCACCGACGATCCCGACAACGCCGCCGCCCGCACAATGGCCGTGGCCGCCATCGACGACGTGCACGACGCGGCGGTGCGCACCCTGACCGCGTTCGAGGAGGCCGATCCGGCCGCGCGCCGCGATGTCATCTGGCTCTCGGCCGACGAGATCCGCGGCGTCGCCCGCCGCACCCTGCGGATGGCGCCGCTGTCGGTGGGCGGCCTGCTGCGCAGCAGGCTGTTCGGCACCGCGACCGTCGTGCTCACCTCGGCCACCCTGCAGATCGGCGGCTCGTTCGACGGGCTCGCGATCACCTGGGGCCTGCCCTCGCAGTCCGGCGGCAAGGTCGACCCGGCACTGGCCAACGGCGCCACCGCGCCCGCCGACCTGGAGTCGGTGCGCTGGAGTTCCCTCGATGTCGGTTCGCCGTTCGATCACGCGAAGTCCGGCATCCTCTACGTCGCCAAGCACCTGCCCGCGCCGGGCCGCGACGGTCTGGCCCCCGCCTACCTCGACGAGATCGAGCAGCTCATCACCTCCGCGGGCGGGCGCACGCTCGGCCTGTTCTCCTCGATGCGCGCCGCCAAGGCCGCCACCGAGGCACTGCGCGAGCGGCTCGACACCCCGGTGCTGTGCCAGGGCGACGACTCGATGGGCGCGCTGGTGCGCAAGTTCGCCGACGACCCGGCCACGTCGCTGTTCGGCACGCTCACCCTGTGGCAGGGCGTCGACGTGCCCGGCCCGTCGCTGAGTCTGGTGATCCTGGACCGCATTCCGTTCCCCCGCCCCGACGACCCGCTGCTCACCGCCCGCCAGCGGGCGGTGGAATCGCGCGGCGGCAACGGCTTCATGACGGTGGCGGCCAATCACGCGGCGCTGCTGCTGGCCCAGGGCACCGGCAGGCTGTTGCGCAGCGTCGACGATCGCGGCGTCGTCGCGATCCTCGATTCGCGGCTGGCCACCGCCCGCTACGGCGGCTACCTGCGCGCTTCGCTGCCGCCGTACTGGGAGACCACCGACCCCGAGGTGGTCGCGAAGGCGCTGCGCAGGCTCACCGCGTCCGCGTGAGCTGAGGGACTTTTACACCCGGTCTTGCAATCGGCATGACCACACCCGTGAATTCACCGCCGGGCGAACGCAACTCGTGAGAACGTTGGGTGATGAAGCACCACGCCGATGGCGAGGTACTCGGCGAATTTCTGGTCAGTGCAAGATCTTTGGCCGAGTACCGCGCGATGTTTCACCTGTCCGACGACGATCTCACCGGCCGCAGGGTGCTCGATTGCCCCGGTGGCGCAGCGAGTTTCGCGGCCGAGGCCACCGCCCTGGGGGCCACGGTCACCGCGATCGATCCGATCTATGCCCGTCCGACCACCGACCTGGCCGTCGACGCCGTCACCGAGAACGACCGCGCCGTGGCCTGGGCCGCCGCCAATGCCCACCGCTACCGCTGGGACTGGTACGGCTCCCCCGACGGCCATGCCGCGATCCGGCGCGGCGCGGCCCGGCGCTTCGCCGCCGATCTGCGCGCCGCGCCCGACCGCTACATCGCCGCGAGCCTGCCCGAACTCCCGTTCCCCGACAAATCCTTCGATCTGTCGCTGAGCTCACACCTGCTGTTCAGCTATGCCGACCGCCTCGACGCCGAATTCCACCTGTCCGCCCTGCTCGAACTGTCCCGCGTCACCGAGGGCGAGGCCCGGCTCTATCCCCTGCTCGACTACACCGGCGCACCACTGGACGACCTCATCGCCGGGCTGCGCACCGAACTCCACGACAAGGGCGTCCCCACCGCGCTGCGCAAGACCCGTTACGAATTCCATCACGGCGCCGACACCATGCTGGTCCTGCAACCGGCCGCGTGACCGGGCCTTTCCGAGTTCGGTTCGCCGCCAGGCCGAACCAGTTTCATAGGGATCGCCTACCAACGGCGGGCCACACCGCGCCACTCCGACGGGCGGGCGGTAGGTTCTTAGTCGTGCATACGATGCGAGCCGGCCGGTAGTACGGCAGTGGTGGAGAAATCTCGACGCGCGGAGTTCCCGCGCACGGTCTCGACGCTCCTCCTGCTACTCGGTACCGCCGTCCTCGGCGTGACTCTGCTGTTCACCACCATGGATCCGTGGATGGACAGCGGCGGCATCCTCGTCGGCGGCCTCGACGTCCACATCTACCGCGACGGCGGCTGGCGGGTGCTGCACGATCGGGCGCTCTACATCGAGCCGACGCACTACGGACTCCTCTACACCTACACGCCGTTCTCGGCGCTGGCCTTCCTTCCGCTGGTGCTGGTGCCGTGGTCGGCCGTCACCACGACCTGGCTGGTCCTCAACCTCGCCGTGCTGTTCGCCTGTGTGCTGCAGAGCTGGCGGATGCTCGGCTACCGGGTGACGCCGCGCCTGGCCGTGGTCAGCGCGCTGATCATGCTGGCGTTCGTCTTCGCCGAGCCGGTGCGCACCACGCTCTACTACGGGCAGATCAATCTGTGGCTCATGCTGCTGGTGCTGTGGGACTTCTCCCGCGCCGAGCACAGCAGGCTGCGCGGTCTCGGCGTCGGCATCGCGGCGGGCATCAAGCTGACCCCGCTGTTCTTCGTTGCCCAGTATCTGGCGCAACGGCAGTGGCGCGCCGCGGCCACCGCCGCACTCACCTTCGCCGCGACGATCGGCCTGACCGCCCTGGTCCTGCCGAGCGATTCGTACCAGTACTGGACCTCGACGTTCTTCCAGTCCGGTCGCATCGCCCCCGATGTCCACCCCGCCAATCAGTCGCTGCGCGGCGCCGTCGCCCACCTCGTGCACGGGCCCGCCCCGGTCTGGTTGTGGCTGCTGATCGCCGTCCCGATCGCGCTGCTCGCCCTGTGGCTCGCGGCCGAGCTGGTGCGCCGCGACGAACCGCTGCTGTCGGTGACCCTCGGTGGGCTCACCGCCTGCGCGGTCTCGCCGTATTCGTGGGGGCACCACTGGGTCTGGTTCGTCCCGCTGACGGTCTATCTGATCCATCGCGCCCAGACCCGCGGCCGCTGGTGGGTCGCGGCGGGCGCGCTGTACCTCGCCATCGCGGCGTGGACCTACACCTACACCCCCACCTGGGTCAGTGTCGGCACCTTCCTGCTGCCGCCGTGGTGGCCGGGCGCGCAGGTGATGATGAACATCTACGTGGTGGTCTACCTGATCGTGCTGATCGGCGTCGTCCACCTGGTCCGCTCGACGCCGCCGCGCCGACGCCCCGAGCCGATCGAACCGACCGTCATCGATCCCCCTGCCGCGCAAGAACTCTCCCGCGCGATCCGGCCGCCGCGCGTCGCCGGCGGGGCGCACCCCGACGACGACCGCCCGGCCATGGTGGACTGAGCGCTACCCGCAGGCCCAGTCGAAAACGCCCGACTCCAGGTCGAGCTGGGCGTTGCCGCCGCCGAAGTTCATCCCGGAGACCTCCTCGATCTCCAGGTAGAACGGGGTCAGGCCCTCCGGGAGCGCCTGGACGGGGAACGCGGTGCCGCCCAGGTGGGAGCGGCCGAACAGCGGCTCGGCCCAGGGGTTCCAGCCGGAGTCCTCGGTGAGCGGGTCCTGGTAGCGCGAGTTCGGGACGTATTCGACCGGCGGGATACCGATATTGGGGTCGGCGACGCGCTCGGCCAGCCAGACGCCGATGGTGGGATGCACGTCGTCCCAGGCATTGCAGCCCTCGTCGCTCGCGACCGGCGAGCCGGGCAGGCGCACGTCGGCGGGCGGCGCGACCGGGCCCGCGGCGAATTCCGCTTCGGTCAGCCAGACCAGCGCGAAGACGCCGCCGATCTCGTCGTGCAGGAGCTGCAGCTGCGAGTGCAGCCGGGTCGAGACCAGCTCGCGAGCGACCGGATCGTCGGCGGCCGCGTCGGCCACGATCGGGTCGGTCGCGTCGGCGAACTGCCCCTCGCCCTGGAAGAAGGCGATGGCCGGGTATTTCGGCCCGCGGCGCTGATAGTCGACGGGCAGTCGCAGGGTGAGCGCGTGCATCATCGGCAGTCCGGTGACCGGCCCGCGCGGCCAGCTCGCCGGATCGATCGCGGGCCCGTCGCTGCCGATCCACCCGGAGCGCACCGGCGTGTCGAGCGTCAGCGGCTCACCGCCGGGCGTCTCCGCCAGTTTGTCCGCCGAATCCCCGAAACCCAGGTCGTAAGCCTTCATCGCAGCTCTCCTCTTCGATGCGCGGACGGTGCGTGGCGCCGCTTCGACAAGCGCCGTCGCCGAGGGTAACCGCTACCGGCGACAGGCGCGGGCACTGCGTGGAACCGCGGGCATACGGCCGATGACGAAACGTCGCACACCGGGAACGAAAGCGGCGGCGCGGCAACCGGATACCGGTCACCGCGCCGCCGCGAACGACGCCGCTCAGCTCAGAGCGCGGCCTTCAGGATCAGCGTGAGCACCGCGGCGACCACGGCGACGGCCACGGCCGCGCCGCCCCAGGCGACACCCTGGCGCGCCCACGGACGGCCCGCGTCGAGCGAGAAGCGGCCCGGGCCGGTGAAGGCCAGGCCGGCGGCGGCGATGGCGTAGACCAGCGGCGTCGAGTAGCCGGTCACCGACGGGTCGGCCGGGAACAGGCCACCGGCCCACAGCACATTGATCGCGTTGATCATCGTGCCGAGCACGATGGCGGCGGCCAGCGGCGTGAACAGACCGAATACCAGCAGCAGGCCGCCGACCAGCTCGCTGAGCCCGGCGAGCGTGCCGAAGAGCACGCCGGGGTTGTAGCCCATCGCCTCGAAGCTGTCGGTGGTGGTCTGCCACCCCATGCCGTTGAACCAGCCGAACAGTTTCTGCGCGCCGTAGGCGGCCATCAGGCCACCGAAGCCCACGCGCAGCACCAGCAGGCCGATGCCGGCGGCGGTGACCTCGTCGGCGGTGGCGGGGGAAGTAGCGGGAGTGGTGCGGGTAGCGGTGTCGGTCATCGTTTCCTCATCTGCGATTCGATACATGCCCGCAACCGGACCACGGTCCGATTGCCTCGTCCGGTCACAACCCCGGGTCCGGCGCGACTATTTCCCGCCACCCCCGGCACTTCCGTGACCCTGCTCACACACAACAGAAAGGCCGCCCCGAAGGGCGGCCTCTGCGCGAAGACTCAGTTCACCACGCCATGGTCGCGTAGCTGACCAGGGTGCTCTCCGACTCCTGCGACAGCTTCCAGGTGCCGCCGATGTTCTTCCAGGTCACCGGGATCGGGAAGGCGTAGTCGCCGAGGCGGCTGTTCAGGGTCGCCGAGAGGGTGTCACCGTCGACGGTGACCGGGCCCGAGACGTCCCAGCTGTAGCCCGGGATCCGGTTGACGGTGTCGCGAACGACGGTGAGGCTACCGGCGTTGCCCGACTCGAGTTCGGCCGAGGAGCCGTTCATGGCCGCCTGGAGCTTGCCCTGGAGCTCACCGGCCGACGGGGTCGCCGGGGCGGCGATCGCGGCGGGAGCGGTGGCGACGACGGCCGCGGTGACCGGCGCGAAGATGGTGGCAACCGCCATCGACGCGGCAACGAGCGAGCGCTTCATAGGTAACTCTCCTTCAAGCTTGGCTAGGCTAGCCTAAGTATAGGCACAGCTATGGTGAGTTCACCTACTCGACGAGGAAGAAGAAGTACCCCAGGAACAACACCATCAAAACCCACATGGCCGGATGGACTTCCTTGACCCGGCCCCGGGCGACCATCACCACCGGGTAGAAGATCATGCCCATCGCCAGTCCGTTGGCGATCGAATAGGTCAGCGGCATCATGATCACGGTCAGGAACGCGGGTACGGAGTATTCGAGGTGCTGCCAGTCGATCTCGCCCAGTGAGCGCGCCATCAAGACGCCGACCACGATCAACGCGGGCGCTGTCACCTCGGCCGACCCGGCGATCACCGAGAAGATCGGGTAGCAGAACATCGCGATCACGAACCAGCCCGCCGTGGTGATCGCGGTGACACCGGTTCGGCCGCCCGCCGACACACCGGCGGTCGATTCCACATAGGCGGTGGTGGTGGAGGTACCGATGATCGCGCCCGCCGTCGTGCCGACCGAGTCGGCGGCCATCGCGCTGCGCGCCCGTGCCAGCGTGCCGTCCTTGTTGAGCAGGCCCGCCTGGTTGGCGACACCGATCAGGGTGCCCGAGGCGTCGAAGAAGTCGACGAACAGCATGGTGAGCACCACCACGATCATCTGCCCGGTGAACGCGTCGGGCAGATGGATGATCGCCTGGCCGAAGGTCTGATCCAGGCCCTTGGGCAGCTCGGCGATCCCGTCCGGGATGCCGACCAGGCCGGTGACCATACCCAGGACCGTGGTCGCGACGATGCCGTAGAGCACCGCGCCGTGCCAGCCGATCACCAGGAAGACCACCGTGACGACCAGCCCGAACAGGGCGAGCAGCGTGGTGCCCTTGGTGAAGTCACCGAGCGTGACCAAGGTCGCGTCGCTGTTGACCACGATGCCCGCGTTCTTCAGCCCGAGGAACGCGACGAACAGACCGATGCCGGCGCCCACCGCGAACTTCATCTGCAGCGGAATGGCATTGAGGATTCGTTCCCGGATCTTGGTGATCGCCAGGATGAAGAAGATGATGCCCGACAGCAGGGTGCCCGACAGGGCGACCTGCCACGGAATGCCCATGCTCAGCACGACCGTGTACGCGAAGAACGCGTTGAGACCCATGCCGGGCGCGAGCGCGATCGGGTACCGCGCCCAGATGCCCATGACCAGGGTGCCGAAGATCGCGGCCACCGCCGTCGCGGTGAACACGGCCTGCATCGGAATGCCCTTGTCGCCCAGGGCGCCCTCGTCACCGAGGATCGACGGATTCACCGCCAGCACATAGGACATCGCCAGGAACGTGATCGTGCCCGCCATCGCCTCGCGCCGGAAGGTGGACCCGCTCGACGTGACACCGAAGTATCCGTCGATGCGCCCTCGGGCGCGGGTAACGACATCGCTGGCCATGACACTCCAGTCCGAATTTCAAAGAAGAAGGATGCCCAGGAACGGTAGCGGAAAGTTCACTGAATCGAAGAACCCGGCATCCGTGTCACGACGCAGGTCACGCCCCCGCGACGGCCACCAGCCCCAGTTCGGCATCCGACGCGAGCAGCGCGTTGTGGGGCAGCACACGCACGGTGTAGCCGACGGCGCCCGACAGCGGCACCGGCGACTGCACGGCATACAGCTCCACGCCCTCGTCGGTCCCGGTGTGCGTCATCTCGATGGTGGTGGTGTCGGACAGGTCGTCGGCCGGCGAGACCCGGCCGAGCACCGCCTGCACCACGACATCCGAGGGCGCCAGCCCGCCGAGTTCGACGCGCGCCTCCAGCGACAGCTTCGCCCCGATCACCGGGGTGTCGGGCAGGCCGGAACTGTCGACCTGCGCCACCCGCACCGACGACCAGGCCGCGTCGACCCGCTTGCGGTACTCGGCGACCTGCGCCGCGCCGGCGAATCCGTCGGCGGCGGCCCGGCCGAACGCGGCGGCCGCCGGGCCGTAGTACTGCTCGGCGTAATCGCGGACCATCCGCGAGGCCAGCACCTTCGGGCTGGTGGTCTGCAGGGTGTGGCGCACCATCTCGGTCCAGCGCACTGGCACGCCTGCCGCGTCGCGGTCGTAGAAGCGCGGGGCGACCGTGCGCTCGACGAGCTCGTAGAGCGCCGCGGCCTCGAGATCGTCGCGGCGGTGCTCGTCGCGTACGCCGTCGGCGGTGGGGATCGCCCAGCCGTTCTCGCCGTCGAACATCTCGTCCCACCAGCCGTCCCGGATGGACAGGTTGAGGCCGCCGTTGAGCGCGGACTTCATGCCGGAGGTGCCGCACGCCTCGAGCGGGCGCAGCGGATTGTTCAGCCACACATCGCAACCCCAGTAGAGGTAACGGGCCATCGACATGTCGTAGTCGGGCAGGAAGACGATGCGGTGCCGCACCGCCGGATCGTCGGCGAAGCGCACGACCTGCTGGATCAGCGCCTTGCCGCCGTCGTCGGCGGGATGGCTCTTGCCCGCGACCACCAGCTGCACCGGCCGCTCGGGATCGAGCAGCAGCGCGCGCAGCCGCTCGGGGTCGCGCAGCATCAGGGTCAGCCGCTTGTAGGTGGGCACGCGCCGGGCGAACCCGACGGTGAGCACCGAGGGGTCGAAGACCTCGTCGATCCAGCCCAGTTCCGCGTCGGCCGCGCCGCGCTGATGCCACGACTCGCGCAGCCTGCGGCGCACCTCCTCGATCAGGACGCCGCGCAGGGTGTTGCGCGTCGACCACAGCTGCCCGAGATCGACATCGCTGAGCTTCTCCCAGCCGCGCGCCTCCTCGACCAGCTCCGGGCCGACCAGCTCGCGCGCCTTGTCGATCCATTCCCTGGCCGCCCAGGTCGGCGCGTGCACGCCGTTGGTGACCGAACCGATCGGCACCTCGGCCGCGTCGAAGCCCGGCCACAGCCCGGCGAACATGTCCCGGCTGACCTCGCCGTGCAGCTTCGAGACACCGTTGGCGCGCTGGGCCATGCGCAGACCCATGTGCGCCATGTTGAACACGGAGGGATCGGATTCCCGGCCGAACGCCAGGATCCGGTCGACCGACAGCCCCGGCAGCAGCGCGGATTCGGACTCACCGTGCGCGCCACCGAAGTAGCGGCGCACGAGCGGCATCGGGAACCGGTCGATGCCCGCGGGCACCGGGGTGTGCGTGGTGAACACGGTGCCTGCCCGGACCGCAGCCAAAGCGGTGTCGAAATCCAGTCCGCCCGCGATGAATTCCCGGATCCGCTCCACCCCGAGGAAGCCGGCGTGGCCCTCGTTCATATGGAACACGTCGGGATCGGGCAGCCCGTTGGCGCGGGTGTAGGCGCGCACCGCGCGGACCCCACCGATCCCGGCCAGGATCTCCTGCTTGATCCGGTGGTCCTGATCGCCGCCGTAGAGCCGGTCGGTGACCGCGCGCAGCTCCGGATCGTTCTCGGCGATATCGGAATCGAGCAGCAGCAGCGGGATCCGGCCCACCTGGGCGATCCACACCCGCGCCCGCAGCACCCGGCCCTCCGGCATGCCGACATGGATCAGCACCGGCGAGCCGTCGCTGGTGAGCAGCCGCAGCGGCAGACCCTGCGGGTCCAGCGCCGGGTAGTGCTCCATCTGCCAGCCGTCGGCCGACAGCGACTGCCGGAAATACCCGGAGCGGTACAGCAGCCCGACGCCGATCAGCGGCAGACCCAGATCGGAGGCGGCCTTGAGATGGTCACCGGCCAGGATGCCCAGCCCACCCGAGTAGTTCGGCAGCACCTCGGTGACACCGAACTCCATCGAGAAGTAGGCGATCCCGGCGACATTCGTCCCGGTCTGCTGCTGGAACCAGCGCGGCCGCGCCAGATAGTCGCGCAGCCCGTCGGCGGCCGCGTCCACCCGGGCGACATACCCGGCATCGGCGGCGAGCGCGTCGAGCCGCTCGGCGGGCACCTCACCCAGCATCCGAACCGGATCCTGGCCGACCGCGCGCCACAGCTCCGGGTCGAGGTCGGCGAACAGATCCTGCGTCGGGCCGTGCCACGACCACCGCAGGTTCGTCGACAACTCGCCCAGCGCGGTGAGCCGCTCCGGCAGATGGGCACGGACAGTGAACCGACGAAGTGCCTTCACCCGCCAAAGAGTACCGAGTGTCGCGCCCGGATGCTGTTCGGGAGCCCGAGCGTCGTCGATCCAGCCGGTTCTACCCGGTGAACTGGGCGGCGAACTCGGGAGTGGGCGGGACCTCCGTGATGACGTCGATCAGGACGCCCGAGGGGTCGCTGACGATGAAGTGGCGCTGGCCGAAGTCCTCGGTGCGGAGCGCGAGTTCGGGGTGCAGGCCGCCGGTTTCGACCAGACGGTGCCATTCGGCGTCGACGTCGTCGACCTCGAAGTTCAGGACCAGACCCTGGACCGGCTTGCCGTAGCCCTCGGGGATGGTGGGGTGGGTGGGATCGAGCAGGGCCAGTTCGTAGGCGGGCTCGGCGTCGCGGGCGGGGCGGCGGAGGCTGACGTACCAGTCGGCCTCGAAGGTGATCTCGAAGCCGAACCAGCGCGTGTAGAAGTCGCGGGACTCCGCGATCCGGGAGGTGGCCAGAACCGGGTAGAAGCTGCTCAGTGCCATGACTTTTCCTTTCACATACCGATGGTATGTGTCGTAGGCTAGTTCACATACCACTGGTAGGTCAATGGGAGGACGGCGGATGACAGCCACGGCGCGGGCACGACAGCGCGAGGAGACGCGGCGGGTGCTGGTGACGCAGAGCAGGCGGCTGTTCGCCGCGAAAGGCTATGCCGCCGTTGGCCTGTCGGAGATCGTGTCGGCGTCGGGTGTCACCAAGGGCGCGCTCTACCACCACTTCGACAGCAAGGCCGAGCTGTTCCGCGCGGTCCTCACCCAGGTGCAGCAGGAGGTCGGCGAGCAGGTCGCCGCGGCCGCCGACGCCGAGCGCGATCCGTGGGCCCAGCTGACCACCGGATGCGCCGCGTTCCTCCGGGCCAGCGCCGATCCCCTGGTCCAGCGGATCATGCTGATCGACGGACCCGCCGTGCTCGGCTGGCACGAATGGCGCGCCCTGGACGAGGCCAACTCGGCCCGGCACCTGCACGAGGCCCTGGCAGCCCTGGTCGACGCGGGCATCCTGGCGCCACAGCCGATCGCTCCCCTCACCCAGCTGCTCTCCGGCGCGATGAACGAGGCCGCCCTCTGGCTCGCCACCACCGCCGACCCCGGCGCGCTCCCCGACACCATCACCGCCCTGGACAAGCTCCTCGCGGGACTGCGCACCACCTGACCGCCACAAACCGCTGGCAGCCACCGCCGAACCCATGTCACCATGCAGCGATGCCGCACTGGGTCGATGTCCTGCCCGAATTCCTGCTCGCCTCGCTGATCCTGGCCGCCCTGCCGGGCCCGGCGACCGCGCTGTTCCTGCAGCGCTCGGTGCGCGACGGCCGACGCGCGGGGCTGGCCGCGGTCGCGGGCAACGAGATCGGCGTACTCGGCTGGACGCTCGCCGGCGGCACGGGGCTGTCGATCCTGCTGGCGGCGAACCGGTGGCTGAACACGGCGATGCACGTCGTCGGCGCGGCGGTGCTGATCTGGCTCGGCGTCCAGGCCTGGCGCCACGCCCGCGGCGCCGACGACGATTTCGGCGCCGCCCTGACGGCGAAACTCCCCGGCGGCAACACCCCCGCCGCCGCCTTCCGCGCGTCGCTCCTCTCGATCGCCGCCAACCCCAAGGCCGCGGTCTTCGGCATCACGATCCTGCCGCAGTTCCTGCCGACCGAAGGACCGGTGCTGCCCACCCTGCTGATCCTGGCCACCATCCAGGTGATCCTGGACGGGGCCTGGTGCGTCGCGGTCGTCCTGGCCGCCGATCGGGCGGGTGCCTGGCTGCGCCGCGCCGCCATCCGCCAACGCGTGGAACGGACCCTGGCCGCGATCTTGGTCGCCCTCGGCCTCGGCCTGGCCGCGGACGCCCGCTGAGCGGAGGCGGCCCGCGTTCTCGGCTGGTCCGCGGGTTGCGGCGCTCAGCGCCCGGTCGGCGGAAATGCAGTAGGTTTGTGCGGTGACCGGCCGGATTGCCATAGATGACATCGCCCCGTCCATCCCCGGCGGCCGCCCGGCCAAGGCCGCCGTCGGCGAGGTGTTTCCCGTCCGCGCCGTGGTGTGGCGCGAGGGGCACGACGCCGTGGCGGCGACGCTGGCGGTGCGCGCGCCCGGCTCGTCCCGGATCACCCGCCTGCGGATGACCCCCGACTACGAGCCCGACGTCTTCAACGGCCTGTTCACCCCGCACACCCCCGGCGTGTGGACCTTCCGGGTCGAGGGCTGGAGCGATCCGATCGCGACCTGGCGCTCGGCCGTGGAGGCCAAACTCGCGGTCGGCCAGACCGCCCTCGACCTGGCCAACGATCTCGAGATCGGCGCCACCCTGTTCGAGCGGGCCGCCCAGGCGGTGCCCAAGAAGCAGTTCGAACGGTTGCGCGCCGCCGCCACCGCGCTGCGCGGCGACGAGCAACTGCCGGCCAGGGTCGCCCCGGCGTTCAGCGAGGAGGTCGCCGAGATCCTGCGCGCGACCCCGCTGCGCGAGATGGTCACCCGCGGCGCCCAGCATTCGGTGCTGGTCGAACGCAGGCGCGCGCTGGTCGGGTCCTGGTACGAGTTCTTCCCGCGCTCGACCGGCGGCCGCGACGCCGACGGCCATCCCGTGCACGGCACCTTCGCGACCGCAGCGCGCGAACTCCCCCGCATCGCGGGCATGGGCTTCGACGTCGTCTACCTGCCGCCGATCCACCCGGTCGGCGAGATCAACCGCAAGGGCCGCAACAACGCGCTCACCACCGAGCCGGGTGACGTCGGATCACCGTGGGCGATCGGTTCGGCCGACGGCGGCCACGACGCCACCAACCCACTGCTCGGCACCGAGGCCGATTTCGTCGACTTCGTCGCCACCGCAACAGGTCTCGGCCTCGAGGTCGCGATCGACCTGGCCCTGCAGTGCGCCCCCGACCACCCGTGGGTCCAGGCGCATCCGGAGTGGTTCACCACCCTGCCCGACGGCACCATCGCCTTCGCGGAGAACCCGCCGAAGAAGTACCAGGACATCTATCCGGTCAACTTCGACAACGACCCCGACGGCCTCTACGCCGAGGTGCTGCGGGTGGTCCGGCACTGGATCGCCCTCGGCGTCATCATCTTCCGCGTGGACAACCCGCACACCAAGCCCGCCGACTTCTGGGAGTGGCTGATCGCGCAGGTGCGCCGCACCGACCCCGACGTGATCTTCCTGTCCGAGGCGTTCACCCGCCCGGCCCGGCTCTACGGTCTGGCGCGGCGCGGATTCAGCCAGTCCTACACCTATTTCACCTGGCGCGTCTTCAAGTGGGAGCTGGCCGAATTCGGCACCGAGCTCGCGGCCAAGGCCGACGAGGCCAGGCCGAACCTGTTCGTGAACACCCCCGACATCCTGCACGAGAGCCTGCAGCACGGCGGTCCCGGCATGTTCGCCCTGCGCGCGGTCCTCGCCGCGACCCTCGCACCCACCTGGGGCGTGTACTCCGGCTACGAGCTGTTCGAGCACGAGGCCGTGCGCGCGGGCAGCGAGGAGTACCTGGACTCGGAGAAGTACGAGCTGCGCCCGCGCGACTTCACCGGCGCGCTGGCCCGCGGCGAGTCCCTGGAACCGTGGTTGACCAGGCTCAACGAGATCCGCCGCGCCCATCCCGCGTTGCAGCAGCTGCGCTGCATCCACTTCCACGAGATCGACAACGACGCGCTGCTGGCCTACTCCAAGATCGATCCGGCCTCCGGCGACGCGGTGCTGGTGATCGTCAACCTCAACCCCTACGGCGCCGAGCAGGGCCACATCTCGCTCGACCTGCCCGCGATCGGCCGCGAGTGGCACGACCACCCGGTGGTGTTCGACGAGGTCACCGGCGAGGAATACCACTGGGGCCAGCGCAATTTCGTGCGCCTGGACCCGGCGCGGGCCCCCGCCCACATCCTCGCGCTGCCCGCCGTGCCCGCCGCCGCGCGCGCCCCCCTGGCCTACCGCCGGACGTTCTGATGAAACGCCGCGACCTGATGCTGCTGGCGGCGGGCACCCACCCCGACCCGCACACCGTCCTCGGCGCGCACCCGCAACCGGACGGCACCGCGATCCGGGTGCTGCGCCCGCACGCCGAGTCGGTGACCGTGCTGGTCGGCACCACCGAGCATCCGCTGAAGTCGCTGGGGCATGGCGTGTTCGCCGCCGTCCTGCCGTATCCACAGGTCGACGACTACCGCGTGCGCACCGCCTATCCCGGCGGCCAGACGGTGATCACCGCCGACGGCTACCGCTTCCTGCCCACCGTCGGCGAGTTCGACCTGCACCTCATCGGCGAGGGTCGGCACACCCGGCTGTGGGAGGTGCTCGGCGCGCACCCACGGCACTACACCACCCTCGACGGCGATGTCGACGGCACCTCGTTCGCGGTGTGGGCGCCGAATGCGCGCGGCGTCACCGTCTTCGGCGATTTCGACCACTGGAGCGGCAACTCCGCGCCGATGCGCGCGCTCGGGTCGTCCGGGGTGTGGGAGGTGTTCGTGCCCGGTGTCGGGCCGGGCACGCGCTACAAGTACCGGGTGCACGGCGCCGACGGCCGCGTCGTCGATCACGCCGACCCGCTGGCCTTCGCGACCGAGGTCCCGCCCGCGACCGCCTCGGTGGTCAGCCGGGCCGACCACGTGTGGACCGACAGCGCGTGGCTGGACCGCCGGGCCGCCGCCGACGCCGTCCGCTCCCCCATGAGCGTCTACGAGGTGCACCTCGGCTCGTGGCGGCCCGGCCTCGGCTATCGCGCCCTGGCCGAACAGCTGGCCGAGTACGCGCGCGCGACCGGGTTCACCCACGTCGAACTGCTGCCGGTCGCCGAGCACCCGTTCGGCGGGTCCTGGGGCTACCAGGTCACCTCCTACTACGCCCCCACCTCCCGCTTCGGCGGCCCCGACGACTTCCGCTACTTCGTCGACCACCTGCACAACGCGGGCATCGGCGTGCTGCTCGACTGGGTGCCCGCGCACTTCCCGCGCGACGAATGGGCGCTGGCCCGCTTCGACGGCACCCCGCTCTACGAGCACCCCGACCCGCGCCGCGGCGAGCAACTCGACTGGGGCACCTACGTTTTCGACTTCGGTCGCAACGAGGTGCGCAACTTCCTGGTCGCCAACGCTGCCTTCTGGATCGAGGAGTTCCACATCGACGGCCTGCGCGTGGACGCGGTGGCCTCCATGCTCTACCTGGACTACTCGCGGCCCGACGGCGGCTGGGAGCCGAATGTCTACGGCGGCAGGGAGAATCTGGAAGCCGTCGACTTCCTCCAGGAGCTCAACGACACCGTGCATCGCGCGTATCCCGGCGTCGTCACCGTCGCCGAGGAGTCGACCACCTGGCCCGGCGTCACCCGCGGCACCGATGTCGGCGGTCTCGGTTTCACCATGAAGTGGAACATGGGCTGGATGCACGACACCCTCGGCTACCTGGGCCGCGACCCGATCCACCGGTCCTGGCACCACAACGAGATGACGTTCTCCCTGGTCTACGCGTGGAGCGAGAACTACGTGCTGCCGATCAGCCACGACGAGGTCGTGCACGGCAAGGGCACCCTGTGGACCAGGATGCCCGGCGACGACTTCGCCAAGGCGAGCGGCGTGCGCGCCCTGCTGGCCTACATGTGGGCACACCCCGGCAAGCAACTGCTGTTCATGGGCCAGGAGTTCGGCCAGTTCCGCGAGTGGGACAACGATCGCGGCCTGGACTGGCAGGAACTGGACAACCCACTGCACCAGGGCATCTCGACGATGGTCGGCGATCTCAACCGCACCTACACCGCGCACCCGGCGCTGTGGAGTCAGGACACCACACCCGGCGGGCACTCCTGGATCGAGGCCGACGACAGCGCCGCCAACGTCTTCGCGTTCCTGCGCTGGGGTGCCGACGGCAGCGCCGTCGCCTGCGTCTTCAACTTCTCCGGGTCGACCAGGGAGAACTACCGGATCGGCCTGCCGCACACCGGGTTCTGGCGCGAAGTCCTCAATACCGACGCCCAGGAGTACGGCGGGTCCGGCGTCGGCAACCTCGGCGGAGTCCGCGCCGAGGACACCCCCTGGCACGGCAGGCCCGCCTCGGCCACCGTCACCATGGCCGCCAACAGCGCGGTCTGGCTGGCCGCCGAACGCTAGTCGGTCAGCTCGATCCGGATCGTGAGCAGGTCGGTCCCGACCGTGCGCACAGCGGCGCTGTTGTAGCGCGGCAGCTCGCGCAGCCGGGCGTGCGGGTCGTCGTCGGGCACCAGGTGGGCGACGCCGTTGTGCCAGTGCCCGCGCAGCCGCACCCGGACCCGGTTGTCGGCGAGGATGTTGCGGACATACTGCGAGCGCTCGCCGAATTCGGAGACCAGCCAGAACTGGTCACCGACCCGGCGCCCGCCGATCGGCGTCGTCCGCGGCTGCCCGCTCACCCGGCCGGTGGTCTCGAGCAGCTGCTGGCCGGGCAGCCGCCGCGCGACCACATTGAGCGGCCGCTGGAACGTGGTGACGATCCGGTGCTGAATGTCGTTCTTGGAGCCCATGTTCCGACCGTAGCAGCGGCGGCGGCTCAGCCCTTGCTCGCGAGGTAGTAGGTATTGAGCGGATCACCGTCGACGTGGCTGGTGCTGACCTCGGTGAAACCGGCGTCGGCGAGCATCGCCAGCGCGCGCTGTTCGCCCCACACCGTGCCGAGCCCGTCGCCGCCCTGCCCCAGCGACACCGACATGCAGTGCATCGTCGACACCGCGTAGAGGAACGGGCCCAGCGGCAGGTCCAGGTTCTCCTCGAGCACGCTCGACGCGTGCACGTCGACCATCAGGAACACACCGTCGGCGCGCAACGCCGTCGCGATATTGGCCAGCACCAGCGCCGGGTGCGCCTGATCGTGGATGGCGTCGAACACGGTGATCAGATCGCAGGACTCGGGCGCGTGCAGTGCCGCCACGTCCTGCTCGACGAACTCGACGTTGGTCAGGCCCATCGCCGCCGCCTCGGCCCGCCCCGCCGCGATCGCGTCGGCGGAGAAGTCGTAGCCGCGGAACCGGCTGGCCGGGAAGGCCCGCGCCATCAGGTTCACCGCGTGTCCGCTGCCGCAGGCGATGTCGGCGACGTCGATCCCCATCAGCAGCCGATCGGTCAGCCCGGGCGCCATCGGCAGGATGACGTCGAGCAGCGCGGCGTCGAACACCTCGGCGCTCTCCTCGGCCATCAGCGCGTGGAAGCGGGCGTAGTCGTCGTAGGACAGGCCGCCACCGATCCGGAACCGCTCGACGATCTTGGGTTCCACCTCACCGAGCTGCCCGATGAACTGCATGACCCTGGCGAGATTGTCCGGTCCCGCGGCCCTGGTCAGACTGGCCGCGTGCGCGGGCGGGAGCGTGTAGGTGGCCGTCGGCGGGTCGTAGCGCACGATCCCGGCGGTGGTGACGGCGCCGAGCCATTCGCGCACGTAGCGTTCGTCCAGGCCCGCGGCCGCGGCGAGGTCCGGGCTGGTCGCGGCCGGGTTGGCGGCCATCGTGTCGAACAGGCCGACCTGGTGGCCCATGCTGATCATCAGCGCGGTGCTCGCGTGATCGAGCACCTCGACCATCTTTCCCGCGAAGGCTTCCACCTCGGCCTGATCTACCGCGCCCGAGTGGTCGAGTGAGGTCATGGTGTATCTCCTCGAGTCAGCTCGCGGCCCGGTGCCGCGGGTCTACCAGGAGATACGACGGGGCCGCCCCGGCAGTTCAGCCGGGACGGCCCCGTGGACGAAGGTCAGTACAGCGCGGTCGCGAGCTTGCGGCGGGCCGCGACGACGAAGGGCTCGGCCGGGTCGAACAGCTCGAAGAGTTCGAGCAGCCGGGTGCGCGCCCTGGTGCGGTCGTCGCCCGCGGTGCGCTTGATGGCCGCGATGATGCGCTCGAAGGCGGCCTCGGGGCGCTGCTCGAGCAGTTCCACGTCGGCGGCGTCGAGGGCGGCGTCCAGGTTCGCCGGATCGGCGTCGGCGGTGGCGAGCACGGCCGGGTCGAGCTGCTGGGCCCTGGTCAGGAAGCGCAGCTGACGCAGCGCGGCCTTGGCCTCCTCGTTGCCGGGCTCCTCGACCAGGATCGCCTCGTAGGCCGCCTCGGCGCCGGCGATGTCGCCCTCGGCGAGTGCGTCCTCGGCGGCGGTGAAGCGCGGGTCCTCGACCTCGGGCGCCGCGCCCGCGGCGTTCGGGTCACCCTCGAGCTTGCCCGCGGTCGCGTCCATCACCGCGTCGAGCCACTGGCGTACCTGCGCCTCGGGCTGGGCGCCCTCGAAATCGGCCAGCGGCTGCCCGCCCGCGACCGCGATCACCGTGGGGATGCCCTGCACGCGCAGCGCCTGCACGATGTTCATGTTCGCTTCGGCCTCGATCGCGGCCAGGTCCCAGCCGCCGCGATCGTCGGCGTTGAGCCGCTCCAGCGTGCGGACCAGCTCGACGCTGCCCGGGCTGCGCTGTGAGTACAGCGCGACCACGACGGGCACCTGCATCGAGCGGCGGATGACCTTGGCTTCGAAATCCGCCTCGGTGACCGTATGGTTCCCCGGGGCCGCAGGCGCGCCGCCGGGAGCGGCGGGCGGCTGCTTCAGCGCGGACAGATCCACCGCGCCGGACATGGCGGCGGCGACGGCGGGCGAAGGACGACGGGCAGCGGGTCGAGTCACGCTTTCCAGTTTGTCACGAAGCCGTCGGCGCGGCTGCCGGGGAGCCCTTGGTCGCGCCCGCGCTCAGTTCGCCCAGCTGACCGGTGCGCACGGCCCAGATCTCGAAGGCCACGGTGAACAGCGGCGGAATGCTCGACGCCAGCGCCAGCACGGTGGTCTTCCAGCCCCAGTTCAGTTCGCGCGCGGCCAGCAGCGCGGTGATCACGAACAGGATGAAGATCGCGCCGTGCACCGGCCCGAAGATCTTCACGCCGATCTCGTTGCCCTCGGCGGGCAGGTACTTGAACGCCATGCCGGTCAGCAGACCGATCCACGACAGCGCCTCGAGCACCGCGAAGAACCGGAAACGACTGGCGGTGGACCGCAGATCGAAGAAACCCATACCAGCCATTGTGCAGCATGATCTACGACACCACGTAGTTGGACCGCTCACACAAACGGGCCCCCACGCTCGGTAGCGCGAGGGCCCGTCGTGTCGGAACGAATCAGGCGGGGACGCGGATGATGAGCGCGTCGCCCTGACCGCCACCACCACACAGCGCGGCCGCGCCCACGCCGCCACCGCGACGCTTCAGCTCCAGCGCCAAGTGCAGCAGGATACGCGCACCCGACATACCCAGCGGGTGGCCGATCGAGATGGCGCCACCGTTGACGTTGACCTTCTCCGGGTCGAAACCCAGCTTCTTGGTCGAGGACACCCCGACCGCCGCGAAGGCCTCGTTGATCTCGATCAGATCCAGCTCGGCCGGGGTGATGCCCTCCTTCGCGCACGCGGCGAGGATGGCGTTGGCCGGCTGGTCCTGCAGGGTCGAGTCCGGACCGGCGACCTGACCGGCGGCACCGATCTCGGCGATCCACTCCAGCCCCAGCTCCTGCGCCTTGGCCTTGCTCATCACGATCACCGCGGCCGCGCCATCGGAGATCTGCGAGGCGGTGCCCGCGGTCACGGTGCCGTCCTTACGGAACGCCGGACGCAGCTTGCCCAGCGACTCGACGGTCGTGTCGGCGCGGATGCCCTCATCCTCGCTGACATAGACCGGATCACCCTTGCGCTGCGGCACGGCCACCGGCACGACCTCGTCGGTGAACAGGCCGTTCTTCCACGCGGCGGCGGCACGCTGGTGCGAGGCCGCGGCCAGCGCGTCCTGCTCCTCGCGGCTGACCTTGTCCAGGTCGTTGCGCTCCTCGGTCAGCAGACCCATCGCTTGGTCGGTGATCACGTCGTGCAGGCCGTCGTAGGCCATGTGGTCGACCAGGGTGGTGTCGCCGTACTTGTGGCCCTCACGGCTCTTGGGCAGCAGGTGCGGGGTCTGGCTCATCGACTCCATGCCACCGGCCACGACGATCTCGTGCTCACCGGCGCGGATCAGCTGATCGGCCAGCGCGATCGCGTTGATGCCCGACAGGCAGACCTTGTTGATCAGCAGCGAGGGCACATCCATCGGGATGCCCGCGGCGATCGCCGCCTGGCGGGCGGGCAGCTGCCCGGCACCGGCCGACAGCACCTGACCGAGGATGACGTAGTCGACCTGCTCGGGCGCCACACCACCCTTCTCCAGCGCCGCCTTGATCGCCACACCGGCCAGATCCGAGGCCTTGAAGTCCTTCAGACCGCCCAGGAGCCTGCCGACCGGGGTACGCGCACCGGACACGATGACAGAAGTCGTCACGAAAGCCTCGCATTCATTGAGTCGAACCTCGCCGCGACGCACACGGCGGTCAGCCGCGCACGTCAAGGGTTGCACTCAACGGTAACCGGTATCGGACGACACCTGGCACCCAGGTACGCGCTAGCTTCGAGGGGTGAGCAACGAGAACATCATCCCCGCCGACTACGTCATCGCCGTCGACCACGTGGGCATCGCCGTGCCCGACCTCGACGCGGCCGTCGCCTGGTACACCGACAATCTCGGCATGGTCGAGACCCACCGCGAGGTCAACGAGGCCCAGGGCGTCGTCGAGGCGATGCTGTCGTGCCCCGCCGCGGCCGACCGGGCGACCGCCCTGCAGTTGCTGGCCCCGCTGACCCCGGAGTCCACGATCGCCAAGTTCATCGACCGCAGCGGGCCGGGCCTGCAGCAGCTGGCCTACCGGGTCACCGACATCGAGGCGGTTTCGGCCTTCCTGCGTGACCGTGGCCTGCGTTTGCTGTACGAAGCGCCTCGTCACGGCACCGCCGATTCCCGCATCAATTTCATCCATCCGAAGGATGCTGGCGGTGTGCTGGTGGAGCTCGTCGAGCCGAACCCGAATGTTACGCACTAGTAGGCGGATACGGTCGGTAAATCTCGGCGAGATCACAATCACGGTCGAGTCTCCATAGGCTCGCTCGAGGCTGTATTTTGTGTGCCATGTCGTCACCTGAGTCCGATCGCAATCGCTTCGTTGCACTGCCCTTCACCGTTGTGCGCAAGGGTTATGCGCAAGACGAGGTGCGCAACTACTTCGACCGCTTCGACGCCGAGCTCCGCGTCACCGCCACCGACCGGGATGCTGCCGCCGCGCAGGCCCGGAATCTCGCCAGCCAGCTGGAAGACGCGCGGGACGAGATCGACGAGCTCCGCAAGGAGGTCGACCGGCTGTCCGTGCCGCCGACCACCGCCGAAGGAATGTCCGACCGTATCTCGCGCATGCTGCGCCTGGCCTCGGACGAAGCGTCCGAGGTCCGTGCGCTGGCGCAGGCCGAAGCCGCCGAGATGGTGTCGATCGCCGAGCAGCAGGCCACCGAGATGCGTGGCAAGTACGAGTCGCTGCTCGCGGAGACCAAGGAGAAGCGCGAGGCGCTCGAGATCGAGTTCGAGCAGACCCTCGCGAACGCGCGCACCGAGTCCGCCAAGATCATCGAGGCCGCGCAGGCCGATGTGGAACGTCTCGGCAAGGAGGCCGAGGCCAAGCGCAAGGCCACCCAGCAGGACTTCGAGGCCACCATGAACGATCGGCGCACCAAGCTGACTCGTGCCATGGAGGAGCTCGAGGCCACCAGCCGCGCCGAGGCCGCCCAGCGGATCAAGGACGCGACCGACGAGTCGAACCGTCTCATCAGCTCCGCCACCCAGACCTCCGAGCGCAAGATCGCGCACGCGAAGGAACTGGCCGAGGAGATGCGCGTGCTGCGCGGTCGGGTCCTGGCCCAGCTGCTCGGCATCCGTGGTCAGCTCGACTCGGTGCCCGCCATGCTCGCCGCGGTCAACCGCGAGAGCGAGCTGCTCGACGGCGCCCCCGAGCGCAAGTCGATCGGCAACAACGGCAACAACAAGTCCGTCTCGGGCTCCCGCCAGACCAAGGCCATCCCCGAGGTCGCCGACGCCGACGAGGACATCGTCGACGAGGACCGCGAGAGCGCCGACATCAGCAACTGACGTCGGACCAACGACGACATTGCTCCACCCTCATAACCGAAGAACCGAAGGCCGCCTCGAATGTTCGAGGCGGCCTTCGGTTTTCGTGGTCTCGGGACTCAGGACCAGCGACGGGTGATGCCGCGGGTGCGCCTGCCGTTCCAGCAGCCCTGATGCCAGTGCCTGCGGTCGTCCTCACCGCCGTCGGCGGCCCAGGCGACGATATGGGCGACCCCTGGCGCGATCTCGTGGTCGCAGCCGGGACACCGGTACGTCTTGACCGCCCTGGCACCGGGAACGGTGCGGACGATGTAGGTCTCCTCGCCCGGCCCGTCCTCGGTGCGCCCGTAGACGTCACCGATCGGCGCCGGCTCGCTACGTCGCCCTGAGCGTGGTTTACGTCGCGGCATGGCTCCCAGCCTAGAAGAGGCGGAAAACGTTGCTCTCCGTGCCACGCAGCTCGTCGTAATCGAGCGTGAGGCAGCGGATTCCCCGGTCCTCGGCCAACGTCCGCGCCTGCGGCTTGATCTGCTGCGCCGCGAACACGCCGGCGACCGGCGCCAGCAGCGGGTCGCGATTGAGCAGTTCCAGGTACCGGGTGAGCTGTTCGACGCCGTCGATCTCGCCGCGCCGCTTGATCTCCACGGCCACCGTCGCGCCGTCGGCGTCGCGGCACAGCAGGTCCACCGGGCCGATGGCGGTCATGTACTCGCGCCGGATGAGGGTGTACCCCTCGCCGAGCTTCGTCACGTGTTCCGCCAGCAGCTCCTGCAGATGCGCTTCCACGCCGTCCTTGACCAGACCGGGGTCGACGCCGAGCTCGTGCGAGGAATCGTGCTCGATGTCCTCGATGGAGATGCGCAGTTCCTCGCCGGCCTTGTTGGTCACCACCCACAGCGCCTTGATGTTGTCCGGCACCGCCGTCTTGCCCTCCCGCAGCGGCGTCACGCCGTCGGGCACCTCCGCGGGGACCAGGGTCGCGATATCGCGTTCCTCCAGCCAGCACGGCGGGCTCATCCAGTTCAGCGGCTTGTACGAGCCGCCATCGGAGTGCACGAGCACCGAGCCGTCGGCCTTGATCAGCAGCAACCGGCGAGCCATCGGAAGGTGGGCGGTCAGTCGGCCGACGTAGTCGACCTGGCAACGAGCAATGACAAGGCGCACCACAGCACTGTAGGTGACGGGTCCGGGAACGCAAAAAGGCCCTCCAGCAATGCTGGAGGGCCTTTCGCAATGATGTTCCGGCGGTGTCCTACTCTCCCACACCCTGTCGAGTGCAGTACCAT
>NZ_JBVHDT010000024.1:0-66809 GCF_055563235.1 Streptomyces sp. NPDC003248 | reverse complement strand
TGGTACTGCAGGGGGGACCCTGTGGGAGAGTAGGACGCCGCCGAACAATTTTTGAGAAATCCCCCGTGCCGGTCGGCACGGGGGATTTCTGCGTTCAGGGTCCTTGTTCGGGTGAGGGTGTCCGGCCCGGGTACTACGGTGACCTGCATGAGCTACGTCATTCGGTCCGTGCGCGCCGACGAGTGGGCCGCGGCGAGGCAGCTGCGGCTGCTGGCGCTGCGGGACCCGGTCGCACCCCTGGCGTTCCTGGAGACGTACGAGGAGGCCCTGGCGAAACCGGAGTCCTTCTGGCGGGAACGGACGGCCGGCGCCGCCGAGAAGGCCGAGCACGCACAGCAGATCATCGCCGAGGGACCGGACGGCGAATGGGTCGGGACCGTGACCGTGCTGGTCGAGGAGGCCGGCACGGAGGACTGGGCTGGACATCCGGTCGAACGGCGGCAGGGACACCTCGTCGGCGTGTTCGTACGGCCCGAGTGCCGGGGGATCGGGCTGACCGAGGTGCTGTTCGACGCCGCGCTGGAGTGGGCCTGGGGCCGTGGGGTGGAACGGGTACGGCTCATCGTCCACGAGGACAACGGGCGGGCCCGTGCCTTCTACCGCCGGGCGGGATTCGAGCCCAGCGGCGTCGTCGTACCGTTGACGGCCGATCCGGACAGCCGGGAGCTGGAGTTGGTGCTCCCACGTCCGTAGCGGGCCGTGGTACCCCGCTCAGACCGGGAGTTCCGTGTGGGGCCAGCGGGTGCGGGCCTGTTCGCGGGAGCGGAGGAGGGCCAGGGTGGGGAGGCCGCGGTCCGGGCCCGTGGACAGGAGGTCCGGGAGCTGGGGGAGCGGGGCCACCGCCGCGACGTCGTCCAGGACCAGGGCCAGTGGTGGGTCGAGGCGACCGGAGGATGACCGTTCGGCCACGCGCCGGCCGCGCTCGACCACGCTGGAGACGAGGGCCGTGAGGAGCGGCATCGCGCCGGGGCTGGTCCTCGGGTCCTCGATGGATTCACCGACCACGTACAGCGTTCCCCCTTCGTTCACGAAGGAATCCAGGGCGAGCGCATCCGTTCGGTTGGGAGTGCAGGCCTCGCGGACGTTCACCGTGGAGAGCGCCGACAGGGCACGGGCCGTCAGCTCCTGGGCGACGTCACGGCGTTCGGGGTGGGAGGTGAGGGCCCCCTCCAGTTCGCCGGCCGCTCCGGGGGCCGCCTTCGGGTTCGTACGGAGGGTGCGCACCGCCTCCTGGAGGCCGGTGCCCTGGGCCCAGCGGTGCACATGGCGGATGGTGCGGCCGTCGATGGCCGCGGCGTGCAGATAGCAGCGCAGCAGCGTCTCCGCGGTGTCGGTGACGGCCTGGTCCAGACGGGCCGTGGGACGCACGGGGGCCAGGAGGGCGGTCGCCCTCGCCGCGGCGGTGGTCCGGTCCTCGCAGCCGGCGGTGGGCGACCAGTGGAGTCGGGCCGGGGTGTCGCACAGGTGCGTGGGGTCGTAGAGGAGGACCGGGCCCAGCTTGGACCGGGCGTCCTTGGTGGTGTGCCAGAGAGCGGGGGCCGAGGTGACGACCAGGGCGGGGCCCTCCGCGTCGCGCACGGCCTGCGCGGCGGTCGTGTGCCGGCTCTCCGGCGAGGCGAACAGCACGCCCGCCTCCGGGCGCCGGGTCTCCCACGCGGCGGGCCGCTCCGCCGTGGACAGGGAGGCGAGCGGGGTGCGGTCCGGTTCCGGGCTCGGGCTCGGGGGCGGTGCCGGTGCCGTTCGCGGGGTCGGGACCTCGTGGTGGGCCGGCGGGGCCGGCGTCTCCCGCGGTACCGGTGGTGCGACGGCCGCCGCCGCCCTCCTCGCCCGTACCGCCCGCCAGCGCGCCACCGTACCGATCACGAAGACCGTGAGGACGAACAGCAGCATGAGCTCGCCGATGAACAGGCCCCAGAAGAGCCCGTAGCCGGACAGGCCGGCGGGGTCCGCGTCCGGCCAGGCGCCCGCGAGGTCGTGGGGGCGGGCGACGAGGTGGCGCATCGCCAGCGGCGTACGGGTGAAGGCGATGCCGGGGGGCCAGGAGCCGTGCGAGAGGACGGCCGCCAGACCCGTGGCCGTCCACACCAGCACGGTCATGCCGAGCAGGAACGCGAGGATGCCGACCAGAAGGCCGTCGGGGATGCCGCCCTGGCCGTCGCGGCGCTCGTCACCGGCTCTCATGGCAGCGCACCCCCGGCCTCACGCCACCGTGGACTCGGACGAGCCGTCCAAGTCGGCCAGGTGCTGTTCCATGAAGGCCGCCGCCCGCTGCTCCTGTTCCAGTTCGGCGGCGCGCAGGGCGTCGTCGTCGGTCAGGTCGGCGGACGACTCGGTCATCGCGCGGTCGGTGAAGACCAGGGGACGTTCGCTCTCGGTGACCAGGTGTTTGACGACCTGCACGTTGCCGTTGACGTCCCAGACGGCGATGCCGGGGGTGAGCGCCGGGATGATCTCCACGGCCCAGCGCGGCAGGCCCAGCACACGGCCCGTCGCCCTCGCCTCGTCCGCCTTCTGGGCGTAGATCGTCCGGGTGGAGGCCATCTTCAGGATCGCGGCCGCCTCCTTGGCCGCCGCTCCGTCCACGACGTCCGACAGGTGGTGCACGACGGCCACGAAGGACAGGCCCAGACGGCGGCCGAACTTCAGCAGCCGCTGGAAGAGCTGCGCCACGAACGGGCTGTTGATGATGTGCCAGGCCTCCTCGACGAGGAAGATGCGCTTCTTCCGGTCGGGGCGGATCCAGGTGTGCTCCAGCCACACGCCGACGATCGCCATCAGGATCGGCATGGCGATGGAGTTGCGGTCGATGTGGGACAGGTCGAACACGATCAGCGGGGCGTCCAGGTCGATGCCGACCGTCGTCGGGCCGTCGAACATGCCCCGCAGGTCACCGTCGACCAGACGGTCCAGCACCAGCGCCACGTCCAGGCCCCAGGCCCGTACGTCCTCTATGGCGACGTTCATCGCCTCCGCCGACTCCGGTTCGGGGTGGCGCAGCTGCTCGACGATGTCGGTGAGGACCGGCTGGCGTTCGACGATCGTCTCGTTGACGTAGGCGTGGGCGACCTTCAGGGCGAAGCCCGAGCGTTCGTCGAGGCCGTGGCCCATGGCGACCTCGATGATGGTGCGCAGGAGCGCCAGCTGGCCCGTCGTGGTGATCGACGGGTCCAGCGGGTTCAGGCGGATGCCGTGGTCCAGGGCGGCCATCGGGTCCAGGCGGATGGGAGTTATCCCCAGCGCCTGCGCGATGAGGTTCCACTCGCCGACGCCGTCCTCGCCCTGGGCGTCCAGGACGACGACCTGGCGGTCGCGGAAGCGGAGCTGGCGCAGGACGTACGTCTTCTCCAGCGCCGACTTGCCGTTGCCGGACTCGCCGAGGACCAGCCAGTGCGGGGCCGGGAGCTGCTGGCCGTACAGCTGGAAGGGGTCGTAGATGTAGCCCTTGCCGGAGTAGACCTCGCGGCCGATGATCACGCCCGAGTCGCCGAGTCCGGGGGCGGCGGTCGGGAGGTAGACCGCCTGGGCCTGGCCTGTCGAGGTGCGGACCGGCAGACGCGTCGTCTCGACCTTGCCGAACAGGAAGGACGTGAAGGCGTCGGTGAGGACGGACATCGGGTCCCGCATGGAAAGCCCCTACCTTCGGATGCCGGTGGCGAACGGGAGTGTGTTCACGAAGGCGCGGTGGTGCTCGCGGTCGCACCACTCCAGCTTGAGGTACGACTTGCCGGCCGACGCCCTTATCGTCCGCTTGTCGCGGGCCAGGGCCTCGGGGGTGCGGGAGGAGACGGTGATGTAGCCGACCAGGTTGACGCCCGCCGCGCCGCTGGCCAGGTCCTCGCCGCGCTGGTCGAGGCGGGAGTGGGCGGCGACGTCGCGGGGGTCGACGGTGCGGTTCATCTTGGCGGCGCGGCTGGCCTCCGCCTCGTCGTTGGTCTTCTCGGTCAGCATGCGTTCGATCGCGACCTCGGTGGGTTCGAGGTCCATCGTCACGGCGACCGTCCGGATGACGTCCGGGGTGTGGACGAGGAGCGGGGCGAGGAAGTTCACGCCGACCGGCGTCATCGGCCACTCCTTGATCCAGGCGGTGGCGTGGCACCAGGGGGCGCGGGTGGAGGACTCCCGGGTCTTGGCCTGGAGGAAGGTGGGCTCCATCGCGTCCAGTTCGGCCGGCCAGGCGTTGCGCCGGGTCATGGCCTGGATGTGGTCGATGGGGTGGTCCGGGTCGTACATGGAGTGGACGAGGGAGGCGAGGCGGCTCTGGCCCAGCGGCTGGCGGACGCGGATGTCCGCCTCCTGGAGGCGGGAGCAGATGTCGGTCAGCTCGCGGGCCATGACGACGGCGAGGCCGGCGTCCCGGTCCAGCTTGCGGCCGTTCTGCGGGCGGGCCGCGCGGGCCATGGCGTGGGCCTCGGCGGCGAGCTCGCGGGTGTAGTGCATGCAGGCGACGAGGTAGGCGCGGTGCTGCTCGCTGCTGGTGGACACCATCGACTGGAGCTGGTCGTAGGACTGCTGGAGCCAGCCGGGTGCCTTGTCGTCGCCGCGCTGGGTGACGTCCTTGGCGTGGGCGTCGGGGTCGGCGGGCAGGGTGCGGGCGAGCATTTGCAGGCGGGTGACGAAACCGTCGCCGTTGGCGACGTGCTTGAGCAGGGTGCCGAAGCGGTCGACGAGGGCCTCCTGGTCCTCGCTGTCGCGCAGGCCGACGCCCGGGCCCTCGATCTCGATCGCGGCCGTGACCGTGCGGCGGTCGGCGTGCAGCAGCACGGCGATCTCGTCGGGGCCGAAGGGCGCGGCCAGCCAGGTGATGCGGCCGATGCCGGGCGGCGGGCCGACCTCGATCTCCTGCCCGTCGATCCGGGTGCCGGCCTCCATGACGCCGGAGCGGTACGTGGTGCCCTGGCGCAGGGTGCGCTTGTAGCTGCGGTTGATCTCGAACCACTTGTAGAACGTGCGGTGCTTGTACGGCACGTAGACCACGGCCAGCGCGAGCATGGGGAAGCCGGCCAGCAGCACGATGCGCAGGGCGAGGAGGGGGACGAGGAGCCCGCACATCATGCCGAGGAACGCGCCGATGACGATGAGCGCGATCTCGCCGGTCTCGCGGTTGCGGCCGACGATCGCGTTCGGCCGGGCGCGGCCGATCAGATATGTACGGCGGGGCGTGACCACGTGGGACACGTGGGTATCGGTCGTCAACGCCCTTCACCTCCCGTGCGGTTGTTGCTGCTGTTGCGGGTGTTGCCGGCGTGGGGTGTGTTGACCGGGCTGCCCGTGCGGGGCGGGGGCGCGGCGGAGGGGACGGATCCGCCGCCCGGGTTCGGGGTGCGCGAGCTGTGCGCGGCGACGCCGCCGGCGGTCTGGTGGGCCGGGCGGGGGCCGCCGGAGGACGTACCGCCGCCGTTGCTGTCGGCGCGGGTGCTGTGGGTCTTGATGCCCTGGGCGACGAGGGTCGCCGGGGAGCTGATGACGGCGGCGGCCTTGCCTTCCGCGCCCTGCATGATGCGGTTGTTGCGCGAGCCGGCGATCTCGTCGCCGAAGCCGGGGACGAAGCGGTAGATCATCGCGCTGGCGAAGATGGCGAGCAGGATGATGGCGAGGCCGGAGACGACGGCGGAGAAGGCGTCCGGGCCGTCGTCGGCGGAGAGCGCGCCGGCGAGGCCGAGGACGATCACGATGACCGGTTTGACCAGGATGACCGCGATCATGATGCCGGCCCAGCGGCGGACGTGGCTCCACAGGTTCTTGTCGACCAGGCCGGCGTAGACGACCGTGCCGAGCAGGGCGCCGACGTAGAGGAGCGCGGCCCGGATGACCAGCTCCAGCCAGAGCACGCCGGCGGCGAGGATGGAGACGAGGGAGACCACGATCAGCATGATCGGGCCGCCGCCGATGTCCTCGCCCTTCTCCAGGGCGGCGGAGAAGGTCCCGAAGAACGTGTCGGTCTGGTCGCCGGTGGTCTTCGCCAGGACGTCCGTGATGCCGTCGGTGGCCGACACGACCGTGTAGAGGATCAGCGGGGTGAAGGCGGAGGCGAGCACCGTGAGCCACAGGAAGCCGACGGCTTCGCCGATGGCGGTGGTCACGGGGACGCCGCGGACCGCCCGCTTGGCCACGGCGAGCAGCCAGAGGAGGAGGGTCAGGACGGTCGACGCGGCGAAGACGACCGCGTACTGCTGGAGGAACTTGGGGTTGGTGAAGTCGACGTTCGCGGTGTCCTTGACGGCGTCGCTGAGCTTGTCGACGGTCCAGGCGGCGGCTTCGGCGCAGCCCTTGGCGAGGGAGGAGAGGGGGTCGGTGGTGTCGGTGAGGGGGGTGGTGGTGCCGTCGGTGACGCCGTTGCCGCGCTCGCAGTACTCCTTGGCGTCGCCGGTGATGAGGCTGCAGTCCAGGCTGCCCGACGGGGACGGAGAGGGCGAGGCCGACGGGCTGGGCGACGGGTCGGGCGTGGGCGCCGCGACGGCGCGGGTGGCCAGCAGTACGGCCGCCGTCTGGACGGCGGTGACGACTCCGGCGAGCCGGAGCGCGCGGTGCGGGTTACCGGGCATACGTGAACCCTCCGTACTGCTCGATGGCCTTGCTGATGTCGTCGGAGGAGGCGGCCACGTCGTCGCCGGGGACCGGGGCGGGGCCGTCCTGCTGCTCGTCGCTGACGATCTTCCAGTCGCCGTCGGTCCAGGTCAGGTCGAAGGTCCAGGTCTTCCAGGACGAGGTGACGGGGTCGGTCGACGTCTCGCCGGACATGCCGATCAGGCCCAGGTACCAGACGGCGACCCGGGCGGTGGTGTCGGCGTACGCCTGGGCGGTGGTGCCCACGGGGACGACACGGGAGACGAACGTGTCGCCCTCGGGCGGGTTGCCGTCGGCGTCGAGGCCCATCGTGGCGAGGAAGTCGGCCGAGTAGGCCCGGTCCATGGGCGCCTGGAGGTCGGCCGCGGCGGCGGCGGTGTAGACGGTGGCGACGAGGGTGTGCCGGGTGTCCGTCCGGAACATGCCGGTCGAGCCGAGCGCCACGGCGTAGTTGGCGGCCGCCGACTCGGCGCCCTGCCGGCTGTGGGCGAAGCCCGAGGGGATGTCGCCGGTCTTCGTCTGGACCGGCTTGGTCCCGCTCGCGGCTGTGGTCGACGTCTTCGGCCGGTCGCCCTTGCTCGTCGTGGAGGACGATGCGGAATCGTCTCCTCCGCGGTTGGCGATGGCGATCGCGGCGATGAGGAGGACGACGACGCCGACGACCGTCACCAGGCCGCGCGAGGAGGAACGGCCGGGACGGCGGGCGCCGCCGTAGGGGTCGGCGTCGGGCAGGCGGACACGGGTGCCCGCGGGTTCGCCGTAGTCGTGGTCGTCGCCGGGACTCATACCGCGTACGCCCCCTCGCTGCCGTACCGGAACGCGTAGTAGTACGACGGTAGCCGTGCTGGTTCCCGCGCGGGCGCGGTGTGGTGACTCGACATCAGGGAAACGCAACCTCAGCCGGTGGGCACGACGGGTGGGTGGGGTGGAGGGGGCCGGGCGTGCCCGGACGGGACGGGGGAGGACCCGGGACGGCTAGACGGCCATGCCGTACACGATCGTGAACAGTGTGCCGAGTGAGCCGATGATGAAGACGCCCGTCAGACCCGCGATGATGAGGCCCTTGCCCTGTTCCGCGCTGAAGGTGTCCCGCAGGGCGGTGGCACCGATGCGCTGCTTGGCCGCGCCCCAGATGGCGATGCCGAGGCAGAGGAGGATGGCGACCGCCATCACGACCTCGATCATCACCTTGGCTTCGTTGCCCAGGCTGCCGAAGGGCCCCCAGTCCGGAGCGATCCCGCCGATGATGGTGTTGATGTCTCCCTTGTCGGCCGCAAAGAGCATGTAAGTCACCGCCCCTGGTGGGTAGTTCCGCAGTCGGTCCCCTGCGGTGTGCAGAGGTCAGCCTCATTCTCGCCGACAAAGCCGCCGTCGTATGTCGACTTGGCGTCATTGATGGGCGGGATTCGTACGAATAGCTCGTACGGTCACTCTGTGTATCACGGCAGGTCACGCCGGGCAATGAGCTCGGTGCGGAACCTGGTGTGTGGTTCCGTCGTTGTCCCACTTCACGGCCCTGTCCCCGTTCTGACGGCCAGTCGGGTGAGAGACCCGTCACGATGGTCTCATGCCGCCCCGTGACGGACGCCTCAGTACTCCGTCTCGACGCCCTCCACGAAGTGGTCGAACTCGCCCGCCTGCACGCCGAGGACGAACGCGTCCCACTTGCGGCGGTTCGTGGTGACGACGTTCTCCGGGTCGCTGGTCTCGCGGAGGTAGACGGGGGCCTCGCCGTCGTCGCCCTCGCCGAAGGCGATCTCGATCCAGGGACCGGGGCCGGTCGCCTCCGGCGGGGCGGCGCGGATCCAGGTGAGGTCGGACGGGATGTCAGGCATGGGGGGTGTCCTTCTCGAGGGGGTGAGGAGGGAGTGGAGGCTTCCATGCCCCACCGTAGACCCGCCCCGCGCGCCACCGTGAGCGGTGGGGCGCCGCCGGACCGGGCGCGGGGGAAGCGTGGGGGCCGAGTGCCGGGGGTCCCTCGAACCTACCCGTGTGGCATGGTCGTTCGGTGGACGTACTGAGGGCTCACGATCCGGCGCGGATAGGCGTGTACACCCTGCTCGCCCGGCTCGGCGCGGGCGGCATGGGGCAGGTCTACCTCGGCCGCTCACCCGGCGGACGGCTCGTCGCCATCAAGGTCGTCCGGGACGAGATCACCGACCATCCGGAGGCGCTGGCGCGGTTCCGGCGGGAGGTGGAGACGGTGCGGGCGGTGCGTAGCGCGTATACGGCGAACCTTATCGACGCCTCGCTCGAGACGGCGCCGTACTGGCTGGCGACCGAGTACGTGTCAGGGCCCACGCTGAGCGCGGCGGTGAGGCAGCGGGGGCCGTTCCCGGCGGACAGCGCATGGCGGTTGGCCGCGGCGCTGGCCGAGGCGCTGGCGAGCGTCCACGGGTACGGGGTCACGCATCGGGACCTCAAGCCGCAGAACGTGATCCTGGCGCCGCAGGGGCCGCTGCTCATCGACTTCGGCATCGCCCGCGGGGCCGCGGACACGGCCCTGACCCAGACGGGGCTGACCCCGGGCACGCCCGGGTACACCGCCCCGGAGGTACTGATCGCCGCCCGCCGTTCGGCTCCGGGCCCACGCACGCGGTGTCGTACCGGGTGGTCCACGAGGAGATCGACGTGGGGGGCGTCGACCCCGGACTCGCCGGCCTCGTCCACGCGTGCGTGGCCAAGGAGCCTGAGCGGCGGCCCGGGCTGGACGCCGTCATCGCGCGCTGCGCGATCTCCTCCGCGCTCGCCGAGGATCCCTTCTACCGCCGGCTCACCGGTGACACCGAGGCCGCTCCCCAGGACCTCCGGGCGGCTGTGGCGGCCGGGCTGGTGCCCCCGGGGCACGGAGCGCCCGTTTCGCCGGTGTACCCGCCGACCGCAGGACCCGGCTATGTGCCGACGGCCGCCCCGGGATACGTGCCGACGCTCGCGCCGTCGCCGCCCTCGGCGACGGCCGTACCGGGGCGGCGCCCGTCGCGCCGTACGCCGTGGCTGGTGGCCCTGGCCGTGGCGGTGGTCGTGGGAACGGCGTCCGCCGTGGTGCTGAGGACGCTGGAGGACGGCGACGGGTCCCGGGCGGGGAACGGGAGCTCGTCGTCCGCGTCCCCGACCGCGAGCGCGGTCTCGCAGAAGGTGCCCGAGTACATCCTGAACGACCGGATCTCCAGGGACTACTGGACCCTGTCGACCGATCCCGCCGATGCCGCGCACGGCATCGGCCAGTGCCGGCAGATCGGCGCCGTCAGCCCGCAGGAGGAACTCCAGTACGGCGTGGACGACGCCGACGATCCCGACTCCCCCACCGTCTCGGAGCGGGCGAAGATCACCTTTCGGTTCAAGTACGCGGAGCTCAAGACCCGGGCGCCCGAGCCGTACTACGTCTCGGTGGGCGTGAAGCCGCCGCACGACATCGACGCGGAGACGGGCGAGCCGTACGAGGTGATGGCGGAGAACAAGACCGTCGGCTACACCAGCAAGCCCGTGGACATCTACCAGGACTGGAAGGGCGGCGGGTACGTCGAACTGACCTACCCCGACGACTTCGAGAGCCACTACGCGGAGGGCGACGCCGACCCGGCGATCCCCGTGGCGAACGACCCGGGCGACTGGACCGCCGTCTTCTATCACGTCAAGGGCGGCCCCAGCGACTACGAGAGCATCGGTTGTACGGGCTTTCGAGTGGGCAGCTCGTAAACTGACGCGGGCAGACTCCCCTTTTGGCGATGGGCGGTTGACGGTGCGTAAGGCGTGGGTCGTGGCGGGGGCCGTCGGTGCGGCGGGACTCGGCTTCGTGATGCTGCTCGTCGTGGGCGTGTACCTCGTCGCCGGGAATCTCGCCAACGGCGTCGGCGGCAAGAGCGTCACCCTCGCCAAGGGCGCGGTGCCTGCCGCGTACCAGGCGCTCGTGCAGAAGTGGGGCAACCTCTGCTCCGCGATCAACCCCGCGCTGCTCGCCGCCCAGCTGTACCAGGAGAGCGGGTTCAACCCCAACGCCAAGAGCCCGGCGAAGGCGGAGGGGATAGCGCAGTTCATCCCGGGGACATGGGCCACGCACGGGATCGACGGGGACGGCGACGGGGACCGCGACGTCTGGGATCCGAATGACGCGATTCCGTCGGCCGCGTCGTACGACTGCGAGCTGGCGTCGTACGTGAAGGACGTCCCCGGCGACGCCACGCACAACATGCTCGCGTCCTACAACGCGGGGGCGTACGCGGTCATCAAGTACGGGGGCGTGCCGCCGTACCAGGAGACCCGGAACTATGTGAAGACGATCACGACGCTCGCGGAGTCCTTCGCCGCCCCCGTCACCCGAGTGGACCCCTCCGAGCAGGCTGCCGGGGCGATCTACTTCGCGCAGAAGAAGCTCGGGACGCCGTATCTGTGGGGTGGGAACGGTACGGCTGATCAGGGGGGACGGTTCGACTGTTCGGGGTTGACCAAGGCGGCGTACGAGAGTGTGGGGATCACGCTGCCGCGGGTGGCCAACGACCAGTACAACGCGGGGCCGCACCCGGCGCGGGACGAACTGCTGCCGGGAGACCTGGTGTTCTTCTCGACCGATCCGAACAACTCGCGGGCCATCGACCACGTGGGGATCTACGTCGGGGGCGGGTACATGATCGACGCTCCGCACACGGGGGCCGTCATCCGGTTCGACCCGATCGACACGCGCAAGTACTTCGGGGCCACCCGGGTGACCGAAGATGGCGCGAAAGCGCTGCCCACGACGGTCTGAACCGGCCGGTAACGCCCCTTCTGAGCTGCGAAGACGTATCTCTCTTCGATAACGTCTGCGTGATCATTCGGTGGAGAGTGGAACGTATTCAGGGGAGCCGTGCGTTCCTGTTGACGTAGCCGAGCCATGCCTGAGACTGAACACACCGGCGGAAGCGGATCTACACACCACGGGGGTGGGTACGAGCGGCGCGCGTGAGGCGCGCCGGGCACGACACGACGAAGGGGCCGCAGCACCATGGCTGGACTCGCCGCATCCGGGTCGAACCCCGACGTCGACCTGCTCTACGACATCAACGGCCTCGCCCAGGAGGCCCCGCACTGGCTGGACCGGGTCGTCGAGTTCGTCGGCGAGTACGGGCTCCTGCTGACCATGGTCCTGCTGGTGCTGTGGTGCTGGTGGACGGTGCGCAGACGGCCCGGCTCCGCGGAGGAGGCCGCCGCGTCCGTGGCGGCGCTGGTGTGGGTGCCGTTGGCCGCGGCGGTCGCGGTGCTGGTGAACGTGCCGATACGCGGCTTCGTGGAGCGGCCCCGGCCGTTCCTCGATCACCAGGGGCTGGAGGTGCTGATATCCGGCAAGACCGACTACTCCTTCGTCAGCGACCACGCCACCATCACCATGGCGATGGGCGTCGCGCTGTTCGTCACCAACCGGAAGTTCGGGCTGGTGGGCATAGCCATCGGTCTGCTGGAGGGCTTCTGCCGGGTCTACATGGGCGTGCACTACCCGACCGACGTGGTCGGCGGGTTCGCGCTCGGTACGGCCGTGGCGCTGCTGCTGTCCCCGGTGGCCTCCATGCTGCTGACGCCCGTGCTGCGGGCGGTCGAGCGGTCGCCCCGGGTGGGGTGGGTGGTCCGGAGCCGCGCCGCGCGCGCGGCGGGCGGCGGTGCGCAGGTGTCCGGGGCCCGGGTGGAGGAGACGGCGAGCGAGGAGCGGGACCTCGCCGCGTGAGGCCGGGGGCAGGCCCGAGTGGGGCCGACGGTGACGCCGGCTCTCACAGGCCTTGCGGGTAGGTGAAGAAGCCCTCCGGGTCGTACTGCCGCTTCAGCCGGGTCAGACGCGGGAGCGCGGCGCCGTAGTAGGCCTGCTTCCAGTCCGTGAGGGTGGGGTCCGCGTAGTTCTGGTAGGCGGCGCCCGAGGCGTACGGCTTCATGGCCGCGTGGGCCGAGGCCAGCCAGGACCGGGCCGCCGTGCCGGACGTGCCGGAGCGCCAGGAGGCGAGGTACTGGGCCAGCATGCGGGAGCGGCGGTGGACGAAGGCCGTCGCCGTGGGGGAGACGCGGTTCACCGCGCCGCCCAGGGCCGTGAACGCGATGCTGCCCGCGCCGCCGCGGACGGCGCTCAGCTGCTTCAGCAGCGTGCGGACGCCGGCCGCCGGCAGGGAGCGGTCGAAGAAGTCGGAGCCGGCCGCGTACGTCTCCCGGGCGAGTGCTCCCTGCGGGGTGCGGCCCGGCGTCGAACCGGGCAGGTGGCACTGGGCGTCGGTGGAGAAGGACGAGCAGCCGGCGTACACCTCCATGGCCTCCTCGTACGTACGGCGGCGCAGTGAGACGCCGGTCGCCGGGGCGCCGACCCGGTCCGCCAGGCGGTCGACCGCGTTCTGGAGCTCGCCGTACGTGCCGAGGGAGAACGCGGCGACGGAGATCCGGGGCGTGCCGCCGGGGGTGTTGGACAGGTGGAGGGAGGACCAGATCTCGTCGGGCTGGTCCGGGCCCCACTCCTGCCAGGCCCCCACCACCGCGGCCGCCCTCGACCAGGGCCAGGTGAGGTAGCCGGTCACCGCCTGCGGGGCCGGGTGGGTGGTGAAGTGCAGTTCCGTCACGACGCCGAAGGTGGCGTTGCCGGCGCCGCGCAGGGCCCAGAACAGGTCCTTGTGCGTCGTCGCGTCGGCGGTGAGTTCGCGGCCGTCGGCGGTGACCAGCGTCGCCCGGGTGAGGCTGTCGCAGGTCAGGCCGTACGCGCGGGAGACCACGCCGTGGCCGCCGCCGAGGACCAGGCCGGAGACGCCGACCGTCGGGCAGGAGCCCGCCGGGACGGTCACGCCCCGCGCGGCCAGTGCGCGGTAGACGTCGATGAGTTTGGCTCCGGCGCCGATCACGGCCGTGCCGCCGCTCGCCCGGACCCGGCTGAGCCGGGAGACGTCGAGGATCAGCCGCCCGTCGCCCGAGGACCAGCCGCCGTAGGAGTGACCGCCGTTGCGGACGGCGACCCGGGTGCCGTGGGCGCGGGCGTACGCCAGGACCGTGCGGACGTCGTCGGTGTGGGCGGCGTAGGCGACCGCGGCCGGCCTGAGCGTGTCGAAGCGCGTGTTGTACAGCAGGCGGGCCGTGTCCCAGGCGGCGTCGCCGGGGCGGACCAGGGTGCCGTCCAGGTCGCGGGCGAGGGCCGCCCAGTCGGGGGCGGCCGCGGCGCCGGTGGACGTGCGCGCGGTACCGGTGGCACCGGAGGCGGGGGTGGGGGCGCCGCCGTCGTGGGCCGTCGCCCGGCACGCGGTCGTCGTCAACGCCGTGACCGCGGCCGTGCCGCCTGCGATGAACGTACGTCGTTCCATGTCGTCCCGTGCCTTCCGTCGGCTTCATGGAGCGAGACGGCGGCCGGGGGGACGGGGTTCCCCGGCCGGGAGGGGAGGTGGTGAGGGGGCGTCAGGCGGGCTGCGGGCAACAGGCCCTAGCCGCGGGTGTGGCCCTCCGCGTCCGTTCTGGCCAGGCTTCTCGCCCTGCGTGCGGGGCCGCGCCAGCCGCAGGAGCAGTGGGCGAGACAGAAGGGGCCACGCTCGACGGTCGTGGTGCGGTGGAGTTCTTCGCCGGTGGGGGAGGGTGCCTCGCTGTCCTGCTGGGTCACACGGAGAACGCTACCCAGCACCGGCCGGAACCGTGCATGCGGACGGCGGGTATTCGGTCAGCGTGACGGGGCCCGCCCGAGCGTCGTTGAACGCAACAACACGGAGCCCGTGACGGACGTACCGGCTGGGGGTAGGCAGGCGATGACGGAGCGGCAGCAGCGGCGGTGGGCAACGGCGGTCGTCGCGGGGCTCGTCGCCGGGGTCTGCGCCGCCGGCGCCGCCGGGTGTTCCGGCAGCGGGGCCGCCGCCGAGGACGCCGACGCCCGCCCTGCCGACCCGGTCGGGACACTGCGCCGGGCCGCCGACACCCTGGTGGAGGCGGGCAGTTCGAAGGCCCGCACGTCGATGGAGATGGCCACCGGCGGCACCCGCGTGACCATCCGGGGCGAGGGGCTGTACGACTACCGCGAGCGGCTCGGGGCGCTGGAGGTGGTGCTGCCGCAGGACCCGGCCGGGACCAGCGAGCACCGCCCCATCACCGAACTCCTCGCCCCCGGCGCCCTCTACATGAAGAACCGGGGCGCCGGGGTGCCCGCCGACAAGTGGGTGCGGGTGGAGACGGCGACGCTGTCCGACGGCAACCTGGTCACCGGCGGCGCCACCGACCCGTACGCCGCCGCCGAGGTGCTGCGCGGCACGCGCACGGCGACGTACGTCGGGACGACCCGGCTGGCCGGGACCGAGGTGCGGCACTACCGCGGGACGGCCGACCTGGCCGAGGCCGCCGCGCGCTCCTCCGAGGGGGGCCGGGGATCGCTGGGCGCGGCGGCGAAAGGGTTCGCCACGGCCGAGGTGCCCTTCGACGTCTACCTCGACGAGCAGGGCCGCATCCGCAAGGTCCGGCACCGCTTCAGCTTCGTCAACGGCGGCCGGAAGGAGGCCGTCGCCGTCGCCTCGACGACGTTGCTGTACGACTTCGGCACCCCCGTCGACGTACGGCTGCCCGCGGGCCGGGACATCTACGCGGGGCGGATCGCCGAGGAGTGAGCGTGGTTCCGGCCGCCCGCGGAAGGGCGGATCAGGTCAGGGGGCGGGCGTGAGGACTAGCCCGTCCGTGCCATGCGCGGCGTGTAGGGCGCTGCCTACTCTAGGAAGCCGGTGACGGCAGGGACGAGGTGATGCGCGTGGCTCCGGTCGGCGGTACGGCGGTACAGGACCACGAGGCCCTCGCCGAGATAGAGCTGTGCGGAGAACTCATCATCGCGGCCTCGGCGGCCGAGGAGCGGCTCAGCCTGGAGAGCATCGACGCGGTCCTGAGGGTGGGGGAGGAACGGGACGCGGCCGGGGAGCCGGGAGTGAGGGGGCCGGGACGGCGGCGGTGCTGACGTTCCTCACCTGACGCGCCCGGTGACAGGTGTCATTTACGTCACGTTTACAAAGGGATTCATGTGCGCAGGAGGCGGCCGATCGCCTTCGTCGCCTCCTCCACCTTCGCGTCGATCTCGTCCCCGCCCTCGCGGGCCGCGTCGGCGACGCAGTGGCGCAGGTGCTCCTCCAGCAGTTGCAGCGCGAACGACTGCAAGGCCTTGGTGGAGGCGGACACCTGGGTGAGTATGTCGATGCAGTAGGTGTCCTCGTCGACCATGCGTTGCAGGCCGCGGATCTGGCCCTCGATGCGGCGCAGGCGCTTGAGGTGCTCGTTCTTCTGTTTGTGGTAGCCGTGCACACCGCGGTCGTGGTCGGTCACGGCCTCTTCGGTGGCCGCCCCGGCCTCGGTGGTCGTCATCGCGTCCTCCAGACACTCCGCACCTATACCCCTACTGGGTATATCGTACCGAACTTCGCAGGGTACGGGACCTGTGGCCGGTCCCGCCGTGGACGGCCTGTGGACTGGACCACCCCGCGGCCCCCCTGCCGTTCGTCCCGTTTCATGGGTGACACTGGTGGACGGCCCATTAGCCGTGGCCGGATGATGCGCCTAGCATCAGCCTGACCGAAACCGATGCATCCCGAGGACCCCACGTGCGCTTTCGTCTGACCCCCAGGGAGACGAGCTTCTACGACATGTTCGCCGCATCCGCGGACAACATCGTCACGGGCTCGAAACTCCTCATGGAACTGCTCGGGGCGGACACCGCCGGCCGGGCCGAGATCGCAGAGCGGATGCGGGCCGCGGAGCACGCCGGTGACGACGCCACGCACGCGATCTTCCACCAGCTGAACTCCTCGTTCATCACGCCGTTCGACCGCGAGGACATCTACTCCCTCGCGTCGTCCCTCGACGACATCATGGACTTCATGGAGGAGGCCGTCGACCTCGTCGTCCTCTACAACGTCGAGGAACTGCCCAAGGGCGTCGAGCAGCAGATCGAGGTGCTGGCGCGGGCGGCGGAGCTGACCGCCGAGGCCATGCCGAACCTGCGGACCATGGAGAACCTCACCGAGTACTGGATCGAGGTCAACCGGCTCGAGAACCAGGCCGACCAGATCCACCGCAAGCTGCTCGCCCACCTCTTCAACGGCAAGTACGACGCGATCGAGGTGCTGAAGCTCAAGCAGATCGTGGACGTGCTGGAGGAGGCGGCGGACGCGTTCGAGCACGTCGCGAACACGGTGGAGACCATCGCGGTCAAGGAGTCCTGACCCCTTCATGGACACCTTGGCTCTGGTCGTGACCATCCTGGTCGCGCTCTTCTTCACGTACACGAACGGCTTCCACGACTCCGCCAACGCGATCGCCACGTCCGTGTCGACGCGGGCGCTGACGCCGCGGGCGGCACTGGCCATGGCGGCGGTGATGAACCTCGCCGGCGCGTTCCTGGGGTCCGGCGTCGCCAAGACCGTCAGCGAGGGGCTGATCGAGACGCCCGAGGGCTCGAAGGGGATGGGCATCCTCTTCGCGGCGCTGGTCGGCGCGATCGCCTGGAACCTGGTCACGTGGTACTTCGGGCTGCCCTCCTCCTCGTCGCACGCGCTGTTCGGCGGCATGGTGGGGGCGGCGCTCGCGGGCGGGACGACGGTCTACTGGCACGGGGTGCTGGAGAAGGTCGTCATCCCGATGTTCGTGTCGCCGGTGGTCGGCCTGGTGATCGGCTACCTGGTCATGACCGCCATCCTGTGGCTTTTCCGGCGGGCCAATCCGCACAAGGCCAAGCGCGGCTTCCGGATCGCGCAGACGGTGTCGGCGGCCGGCATGGCCCTCGGCCACGGTCTCCAGGACGCGCAGAAGACGATGGGCATCGTGGTGATGGCGCTGGTCATCGCCGACGTCGAGGACTACGGGGATCCCATCCCGGTCTGGGTGAAGATCGTCTGTGCCGTGATGCTGTCGCTGGGCACGTACGCCGGCGGGTGGCGCATCATGCGGACGCTCGGGCGGAAGATCATCGAGCTGGACCCGCCGCAGGGGTTCGCGGCGGAGACCACCGGGGCGTCGATCATGTTCACCACGGCGTTCCTCTTCAAGGCGCCGATCTCGACGACCCATGTGATCACCTCGGCGATCATGGGTGTCGGGGCGACCAAGCGGATCAACGCCGTGCGGTGGGGGGTCGCCAAGAACATCGTCCTCGGCTGGTTCATCACGATGCCGGCGGCGGCGGTGGTCGCGGCGTGCGCGTTCTGGGTCGTCAACCTGGCGGTGCTGTAGGGGCGGGGCTCGGCCCGCGGTCTCCTCGGGGCGAGGGTTCGTTCCGGCTGGTGCCCGGTGGGCGGCCTGCTGTTTCGTCGTGGCTGGTCGCGCAGTTCCCCGCGCCCCTGGGGGGTGGGCGGGCCGTTTCTCAAGAGGTGACCGGCAGTCGTAGGCCGCCCTCCCGGTAGTCGGGGAAGTGGCGTAGGCCTGCCCCCGGATGTGGGGGGCATGGCGTGGGTCCGCCCCTCCGGATGTGGGGGGGACATGGCGTGGGCCCGCCCCCCGGATGTGGGGGGCGGGCCCTTTGTTGCCTCGCGGTGGCACCGCCATGCAGCACCGCGAGGGGTCGGTACGGGGGGCTCGGGTCAGCCGAAGCGGCCCGAGATGTAGTCCTCCGTGGCCTGGACGGACGGGTTGGAGAAGATCCGCTCCGTCTCGTCGATCTCGATCAGCTTGCCGGGCTGGCCGACCGCCGCGAGGTTGAAGAAGGCGGTGCGGTCGGAGACACGGGCCGCCTGCTGCATGTTGTGGGTGACGATGACGATCGTGAAGCGTTCCTTCAGTTCGCCGATCAGGTCCTCGATGGCGAGGGTCGAGATGGGGTCCAGGGCGGAGCAGGGCTCGTCCATGAGGAGGACCTTGGGCTCGACGGCGATCGCCCGCGCGATGCACAGGCGCTGCTGCTGGCCGCCGGACAGGCCCGAGCCGGGCTTGTTGAGGCGGCCCTTCACCTCGTTCCAGAGGTTCGCGCCCTTGAGGGACTTCTCGACGATGTCGGCCAGTTCCGACTTCTTGTAGTTGCCGTTCAGGCGCAGGCCCGCCGCCACGTTGTCGAAGATCGACATCGTGGGGAACGGGTTCGGGCGCTGGAAGACCATGCCGACCTCGCGGCGGACCGACACCGGGTCGATGCCCTGGCCGTACAGGTCCTCGTCGTCCAGGAGCACCTTGCCCTCGACGCGGCCGCCGGGGGTCACCTCGTGCATCCGGTTCAGCGTGCGCAGGAACGTCGACTTGCCGCAGCCGGACGGGCCGATGAACGCCGTCACCGAGCGCGGCTCGACGGTCATGGAGATGTCGTCGATCGCCTTGTGGGAGCCGTAGAACGCCGTCAGTCCGCTGACATCGATTCGCTTGGCCATGTCTCTACTTCACTTCCAGTCAGTCGCTGAGGGCCCCGACCGGCGGAGCCGGAAATCGTCGCCTTAGCGACCGGTCTTCGGGGCCTTCCAGCGGGCGATGCCGCGGGCGACCAGGTTGAGGATCATCACGAAGGCGATCAGCGTGAGCGACGCCGCCCAGGCGCGGTCGTAGGCCGCCTCCGAGCCCGCGCTCTGCGAGTACTGCTGGTAGATGTACAGCGGCAGCGACGCCTGCGCGCCCTCGAAGGGGTTCGCGTTGATGAACGGGTTGCCGAAGACGAGGAGCAGGACGGGGGCCGTCTCACCGGCGATACGGGCCACCGCGAGCATGACGCCCGTGATGATGCCGCCGATGGAGGTCGGGACGACCACCTTCAGGATCGTGCGCCACTTCGGGACGCCGAGCGCCAGGGACGCCTCGCGCAGCTCGTTCGGGACGAGCTTGAGCATCTCCTCCGTCGAGCGGACGATGACCGGCATCATCAGGATCGCCAGCGCCAGCGAGCCGGCGAAGCCGAAGGGCTGCATGTCGAACATCAGCATGAGGCTGAGGATGAACAGGCCGGCCACGATGGACGGGATGCCCGTCATGACGTCGACGAAGAAGGTGACCGCCTTGGCGAGGCCGCCGCGGCTGTACTCCACCAGGTAGATCGCGGTGAGGATGCCGATCGGGGCGCCGATGACGGTGGCGAGGCCGACCTGCTCCAGGCTGCCGAGGATGGCGTGGTAGATGCCGCCGCCCGGCTCGGAGTCGGCGACGACGCCCATGGAGTGGGTGAGGAAGTAGCCGTCCAGGACCTTCACGCCGCGCTGGACCGTCGCCCAGATCAGGGACGCCAGCGGGACGACGGCGAGGAGGAAGGCGACCCAGACGAGGGCGGTGGCGATGCGGTCCTTGGCCTGGCGGCGGCCCTCGACGCGGGCGGCGATGCCGTAGGTGGCCAGGAGGAAGACGAGGCCGGCGATCAGGCCCCACTGGACGCGGCTGTCGAGGCCCGCGACCAGGCCGATGGCGACGGCCGCGGCGAGGGAACCGGCCGCGGTGGCCCAGGGGGTCCACGGCGGCAGGCTGGCGCCGCGCAGCGTGCTGGCGGGCTTGTCGGTGACGACGGCGTGGCTCATGCGTTGGCCCCCGAGTACTCCTTGCGGCGGGCGATGATCGCGCGGGCCGCGCCGTTGACCAGCAGGGTGATGACGAACAGGACGAGACCGGAGGCGATGAGCGCGTCCCGGCCGAACTCCGTCGCCTCGTTGAACTTGCTGGCGATGTTCTGGGCGAAGGTGCCGCCGCCCGGGTTGAGCAGGCTGGCGTGGATGTCGAAGTCGGGCGAGAGCACGGTGGCCACCGCCATCGTCTCGCCCAGCGCGCGGCCGAGGCCGAGCATCGACGCCGAGATCACGCCGGAGCGGCCGAAGGGGATGACCGCGATGCGGATCACTTCCCAGCGGGTGGCGCCCAGCGCCAGGGCCGCTTCCTCGTGCATCTGCGGGACCTGGCGGAAGACCTCACGGCTGACGTTGGTGATGACCGGAAGGATCATGATGGCCAGGAGGATGCCGACCGTGAGCATCGAGCGCGGGGCGCCCTCGTCCCAGGAGAAGATCCCGGTCCAGCCGAGGTAGTCGTTCAGCCAGCCGAACAGGCCGTCCATCTGCGGCACGAGTATCAGCGCGCCCCAGAGGCCGTACACGATGGACGGGACGGCGGCGAGCAGGTCGATCACGTACGCGATGGTGCCGCCGATGCGGCGCGGGGCGTAGTGGGTGATGAACAGGGCGATGGCGACCGCGATCGGGACCGCGATGACCATCGCGATGACCGAGGAGACCACCGTGCCGAAGGCCAGCACCGCGATGCCGAAGTGCGGCGGGACGAGGCCGGTGTTCCACTCGAAGGTGGTGAGGAAGTTCCCGTCGTCCTTGCCGATCGCGAGCGAGGCCCGGTAGGTGAGGAAGACGGCGATCGCGGCCATCAGCACCAGCAGCAGGATGCCCGAGCCGCGGGAGAGACCGAGGAAGATCCGGTCACCGGGTCGGGTGGCGCCGCGGGCGGCGCGCTTCTGCTCGGCGGGGCTCGGCGGAGCCGCGGGCGGAGGGACGGCGTCTGTGGGGTTCTGCGTCGTGATGTCCATGAGTTCTCCGGTCTGCGGAGCCGCTCGCTGGGCGGCTCGGACGGGGCCGGGTCTGCGGACGGCCCCTGGCGGCGGTGCACCGGACGGCGCGGTCCGGACCGGGTCCCCCCGGCGCCGGACCGCACCACTTCAGATCAGCTCAGGCCCTCGATGGTGGAGCGGACCTTGGTGATGATGGCGTCGGGGATCGGCGCGTAGTCGATGCCCGAGAGGATGGCCTGGCCCTCCTCGCTCGCGATGTAGCGCAGGAACGCCTTCGTGGCGGGCAGGGTGTCGGCCTTGTTGCCCTTGTCGCAGACGATCTCGTACGTGACCAGGGTGATCGGGTAGGCGCCCTCGGCCGTGGTGCCGTAGTTGATCTCCAGCGCCAGGTCGCTGCCGGTGCCGACGACCTTGGCGTCGGCGATGGCCTTGGTGGCGCCGTCGGAGGAGGCCTTCACCGGGGACGCGGCGCCGGTGTCGATGGCGACCGTGCCGAGGCCGTCCTTGGCGTACGACAGCTCCATGTAGCCGATGGCGCCGTTGGTCTGCTTGACGCCCTGGGCGACACCGGAGGAGCCGGACGCGGACTGGCCGCCCTTGGCCTGCCAGGCCTTGCCGCCCTCGTAGGGCCAGTCGCTCTTGGCGGTGGCGATCAGGTACTTGGTGAAGTTGTCCGTGGTGCCGGACTCGTCCGAGCGGTGGTACGGCTGGATCTTCAGGTCGGGCAGCTCGGCGTCGGGGTTGAGCTTCTTGATCGCGGCGTCGTTCCAGTTGGTGATCTTGCCGTTGAAGATCTTGGCGATCGTCGCGGCGTCCAGGGTGAGGTCGTCCACGCCCGAGACGTTGAAGGCGATGGCGATGGGGCCGCCGACCATCGGCAGGTCGATGCCCTGGCCGCTGGAGCAGACCTTCGCGGAGGCCTCGATCTCCTCGGACTTCAGCGCGGAGTCGGAACCGGCGAACGCGACCTGGCCCTGGGTGAACGCGGTGACGCCGGCGCCGGAGCCGGAGCCCTTGTAGTTGACCTGGACGCCGTTGCAGGCCTGGGTGAAGTTCTTCACCCAGGCGTCGATCGCGTTCTTCTGCGCGGAGGAGCCGTCGGCGAGGAGCTGGCCCTTGGCGTCGTCGCACTTGATGGAACCCGCCGCGGCGGCCGCGGAGGACGTGCCGCCGCTGCTGTCCGACCCGGTGTCGTCGGAACCGCACGCCGTGAGGGCCAGGGCGCCGGAGACGGCGAGAGCACCGAGGGTGAGGGCCCGCCGGTTCATGCGCTGAAGCTTCACTTGAGGGAGATCCTTCCAGGAGCCGCCGTCCTGATTCCGGCGGCGTGCGCGAGATCTGGGTGGCGCGGACGCGTCCGTGAGGGCGCGTTGCGTACCGCGTAAGGCCGAAATTAGGCAGATCAGGTGAAGCCGCCTACGGGCACACATGAACGCGAGGTGAACCCCTGTGGACGGTGCGGTTAGGTCACGGAACGCTCACGTCGAGGACACGGTGTGGTGCAGGGGGTTGCCATGAGCGGGCTGTGTCTAGATCAGGTGAAGAGCGGCCAGCAGCGCGGGCACGAGGGTGCGGTCCCTCGGTTGGGTGAGGCGGCTTCCGGCCGCCGTCGGGGGGAGCCACAGCACGCGGTCCACCTCGTCGTTCGGGGTGAAGGTGCCGGAGACCGCTTCGGCGGCCCAGTAGTGGACCTCTTTGGGGCGGCCCTGCGCGAGGTAGCGCAGGGTGGGCAGCCGGGCGCCCAGACGGGCGGTGCAGCCCGTCTCCTCGGCCACCTCGCGCACCGCGGCGGCCGCCGCTTCCTCGCCACGCTTCAGCTTGCCCTTGGGGTGCGACCAGTCGTCGTACTTCGGCCGGTGGACCAGGCATATCTCCAGCCCGCCGGCGACCGGCGAGCGGCGCCACAGGACGCAGCCGGCCGCCTGGACCGGGGTGTCGTCGGGAAGGCTCACCGGATCACCGCCTCCGGGTCGGTCGGGTCGGTCGGGTCCGTCGGGTCCGTCGGTTACGGCGTGGTCGTGCCGTAGGTCTGCTTCTGCCACGAGCGCTGGAAGGCGTACCGTGCCGCCTCCACCTCGTGCCGCTGGTCGGCGTGGAGCACGCCGAGCGCGTACGCCGTCGCCGGGGCGATGCGCGGGGTGCGCGCCGCCTGGGCCGCCGCCGCGGCCGCCTCCGAGGCGTCGCGGTGCCGGTCAAGGGCCTGCCCGGCCGAGAGCAGCCGCATGTCGGGCGGGACGTCGCCGCGCAGGACCTCCAAGGCGTAGCGGTGCAGGCGCAGCAGCAGGCGGACCTGGTGCCAGGGCGCGTCCTGCGGGTGCGGGGCGGGGTCCGGGGACAGGCCGTGGACCAGGGCCTCCGCGTTGTACGGGTGGCCCGCGGTGAGGAGGGGCAGCGCGCCGGCCGCGTCCGTGAGGCGCTCCTCCGCCGCCGCGGCGAGGGTGCGCAGATCGGTGCTCGCGGCGGCGGGCGTGAGGGGGACGTCGCTGGCCAGGACGGCGACCTTGTCCGCCACGGCGTGGAAGCGGCTGGAGCCCAGCGCCTGGAGGGCGGTGGAGTGGGCCCGGGTGCGGGCCAGGGTGAGCTGGCGGTCCAGGAGGGCGCCCGCCTTGGCCGCGCCCACGGTGAGGTTGCCGCGGTCCGGGGCGGCCGGGCGCGCGGGGTGCCCGGCGTTGCCGGCGGGCGGCTTCTGAGCGGCGGCGGCAGCGGCGCCGGTGGCGGCCGGGCCGGTGGCGGCGGGGCCGGTGGTGCGGCGGCCCGCGCCGGCGGAGACGAGGGAGACCGGTGCGGGCGCGCCGCCGGCCGTCGCCTCCGCTCCCGGCGGGCGCGCGGGGCTGCCCGCCCCCGCCGGCTGCGTCGGGACCGCCGTCGCGCCCGACAGCCGGTGCAGGGCCAGCAGCAGGCGTTCCAGACGGGCCTCGCAGGCGTGTTCGAGGGCCAGGGTGCCGGAGAGCCAGGCCAGTTCGGGGCGGATCTCCTCGGACCAGCCGGGGTCGAGGAGGGGCCGGAACGTGTGCAGGCTGGCGCTGATGCGGCGGGCCGAGCGGCGCAGGGCGGTGGTCGCGTCGGCGGAGCCCGTGACGCCGGGGGCGCCGTTCGCCGCGCCGCCGCCGGCCTCCCGGTGCAGGCGCAGGGCGCGGAGGAACTCCGTGGCCTGCGCCCGTAGGTAGCCCGCCAGGGCGTCCCCCGTCGTCACGGACCCGGCCGTGGGGCCCGTAAGGTCATGGTGTCGCTGTGCCACGCCGGCGCCTCCGGGCGTCTATGAGCATCTCCTGGACGTTGCGCAGGGGCTGGCCGTCCCCGTCGGTCGCGTGCCGGGTCCACTCGCCGTCCGGGCCGAGGTGCCAGGAGGCGGTGGTGTCCGACATGCCGGTCTCCAGCAGCCGGTTCAGGGCCGCGCGGTGAGCCGGGTCGGTGACCCTGACCAGGGCCTCGATACGGCGGTCGAGGTTGCGGTGCATCATGTCCGCGCTGCCGAACCACACCTCGGGCTCGCCGCCGTTGCCGAAGGCGAACACCCGTGAGTGCTCGAGGAAGCGGCCGAGGATCGAGCGGACGCGGATGTTCTCCGACAGGCCCGGCACGCCCGGGCGCACCGCGCAGATGCCGCGCACCCAGACGTCGACGGGGACCCCCGCCCGGGACGCCCCGTAGAGGGCGTCGACGATGGCCTCGTCCACCATCGAGTTGGCCTTGATGCGGACGTAGGCGGGACGTCCGGCACGGTGGTGCTGGATCTCCTTGTTGATCCGCGAGATCAGGCCGTCGCGCAGCGACTTGGGGGCGACCAGCAGCCTGCGGTAGGTCTCGCGGCGAGAGTAGCCGGAGAGCCGGTTGAACAGGTCGGAGAGGTCCGCGCCGACCTGCGGGTCGGCGGTGAGCAGGCCGAGGTCCTCGTACAGCCGGGCCGTCTTCGGGTGGTAGTTGCCGGTGCCGACGTGGCTGTACCGGCGGAGCGTCTCGCCCTCCTGGCGGACCACCAGGGACAGCTTGCAGTGGGTCTTCAGGCCGACCAGGCCGTAGACCACGTGGCAGCCCGCCTCCTCCAGCTTGCGGGCCCACTTGATGTTGGCGTGCTCGTCGAAGCGGGCCTTGATCTCGACCAGGACGAGGACCTGCTTGCCCGACTCGGCGGCGTCGATGAGCGCGTCGACGATCGGGGAGTCGCCGGAGGTCCGGTACAGGGTCTGCTTGATCGCGAGGACGTCCGGGTCGGCGGCCGCCTGCTCCAGGAAGGCCTGGACGGAGGTGGAGAAGCTGTCGTACGGGTGGTGCAGGAGCACGTCCCGGTTGCGCAGGGCGCCGAAGATGTCCGGCGGTGTCGCGGACTCGACCTCGGCGAGGTCGCGGTGGGTGCCGGCGATGAACTTGCGGTACTTCAGCTCGGGCCGGTCGAGGCCGTGGATGCGGAAGAGGCCGGTGAGGTCCAGGGGACCGGGCAGCGGGTAGACCTCCGCCTCGGTGATCTTCAGCTCCCGCACGAGCAGGTCGAGGACCTCGCGGTCGATCGACTCCTCGACCTCCAGGCGCACCGGCGGTCCGAAGCGGCGCCGCATGAGCTCCTTCTCCAGCGCCTGGAGCAGGTTCTCCGCGTCGTCCTCCTCGACCTCCAGGTCCTCGTTGCGGGTGAGCCGGAAGGCGTGGTGCTCCAGGACCTCCATGCCCGGGAACAGCTCCTCCAGGTGGGCGGCGATGACGTCCTCCAGGGGGACGTACCGGCCGGGGGAGCTCTCCAGGAAGCGGGACAGCAGCGGCGGCACCTTGACGCGCGCGAAGTGCTTGTGGCCGCTCACGGGGTTGCGGACGACGACGGCGAGGTTGAGGGAGAGGCCCGAGATGTACGGGAAGGGGTGCGCCGGGTCGACCGCCAGCGGGGTCAGCACCGGGAAGATCTGGTGCCGGAACAGGGTGAAGAGGCGGGCCTGCTCCTTCTCCGTCAGCTCGCTCCAGCGGACCAGGTGGATGCCCTCCTCCGCGAGCGCGGGGGCGACGTCCTCGTGGTAGCAGGCGGCGTGCCGGGCCATCAGCTCGCGGGAGCGGGCCCAGATCATCTCCAGCACCTCGCGGGGCTGGAGGCCGGACGCGGAGCGGGTGGCGACGCCGGTGGCGATACGGCGCTTCAGACCGGCCACCCGGACCATGAAGAACTCGTCGAGGTTGCTCGCGAAGATGGCGAGGAAGTTCGCCCGCTCCAGCAGGGGCGTGTTCGGGTCCTCGGCGAGTTCCAGGACGCGCTCGTTGAACGCGAGCCAGCTGCGTTCCCGGTCGAGGAAACGACCCTGCGGCAGCTCCGCCCCGTCCTCCCGGGACTCCTCGTACGCGTCGAGATCGGCGTCGATGTCGGGTTCGAGGTCGGAGACCACGGCGGCCACGGTGTGCGGGCGGTGCGCGGCTATGGAGCCCACGGAGGGCTGCGCGTGCTGGACGTCTGCCTGGGTGTGCTGGCTCATGGACCCATTCTTCCGCGCCAGGACCGGCACAGGCGCGTCGGAACGTGCGGGCGGGAGCGCGGCGGCCCTCCCGTCGGGGCGGTTCCCCTCGGGGGGTGGCGAAGCCTCGGGCACGGCGGGGTTCATTGACCGAGCGTCGCAAGGTCGTCTGAACCAATGGTTACGGAGACATGGCGTGTGGGATATCGGGGGGCGGCTCGCGGGGGCGCGGGTGGGGGCGAGTGCGCCCCTTGGGCCCCCGACCTGGAGCTGAAGGGGTGGGGCGGGGCGGGGTGGGGGCGAGGGGCTTGGGGGCCTGAGGCCCGGAGCGGAGGGGTGGGGTCCGTGGGGCTTGGGATGCCTGGGGCGCGGGGGGACTGGGGTCCGTGGGGCTGGGGGAGTGGGGCCCGCTGGCCTGGGGGGAGTGGTTCTCCGGGGCCAGGCGGAACCTGTGTCAGGCCGTGCGGTGCTTCAGCAGGCGGAACGCCGCCGTGGTCGCCAGGGCGGCGACGGCGAGGGCGGCGACTGCGAGAGCGGTGCGGTGCACCCGCAGCACGGTCCGGGCGGTGCCCCAGCGCGGTGCCCCAGCGGGGCGCCGGGTCCGTGGTGTCCCGGCGGGGCGCCGGGTCCGTGGTGTCCCGGGGGCGCCGGGCTCGTGGTGCCGTCGGCGGAGGTGGAGGCGGAGGCGGAGACTGAGGTCGCGGCCGCGGCGGTCGTACGGCGGGCCCCTGCGGTGGTCGTACGGCGGGCCCCTGCGGTGGTCGTACGGCGGGCCCCTGACGGGTGGCGCGGGCGGTGCGGGGCGCGCGGGTGGCGTCGGCGGCGGGGGAAGGGGCCGTCGAGCGCTTCGGCAGCAAGCGGTCGGTGCCCTGAGCGGTGTGCGGAAGAAACGGAGCCGGACGCGGCGGCGCAAAATTCGTGCGGCGAACCGTGAACCGATCGGCGAGGCCCGTCCGATGAGGGGGTGTGAGCGAAACGCGAAGTGACGCGGAGCTGCTGCGGGCCATCGCGGCGGACCGGGACCGTCACGCCTTCGAGGAGCTGTACCGGCGATACGCGCCGTGGCTGACCGCGCGCATGCGCAGCCGCTGCGCCGACGCCGGGATAGTCGACGACGTCGTCCAGGAGACGTTCCTCGCGGTCTGGCGGGGCAGCGCGCGCTACCGGCAGGAGGGCGCCTCCGAGGACGCCGCCGGCTGGCTGTGGCGCATCGGCGCCCGCCGGCTGGTCGACGCCCTGCGGGGCGACGGCGCGCGCGGCCGTCTGCGCCAGGCGCTCGCCCGGCTGCGGCACCGCGACGAGGTGTCGGCGGAGGACCGCGTGCTCGCGGGGGTGGAGCACGGGGACCTCGCCGGGGCCCTCATCCGGCTCTCGCCGGAGCTGCGGGCGGTCCTGCAGGCCACCGTCATCGACGGACTCACCACCCGGGAGGCTGCCGTCCTGCTCGGCATCCCCGCGGGCACGGTCAAGACGCGGGCGCTGCGGGCCCGCAAGCAACTGCGGGAGGCGCTGGCATGACGTGGCACGTGGCAGAAGAGGACCTGCGCGCGTACGCGCGGGGCGAACTGGCGCCGCCCCTGCTGTGGTCCGCCGACACGCATCTCACGGGGTGCGCGCGGTGCCGGGACCGGCTCGCGGGCGCCGTCGACCCGGTCGCGCTGGACGCCGGCTGGGAGCGGCTGGACGCCGAGCTGGACGCGCCGCGGCCGGCCCTGAGCGAGCGGCTGCTGGTGCGGCTCGGCATGGCCGACCACACCGCGCGGCTGCTGACGGCGACCCCGGTGCTGCGCCGCTCCTGGCTGCTGGCGGTGGTGTCGCTGCTGGTCATGACCGTCCTCGCGGTCCACCTGGTGGACCGGCCCGCGCTGTTCCTCGCCCTCGCCCCGCTCCTCCCGCTCGCCGGGGTCGCCCTCTCCTACGGCCCGGCGCTCGACCCGACGCACGAGATGGCGCTCGTCGCCCCGATGCACGGCTTCCGGCTGCTGATGATCCGCACGGTCGCCGTGCTCACCGCGGGCCTGGTGTGCAACGGCCTGGCGACACTCGCCCTGCCGGGGTACGGGCTGCTGGCCCTGGCCTGGCTGCTCCCCGCGCTCGCCCTTACCGCGACGGGACTGGCGCTCACCCCCCGGCTGGGCCCGGCTCTCGCACCCGCCCTGGTCGGTGCCGTCTGGCTGACGCTGCTGCTGGTGGCCCAGGCTCAGGCCCAGGCCCACGGCGACGGCACGCTCGCCCCGTTCACGGCGGGCGGGCAATCGGCCGCGGCGGCGGTCGCGGTGCTCGCCGCCGTGCTGCTCCACCAGACCCGCGACCGCTTCGACGTCCGTCCCGTCGGAGGTTTCCCGGACGGGGGCGCCCCGTGACACCGTCCCCGCCCCCGCCCTTGTCTTCACTCCCGTCCCCACCCCTGTCCTCGCTCCCGCCCCTGCCCCTACCCCCGCTCCCGCCCCTCCCTCCGACCGACCGGACCACCAGGAGCACCCCATGAGCACCGCGCCCGCCACCGCTCCCACCACCGTCACGGCCTCCGGCCTGTCCCTGCGCTACGGCGGCACCCACGCCCTCGACGGCGTGTCGCTGCGGCTGTCCCGGGGTGTCACCGGCCTGCTCGGACCCAACGGCGCCGGGAAGACCACCCTGTTGCGGGTGCTGGCCACCGCCGTGCCGCCCGACCGGGGCGAGTTCACCGTCCTGGGGCACGACCCGGCGACGTCGACCGGCCGTCTGTCCCTGCGCCGCGACCTCGGCTACCTCCCCCAGACCCCCGGCTTCCACCCGGACTTCACGGCCTTCGAGTTCGTCGACTACGTGGCCATCCTGAAGGAGCTCACCGACCGCGGCGCACGGCACCGGGAGGTCCGGCGCGTGCTGGAGGCGGTCGACCTGTCCGCCGTGCGCGGCAAGCGCATCAAGCGGCTCTCCGGCGGTATGCGGCAGCGCGTCGCCCTGGCCGCCGCGCTCGTCGGGAACCCCGGCTTCCTCGTCCTGGACGAGCCGACCGTCGGACTCGACCCCGAGCAGCGCATGCGCTTCAGAGAGCTGGTCGCCGAGGCCGGTGAGGGCCGCACGGTCCTGCTGTCCACCCATCAGACGGAGGACGTCGCCATGCTCTGCCACCGCGTCGTGGTCCTCGCCCGCGGCCGTGTCCGCTTCGAAGGCACCCCCGCCGAGCTGACCGCCCGCGCGGACCGCCGGGTCTGGAGCAGTACCGAACGCGACCCGAACGCCCTGGCCGGCTGGCGCACCGGAACCGGCACCTTCCGCAACATCGGCGACCCACCGGAGGGCGCCGACCTCCTCGAACCCACCCTGGAGGACGGCTACCTGCTCGCTCTCGACGGCGAGGACAGGGAGGTGACCGGATGAGCGCCACCATCACCCCCGTCGACGAGTCCGCCGCCGCACCCCCCGACGCTCCCCGCCCTCCGCGCCGCACCGGCGCGGTCCTCGCCCTGGCCCGCTTCGAGGCCCGCGAGCTCTTCTTCCAGATCCCGGTGCTGATCTTCTCCGTCCTCTACGTCGGCCTCGTCGCCCTGCGCATGACGCGCCAGGAGGGCATGGACGACTACCCCGTCCTCCACGTGGTGGACCGCGGCACCCAGACACCGCCGCTGCTGCTCGCCATCGCGCTGCTCGTCTGCGCCAACGCGGCCGTCCTGCGCTCCCGCAGACACGGCACGGTCCAGCAGTTCGACGTCCTGGCCATGGAGCCCTGGCGGCGCACCCTCGCCCACCTGCTCTCCGTGCTCCCGTGCGCCGTGATCACGGCGATCGTCGTCGGCGTCGAGTTCACCCGGGAGGCGCTGAAGCCCGGCGCGATCGGCCACGGCTCCGTCGGTGAACTGGCCGCGGGCCCGCTGACCGTCCTGCTGGCCGGGGTCACGGGCGTGCTGCTGGCGCGACTGCTGCCCTCGCCCTTCGTGCCCATACTGTTCGTGGTGGCGGTGTACGTGGGCGGTGTCATGGTCTCGGCGGCCGGCGCGGACGACACATGGGCCGAGTGGCTCTCGCCGATCGTCGTCTCCGACATCGCCGGCGGCGACCCGGTCCCCTCCGGCCTGCTCGGCCGCCCGGCCGCCTGGCACGCGCTCTACCTGGCCGGACTGTGCGCCCTGCTGATGTGCGCGGCACTCCTGTTCTCCGGCGGGCGCACCCGTGCCGTCAGGACGGCCACCGTCCTGGCCCTCGCCGCCACCGCGGCCGGCGTGGCAGGCCAGTTCCCGCGTGACACGGCGGCCCTCGAGGCGGCGCGGACGACGGCGTCCACGACGCCCCGGAAGGTCCAGTCGTGCACGACGTACGGCGGGTCGACGTACTGTGCCTTCCCCGAGTGGACCGGTGTGCGCGACGACTGGGCCCGCGTCGTCGACCGCGTCCGCGCGGCGGCGGGCGGCACCGCCGCGCGCACCCCGCTGACGGTGCGGCAACACATCGACACCAGCGGCGGCGTGGAGGCCGACACCTCGCTGACTCCCTCGACCACCCCGGCCGAGGTCACCGTCGGCACCCGCTGGGGCGGCAACCGCGTCCCCGAGTTCGCGGTCGGCGTCGCCTCGGTCCTGGTCGCCGGGTCGGAGGACGCGGCCCAGCAGATGTGCGGCGCCCGGGCGGTGACGGTCATGTGGCTGGTCCTGGGCACCGACCCCACACCCCTGTCCACCTTCGGCGACGTGCGCCTCGACGACAGCGTCACCGGGGCCGGTGTGGTGCTGGCACCCACCAACGGGGTGTCTCTGACGGCGCAGCAGACGACCGTCGTGCGCGAGCTGACGACCCGCCCGCGGGCGGAGGTCTCCGCGCGGGTCAAGGCCCACTGGACGCAGCTGACGTCACCGGAGACGTCCACGGCCGAGGCGGCGAAGCTGCTGGGCGTCGCCGCACCGGAGGGAGTGGAGTCGTGCGAGGAGTAGCGAGGAGCAGGACGGTGTCCCGGGACGGGGTGCGGCGGACGGTGCCGGCCCCCGCCCTCCTCCGGTCCCTTCTCCCCCTGGTCTGGCGGACGCTCCCCTGGCGGGCACTGGCCGTGGCGGGGGGACTGGGCCTGCTGCCGGCCGCGGCGCTGCGTTTGCGGGAGCGGGCGCCGGGCGAGGAGCTGGGGCTGGTTCTCCTGCGGCTCGTCGCGCTGAGCGGCGCGCTCGGGCTGGCCTTCCTGCTGGACGACCCCGCCCGCCGGACGACCGGGACGACCCCGCTCGGCCGGCCGCTCCGGGCCGGCCTGCGACTGGCGCTCGCCGCTCCCCTCGTGGCCCTGTGGTGGACGACCGCCCTGCTGCTCATACCCGCGCCGACCCGCCCGCCCCTCGGCCCCGCCACCGTGGAGGCCGCGGCGACGGCCGCCTCCGCACTGGCCCTCGCCACCGTCGCCGTCCGCTTCACGAGCGCGGCGGAGGTGGGCAGACGGACGGCGGTCCGCCTCGGGACAGCCGCCGCCCTGGTCGTGCTGGTCCCCGCACGGTGGGGGCTGTCGGCGATGCCGGGAGAGCCGTGGTGGGAGGCGACGCAGTGGAGATGGGCGCTGCTGCTGGCGGTGACCGTCGCGACGACGGCGGTCTGCACACCGGAACCCCTGCGACGCCGCTTGCCGAGCTCCGGATAGCCCGGCTCGCTCCACGGCGGCCGTCCGCCACCGGTCAGGTCACTCCGGCCGCTCCGGGGATGCCCCCTCCGGGAATGCCCTCCGGGGATCCCCCTCGGGGAATACCCTCCGGGAATGCCCTCCGGGGATGCCCCCTCCGGGAATGCCCCCTGGGGAAGTCCGAGGACGAGGCCCCCAGGTCCCTTCAGGGCCGAAGCGGGGTTCCGGGAGCGGGGAGCCGGGAACGGCAGCTCCCGGCCGGACGTCCCCTCACGTCTCCGTCCGGTACATCAGGTCCGTCTCGTGCGTGACGAACCCGAGCCGCTCGTACACCGACACCGCCGCCTTGTTGTCGGCGTCGACGTACAGCATCGCCGTGGGCAGCCCCTGCGCCGCGAGGTGCCGCAGGCCGATGGTGGTGAGGGACTTGCCGAGGCCGCCCCCCTGGGCGCCGGGTGCGACGCCGAGGACGTACACCTCGCCCAGCTGCTCCTCGGCGTGGACCTTCGTCCAGTGGAAGCCGACGAGTTCGGTGCCGCGGAAGGCGAGGAAGAAGCCGGCGGGGTCGAACCAGGGCTCGGCCTTGCGGTCGTCGAGGTCGCGCTGGGTGAGCGAGCCCTGCTCGGGGTGGTGCGCGAAGGCGGCGCTGTTGACGGCGAGCCAGGCGCTGTCGTCCTGTCCGGGGACGAAGGCGCGGACGGTCACGCCCTCGGGCAGCACCGGATCGGCCAGTTCGAGGTCGGTCAACGACCGGCGCATCTGGCGCAGTTCGCGGAACAGCGTCAGGCCCAGCACCTGCGCCAGGTGCCGGGCGGCGGAGTGGCCGCCGTGGGCCCAGACCCGCAGCCGCTTGCCGGAGGCGGCGAGCAGGGCCGAGCCGAGCGCCCGCCCGTGCCCGTGCCCGCGGTGGGCGGGGTGGACGACGAGTTCGGCGGCCGGGGCCTCGACGGGGTCGGTGTCCTCCAACTGGGCGTAGCCGACGAGGTCGTCGCCCACGAAGAGCAGCAGATGGCCGACGCCTTCCCGGGCGCCGCCGCGCAGTTGCAGCCGGCCCTGTTCGGACACCGCCTGCTGGCCGTCGCTGTGAGCGGCGTCCGCGAGCAGGGCGAGGACGGCCTCGGTCTGCTCGGGGGAGAGCGCGGAGTGGGTCTCGATGGATCGGGAGCCGTGGATCCGTGCGGTGTCGTCGCTGGTCATGCGTACGAGGGTAAGGGGCGGACCCCGCAAAGTGGCGGCACGGGAGGAAGGGGAACGGGAAGCCAAAGCGTGCGGCGGGCGAAGGGCAAAGGGAAACCAGGATGTAACCGTGAACCCCCTGTCGCGCTACGCGCGTTGACTCTAGGCTGCGGCCCGATGTGGCCACGCGTCCCACACGCCGGGCCACCCATCCCGACCCGCCTCTCAGGGCCGCCCGGCCCGGAGGACGCCGACACCACAGGGGGGCGCATGCCAGCCACTTCCCAGTCGTATCCGACCCGCAGACGCCGTGGATACGGTCTGCTCGCGGCGGCCGCCGGTCTGGCCACCGCCGGCGCCCTGGTCGCCGCGCTTCCCGCGGACGCGCACGACGGCGAGCACGGCAAGCCGCTGCCCAGCCGCTACCAGGACGTGCAGCTGCTGTCCTTCAACGACCTGCACGGCAACCTGGAGCCGCCGTCCGGCTCGTCCGGCCGGGTCACGGAGACCCAGGCCGACGGCACGACGAAGACGATCGACGCGGGCGGTGTGGAGTACCTCGCCACGCACCTGCGCCAGGCCCGGGAGGGCAACGCCTACTCGATCACCGCGGCCGGCGGCGACATGGTCGGCGCCTCCCCGCTGGTCTCCGGCCTCTTCCACGACGAGCCCACCATCGAGGCGCTGAACAAGCTGGACCTGGACGTCACCTCCGTCGGCAACCACGAGTTCGACGAGGGCGCCACGGAACTGGCCCGGCTGCAGAACGGCGGCTGCCACCCGACGGACGGCTGCTACACGGACGAGACGTTCGAGGGCGCCGACTTCCCCTACCTTGCGGCGAACGTGCTGGACGAGAAGACCGGCAAGCCGATCCTGAAGCCGTACTGGGTGTGGAAGAAGAAGGACGTCAAGATCGGCTTCATCGGAGTCACGCTGGAGGACACCCCCGGCATCGTCTCCGCGGAGGGCGTCAAGGGCCTGAAGTTCCAGGACGAGGTCGAGACGATCAACAAGTACGCCAAGGTGCTCCAGCGCCAGGGCGTGAAGTCGATCGTCGCGCTGATCCACGAGGGCGGCCAGCCCGCCTCCGCCTCGTACAACTACGACTGCGACTCGCCGGGCGCCGGTGACGGCATCTCCGGCCCGATCGTGGACATCGCGAAGAACATCACGCCGCAGGTGGACGCGCTGGTGACGGGTCACACCCACGCCGCGTACACGTGCACGATCGACGACCCGTCGGGCACGCCGCGCACGGTGACCTCGGCCGCGTCGTTCGGCCGGCTCTACACCGACACCACGCTGACGTACGACCGCTTCACCGGGGACATCGCCCGCACGGCGGTGAAGTCGGCGAACCACGTGGTCACCCGGACCGTGGCCAAGGCGCCGGACATGACCGAGCTGATCGGCAAGTGGAACACCCTCGCCGCCCCCATCGGCAACCGCGCCATCGGCTACATCTCCGGTGACGTGCCGAACACGGGCACCGAGTCCCCCATGGGGGACCTGATCGCCGACGCGCAGCTCTGGTACGGCAAGGAGCTCGACGCGGAGACGGACCTGGCGCTGATGAACCCGGGCGGGGTCCGGGCCGGTCTCACCTACGCGGCGAAGGCCGCCGAGGGCGACGGCGTGGTGACGTACGCCGAGGGATTCACCGTGCAGCCGTTCTCCAACACCGTGAACCTCCAGGACTTCACCGGCGCCCAGCTGATCCAGGTGCTCCAGGAGCAGGTGAGCGGTACGAACGCGGCCGCGCCGAAGATCCTCCAGACGTCCGCCAACCTGACGTACACGCTGGACCTGACGAAGACCGGCGCCGACCGGATCGTCACGGACTCCGTCCGGCTGAACGGCGCGGCCGTCGACCCGGCCGCCACCTACCGTGTCGCGACGAACAGCTTCCTCGCGGGCGGCGGCGACGGCTTCACCACCCTGGGCCAGGGCACGAACGACCTGGTGGGCGCGGACGACCTGACCGCCCTGGAGCAGTACCTGACGGCCAACTCCTCGGCCTCGGCGCCGATCGCTCCCCCGGCGGCGAACCGGATCACGATCGTGCAGTAGGCCCACGGCCCACGGCCCACCGCTCCACGGCTCCACGGCTCCACGGCTCCACAGGGGCCCGGTCCGTACGCGACGCGCGTACGGACCGGGCCCCTTTCGCGTTTTATCAATTCTATGTAAGGGCGGGTTTGGTTCCCCGGTCCGCCTGAAAACTGTCTCAGCCGCAATTCATCGAGGTCTCAGCGGAATTGGCTTTTTTCCGCTCCGGCGTCCCGTAGTGTTTTCCATGTCGAAAGCGAACGACGCGAAAGCGAAGTCGCGAACACGGGACAAGGAGACAGACCATGAGCTTCCACAAGATCACCCCGGTCAAGAAGACCCGCAAGACCGCCGCCCAGGCCGCGAAGCCCGCGCCCAAGAAGAAGGTCGTCAAGAAGGTCGCGGCCAAGCGCCCGGTCGGTAGCCATAAGTAGCACTTGGCTTGAGCAAAGCAAATCACAGCTAATTTTCAGCGAAAGGGCACTGTCATGAGCTTCCACAAGATCACCCCGGTCAAGAAGACCCGCAAGGCCGCCGCCCCGAAGCCGGCCGCCCCCAAGAAGAACGCCGCCAAGAAGACCGCGGCCAAGCGCCCGGTCGGCGGCCGTAAGTAAACACCGCATCAGTACCGCACTCCACAGCTGATCACCGAGAAAGGGACACCTCCATGAGCTTCCACAAGATCACCCCCGTCAAGAAGACCCGCAAGACCGCCGCCCAGGCCCCGAAGCCGGCCCCCAAGAAGAAGGCCGTCAAGAAGGCCGCCAAGCGCCCGGTCGGCAACAAGGGCTGACGCGGTGTCCGAGGCGGGGCCGACGGTGCGGGCGAACCAGCCCGCACCGGGCCCCGCCTCCGCCGTGTCCGCCCTGTCCGCGCTCGAACGAGGGAGTCGCTGAGATGAGAGAGGCCCGGGAGGCCTTCCGCCGCTTCTGGCCGCTGACCCGCGGCGACCGCAAGTGGATGCTGGTGATCGTCGGGTGCGTGGTGGTCTCCGCGCTCGCCGAGACGGCGTCCATCCTGCTGTTCGCCGAACTGACCGACAACGCCCTGGAGGCGGGATCGCTCTCCGCGTTCTGGGGACCGGCCGGCGCCTGGCTGGGCGTCGCCGTGCTCGGCGCGCTCGTCGGCTACCTCGGCAACTCGCTCGCGACCTGGACGGCGGAGAGATTCGTGCTCCGCCTGCGCGCGGGCGTCTTCGGCCATGTCCAGGACCTGCCGCCCCACTTCTTCCAGCGGCACCGCCAGGGCGACCTGGTGGAACGCCTCACCGGTGACGTCGAGGCCATCGAGCAGATGGTCGTCTCGGGTGTCGTCGGCACGGTCTCCGCCGCCTTCTCCGCCGTGTTCTACGCCGCGGCCGCTCTCTACCTGCGCTGGGACCTGGCCCTGGCCACCTTCGTCCTCGCGCCCCTCTTCCTCCTCGCCGCCCGCCGCTTCTCCGGCCGCATCAAGCAGGCCTCGCAGGACGAGCGGGTCGCGGACGGCGCGATCACCTCGGTGGTGGAGGAGTCCCTCGGCAACATCGTCCTCACCCAGGCGTACAACCGGCGCCGGGACGAGGAGCGGCGCCTCGACAAGGAGGCCCGCGCGTGGATGCGGGCGAGCGTGCGCGGGGCGCGGCTGAGCGAGATGTACGAGCAGTTCGTGGAGGTCGTCGAGACGCTGTGCGTGCTGGCGGTGATCGGCCTGGGCGTCTGGGAGATCTCCGCGGACCGCATGTCACTGGGCGACCTGCTCGCCTTCGCCGCCTTCATCGGCTACCTGTACCCGCCCGTCCGCGACCTCGGCCAGCTCGGCCTGACGGTCACCGCGGCCACGGCCGGCGCGGAACGCATCGGCGAACTCCTGGAGGCCGAGCCGGCCGTGCGGGACCCCGAGAACCCGGTCGCCCCCTGGCCGGTACGCGGCTGGGTCGCCTTCCACGACGTCACCTTCCGCTACCCCGGAGCGGCGAAGGACTCCACGCGCGGCCTCACCTTCACCGCGGGACCGGGCGAACTGCTCCTCGTCACCGGCCCGAGCGGCGCCGGCAAGTCGACCCTCGCCAAGCTCCTCACCCGCTTCTACGACCCCGCGACCGGCGTCATCTCCCTGGACGGCGTCCCGCTGACGGACGTTCCGCTGGAGTTCCTCCGGGAGAACGTCGCCCTGCTCCCGCAGCAGACCCTCGTCCTCAACGGCACCATCCGCGAGAACATCGGGTGCGGCCGGCCGGGCGCCACGGACCGGGAGATCGAACGGGCGGCGAGGTCGGCGGCGGCGCACGACTTCATCGCCGCGCTCCCCGAGGGCTACGACACCCTCATCGCCCCCGGCACCGCCGCCCTCTCCGGCGGCCAGCTCCAGCGCATCGCCATCGCCCGCGCGATGCTCCGCGAGGCCCCCGTCCTCGTCCTCGACGAGCCGACCGCCGGCCTCGACTCGGTCGCCGCCCGCCAGGTCGTCCAGCCCCTGCGCCGCCTGATGCACGGCCGTACGACGATCATGATCACCCATGACCTCAGCCTCGCGCCGGACGCCGACCGCGTGCTCGTCGTCGACGACGGCCGTCTGCTGGACGCCGGCACGCACGACGAACTGATGGCGCGCTGCCCCTCCTACGCGAGGCTGGCCACCCCCTGGCCGTCGGCGCCGGAGCCGGTCGGCGCCCTGTCCGACGACACCTTGACGCTGCGGAGGTGAGCCCGGCCCCGGGTCAGGACGCGGTGGGTGTCCAGCCCGCCAGCCAGTCCGCGACCTCCTGGTCGGCGGCCTGGGCGTCGGTCAGCTGCGGCCGGTCGCTGCTCGCGCTGCCCGCGCCGGCGCCGGTGTTCCGGTACTCGGCGAACCGGTCGTCCTTCCAGGAGAACCCGCTCATGTCGGTCCAGGGAGCGGCCTTGATCGCGGCGCTGAGGACCGTGTCGCGGACCGTGGTCTGCGGATCCAGGGTGGCGTCCCCGCCGGCGTGCCAGGGCCGGCCCAGGTAGAAGGAGGCGGCGGAGACGTCGCCGTTCACAGTTGAACGGCTGATGAGGAAGCCCTTCCGGTCGGCCGCGGTGCTCGGTGCGGTGATGTAGCCGGCGGAGGAGCCGTCCCAGCGCTTCTTCAACGTGATCACCGACTTGTCGATCACCGCGGTCGCCCGGCCGAAGACGAAGTCGACGTTCCCGACGACGTACGAGTTGGTCATGTACACCCGGCCCAGCTTGTCCTTGGCCGCGGTGTCCAGCAGCAGGGTGTCCTGGTCGCCGCTGACGATGACCCCGTCCAGGAACACCTGGTCGGCGGCGGTGCGCAGGGCGACGGCCTGGTGGCCGGAGAGCGACTGGTTGGCGCCCTCGTCGAAGTCGTTCGTGATCGACAGGTTGCGGGCCTGGAAGTCGTCGGCCTCGACGGCGACGGTCGCGCTGCCCGAGGTGCCGTACGTGCCCGAGCCGTCGGGCTTCTGCGTGCCGGCCGCGTTGTTGTAGACGATCACCGTGTCCTTGCGGCCGGCGCCGCTGCCCTGGAGGGTGACGTGCGGCTTGTTCGACGGCACCTTGACCGTCTCGCGGTACGTGCCCGGCGCGATCGAGACGACCACCCGGGAGGTGTTGCCGGCGGGGACGGCGTCCACGGCGGCCTGGACGGTCCGGTACTGCCCGGTGCCGTCCGCCGCGACCGTGAGCGTGGTCGCCGCGGCGGCCACGGCCGTGGCGGCGGTTGTGGTGCTGCCCGTCGTCGTGGCGGCGGTCGTCGTCGTGCCGATCGTGCTGCGCGGGCCGGCCCCCGCCTTGACCAGCGACGGCACGTTCGCCGCCGCGTCGAGGGTGTACGGGTAGTAGGCCGTGGCCTCGAAGGCCGTGCCCCCGCTCTCGTTGCGGCCGGTGGTACCCGAGAAGACGTTGCCGCGCTGGACGAGCGCGGCGGTGCTGTCCTTGATGACGGGGTTGCTGAACCCCTGGAAGTAGCTGTTCTCCAGCAGCATCCTCGTGGCGCCGCGCGCGTAGTTGCCGTACGAGGACGTGATGTCGGTGTCCGCCACGTCCTCCAGGAAGTTGTTGTACAGGTGGGCGTGGGCGGCGTTGTCCGTCGAGGGGTTGCGCTGTTCGGTCTCGCGGATCCAGTTGTGGTGGATCGTGATGTCGGTGACGACGTTCTCCGTCCAGCCGATGCCGAAGGCCTTGTTGTCGTTGCCCAGCCGGTTCCAGGACACCGTCACGTACGTGCTGTCCTTGCGGACGTCGATCAGCCCGTCGGCCATGTGCCGCAGATCGTTGTGGTCGATCCAGACGTGGTGCGCGCCGTCCATCTGGATCGCGTCGAAGTCGTGGTCCTTGTCGTTCCAGACGCCCTGGTAGGTGTCCCGGATCGTCAGGTTCCTGATGATCACGTTGTGGACGCCCTGGCCCAGGAAGAAGCCGCCGCCGACGAGGTGCCCGGAGGTCCCGGACCCGACGATGGTCTTGTCGGACGCGACCTTGATCTCCCGGCCCACCGTGTCCATGGTGATGGCGGCGGCGACGACGATGACGTACGGCTCGGCGGCCGTCGCGTACTTCTCCAGGTCGGCGAGCGTCCGGACGGTCACGGTCGCGCCGTCCCGCCCGCCGTACGTCCCGTTCTGCCCGAGCGCGTCGACGGAGGCGAACCCGTCGGCGGTGGCGGTCGCCCAGGCGGGCGCGGCGGCGGTGGCGGCGGACGCGGTCCGGGGGGAGCCGAGCCCGGACACCGTGCCGTACGCCAGCGCGCAGGCGGCGGTCAGGGCCAGCGGCACACCGACCGTGAGCGCCTTCCTGCGCCGGCGGTGGCGGGGCTTGCCGGGGTCTGTGACGCGGTGTGCGTTCATGCGGCTCTTCCGTTCCGTGTGGGGGATGGGACCGCTGGTGGGTCGCCACACGGAACGGAAAGGTTGCCGGGGACGGGGAGCGAGAGGGGCGGAGGGTCAGACGGCCGGGGTCTCCGGCGGCGGGGTCGGTGCCCCCGGCAGCCGTACGGTGGCCACCGTGCCGCCGCTCTCCGCGCGGGCCAGGGTCACCGCGCCGCCCGCCTGCTGGACGGTGCGGGCGACGATCGACAGGCCCAGCCCCGATCCCGGCAGGGCACGGGCGCTCGGGGAGCGCCAGAACCGGTCGAAGACGTGCGGGAGTTCGTCCTCGGGAATGCCGGGGCCGTGGTCCCGCACGGTCAGGACGCCCTCGCTGAGCCGCACCTCGACCGTGCCGCCCTCGGGGCTGAACTTCACCGCGTTGTCCAGGATGTTGACCACCGCGCGCTCCAGCGCCGCCGGCTCCGCCCGGGTGTACCAGGGTTCGAGCGTGGCCGTGATGGACAGCTCGGGCCCGCGCAGCCGCGCCCGGCGCAGGGCGGCCTCCACGGTGTCCTCCAGCGAGACCACCTGGACGCGCTCACCGCGCTGGCCCTCCGAGCGGGACAGCTCCTGGAGGTCGCCGATGAGCGACGCCAGCTCCGTCATCTGCGCCTTCACCGACGCGAGCAGCGCCTTGCGGTCCGCGGCGGGGATCGGCCGGCCGGTCTCCTCGCTGCGGGTGAGCAGTTCGATGTTGGTGCGCAGGGAGGTCAGGGGGGTGCGCAGTTCGTGCCCGGCGTCCGCGATGAGCTGCTGTTGCAGCTCGCGGGAGTTGGCCAGGGAGGAGGTCATCGAGTTGAAGGACCGGGAGAGCCGGGCCACCTCGTCGTCGCTGTCGTCCTCCACCGGGATGCGGACGCCCAGGTCCTCGGTCCGCGCCACGTGCTCGACGGCCTCGGTGAGCTTGTCGACGGGACGCAGACCGGCCCGCGCGACGGCGAGCCCGGCGGCACCGGCGCCGACGACCCCGATGCCGGAGACGAGGAGGAGGATGAGGGCGAGGTCGTTGAGGGTGGACTGGGTGCCCTTGAGGGAAACGGCGACCGTGAGGGCGGCGTAGGAGTGGGCGCCCGTGCTGGTGTTCTCCAGCGGCAGGGGCATGGTCAGCACGCGTACCGCGTTGCCGTCCTCGTCGGTGCCGTTGCGAATGACGCCCTCACCGGAGCTGGCGTTCTTGATCACTTCCTTGTCGGCCTGGGTGACCTTGACCAGGCCCAGGGAGTCGTCGATGACGCAGGCAGTGCCGTCCGCCGTGACCACCTGGGAGTAGAGGTTGTTGCGGAAGGGGGCGTCGCCCTGCGTCGGAGTCTGCGTGCAGTTGTTGACTGCGGCCGTGACCTGGGCGAGCTGCTCGGGCCCCTTCATCCTCGCCTGCCGCAGGTCGTCGTCGACCTGCTCGTACAGCTTGCCCTGCACGATGAACCAGCACGTCACCGACACCGCCGCCACCGCGAACGCGACCGCCGCCGCGACCAGCATCGACAGCCGGGCCCGGATCGGCAGCGTCCGGAACCGGCGGACGAACCCGTTCACTCCGCCCCGCCCTGGCGCAGCACGTACCCGACGCCCCGCACGGTGTGCACGAGGCGCGGCTCGCCGCCCGCCTCGGTCTTGCGGCGCAGGTACATCACGTACACGTCGAGGGAGTTGGAGGACGGCTCGAAGTCGAAGCCCCAGACCGCCTTGAGGATCTGCTCCCGGGTGAGGACCTGGCGCGGGTGCGCCATGAACATCTCCAGGAGGGTGAACTCCGTGCGGGTCAGCTCCACGGGCCGCGCCCCCCGCGTGACCTCGCGCGTGGCGAGGTCCATGCGCAGGTCGCCGAAGGAGAGCGCCTCGTCCTCGTGGACGTCCTCCGTCTGCGCCGCCGCGTAGGAGCTGCGGCGCAGCAGCGCGCGGACGCGGGCGAAGAGCTCGTCGAGCTCGAAGGGCTTGACCAGGTAGTCGTCGGCGCCCGCGTCGAGGCCGGTGACCCGGTCGCCGACCGTGTCGCGGGCGGTGAGCATGAGGATCGGCGTGGTGTCGCCGGCGCCGCGGATGCGGCGGGCGGCGGTCAGACCGTCCATGCGGGGCATCTGGATGTCGAGGATCACCAGGTCGGGGCGGTAGGCCGTGGCCTTCTCCAGGGCGTCCGCGCCGTCGACGGCGACCTCCGTGTCGTAGCCCTCGAAGGCGAGGCTGCGCTGGAGGGCTTCGCGCACGGCCGGTTCGTCGTCGACGATCAGGATGCGCTGGGGGTCACGGTCGCCTTCGGCGGGGCTCATGGGCGTGGCTTCCTCGGTGCGGTGGGGCGTCGGGGCTGAACGAACTCATTCAGCCTAAAGGTGCTCAGGCGCGGGCGGTCCTGCGGCGGCGGGCCGTGGTCCGCCGCCCCGCGGTGGTCCCGGTGGCGGCCGACGCCACCTCGGGGGCCCGCGGGGCCCGCCGCACGGGCGGGTGCAGCTCGTACGCCACGCCGAGGGCCAGAGCGAGGTCGGCCGGGCCGACGCCGGTCACCGTGTGCGGAACCTGCTTGATCATGACGTGCTCCCTGGGCGTGGGACGGACGGGTCAGCTGGTGCTGTCGGAGCCGCCGGCCCGCAGCGTGGCCAGGTCGGACTTGACGGTGTTGATCGGGATGGCGAAGCCGAGGCCCACGCTGCCGGCCTCGGAGGAGGAGGTGGCGTCGGCGGCGGAGTACATCGCGGAGTTGATGCCGATGATGTTGCCGCTCGCGTCGATCAGGGCGCCGCCGGAGTTGCCGGGGTTGAGGGAGGCGTCCGTCTGGATCGCCTTGTAGGTGGTGGTCGACGAGCCGGTGTCGCCGTTGAACTGCTGTCCGCCGAACTCGAACGGCCAGCCGCCGCCCTGCTGCTGTTGCTGCTGTCCCTGGCTCTCGTCGGTCGAGACGGTGACGTCGCGGTCGAGGGCGGAGACGATCCCGCTGGTGACGGTGCCGGTGAGGCCCTCGGGGGAGCCGATCGCGACGACCGTGTCACCGACCTGGACGCCGTCGGAGTCGCCGAGGGTCGCCGCCTTCAGGCCGGAGGCGTTCTCCAGCTTGATCAGGGCGAGGTCCTTGGCGCTGTCGGTGCCGACGACCTGCGCGGTGTACTCCTTGCCGTCGCTGGTCGTCACCTTGATGGAGGAGGCGCCGGAGATCACGTGGTTGTTGGTGACGATCTCGCCGTCGCTGGTGATGATCACGCCGGAGCCCGTGGAGGTGCCGCTGCTGAGGGTGGCGTTGACCTCGACGACGCTCGGGCTGACCGCCGCGGCGATCGAGGCCACGTCACCCGTCCTGCTGGAGGGGACGACGCTGGTGGTCGTGGACGAGGAGACCGTCTCGTTCTTGCCGGTCAGCTCCTGGATGCCGTAGGCGGTGCCGCCGCCGATGGCCGCGGCGACGATCGCCACGGCGGCGAGCAGGGCGATCGGGCCCCGGTTGCGCTTCTTCCGGGCGGGGGGCTCGGCGACCGGGGGGACGGCGGGCGCGGCGGGGGCGGGGTGGGTGAGGAGAGCGGTGCCGCCGCTGTCGGCGCCCTGCGCGGGCTGGTGGGCCGGCGGGGGCGGCCACTCCGGGTCGACGGGGGCGGAGGCGTGCAGCTGGGCGCCCTGGTAGGGGGTCTGGTACGCGGTCTCGTACTCGCCGTCGCGGCGGATGCTCTCGGTCATGACAATGAGCTTGTCGCCTGACGATGAGAGCTCCCTGAGCGCTCCCTGAGAAGCCCGGCAGAAGCTCCTTCGCCCGATATAAAGGCGCCGCGGGCGACGGCGTCGCGCCTCTCACAAAGCCCTCATGAAAGCCCTCATGAAAGCCGTCATGAACGCCGTCATGAAAGCCGTCATGAACGCCGTCATGAACGCCGTCATGAACGCCGTCATGCACGAGCTCCCGCGCGGAGCGAGGCGGTCAGGCGCAGCCGCAGGACCGCCGCACCACCAGCCGCGACGGGAACACCTTCAGCCGCTCGCGGCGCGATCCCGCGACCCGCAGCCCGTCGTCGAGGACGAGGTCCACCGCGGCGCGGGCCATCGCCGAGCGGTCCGAGGCGACGGTGGTCAGCGGCGGATCGGCGAGCGCCGCCTCCTTGATGTCGTCGAAGCCGGCCACGCCCAGCTCGCCGGGTACGTCGATGCGCAGCTCGCGGGCGGCCCGCAGCACGCCGAGGGCCTGGTCGTCGGTGGAGCAGAAGATCGCGGGCGGCCGGTCCGGCCCCGACAGCAGCTCCAGGGCGATCCGGTAGGCGTCGTAGCGGTTGTACGGCGCCTCGAAGAGCCGGCCCCCGGTGCTGATCCCGGCCTCGTCCATGGCCCGGCGCCAGCCCTCGACGTGGTCGGAGACGGGGTCGCCGACGGAGGGCGTCTCGGCGGTGCCGCCCATGCAGGCGACGTACTCGTAGCCGTGCTCCAGCAGGTGCCGTACGGCGAGCTGGGCGCCGCCCAGGTCGTCGGTGACGACGGCGACGTCGTCGATGGCCTCGGGCCGCTCGTGCAGCAGGACGACCCGGGCGTCCCAGGCGTCGATCTCGGCGGCCGCCAGGTCGTTGAGCGCGTGGCTGACCAGGATCAGCCCGGAGACGCGCATCCCGAGGAAGGCGCGCAGGTAGTGGACCTCGCGTTCGGCGACGTAGTCGGTGTTGCCGACGAGGACCATCTTCCCGCGCTCGGAGGCGGCCTGCTCGACCGCGTGGGCCATCTCCCCGAAGAAGGGCTGGCGGGCGTCGGGGATGATCAGGCCTATGAGGTCCGTGCGCCGGGAGGCCATCGCCTGCGCGACCCGGTCGGGCCGGTACCCCAGCTCCTTGATGGCGGCGAGGACACGCTCGCGCGTGGCCGGGGCGACCGGCCGGGGTCCGTTGTTGATGACGTAGCTGACGACCGCAGTGGACGTCCCCGCCAGTCGCGCCACGTCATCCCTGGTTACCTTGGCCACGCGCGGAGTCTACGCGGATGGACCTGTCACGGGCAGGGCGTGGAGCGCCCTGCCCGTGCCGGAGTGCGCCCCGGCACGGGGGAGCGGTGCCCGGCCCGGTCGGCGTCACGCCTCCGCCGCGACCTCTTCCGCGCCCACGGAGACCGCGTTGTCCGCATCGTCCGCCTTTGACCGGTCCGCCTTGCCCTTGGCGTCCTCGGCGGCACGGTCGATCTTCTCGGGAGTAACGAATCGATAACCGACGTTCCGGACGGTTCCGATCAGCGACTCGTGCTCGGGGCCGAGCTTGGCGCGCAGACGGCGTACGTGGACGTCGACCGTCCGGGTGCCGCCGAAGTAGTCGTAGCCCCAGACCTCCTGGAGCAGCTGCGCGCGCGTGAAGACGCGGCCCGGGTGCTGCGCGAGGTACTTCAGGAGCTCGAACTCCTTGAAGGTGAGGTCGAGGACGCGGCCCTTGAGCTTGGCGGAGTAGGTGGCCTCGTCCACGGAGAGGTCGCCGTTGCGGATCTCCATGGGGGAGTCGTCGTTGACGATCTGCTGGCGGCCCATGGCCAGCCGCAGCCGCGCCTCGACCTCCGCCGGACCGGCGGTGTCGAGGAGCACGTCGTCGATGCCCCAGTCGGCGGTGACGGCGGCGAGACCGCCCTCGGTCACCACGAGGACGAGCGGACAGCCGGGCCCGGTGGAGCGCAGCAGCTGACACAGGCTGCGCACCTGCGGCAGGTCACGGCGCCCGTCGATCAGGATGACGTCGGCACCCGGGGTGTCGACGAGGGCGGGGCCCTCCGCCGGAGCCACCCGCACGTTGTGCAGCAGAAGGCCGAGTGCGGGGAGCACCTCCGTCGAAGGCTGGAGGGCGTTGGTCAGGAGCAGCAGAGAACTCATACGTCTGGTTCCTCCTCGGTCCCTGCGAGGACGTGTGCGGTGCGGCACTGCTCTGCGATCCCGGGGCCCCGTACACCTGCGGTTTCCCGCTTCGTATACAACGCTTCCGAAAGCACAAAAGGACCCGGGGGCTACGCTGCCCGAGTCCTCTGCCCAGCAGAATAGCCCACATGAGCAACAGCCGGGCAGGTCATGCGGCGCGTTCCACCGCTCGTCCGCATTCCGAGACGAGCAGACGCACACCATTGCGGACGTTTCTGTACACGGCCGACGGCCTGTCCGTCGATTCCGTATACGACCCGGGCGCGGTCGTATACGACGCCTCCACGCCATCCTCCGGTCACCCGGTGTTCGTCGTGGCCCACGGCTTCACCGGCGACGTGGACCGCCCGCACGTGCGCCGGGTCGCCTCGGTGTTCCGCCGCCACGGGGCCGTCGTCACCTTCTCCTTCCGGGGCCACGGCCGCTCCGGCGGACGCTCCACGGTGGGCGACCGCGAGGTCCTCGACCTGGCGGCCGCCGTGGAGTGGGCGCGTTCGTTCGGGCACGCGCGCGTGGTGACCGTCGGCTTCTCCATGGGCGGCTCGGTGGTGCTGCGGCACGCGGCACTGCATCCGGGCACGGTCGACGCGGTGGTGTCGGTCAGCGCGCCCGCCCGCTGGTACTACCGGGGCACGGCCCCCATGCGCCGCCTGCACTGGATGGTCACCCGCCCCGAGGGCCGCCTGGTCGGCCGCTACGGCTTCCGCACCCGCATCCACCACCGGGACTGGGACCCCGTACCGCTGTCCCCGACGGAGGCCGTCCCGCGGATCGCGCCGACCCCGCTGCTGATCGTCCACGGCGACCGGGACGGCTACTTCCCCGTCGACCACCCCCGGATGCTGGCCGAGGCCGCCGGCGAGCACGGCGAACTCTGGCTGGAGCCCGGCATGGGCCACGCCGAGCACGCCGCCGGTGACGCCCTGCTGGCCCGCATCGGGGACTGGGCGGTCTCCCGGGCGGGCTAGCCTGACCCTGTTGACCGTCGATGGACTGACTGAGGAACGAGATGGCAAAGGGCACGGTGCGCTACTGGGCGGCCGCCAAGGCCGCGGCGGGAGTCGCCGAGGAGCCGTACGACGCGGCCACGCTCGCCGAGGCGCTCGACGCCGCCCGCGGCCGGCACCCCGGTGAACTCGTACGGGTGCTGCTGCGGTGCTCGTTCCTCGTCGACGGCGACCCCGTGGGCACCCGCGCACATGAGACGGTACGGCTGGCCGAGGGCGGCACGGTCGAGGTGCTCCCGCCGTTCGCAGGAGGGTGACGATGACCGACCAGCCGTACGCGCAGGGGTACGAGGGCTACGACCCCTACCGGCCGCAGCATCCGCAGCATCCGCAGCAGTCGACGCCGCGGTCGCAGCCGCAGTATCCGCAGGCGTGGCCCGGGCAGCACCAGCCCGGGTACGAGGACCCCCAGGACCGGCTCCAGCACACGCAGCAGTGGCAGGGCCAGACCTGGGAGACCGGCCTCCAGCCGCCGGTCCCCGCCGTGGACGCGGCCGAGACGGCGTACCTGCCGCCGCAGACCGGCGACGCCCCGTCGTACGGCGGCCCGCAGAGCCCGTCCCCGTCCGGCCCGGCCGCGACGCCGGCGCCGTCCCCCGCCTGGCAGCAGCAGGCACCGTACGGACAGCGGACACCACCCCACGGGCAGCAGCAGCCGTACGGCGGGCAGCAGACGCCGGACGGACGTCAGCAGCACTCGTACGGCGGGCAGCAGACGCCGGACGGACATCAGCAGCACTCGTACGGCGGGCAGCAGACGCCGGACGGACATCAGCAGCACTCGTACGGCGGGCAGCAGGCGTCGTACGGCGGGCGGCAGGACTCCTACGGCGGGCCACAGGCGTCGTACGGCGGGCAGCAGACCACCTACGGCGGGAAGCAGACCACCTACGGCGGGCAGGAGACCTCCCATGGCGGGCAGCAGCCCTCCTACGGGCGGCCGCAGGCGTCCACCACGCCCCCGCCCGCCGCCGAACCCACCGCCGAACCCACCGCCCCGGCCTCCGCGCCCACCCCCACCCCCTCAGCGGCCCCCGCCACCGCCACCGCCCCCGCCTCCGCCGCCGAGCCCGCCGACCTCTCCTCCTACGGTCCCGCCACCCTCGCCGGCAACGCCCGCGTCACCGACGCCCAGCGGGCCCGCCTGGAGGGCCGCTCGCCGATCATCGAGCCCGGCATGCAGCCGGCCGCGCTCACCGCGCTCCTCGGCCTGCTGCTGTCCGGTACGGCGGCCGTCGGCACGTACGCGCTGCTCGTCCCGCTGGTCGTCCTCCAGGCCGTGACGGCGGCGGGCTGGTTCCGGCTGAACGGCATGTGGCCGGCCCGGCAGGGCATCGCCCTGGCCTTCCTCGGCGCGCTGGTCGCCGACGTGGCCCTCCTCGTCGCGGGCCGCGCCCACGCGCCCGCCGCCATCCTCGGCACCCTCGGCGTCTGGGTCCTGCTCTGCCTGGTCCTCCAGCTCCGCTCGCACGCGGACCCCGACGAGCGGATGTACGGCCTGATGGCGACGGTCGCCTCGGCCGCGCTCGCCATCATGGCCACCGGCCATCTGGGGGCCGACCCGGACGCGGTCACGGTCGGCGCCGCCGCGGTCGCGGTCGCCGTCCTGGCCCGCGCGCTGCCCCTGCCGACCCCGGCGTCGGTGGTCGTCTCGCTGCTCGCCGCCGCGGGCGCGGGCGTCGCGGTGGGCGGGATGACGGATCTGGGCGCGCGGGGCGCGTTCCTCGGCGCGGGAGCGGCGGTGTGCGCCCTGATCGGCCACCGGGCCGCGAGCTACGACTACCCGTCGCGCTTCGTCCACTTCACGGCGGGTGTAGCACTGCCGCTGGCGGCCGCGGCCCCGGCCGTCTACGTCCTCGGCCGGGCCCTCGGCTGAGCGGTCGGCGGCGGCGCGCCCCGGCCCGCCGCCGCCGACGGCCGGCCCGCGCGCCGTCTGTCACAGGTGATCGACAATCCGGTGGCGCCCCTTCCGCGCGGGGTTACCGTGACTCGTCCATGAACCGACTGTCAGACCGTCCGGGTGGGGGAACGACCGCAATGCGCGCGCTTCGAATACTGCTGGTCCTCGTGGTGGTCCTCGGCGGCCTCTTCGTGCTCGCCGACCGCCTCGCCGTGAACTTCGCGGAGGGCGAGGTCGCGGACAGGCTGAAGACGAGCGAGAACCTCGCGGCCACCCCGGACGTGTCCATCAACGGCTTCCCCTTCCTCACCCAGGTCGTGGGCGGCGAGCTGGACGACGTGGAGGTCGGCATCCCGGCCTACGAGGCGGCGGGCACCGAGGGCGGCACGATCCGCATCGACGACCTCGAGGCGCACATGAAGGGCGTCGAGTTCTCCGGCGACTACAGCTCCGCCACCGCGGCCACCGCCACCGGCACGGCCTCCCTCACCTACGCCGAGCTGCTGAAGGCCGCGAAGCCCGAGGCGACGCAGGTCTTCCCCGGGGTGACGGCCCAGGTCGTCGGCCTCTCCGACGGCGGCAACGGGAAGATCAAGGTCAACGTCGAGGTCACCGCGCTGGGCGCGAAGAAGACCTACCCCCTCCTCAGCTCGGTCGCCGTCGAGGGCGACACCGTCCGCGTCCACGCCGACTCGCTGCCCAGCTTCGGGGGTGTGCAGACCGCCGAGGACGAGGTCCGTTCCATCACCGACTTCGAGCAGAAGATCGACGACCTGCCCGGCGGCATCCAGCTCGACAAGGTCGAGGCGGGGGCGAACGGCGTGCAGATCTCGGTGAAGGGTTCCGACGTCCGGCTGGCCGGGTAGGAGCGCCTTCGGCGCCCCGCCGGGCGACTTCGGTCCGAAGGGCGAGACGCCTGCGTCCGCACCGCAGAGGGGATGGCGGGCGCGCGCCCTCGGCGTGCCCGCGGCGACCTCCCGGATCGCCTCCTCGTTCCGCCATCCGGACGATCGCGTCTCACCATACGACACGCCGGTGACATGCCCGCCTGTCCGTCCCTACGATCGACAGCATGATGCAGCGACAGGCGGATCTCACGAAGCGGCGGGCAGTAGACCTGTGCCGCGTCGCCGCCATGCTCTGTCGCCCTGCCTCCTGAGCGGAAGCGCCGCCGGCCTTCCGCGCCTCCCGGCGCCCTCGCTCGAGGGCATCCGTGCGCCGGCCGCCGGCGAAGCCCGGTCGCGCACCCTCTTTCTTGCACACCCCCGCCGCAACTGCCCCGGAGGAGAACGAGCATGAGCCGCAGCGACGTCCTGGTCGACGCCGACTGGCTGCAGGACCACCTGGACGACGAGAACATCGCCGTCGTCGAGGTGGACGAGGACACGTCCGCGTACGACAAGAACCACATCAAGAACGCGATCCGGATCGACTGGACGCAGGACCTCCAGGACCCGGTCCGCCGCGACTTCATCGACCAGGAGGGCTTCGAGAAGCTCCTGTCGGCGAAGGGCATCGCCAACGACACCCTGGTGATCCTCTACGGCGGCAACAACAACTGGTTCGCGTCCTACGCCTACTGGTACTTCAAGCTGTACGGCCACGAGAACGTCAAGCTCCTCGACGGCGGCCGCAAGAAGTGGGAGCTGGACGCCCGCGAGCTGGTCGACGGCACCGAGGTGCCCGAGCGCCCGGCCACCGAGTACAAGGCCAAGCCGCAGGACACGTCGATCCGCGCCTTCCGTGACGACGTCGTCGCCGCGATCGGCGCGCAGAACCTGGTCGACGTCCGCTCGCCCGACGAGTTCTCCGGCAAGCTGCTCGCCCCGGCCCACCTGCCGCAGGAGCAGTCGCAGCGCCCGGGCCACGTCCCGAGCGCCCGCAACATCCCGTGGTCGAAGAACGCCAACGACGACGGCACCTTCAAGTCGGACGACGAGCTCAAGGCCCTCTACGCCGACGAGCAGGTCGACCTGGCCAAGGACACCATCGCGTACTGCCGCATCGGCGAGCGCTCGGCCCTGACCTGGTTCGTGCTGCACGAGCTGCTGGGCGTGGAGAACGTCAAGAACTACGACGGCTCCTGGACCGAGTACGGCTCCCTCGTCGGCGTGCCGATCGAGCTCGGCGCCAACAAGTAACCCCCACCCGACCGACCTTCTGGTCAGACCCCTTCTGGAGAACGACATGTGTGGTGCGAAGGCCGGCGGCCCGGACGCCTCGACGATCAAGCCCGGTGAGACCACCATCCAGGGTCAGGTGACCCGCGACGGCGAGCCGGTGACGGGCTACGTCCGTCTGCTGGACTCGACCGGCGAGTTCACCGCGGAGGTCCCGACCTCCGCCACGGGCCAGTTCCGCTTCTACGCGGCCGAGGGCACCTGGACCGTCCGTGCGCTCGTTCCCGGCGGCACCGCCGACCGCACGGTCGTCGCCCAGAAGGGCGGCCTCGCTGAGGTCGCGATCGCGGTCTGAACGGACTGCTGACGGTCTGAACGGACCGCTGACGGTCCGGACGGACCGGTGAACGACCGAAGGGCCGCACCCCGCGGGTTGGACGCCAGGGGTGCGGCCCTTCGGGCTGCCCGGGCCGGCGGCACGGACCTACCCTGGACGCATGTACGCACGGCGGCGCCACACGTACTTCGCCATGATGGGCGTCTGCATCGGGCTCTTCGTCCTGGCCTGGGGCGTCGTGCGCCTGTGGTCGGTGCCCGTGGCCGTCGGGATGTGCGTGGTCGCGATGGTCATCCCGCCGCTCGCGGCGATGGTCGCCAACCGCCGGGGCCCCGACGACCGCTGGTGGGACGCCCCGTCGGGGGACCCCAGGTCGGACGACTGGTGGGACGAGCTGGACGGCAAGAAGCGCCGTCAGTAGACCAGTGCCTGGGTGTCCTCGGCGAGCGACTCCTGCACGAACACCTGCGCGCCCGCGATCCGTACGCCGTCCAGGACGTCCTTCTCCGTGATGTCCCGCCGGGCCGCGCACTGCGTGCACAGCGTGAGCCGGCCGCCCGCCATGATCGAGTCGATCAGGTCGGGCAGCGGTGCGGCGTGCGGCAGCTCGAACTCGGCGGCGCGTCCCGGCAGCGCGAACCAGGCGGACTCCCCGGTCAGCCACAGGGACACCTCGACCCCGCTGGCCACGGCCACCGCCGCCACCGTGAACGCCTGCGAGCACCGCTCGGGCGCGTCGGCCCCCGCCGTCACCTTGATCACCAGCTTCTTCGCCATGCCTGAATCGTAATCAAGATCGACGCAACTGCCCCCGGCACCCATGAGTCTCCTGTGCAGCGCGATACGGAAGGCGCGCTTCATGTCCTGAGGGGGATGGTGTGGGAACGAGCGAGACGGGGGCCGACGGGCTGCCCGAGGAGAAACCCGGCGAGACGGCCGGAGAGAGATCCGGAGAGAGATCCGGAGAGAGATCCGGAGAGAGACCCGACGGGTTACCCGGCGGGAAACCGGGCGAGGCGCCGCCGGAGGCGCTCGTCGAGGCCGACGGGAACGAGGCCGGCGGGAACGAGGGCGAGGTCGCGGAAGAAGCCGCCGGGGAACCGCGGCCCGTGCGGCGTGGCCGGCGTACCGCTGCGCTGATCGCCGGTGCCGCCGTGCTGGGCCTGGTGGCCGGTACCTGCACCGGCTACCTGGTGCAGGCCGACCGTGAGCCGACGAAGCTGCCGTCGCTCTCGCAGCCGGAGATCGCCCAGGCGAAGGGCCCGGCCCCCGCGCCGCTGCCGGCGGCGCAGGACCGGCGGGTGAAGACCGACGGCGACCTGCGCGAGCTGCTGCTGTCGAAGCCGAAGGGCGCCAGGGACGCCGACTGGCTGGGTGACGACGGCTGGATGGACCTGGCCGCCTACGCCGACACCTACACCGAGCCGGGCTGGATCTTCGGCGACCTCATCGGCTCCGAGTTCCGCAGGGCGGCCGTCACGGGCTGGGAGGTCGGCTCGGCGTACACCGTGGAGATCCGGCTGGTCCAGTACCGGCAGCGGGAAGCCCTCGCGGCCGAGACGGCCAGTCACAACGACCAGCGCGCGGCGGAGGACGACGAGACGACGGACAGCTGGACCGTTCCCGGCACCGGCGACGGCATGGCGTACGTGCACACCGAGCCGGAGGTCGAGCCCGGCTACGAGCCGGTGTACGGGGCCGAGGCCTTTGCTTGGCGGGGGGACATCGCCATGGAGATCTTCGCCTACGGCGCCGAGCCGTTCGAGATGAAGACGATCGTGGATCTCGCCCAGCGGCAGATGGAGCGGCTGTGACCGACGCGCGCAACACCCCGGACGCAGCCGACGAGCCGACCGAGCCGGCCGTGGCACCCGCTGAACCCGCACAATCCGCAGAGCTCGCGGAAGCACCCACCGGACGGACCGAATTCGCCGAATCCGCCGAGTCCGCAGAGAAGCCCGCTCGGCGGGGCCGCGCCGCCGTGGTCGCCGGGTCCGTGCTGCTGGCCGGGGCGCTCCTCGCCGGGGTCGGCTGCACCGTCGTGACCGTGCGGGGCGCCGACCGTGACGCCGGGGCCCCGGTGTGGAAGTTCCCGAAGACGGCGTCCGTGCGGACGGAGGCGCCCACCGCGACCGGGCTCGCCGCCACCCTCGTGCCCTACGGCACCGACGGCTGGTCGCAGGGCCCGGACCTCGGCGAGTACGGCTCCGACGCGCAGCTGGGCGGCGCCCAGGCCACGGCCCTCCAGAAGGAGGCGCTGAGCGGTCTGCCGCGTTCCCAGCGCAAGCAGCTCGAGCAGCGGATCGACGAGATGCACATCCAGGGCATGGCGATGCGCAGCTACCTCAGCGGGCCGCCCGCCCCGTACGCGAACGAGGAGCTGTACACGATGAGCGTCGTGCTGTCCCGGATGGCGGACCAGAACGCCGTCCGGGGCATCGCGACCTTCCAGAACGAGTTCCTCGCCGCCCTGGACATCTTCCGCGAGGGCCCGCGGATCAAGGGCCACAAGGACGCCAAGTGCTTCCTGCCGCCCGAGGACGACGACGAGGAACTGGACGCGATGTACTGCTCGGCCTACGTCGGTGACGTCCTGGTCACCGCCACCGCGACCGGCGTGAAGCCGCTCGACACCGCACGAGCGGCGACGTTCCTGCGCACCCAACTCGACCGCATAGCGGAGCCGGGGGAGGCGGTATGACCGAGCAGCAGACCGGGCAGCAGCAGATCGCGGATCCGGCGAGCGAGTCGGCCGTCGCGCCCGAGCCGCCCGCGCCCGAGGCGACTGCCGTGGCAGAGACGACCGCCGCGCCCGAGCCGCCCGCCGCGCCCGAACCGCCCGCGCCCGAGGCGACTGCCATGGCCGAGACGACCGCCGTGGCCGAACCGCCTGCGCCCGAAGCGACTGCCGCGCCCGAGGCGACCGCCGCGCCCGAGGCGACCGCCGCGCCCGAGGCGACCGCCGCGCCCGAGGCGGCCGCTGCGGTCCGGCCCGCCCGGGACCGCGGGGTCCTGCGGGCGGTCCTCCGCTGGACCGCCGCCGTCGCCGTGTTCGCGGCGGTCGGCACGGCCACCGCGTACGGCATCTCCGCCGTGGAGCGGACGGACGTACCGGGGCTGGCGACGGAGTCGGACGGGCGCTGGGACTACCCCACGCTCACCAGGCCGCCGCTGCCGTCGGGCAGCCCCGGACCGTTCGACGAGGCCAACCCGGCAGGCGCCCACTACGCCGACCTGCGCGCCCTCCTCCTGCCCGCGCCCGAGGGCGCCACCGAGGACAAGGCGCTGCGCGGCGCGGACGGCTGGCTGGGGACGGAGGACTACCTCGCCGAGTACGCGCTGGAGGAGGACCGCGCGGAACTGGGCCAGAAGCTCGTCGACCACGGCCTGAGGCACATAGCGGCCTGCGGCTGGACCACCCCGGACGGGACGCGGACCCGGATCTACCTCCTCCAGTTCGACACGGCGGTCGTCGTGGACACCGTCATGGCCGGCGAGGCCGTCCCCTACGCCGACCTGGTCCGCCAGGTGCGCGGCGCGGAGACGCTCCCGTACGACGAGACCTTCGAGACGAAACCCGGGGCCCCGGAGATCGAACGCGTCCTGCACGCCGAGGCCGAGCCGTACGGCGCGGAACAGGTCCGGGCGGCGGCCCTCGCCGCGGGCGACGTCTACGCGGTGATCCTCCAGAGCCGCGCGGGCGGCGCCGCCGCCGTCCCCTTCCAGCAGACGGTCACGCTCCAGAGCCAGTTGCTGGGCTGACGCCCGTGAGGGCACACCTCACGAAGAGGGCCGGGCCCCGGCCGCGTAAGCTGGGGCCCGGCCCTGTTGTACGCACACCTGAAGCACGCTCATCCGAGGAGCACCCCGTGGAGATCTTCTTCGAAGCCCTGCTGGTCCTGGTCTGCGTCGGCGTCCTCGCCTTCGCCGGGCTGACCGTGAAGAAGCTGTACCAGGGCCAGCGCTGACCGACCACGTCCAGGAACTGCCACCCATGATCGAGATCCCGTCCGACCTCCACAAGGACCTCGTCCCGCTCGCCTTCCTGCTCGGCAGCTGGGCGGGCGCGGGCGTGCACGACTTCCCCGGCTCCGAGAAGTGCAACTTCGGGCAGGAGGTCACCTTCGGCCACGACGGCCGTGACTTCCTGGAGTACCACTCCCACACCTGGGTCCTCGACAAGGACGGGAACAAGGTCCGGCCCCTGGAGTCCGAGTCCGGCTTCTGGCGGATCGACGGCGCCCGCAAGGTCGAGGTCACGATGACCCGCGACGACGGCGTCATCGAGATCTGGTACGGCGAGCTCGCCGACAAGAAGCCCCAGATCGACCTGGTCACGGACGCGGTGGCGCGGACGGCGGCCTCCCGACCGTACTCCGGCGGCAAGCGCCTGTACGGCTACGTCAAGAGCGACCTCATGTGGGTCGGCGAGAAGCAGACCCCCGACGTCGAGCTGCGCCCCTACATGTCCGCCCACCTGAAGAAGGTCGTCACCCCGGAGGACGTCGAGCGCTGGGCCAAGGCCCTGCCCGACGACATGCCGGACGACGGCATCGCCTTCTTCAAGTAGCTCGACTCTTCGCGTAGCCCTCGCATCTTCAAGTGGTCCTAGACTCTCCTGTGTGGCGAGCACCCAAGGCACCGACTGGAAGAGCGATCTGCGACGGCGCGGCTACCGGCTGACCCCGCAGCGGCAACTCGTGCTCGAAGCCGTGGACACCCTGGAGCACGCGACCCCCGACGACATCCTCGTGGAAGTGAGGAAGACCGCGTCGGGGGTCAACATTTCCACCGTCTACCGGACCCTGGAGCTCCTGGAGGAGCTCGGGCTGGTCAGCCACGCCCACCTCGGCCACGGCGCGCCCACCTACCACCTCGCCGACCGGCACCACCACATCCACCTGGTCTGCCGCGACTGCGGGGACGTCATCGAGGCGGACATCCAGATCGCCGCCGACTTCACGGCCAAGCTGCGCGCGACGTTCGGTTTCGAGACCGACATGAAGCACTTCGCGATCTTCGGCCGGTGCAAGGACTGCTCGCTCAAGGCCTCGACCAGCGAGAGTTCAACTACCGAGTCGTAGGCTTGTCTTCATGAAGAGCCCCTTGCTGTCCCTGCCCGGCGCCGTTCCCGCCGAGGGCGTGGACGAAGGCGTCGCCGCCCACTACGGCGACCTGTTCCGCGAGCAGCGCGCCCTCGCCGACGGCACCGGATTCGTCGACCTCTCGCACCGGGGAGTCGTCACCGTCTCCGGTGAGGACCGGCTCAGCTGGCTGCACCTCCTGCTCACGCAGCACGTCACCGACCTGCCCACGGGCCAGGCCACCGAGGCGCTGATCCTCTCCGCGAACGGCCACATCGAGCACGCCCTCTACCTCGTCGACGACGGCGCGACGGTCTGGGCCCATGTCGAACCCGGCACCCAGGACGCCCTGATCGCGTACCTGGAGTCGATGAAGTTCTTCTACCGGGTCGAGGTCGCCGACCGGACCGACGCGTTCGCGGTGGTGCACCTGCCGGCCGGGTCCATCGCCGAGGTGCCCGAGGGCGTCGTCGTCCGGGAGACGCCGTACGGCCGCGACCTCTTCCTCCCGCGCGCCGACCTGGAGTCGTACGCCGGGAAGGCGGGCCCCGCCGCCGGGATCCTCGCCCACGAGGCGCTGCGCGTCGAGCGGCACCGCCCGCGGCTCGGTTTCGAGACCGACCACCGCACCATCCCGCACGAGCTGGGCTGGATCGGTACCGCGGTCCACCTCCAGAAGGGCTGCTACCGCGGGCAGGAGACGGTCGCCCGCGTCCAGAACCTGGGCAAGCCCCCGCGCCGCCTGGTCTTCCTGCACCTGGACGGCAGCGAGGTGCACCTCCCGCCCGCCGGAACCGAACTGCGCCTGGCGGCCGACGGCCCCGAAGGCCGCAAGATCGGCTTCATCACCACCTCCGCGCGCCACCACGAACTCGGCCCCGTGGCCCTGGCCCTGGTCAAGCGGAACGTCCCGGTCGACGCCCCCCTGGTCGCGGACAGCACCGCGGCGTCCCAGGAAGTCGTCGTGGAACCCTGAGCGTGGGGAACCCTGCGCGCGGGGAGCCCCGGGCGCGGTGAGGAACCCTGAGCGCGGGGAAACCTGCGTGGCCGTCGCCCGCCGGGCCCCGCACGGCGGGCCCGGCGGGGTGCCGGTGCGGTGGACCGGGTCAGCGCGGAACGGCGATCTTCGCCGCCAGCGTGAAGCCCGAACCGCTGATCGTCACCGCGGTGCCCAGCGCCTCGAGCGTCCCCGGCATCACGAGCAGCACCGTGATGCCGCCCAGCAGCGCCGCGACGGCGATGATCACCGCTGCGATCGCGTTGGACATCGGCAGCCGCGCGACGCCGGCCCCCTCGTCCCTCGTCTCCGGTGGTGAGCCGGATCCCCTTTCTCCGGGCAGGTGGTGTCCCATGCCCCGCTCCCTTCGTCAGCCCAGGTGAGTGGCGCCCGCGGTAGCAGCCGCGTGCACCGTGCCGGAGAGATGCCCAGGGTCCGGGCCGCGCAACACCGCGCCGGGGTACGGGAAAAGGGATACGGCGGGGAGGGGAGGGGCACTCCACCGTTCTCCGTAGGGAAAGCACGACCGCCGCCCCGGAGGCCTGTGACCCCCGGGGCGGTCCGGGTCTTCCGGGGCCCGCTGCTACAGGCCCCGGTGATCGGTTGCCGACGACCTGGGGTCCGACCCACCTGGGCTGACAGGGAAGTCAGGGATCCGGCGGCGTTCGCCGCCAACATGGCCAAGTTGGCAACCAACTTCGCTCTACTTATCCCCACGTGGCGGGGATCCATAAACAACTCGGGAACAACTGCCGACGGATGGACCGAAGTTGTGGCGCCCGGACCCGTGAGGTGCGGACCTGGACCCGAAGCCTTCCGGCCCCGGCGGTCCGGATCAGACCTCGATCAGCACGGTGAACGGGCCGTCGTTCGTCAGCGACACCCGCATCCGTGCGCCGAAGCGGCCCGTCTCCACCGTCGCGCCCAGCGAGCGCAACCGCGCCACCACCTCGTCGACGAGGGGCTCGGCGACGTCGCCGGGGGCGGCCGCGTTCCAGGTGGGCCGGCGGCCCTTGCGGGCGTCGCCGTACAGGGTGAACTGGCTGATGACCAGCAGGGGCGCGTCGATGTCGCTGCACGACCTCTCGTCGGCCAGCATCCGCAGGGTCCACAGCTTGCGGGCGAGCTGGGCCGCCTTCTCCTTGGTGTCCTCGTGGGTGACCCCGACCAGGACGCACAGGCCCTCGCCGGTGATCTCGCCCACCGTCTCGCCGTCCACGACGACGCTCGCGCCGTCCACCCTCTGCACCACTGCACGCATGCGGACCATCATGCCGTGTGCCCCCGCAACCGCCGGCCAGGGGATTCTTTTTGATCCTTTGGCCCGGATCTGGGCCGTTCGGGGGCACTCGGTCACATAGGGGTCACTTGGGGTGGCACGATGCTCCCACACGCCGGTCGAGGGGACGGTAGAGCCACATGAGCACACCAAGCACCGGGCCGCTGGGGACGACCACCCAGCGACCGCCCGTGCAGCGCACCGACAGTCCGCCGTGCAGGCTGCCCGCGGAGCCGCCCGAGCACGACACGGCCCGCCTGAGCCTGCCCGAGCTGCGCACCCTGCGCCGGGACGCGCAGCGCGACGAGGCGGACCTCAGTTACGTACGACGGCTCCTCCAGGGCCGTATCGACATCCTGCGCGCAGAGCTGGCCCGCCGTGGGCCGGCGGCCGTGCCCGAACCGGCCGGGGACTCCGTGGTCGCCCGTCTGCCGGAGATCCTCACCGACGCCCCGGCCCGGCACCGTTCCTCCGCCCGCCACGTCACCCTGGGCACCCCGCACAGCGAGGAGTACGGGCGGCTGGCCGCGGACATGCTCGCCGAGGTCGAGCTCTCCGACCTCGCCGCCCGCACCGACCCGGAGCTCCACGAGGCGATGGCCCGCCTCGTCGGCTACGAGCAGCAGGTCTCCCGCTGCCGGCAGCGCCTCCAGCGGACGGCGGACGGCTGCGGCGCGGAGATCACCCGCCGGTACCGGGAGGGGGAGGCGCAGGTGGACGACCTGCTGGTGTAGGCCGGGCGGACGGGGCGGACGGGGCGGACCGGGTGGACCGGCCGGACCGGACACACGGCAGGCGGCAGGCGGCAGCGGCAGGTGGTCGTACGGGGCGGGCGGGGCGGGCGGGGCGGCGCGCGGAGGGGCCGAAAAGGCCTCGACGGCACCCACCCCACCCTGCCTACGGTGACGTCATGACCCACCGAGCCGACGCACTCGACATACGTCCCGTCACCGAGGACGAGTTCCCCCACTGGCTCCGTGCCGTGCATACCGGCTTCCTGCGCGAACCGGTGGTCGGGGAGACCGAGCTGAGCAGCCGCCGGAGCCAGTTCGTCCCCGGCCGCCACCTGGGCGCCTTCGACGCGGGCCGGTGCGTGGCCACCTTCAAGTCCTTCGACCAGCAGGTCACGGCCGTCGGCGGCGGGTCCGTCCCGGCCAACGCCGTCACGGGCGTCACCGTCACCCCCACCCACCGCCGCCGCGGCCTGCTCAACCGCATGATGGGCCAGGACCTGGCGGCCGCCAAGGAGCGCGGGGCCGTCGTCGCCACCCTGATCGCCGCCGAGTACCCGATCTACGGCCGGTACGGCTTCGGCCCCGCCACCTGGGCGACCGAGTGGACCGTCGACGTGCCGCGCACCGGCCTCGACCCCCGCCGCTCCGGCCAGGACGAGGCGGGCGGCCGGATCGACCTCGTCGACGGCGAGGACGTCCGCAAGCTGGGCCCCGAGCTGCACGAGCGGGTGCGCCGCGCCCAGCCCGGCGCCGTCAGCCGCGACGAGCTGTGGTGGCAGCGCAACACCGGCGCCGTACGGTTCGAGCCGTCGTGGACCGAGCCCTTCTACGCGCTGTACCGCTCGCCGGACGGCGAGGTCGAGGGCCTGGCCTCGTACACCTCGGACGACCACTGGCCCGACAAGCGCCCGCATCACACGGTGACCGTGAACTGGCTGCTCGCGGCGGGCCCGGCCGCCGAGCGCGCGCTGTGGCGCTACCTCTGCTCGATCGACTGGGTCACGCAGGTGAAGAGCGGCTGGCGCGCCCCCGACGACCTGCTCCCCTTCCTGCTGCCGGACCCGCGGTCCGCGCGGACCGCCACGCACGCGGACTGGCTGTGGGTGCGGATCCTGGACGTCGTACGTGCCCTGGAGGCGCGGACGTACGGGGCGGAGGGGACGCTGGTGCTGGAGGTGGCCGACCCGGGGGGTCTGGCCGGGGGCCGGTTCCGGCTGGAGGCGTCGCCGCTGGGCGGGTCCTGCACCCCGACGACGGAGAGCGCCGACCTCGCGCTGGACGTGGCCGGGCTGGCGAGGCTGTGGCTGGGCGACGAGTCCGCGGTCCGGCTGGCGGCGCTGGGGAGCGTCGGGGAAGAACGAGCGGGCGCCGCCAGGTCGGCCGACGCCCTGCTGCGTACGTCCAGGCGGCCTTGGTGCCCGGACATGTTCTGAGCTCCCTCCTGCCGTGGGGGGCGGTGCCGTGCGCGATGATCCGTAGCCGCCGCGGCCGATCCGGCGATGTGCTGTGGTGCCGTTCTTCAGTTGTGGCTGTGCGGTCGTGCCCGTTGTTCGGTTGTGGCTGTGCCGATCGGTTGTCCGTGCGTGGGGTGCGCTGAACGGCCGGGCTCCCGGCTCCCCTCCGGAGGGGAGCCCGACCAACCCCGCGAAGTACGGCCATGTTGGACGAGTTGGTCGCCAACTTAGCCAATATGGTGCTGAGTTGGAAGTGTCTGGTAACCATCTACCGGGCAACTGCCGGAAGATGGCGCAAAGTTGTACTGTTCTGCTGTGACGTCGGAAAGTGCCCTGGTCAACGGTCGGCGGAGACCGCGGCCGCCTCAGCGCTCGTACCGCGAGGTGGCGGACGAACTGCGCGCCCGTATCAGGACCGGTGAGCTCAGGCCGGGGCAGCGCATGCCCACACAGGCCAAGCTGGCCGAGGAGTTCGGCGTGGAGCGCGGCACCGTACGGCAGGCGCTGCGCATCCTGCACGAGGAGCGGCTGCTGACCAACGTGTCGAAGGGCAGCCCGGCGACCATCGCCGCCGCCCCGGGCAAGGGGCCCCTCGGCTCCGGGGCGCCGCCGCTGCCCACCGCGGTGGCCCTGGCCCCCCGGATCACCGCGGCCTTCGCCGCCCCGCGCGTCCGTATCGACGCCGTGTGCCTGACCTCGACCACCCTCACCCTCACCCTCAGCGAACCCCTGCGCCAGATCCATGCCGGGCAGCTGAGACCGGCCGGGGTGGACGTGCGGGTCCTGCTGCCGTCCCGGGACATCGACCTCGCTTTCCCGGTGCCGGTCGAGGGCCACGGCGCCGGTCCGGACCGTCCCGTCCACCGGCAGTGGCTCGCCACGCGCAACGCACAGGCGCAGGTCTTGCGCCACAACCTGCTGGCGCTGCGCTCCACGCACGGCATCGACGTGCGCGTCGCCTTCCGCGCACTGCCCTTCACCCCGCCCGTCAAGCTCTACCTCCTCAACGGGTCGGAGACCCTGTTCGCCTACTACACCGTGAGGCGCCGTGAGGTGGGGATCGGCGACGAGCACGTGGAGATGTACGACGCGGAGGGGGCGCAGTCGATGCTGTTCGGCTTCGAGGCGGCCGCCGGACCGCGCGACCGCGCCTTCGTCGAGCAGTCCCACCTGTGGTTCGACGCGTTGTGGGAGACCATCAGTTCGGACCTGCACCTGAACGGCTGAAGGGCCGTACCGTGGGCGTGTGACCGAGGAGAGTGCGGCAGTGAACGGCAGCCGGCGGCTCAGCTTCCGGGAGATCGCCGACGTCCTGCGCGAACGCATCCGGGACGGGCAGCTCAAGGCCGGCGACCGTCTGCCCACCCAGGCCGAACTGGCCGAGGAGTTCGGCGTGGAGCGCGGCGCCGTCCGCCAGGCCCTGCGGCTGCTCCAGGACGACGGGCTGCTCAGCAACGTGAACAAGGGCAGCCCGCCGCGCATCGCCGCGCCGGGCACGGACGCGTACGGGCGGGAGCCGCAGCCGACCATGGTCGCGCTGGCCCCCCGCCTCGCGGAGGCCTTCACCGCGCCGCACGTCCGGATCGACGCGGCCTGCCTCACGGCCGAGAGCCTGATGCTGGCCCTGGGGGAGCCGCTGCGCCGCATCCACGAAGGCCGCATCCGCCCGGAACGGGTCGACGTCCGCATCCTCCTGCCGTCCCGCGACATCGACCTCGCCTTCCCGGTCCCGATCGAGGGGCAGGGTGACGAGGACCGGGTGCACCAGCGCTGGCTCGCCATGCGCAACGCCCAGGGGCAGGTGCTGCGCCACAACCTCGTGGCGCTGCGCTCCTCGCACGGCATCGACGTGAGCGTCGCCTTCCGCGCACTGCCCTTCACCCCGCCGGTGAAGCTGTACCTCTTCAACGAGACGGAGGCGCTGATGGCGTACTACACCGTCACGCGCCGCGAGGAGTCCATCGACGACGCCACGCTGAACATGTACGACGTGCTCGACTTCCAGTCGCTGCTCTTCTCCTTCGCGTCGGGCCGGGGACCGAACGAGGCGGCTTTCGTGAACGAGTCGCGGAAATGGTTCGACGCCCTCTGGGAAACCATCACCACGGACCTGACACTCACTTAGTGACTGCTGAATCGAGCGGGTTCCGGGAACTGGTCGTCGGGGCGAAAGTGGTCCTGTGGGACTTCGACGGGCCGGTCTGCCGGCTGTTCGCCGGGTGTCCGGCGGAGGACGTGGCGCACGCGCTGGTGCGACGGCTGCGGGAACGTGACCTGGCCGGCCTGCTGACGGAGTCCGAGCGGCGGACCGCGGACCCCCGGACCGTCCTGCGTGCCGTCGGCCGCGCGCACCCGGGCGGCGACCTGGTGGCGGAGCTGGAGGAGCAACTGACCCGGGCGGAGACGCGGGCCTGTCCCTCCGCCATGCCCACGGCGTACGCGGACCCCCTGATCCGCACGTGGACGGCGCTCGGCGTGCGGATGGCGATCACCACGGACGTCTCCGCGCGGGCGGTCGCCGCGTACCTGGCCGGCCGTGGCCTGACGTCCTGCTTCGCCTCCCACGTCCACGGCCGCACGGCGGACCTCGGCCGTCCGGAGCCGCACCCGCACACACTGCACCGCGCGCTCGCCGCCCTGGGCGCGGCACCCCAGGACGCGCTGGCGATCGGCGACTCGCCCACGGACGCCCGGGCCGCGGCGGAGGCCGGGGTCCCCTTCCTGGGCTACGCGCGGGGCGAGGCGAAGGCCGCGCTCCTGAGGGACGCGGGCGTCACCCGCGTCGTGGCGTCGCTGGAACCCGTGCTCACCGAGGTGAGGCGGACGGCGCCGGTCCGCGCCCGCGTCGGCTGATCCCCCGGGGCCCCTGCTCAGTCCATCGGGGATCTAGGCTCCCCCCATGAGCGAGACCGGCCTGCGCGAGCGCAAGAAGCGGCGGATGTACCGGACCGTGTCGGAGATCGCCGTCCGCCTCTTCGTGGAGCGGGGCTTCGACGCGGTGTCCGTCGCCGAGGTCGCCGCCGCGGCGGAGATCTCCAAGCCGACCCTCTTCCGGTACTTCCCGGCCAAGGAGGACCTCGTCCTGCACCGGATCGCCGACCACGAGCGGGAGGCGGCGGAGGTGGTCGCCGGGGCGCGGGACGAGGGGGCCGCGCCGCTGGCCGCCCTGCGCCGGCACTTCCTCGCGGGCCTGGCCGCGGCCGACCCGGTCACCGGCCTCAACGACCACCCCGAGGTGCGCGCCTTCCACGCCCTCCTGTACGGCACCCCCGCACTGGTCGCCCGCCTCCACGCCCATCTCGAACGGTCCGAGGCCGCCCTGGCCGACGCCCTCGGCGGCGACCTCGACGCCCGGCTCGCGGCCGGCCAGATCGTCGCCGTACGGCGCATCCTCGCCGAGGAGAACTGGCGGCGGATCGCGGCGGGGGAGCGGGTGGAGGACGTACGGCCGGAGGCGGTGGCGGCGGCGGAACGGGCGTTCGCGGTGCTGGAGGCGGGCCTGCCGTGGCTGGCCCGGCCGTCGGCCGGGCGGTGAAGCGGCCGGCCTTTCGACCGGCCGGCCGCCCGGCGGGGGCCGCCCGCATGGTGTGAGGCTGAGTAAAAAAATTAACTGAGTTACGTTTTATGGGTACGCTCGGGCCATGACGTCATCCCTCCCCGCCCCCGAGGACGACCGGCGGCCCGCCGCTGCCGACGCCCGCCCGTCCGACGACGACCCCGGCCTCGCCGCGGCGCTCCTGCGGGAACGCGCCCACCACGACGCCTGCCGGGCGGCCCTCGCCGGGATGCTGGCGGGTGCCGACGTCCAGGTCGTCACCGGGGAGGACGTCTCCGCCTCCGGTGCCGACGCCGAGGTCCTCGGGTACCGGCTGCGCAGCCGGGCCAAGGCGCTGCGGGAACTCCCCGAAGGCCCCCTCTTCTTCGGCCGCCTGGACTTCGCGGACGGCACCGGCGGTGAGCACGCGGGCCTCAGCCACCACATCGGCCGCGTCCGTATCGGCGAGCACCCCGCCGCCCCGCCGCTCGTGGTCGACTGGCGCGCCCCCGTCTCGCGCCCCTTCTACCAGGCGAGCGCCCGCGACCCGCAGGGCGTCGCCGTCCGCCGCCGGTTCGGCTGGGCGCCGGGCAGCCGCGGCGACTCCGCCGATCTGACCGGCCTGGAGGACGAGCACCTGGGACGCGGGGAGGCCGGGCCGAGCGCCCTCGTCGCCCGTGAGATCGAACGCCCCCGGGTCGGCCCGATGCGCGACATCGCCGCGACGATCCAGCCCGAGCAGGACGACCTCGTCCGCGCGGAACCGGCCGAGTCGGTGTGCGTGCAGGGCGCCCCGGGCACCGGCAAGACCGCCGTCGGCCTGCACCGGGCCGCCTACCTCCTGTACACCCACCCCCGGCGCTTCCGCCGCGACGGCCTGCTGATCCTCGGCCCCCACCGCACCTTCCTCTCCTACATCGCCGAGGTCCTGCCCTCCCTCGGCGAGACGGGCGTACGGCAGTCGACCCTGGCCGACGAGATCGCCCGGCACCCGGTCACCGTCACCGACCCCGCGCCCGCCGCCGCCGTCAAGCACGACCCGCGCATGGCCGAGGTGCTGCGCCGGGCGCTGTACGGCGGAGTCGAGGCGACCGGCGCGAGTGGTGCGGGTGGCGCGGACGGCCTCACGGTGCCGGACGGGCCGTACCGCCGGCGGGTCACGGGCGACGAGGTCGCGCGGATCGTGACCGGTGTCCTCGCCGAGGAGCCGCCGTACGAGGTCGGGCGCGAGCGGGTACGCAGCCGGATCGTGCGCCGGATCCAGGAGCAGGCCGAACAGCGGGGCGGCCCGCGCCCCGCCTCCTGGCTCCGCCGGATGGAACGGGCGCGCCCGGTGGGCGCCTGTGTGGACGCGGTCTGGCCGAAGGCGCGCCCGGAGGAGATCGTGGCCCGGCTCCTCGCTGATCCGGGGGAGCTGGCACGTGCGGCGGCCGGCATCCTGACCCCGGAGGAGCAGGCGGCCCTGCACCGGCCGGGCGCACCCCGTTCGGCCCGTTCCGCACGCTGGTCGTCCGCCGACCTCGTCCTCCTCGACGAGGTCGCCGGGCTCCTCGAACGCCCCGGGGGATACGGCCATGTCGTCGTCGACGAGGCCCAGGACCTCTCCCCGATGGAGTGCCGGGCCATCGCCCGCCGTGTGCCCTTCGGTTCGCTGACGGTCCTCGGCGACCTGGCGCAGGGCACCTCGCCCTGGGCCGCGCGCTCCTGGCGGGACCTGCTGACCCACCTGGGCAAGCCCGAGGCGAGAGTGGTCCCGCTGACCACCGGCTTCCGCGTCCCCGCCCCGGTCCTCGCGCTCGCCAACCGGATCCTGGCCCGCCTCGACACCGACGTGCCGCCCGCGCGTTCCCTGCGCCGGGACGGTGAACTCGCCGTCCGCGGGGCGGCCGGTGACCTGCCGGGGGCGGTGGTGGCCGCGGTCCGCGACGCCCTCGCCCACGAGGGCTCCGTCGGCGTCGTCACCGCCGACGCCGACGCGCCCCGCATCCGCCGGGCGCTCGCCGAGGCCGGCGTCCCCACCGCCTCCGGCCCCGACGACACGAGCACCCGCGTGACGGTCGTCCCCGCGACCGCCGTCAAGGGACTGGAGTACGACCACGTCGTCGCCGTGGAACCGGTCGCCATCGCCGAGGCGGAGGAGCGGGGGCTGAACCGGCTGTACGTGGTGCTGACCCGGGCGGTGTCGCGGCTGGTGGTGGTGGAGGAGAGAGGGGTGCCCTGGTGACACGTACCCCTACGCCCGCCCCGAGGGGTCGTCCTCCTGCGGCGGAAGGCCTGGCGGCGTACCCGACGTGGTGTCGGAGTACGCCGCCAGGCCTTGCGGTACGAGGTGCGGGGGCCGACCCGCGCTGTCATGGCGGTTACTTCGGGTCGCGGTCGAACGTCGAGGCCGACCAGAGGTAGCCGAGCGCGGTGAGGCCCAGGCACCAGGCGATCGCGAGCCATCCGTCGTGGCCGATCTCGGTGCCGAGCAGCAGTCCGCGGAG
>NZ_JBVHDT010000023.1:0-77839 GCF_055563235.1 Streptomyces sp. NPDC003248 | reverse complement strand
AGCGCATGGGAGAGTCCTTCCGCCAGGGCCGAGCAGCTGGCGTCTCGTCAGCTGAACCGACTCGGGCCCCGACGTGATCCACCGTCAGCCAGCACACCGTCTCCCACCACTCGGGAGGCTCAGCCGAGTGAACGCGGCTCCCCCGCCGACCACCCGTATCGGCGTCAACTCGCCCTCAAGTGAGTCGAGTTGAGGTGAGCACCCAAATGGGTGTCGCCCGGCAGCCGTCAGGGGGACCGCCGGGCGACACGACCGGGGCGACGGCGGCGCGGTCCGCGCCGTCCTCGCGAGGTCAGTCCAGGGCCAGTGCCGTGGTGAGAACCTGACCCAGCGTCGACTCGGCGTCCGCGACCGGGCCCCGCGCCCGCCAGGCGACGAACCCGTCGGGACGGACCAGGACGGCACCCGACAGGGTCGTGCCGTGGCACTCCGCCCAGTCGGCGCCGTCCTCGGGGGCCAGCTCGGCGTCGTCCCCGATCCCGATCCGGTACGACACCAGCGGCACGGACATCCGCTCGGCGAGACGGACGGCGGCCTTGTGCCATCCGCTGGGCTCGCCCGCGTCGCTGAGCAGCACCAGGGACCGCTCGTAGAGGTCGAGGGTGGAGATACGGCGTCCCTCCCGCCGTACCCACATGTGGGGCGCCCTGCTGCCGGGCTCCCCGGTCAGGTCGAGCCGCTCCGGGATGACCGGCGTGGTGGGGTCCGCGTCCACGACGGCGCCGTTCGGGTAGCGGTGGCCGAGGGTCACGTTCAGGATGCCGCGCTGCGGCGCGCCGCCGGCGCCGGGCGGCGGCGTGTAGCCGGGGTGGCTGTGCTCGACGGACCGGGCGGCCGCACGGGCGCTGGTGGCCTCCGCCACCGGACGGCGCTCCATGTCGTAGGTGTCCAGCAGGCGGTCCCCCGCCCAGCCGCCGAGCACCGCGGCCAGCTTCCAGGCCAGGTTGTGCGCGTCCTGGATACCGGTGTTGGAGCCGAAGGCCCCGGTCGGGGACATCTCGTGGGCCGAGTCGCCGGCCAGGAAGACCCGTCCCGACCGGTAGGACCGTGCGACGCGCTGGGCGGCGTGCCAGGGGGCCCTGCCGGTGATCTCCACGTCGAGGTCGTCCACCCCGACCGCCCGGCGGATGTGGTCGATGCAGCGTTCGTCGGTGAAGTCCTCCAGCGTCTCGCCGTGCTCGGGGTGCCACGGGGCGTGGAAGACCCACTTCTCGCGGTTGTCCACCGGCAGCAGCGCGCCGTCGGCGTCCGGACTGGTCAGGTAGCACACGATGAAACGGCGGTCGCCGACCACATCGGCGAGCCGGCGGGAGCGGAAGGTCATGCTGATGTTGTGGAACAGCTCGCCCGGGCCGCTCTGGGCGATCCCGAGCTGCTCGCGCACGGGGCTGCGCGGCCCGTCGGCGGCCACCAGGTAGGCCGCCCGGATGGTGGTCCGCTCCCCCGTGTCCCGGTTCCTGACCACCGCGGTCACCCCGGTGGAGTCGGTCTCGAACGACATCAGCTCGGTGGAGAAGCGCAGGTCGCCGCCGAGCCCCGCGGCGTGGTCGAGCAGGACCGGCTCCAGGTCGTTCTGGCTGCACAGGCACCAGGAGCTCGGACTGAACCGGGCCAGCGCGCCGCCCGGGTCGATCCGCCGGAACAGCCACTCGCCCGCGTCGCCGACCAGGGTGGGCGTCTGGAGGATGCCGTGGTTCTCGGCCAGGGTGGCCGCCGCCTGGTGGATCGCCGGCTCGACGCCGGCCACCCGGAACAGCTCCATCGTGCGGACGTTGTTGCCCCGTCCGCGGGGGTGGATGGACGTGCCGGCGTGGCGCTCCACCACGGTGTGCCGCACTCCCAGCCGCCCCAGGAACACCGAGGTCGACAGGCCCACCAGGGACCCGCCGACGATGAGGACGGGAACTGTGTGGGTGTGGTCGGACCGGTCGTCTCTTTCGTTCATCGCTCGCCTCCAGCGCGTCGGGTTCGCCGCTCCGGCCGGTACGGGGCCGGTCACGGCCGGGATCTTCATGCATGCCCCACCCGGCACCCGCACGGCGGACGGCGGTGCAGGCTTCACTCGCTTAACCCGCAGGTGGCCCGCGGGCGGCACGCGGGCGGGCCGTAGGCGACCCGCGGAGGACCCGCGGAGGGCCCGCGGAGGGCCCGCGGACGGCCCGGACGGAGACGAAGTGCCCGACCCTCCGCACAGAAGGTATGACCATGCTTCGATTTGTACCTTTCTCCTTGTATTGTCTGGTTTTTGAAAGGGCGTCACCGCCGGTCACCGCCGAGATGAGGAAAGGCACCCCATGTCACCCTTGCCGCAACCGGCACTGCGCCGAGTCCGTCCGGGCCTGGTCGCGATCGCCGCCGTCGCCGCCGTGATGACCGCCGGCGTCCTGCCGTCGTCCCCGGCGGCCGCGGCCCCGTACCCTCCCCGTGCCGAGGACCTCGTCCTCGACGACGGCCCCCGGGCGGCCGGCGCGCCGTCGGGGATCAGCACCCTGTCGGACACCTGGACGACTCCCTGGGGGATCTCCTTCCTGCCGGACGGGAACACGGCGCTGGTGACGGAGCGCAACACCGGCGAGGTCTTCCAGGCCGGCCGCGACGGCTCCAGACGGCGGGTCGGCAAGGTGCCGAACGCGGTCTGGAGCCTGGAGACACAGGACAAGGGCGGGCTGCTGGGCGTCGCCGTCCCGCCCACCTGGAACGGCACCACCGACCGGGACGTGTTCTTCATGGAGACCACGGCCACCGACAACCGCGTCGTCAGGATGGACTTCGACGGGACGTCCCTGAGCGGCTACACGCCCGTGCTCACCGGGATCCGCCGGGACACCCAGCACAACGGCGGGAACGTCGTCTTCGGCCCCGACGGCTACCTGTACGTCACCACCGGTGACGCGTTCGAGGGCAGCCTCGCCCAGGACAAGGACTCCCTCAACGGGAAGATCCTGCGCATCACCCGCACCGGTGCGGCGGCCCCCGGCAACCCGTTCGGTACCCGCGTCTACAGCTACGGCCACCGCAACCCCCAGGGCCTGGCCTGGGACGGCGCCGGGCGGCTGTGGGAGACGGAGATCGGCCACCAGACCTACGACGAGCTCAACCTCATCGAGCCGGGCCGCAACTACGGCTGGCCCACCTGCGAGGGGTCCTGCGACGCCGCGGGGACGACGAACCCGAAGCAGGTGTGGAAGCCGGGCGAGGGTGGCGTACCCGCCCAGATCGCGGTCGTCGACGACGTCATCTACGCGTCGACGCTGCGCGGCCGGCGGCTGTGGGCCCTGCCCATCGACAGCTCCGGAACGAACGTCAAGACCGCGACGGCGTACTACGCCGGCGCATACGGCCGGCTGCGCGCGCTGGTCAAGGTCCCCGGCGCCGACGAGCTCTGGCTCGGCACGAGCGACCGCGGCACCGACAAGGACCTGCTCCTCAAAGTCACCGTCAGGTGACCGGGGCCCCGACCGGCCCCCGCCGTCACGCGGCGGGGCCGGCAGCAGGACGCACGATCACCGGCCCGCGGGACGGCCGCCGCCCACGACGCGTCGCAGGAGCCACGGACCCCTCCCCGCTCCCGCCTCCCACCTCCCCCACCTCCCCCACCGACGGCCACGGGTCCCCTCCCGGCCGCCCGTCGGTGCCCCCGCACGACAGAAAAGGCAACGGAATGTCACATAAGGCGCGTCCGGCGCTGCGCCGGGTCCGTCCGCGCACGGCCCTGGTCACGGCCGTCGCCGCCCTCCTGGGCGTCTGCGCCCAGCAGCCCACGGCGACGGCCGATCCCGGTGTCCTCCCCGACGGCGGCAAGCCGACGGGCGTCTCCGTCCTCTCCGGCAAGTGGACGAAGCCCTGGTCCGTCTCCTTCCTGCCCGACGGGAAGCGGGCCCTGGTCACCGAGCGCGTCGCCGCCGCGGTGTGGGTGCAGAACCGCGACGGCTCCAAGAAGAAGGTGGGCACGGTGCCCCACACCGTCGTCCCCTCGCCCACCGTCCTGTCGGGCAGCGGCGGACTGCTGGGCGTGGCCCCCTCGCCCACCTGGAACGGCACCACCGACCAGGACGTCTTCTTCGTCCACACGGCCGCCAACGACCTGCGGGTCGTGAAGATGCGCTTCGACGGCACCTCGCTCAGCGGCTACACCGTCCTGGTCGGCGGCATCCCCCGGGGCGGCGACCACAACGGCGGCAGGATCGCCTTCGGGCCCGACGGCTACCTGTACGTCACCACCGGCGAGGCGTACCAGTCGCAGCTCGCCCAGGACAAGAACTCCCTCAACGGGAAGATCCTGCGCATCACCCGCACCGGCGCGGCGGCCCCCGGCAACCCGTTCGGCACCCGCGTCTACAGCTACGGCCACCGCAACCCCCAGGGCCTCGCCTGGGACTCCCGGGGCAGGCTGTGGGAGACCGAGATCGGCGACAGCGCCTGGGACGAGCTCAACCTCATCGAGCCGGGCCGCAACTACGGCTGGCCCACCTGCGAGGGCTCCTGCGCCAAGGCGGGTATGACCAACCCCAAGAGGGTCTGGAAGCCCAGCGATGGAGGCGTACCCGCCCAGATCGCCGTCAGCGGCGACGTCCTGTACGTCTCGACGCTGCGCGGCCAGCGCCTGTGGGCGCTGCCGATCGACGCCACCGGCAAGGACGTCGGCACCGCGAAGGCCTACTACAACGGCACCTACGGCCGGCTGCGGGCGATCGTCAAGGTCCCCGGCGCCGACCGGCTCTGGATCGGCACCAGCGACCGCGGCGAGGACAAGGACCTCATCCTCGAAGTCACCACCGACTGACCTCCCTTCGCACGAAGGGACCACCACCCACCCTCCGAAAGGAAGTACACCCCATGCCCCAGACCGACGAGCAGATCCAGCACCCGGCCACCACCACGGAGCCCGCCGACCGGACCGCCTGGCAGACCCCCGGCTACACGGTCGTCGACACCGCGCTGGAGGTCACCGCCTACTCCCTCTCCGTCCGCTAGTCCGCCGCCATGCTGCTGCAGGTGCTCGGCACCGCGGCAGGCGGCGGCATCCCTCAGTGGAACTGCGCGTGCCCCGGATGCTCCGGGGCACGCGCCCATCCCGAGCGCCGCCGCCGCCACGCCTCGCTCGCGGTCGGCACGGACGACGGCCGCTGGTACGTCGTCAACGCGACCCCCGACATCGGCGACCAGATCGAGGCCCGCCCCGGGCTCCTGCCGGAGCCCGGAACCCGGCGGACCCCGATCGCCGGAGTGGTCCTCACCGACGCCGAACTCGACCACACCCTCGGCCTCGCGCGGCTGCGCGAGGCCGACGGCGTGGAGATCCTCGCCACCGCCCCGGTCCGCCGGGCCCTGACCGACCGGCTGCGCCTCGACGCCGTCCTGGGCGCCTACACCACGCTCACCTGGCGGGACCTGCCCTGCCACGGAGCGGTGCCCCTGCACGGCGGCGCCGCCGACCGGTCCGGCCACGGCGTGCGGATCAGCGCCGTCCCCGTGTCCGGCAAACGCCCCCGCTACGCCGCCGACGCCCCGGAGGACGACGGCTGGGTGGTCGCCCTGCGCCTGTACGAGCCGGCCACCGGCAGGTCGGCCCTCTACGCCCCCGCCGTGGCCGTCTGGTCCGACGCCCTGCACCGGGCCGCCGCCGAGGCCGACTGCGTCATCGTCGACGGCACCTTCTGGGACGACGAGGAGCCGCGCCGCGCGGGGTTCTCCTCCCGCACCGCGACGGGCATGGGCCACCTGCCCGTCGACGGACCGGGCGGCACCGCCGGCATCCTCGCCGGACTGTCCGCCCGCTGCTACTACACGCACCTCAACAACACGAACCCCCTCGTCGACCCCACCGCGGCACAGCACAAGCGGCTCGCCCGACTGGGTATCGAGGTGGCCTACGACGAGATGGTGATCGAGCTGTGACGACGGCACTGCCCACCCTGACGGAGCCCTGGAGCCCCACCGAGTTCGAGGCCCGCCTGCGCGAGGTGGGCCAGGAGCGGTACCACGACCGCCACCCCTTCAACGTGCGGATGCACGAGGGCGACCTCAGCCCGGCGGAGGTCCGCCGGTGGATCGCCAACCGCTTCCACTACCAGCGCCACATCCCCGTCAAGGACGCGCTGATCACCGCGAAACTGGACTCCTCACGGCTGCGGCGCATGTGGCTGCACAGGATCGAGGACCACGACGGCCGGCAGGACGGCGAGGGCGGCATCGAGCGCTGGCTGCGCCTCGGCGAGGCGGCCGGACTCGACCGCGCCGGCCTGCTGGCGGGCGACCGCGTCCTGCCGGGCGTGCGGCTGGCGGTGGAGGGCTACGTCAACTTCTGCCGGCTGCGCCCGCCGCTGGAGGCCGTCGCGGCCTCCCTCACCGAGCTGACCGCGCCCGACCTGATGCGCCGGCGCATCGACGCCTTCGAGCGCCACTACCGGTGGATCGAGCCGTCCGGACTCGACTACTTCCGCACCCGCGTCGACCAGGGCCGGCGCGACAGCACCGAGGCGCTCGCCCTGGTCCTGGAGTGGGCCCGAACGCGCGAGGACCAGGAGCGGGCCGTGGCCGCGCTGGGCTTCAAGTGCGAGGTGCTGTGGGTCCTGCTGGACGCCGTGCAACAGGAGGAACGGCACGACGGCCCCGGACCGCGCTCTCACGACGGCCGGCCCGACACGGCCGTACGGCGCTCCTCGGACGGCCGGCCCGACACGGCCGTACGGCGCTTCCCGGACGGCCGGCCCGACGCGGACGGAGAGCGGGAGCGTGGCGGCCGGCCGCTGCCGGACAGCCGTCCGTGGCGCCGTGACGGGCGGGAGCAGCGGGACGGCCGCGTGGCGCCGGCCGGCCGTCCCTGGCGCCATGACGGACGGGGGCAGGGGTGACGCGGGCGCCCGACAGCCGGTGGCGTCCCGCCCTCGCCCCGGCCCTGATGCTGCGGCACGACCCCGTGCGCGGCACCGACCTGCTGGTCCTGCCCGAACGCGTGGTCGTCCTCCAGGGACACGCCGGCCAGGTCGTCGGCCTGTGCGACGGCACGCGCACCGTGCGCGGGATCGTCGACGAGCTGGCCGAGCGCTACCCCGGCGCCCCCGTGGCCACCGAAGTCCCCTCCTTCCTCGACCGCCTGCACCAGGAGGGCTGGATCGCATGACCGTCTCCCCCGCGTCGGTGGAACCGGCCGAAGCCGAGGGCTCCGCTCCCGTGGCGCGGCCCTGGGCGCTGCTCGCCGAACTCACCCACGCGTGCCCGCTGCACTGCCCCTACTGCTCCAACCCCCTGGAACTGGCCCGCCGTTCGGGCGAGCTGAGCGCGGGGGAGTGGGCGGACGTACTGCGCCAGGCCGCCGCACTGGGCGTCGTCCACACGCATCTCTCCGGCGGCGAGCCCCTGCTCCGCCCCGACCTGGAGGAGATCGTCGCCGCCGCCGAGGCCGCCGGGATCTACACGCAGCTGGTCACCAGCGGCACCGGCCTGGACGAGCCCCGGCTGACCGCGCTGCGGACGGCGGGGCTGCGCAGCGTCCAGCTCTCCGTCCAGCACGCGGAGCCGCGGGCCAACGACCGGATCGCCGGCCGTCCGTCCTCCTTCGCCGCCAAGGAGCGGGCGGCGGCCCTCGTCCGGCGGGCCGGGCTGCCCCTCGGACTGAACGTGGTGCTGCACCGGGACAACCTCGACGCCGTGGACGCCCTGGTCGAGCTGGGCGTGGCCTGGGGCGTGGACCGGATCGAGCTGGCCAACACCCAGTTCTACGGCTGGGGGCTGCTCAACCGCGCCGCGCTGCTGCCCACGCGCGCCCAGCTGGCCCGTGCGCGGGAGTCCGTCGAGCGCTGGCGGGAACGGCTCGCCGGCCGCGTCGACCTGGTCTGGGTCGTCCCCGACTACTTCGACGGGGTCGCCAAGCCCTGCATGGGAGGGTGGGGAGCGGTCTCGCTGACCGTCGCGCCGGACGGCACCGTCCTGCCCTGCCCGGCCGCCGCCTCCCTGCCCGACCTCGACGCGCCCTCCGTACGGGACCGTTCCCTGGCCTGGATCTGGGACCACTCCCCGGCCTTCGGCCGCTTCCGCGGCACCGGCTGGATGACCGGCCCCTGCGGGGGCTGCCCGCGCCGGGAGGAGGACTTCGGCGGCTGCCGCTGCCAGGCGTACGCCCTCACCGGCGACGCCGCCCGCACCGACCCGGCCTGCGCACTCTCCCCCGACCACCACCTCGTCCGCACACTCGTCGACGACCACGCCCCCACCACACCGCCACCGCCCTACGTCTACCGCCGCCCTGGGGCGGCGCCGCGGGGGCGCTGAGGGGGGGCGGAGCACGGGGCGCCGGGCCGGGCCATCCGACCCGGTTCCCTGGCCCCGGTTCCCTGGCCTCTGGCCCCTGGCCTCTGGCCCCTGGCCTGGCCCCGGTTCCCTGGCCTCTGGCCCCTGGCCTCTGGCCCCTGGCCCTGGCCCCGGTTCCCTGGCCCCTGGCCCTGGCCTCTGGCCCCTGGCCTCTGGCCCCTGGCCCTGGCCTCTGGCCCCTGGCTCTGGCCTCTGGCCCCTGGCTCTGGCCCCGGGCCCCTGGCTCTGGCCCCGGGCCCCTGGCTCTGGCCCCGGGCCCCTGGCTCTGGCCCCGGGCCCCTGGCCCTGGCCCCGGGCCCTGGCCCCGGTTCCCTGGCGCCCCGGGGGAGGCCGCTTCGGGGGCGCGTCGCGGCGCCAGCCGGGGGAGGGGCCGGGCGGGGAAAGGCCGGCTGCCGAACGCCCCCATGGGTCTCCCCCCATGGGTCTCCGCGGTCCTCCGTCGTCATCCGCGTGTCCCGAGGGCCTGGAGCAGGCCGTCCGCGCTGTCCGGGGCGGTGCCCCGGCGGAAGCCGGCGCCGATCTCGCGGGCGAGCTCGCGGCCGGAGGTCGTGCACCACTGCCACCACCGGTCCAGGGCCGCCGCGTCGAGCCGCTCGGCGGGCAGCAGCGCGGGCCAGCCGCAGGCACGGGCCTGCGCCGTCACCTTCGCGCCGCCCTCGACCGGGTCGACGGCCAGCGCGGGGACGCCCGCGCGCAGGGAGAGCAGCATCCCGTGCAGCCGGTCGGTGACGACCAGGTCGAGCCGGGAGAGCACCGACTCCAGCTGGGCCGGTGTCGCGTGCAGGCGCCAGTCGCGCGTGTCGAGCCGGGTCTCCAGTTCCAGGCGCGCGCAGTCCCGGCCGGACAGCCAGCGCGTGACCTCCTCGGCGACCCGCTCGTGCCGTCGGCGCGCCCCGTACTCGTGCTGGCCGTGGGTGAGGATCACCCCGACGACGGGGCGGGCGGGCAGCGCGGGCGCGCGGGCCGCCAGGTCGCACGTGGGGTCCGGGCCGTCGCCGTCGCGGGCCAGCACCCGGTGGAAGCCGGTGACGGCCGGGCCGCCGGCGTCGACGACGGAGACGCCGACGGCGATCCGCGCGCAGTGCGCGAAGCGCCGGTGCAGCTCCTCGATCTGCGGCCCGTGCAGCGGACCGCAGACGAACACCAGGTGCGAGTAGTCCTCGGGCCGGACCCGCGACAGATGCAGACCGCCGGGACGGAACCCCGGGCTCCAGGCGACGTCGTGCTCCAGCCCCGCCCGCCGCAGCACGTCCCGCACCCGGTCCAGCGCCAGCACGTCCCCGGCGGTCGCCTCCCCGTCGAGGAAGCCGAACCACCCGGTCACCAGGATCCGCCGCAGCTCCGCCATGGCGACCCGGGTTCCCCTCCGGCCGGACGGCAACCACCGGCCGCCGGTCCCCTCGGCTACCAGGTGAGGGCCGCCCGGCGCAGGCGGTCGCGCACCCGCAGGACGTCCGGGTTGGTGTCGGCGCCGGGACGCTGGACGAGGAAGAGGGTGTTGAGCGGGGCCTCCTCCGGGTCGTGCAGGAGGGCCAGCCGGCCGGAGTCCAGGTACTCCTGGCACAGGGAGCGGGGCAGCACGCTGTACCCGGCGCCGGAGTTGACCGCCGACAGGACGGCGTACAGGTTGGGCACGGTCAGGGCGGCGCGTGCGGTGAGCTGCCTGCCGAAGACGGTGCGCCAGTAGCGGCGGGCGATGGGCAGGTCCTCCGCGTAGGTGACCAGGGGGAGGTCGCGGAGCGCGGCGCACAGGTCGTCGGCGTCGGGCCGGTCCCCGACGCGCCGGGCCCAGGAGGGGGCGGCGACGAGCACGTACTCCTCGTCGGCGAGCGGCACCGACTCCAGGGCCCGCCCGCGCGGCCGCCGGGTGGCGATGACCAGGTCGTGCCGGCCCGCGCGCATCTCCTCCAGCAGTGGCTCGGGCAGTCCCTGGGCGACCCGCAGCTGCACGCCCTCGGCGATCAGCGGGGTGAGCGCGGGCAGGACGCGGACGCACAGCAGCTCCGACGGGCCGGCCAGATGGACCGGGGCGGTGCGCCCGGACAGCGGGCCGGTGCCCTCGAGCACGGCCAGCGCGTCCAGCGGCCCCGCGATCTGGCCCGCGAGCTCGTGGGCGAGGGGCGTGGGCTCCACACCGCGGGGGAGCCGGGTGAAGAGCTCGCGGCCGGTCTGCTGCTCCAGCGTGCGGATCTGGGCGGTCACGGTGGGCTGCGAGAGGCCGAGGAGCGGGGCCGCGGCGGTGAAGGTGCCGGAGCGGTAGACGGCGAGGAAGGTGCGCAACAGGTTCAGGTCCGCGTGCGCCGGGAGCTTCCTGCTCCGGTCGGTCGCCGGGCCCGTCCCGTCCAGTGTCCGGTCGGTCATGCCGTCCATGGTATTCCCCGTGCACCATCGGGCTGCCGATCGCTGGGATCGGGATCCCTATTGGCCCTCCGATGGGGGGCGGGGCTAGCGTCGTCGGTGTCGCCGTGATGCGGCGGCGCATCCGGCCGACGAGGATGCCCCCGGAGCCCCGCAGCTCCGCCAAGACCTACCCCCCACCGTTCGGAGAGAACACCCCCATGACCACGCAGAACGCGATCAACTGGCCCGACAGGTACCTGCCCGGCACCGGCGACAACTTCGTCTCCAACGAGGTGATCGTCCAGGGCGTCACCGCCGCCGACGTGTGGCGGTACCTGACCGACACCTCGACCTGGGAGTCGTACTACGACAACGTCGCCGACATCTCCTTCCCCGACGGCGGCGGCCCCGAGCTGGGCGACGACCTCGCCTTCCGCTTCGGCACCTTCGGCTTCCCGCCCCTGGACGCGCACGTCGTGGAGTTCCAGGCCCCCGCCGAGGGCGTCCCGGGCCGGCTGTCCTGGACGGCGAAGCAGGAGGGCGGCCCCGAGGAGCGGCTCGACGTGCTGCACGCCTGGCTGGTGGAGGACCTGCCCGGCGGCCGGGTCCGCGTCCTCACCCAGGAGACCCAGATCGGCGCGCCGGCCGCCGCCCTGGCCACCGAGCGCCCGAACCCCATGCTCAACGGCCACCAGGCGTGGCTGGACGGACTGATCCGGGCCGCCTCCGGCATGCTGGGCGCCTGACAGACCGTGGAGTCCCGGCCGCACCACCGCAGTCGGCGGCGCGGCCGGCCCCGCACACTTCCGCACCCCTTCGCACGGATCGGCAGATCGACGTCATGACCGACAAGCTCACCGTGAGCGTCCTGGGCACCGGCATCATGGGCGCCGCCATGGCCCGCAACCTCACCCGCGCCGGACACACCGTCCGCGCCTGGAACCGCAGCCGCGCCAAGGCCGAGCCCCTGGCCGCCGACGGGGCGCACATCGCCGGCACGCCCGCCGAGGCGGTCGAGGGCGCCGACGTGGTCCTGACCATGCTGTACGACGGCCCCGCCGCCCTGGACGTCATGCGGCAGGCCGCCCCCGCCCTGCGCCCCGGCACGGCCTGGGTGCAGTCCACCACCGCCGGCGTCGAGGCCGTCGAGGATCTGGCCGCGTTCGCCGACGAGTACGGCCTGGTCTTCTTCGACGCGCCCGTCCTCGGCACCCGGCAGCCCGCCGAGGCCGGGCAGCTCCTCGTGCTCGCCGCCGGTCCGGCCGACCGGCGCGACACGGTGACCCCGGTCCTCGACGCGGTCGGCGCCCGGACCGTGTGGACCGGTGAGGACGGCGCGCAGGGCAGCGCCACCCGGCTGAAGCTGGTGGCCAACAGCTGGGTCATCGCCGCGACCGCCGCGGCCGGCGAGGTGCTGGCCCTCTCCCGGGCGCTCGGCGTCGACCCGCAGGGCTTCTTCGACGCGATCGCGGGTGGACCGCTGGACATGGGGTACCTGCGGGCGAAGTCGGGGATGATCCTCGACGGCCGGCTGTCGCCGCCCCAGTTCGCGGTGGCCACCGCCGCCAAGGACGCCCGTCTGATCGTCGAGGCCGGCGAACGGCGCGGCGTGCGCCTGGACGTGGCCGCCGCGAGCGCCGAACGGATGGAGCGCGCCGCCGCCCGGGGCCACGCCGACGAGGACATGGCCGCCGCGTACTACGCGAGCTTCGACGACGAGCCCGAGTCCTGACGGAACGAAGCCCGCACCCCGAGGGAACGAGAGGAACCGAAAGGAACCGCGATGTCCAAGCCCCCGCTGCCGCCCGAGGCCTCCGACCTGCTGCGCCGCCCCAACCCGGCCGTCATGGCGACCCTGCGCTCGGACGGGGCGCCGGTCTCCACCCCCACCTGGTACCTGTGGGAGGACGGCCGCGTCCTGATCAGCCTCGACGAGGGCCGCGTCCGGCTGAAGCACCTGCGCCGCGACCCGCGCCTGACCGTCACCGTCCTCGCCGCCGACGACTGGTACACCCATGTCACGCTCATCGGCCGCGTCGTCGAGACGTACGAGGACGAGGGCCTCGCCGACATCGACCGCATCGCCGCCCACTACACCGGCAAGCCCTACCCCGACCGCGTCCGCGCCCGCGTCAGCGCCTGGATGGAGGTCGAGCGCTGGCACGGCTGGGGCGCGATGAAGGACAGCGATCAGGCGTCCACCTGAGAGCCCCCGCGGAGATCCTTCCCGCGGGGGCGTCCGGGCGCGGGCCGGTGGACCACCCGGCCCGCGTCCGTCACCTCAGGTCGTGCCCGTCACCTCAGGTCGTGCCCGTCACTTCAGGTTGCCCGTCACTTCAAGTAGGGGCCGTCCGCTCCGATCTTGCCGGGGCCGTTGAGGACGTAGACCCGCAGATTGCCCTTGCCGGGGGCGGCGACGCTCAGGGTGCCGTTGGAGACGGTCTTGACGTCTCCGGTGACCGCGTCCCGGTAGGTGCCGTTGGGCACGCCGGTGAAGGTGGCGTCGCCCGTGACGGTGACCAGCGCGAAGCTGTCGGTGGTGCCGCTGGTGTACCGCCGCTTGAAGGCCATGGAGCCGGAGATGCCGTCGGTGGAGTACTGGCCCATCTGGAGCGCCGGGACCGCCCGGCGGATCTGGTTCAGCCGCTGCACGTGCTTGACCAGGGGCTGGCTCAGCGTCGTGGCGACCTGCCCGCTCGCGGAGTCGACCTTGGAGAAGTCCGACACCGTGAGGCTGCCGGCCAGGTGGTCGCCGAAGTAGGCGCGGCCGGTCGTGGCCAGCGGGCAGCTGGGCCCGCAGTCGATCCGCTGGCCCGCCTGGAACTCGATCTCCGAGCCGTAGTACAGCGTGGGGATGCCGCGGAAGGTCCACATCAGCGACATGTTCTCGGCCCAGGCGTCGGTGCCGCCGCTGTAGCGCGTACTGCTCTTGTTCGGCCCGTAGTCGTGGCTGTCGACGTAGACGACGTTGTAGGTGGCGTCGTTGACGCTGTCGTCGGAGTCCTTGCCGTTGTTGTAGGCGTTCTGCGCGTCACCGAAGTTCATGTGCATGCGCATGTCGATGATGTTCATGCCGGAGAACTTGCTGTGGTCGGGCGTGTGGTAGCTGTTGCCGTCGAGGAAGGCGTTGGTGGACGTCGGCTGGTTGCCGGTGCCCTGCGCCTGCTCGTACTCGTACTGCTCCAGCGCGGCCGTGGCGTCGTCGGCGCTGTACTCCTTGCGCTCCTTCCACGTGTAGAACTGCGCCGAGTGGTTGGGTGATCCCCGGTTCCACTTGTCGTTGACGAACGCGGCGACCTCGCCGAAGACGAAGAAGTTCTCCGCCGCCGCGGTGCCGAACCGCTGGGTGACCCGGTCGTAGATGGCGGGCAGGAAGCGGCGGTTCCAGGTGACGCGGGGAATGTGGACCGCAGTGTCGACGCGGAAGCCGTCGACCCCCATGTCGATGTACTTGTTGTAGGCGCCGATCAGGTAGTTCTGCACGGGCGTCGACTCGGTGTTGAAGTCCGCGAGGTCCTCGTGCAGCCAGCAGGAGCGGGCGTCCTCGCCCTCCCAGTTGCCGATCCAGCACTGGTGGTAGTACGCCTTCGGGAACATGCCCGAGGTGGGGCTCGGCCACTGGCAGTTGTAGATCGTGTACCCCTCGGCGCTCTTGCCGCCGGTGGGGACGCCCCAGTTCAGGCAGGTGTTGCCGGACGGCTCGGCCGTCGACCACAGGTCGCCGTTGTAGTACGACTTGCCCGACTTGGTCTCCACGGTGAGGCCGTCGTACTCGAAGCCCTCGTTCTTCTCGTCGTAGTACCAGCTCCACTGGGTGTCGCGCACCCCGTACACCGTCGGGGTGTACAGGCCCTTGGCGCCCCAGCGGGAGGAGTGGTTGTAGACGACGTCCTGGTAGATCTTCATGCCCTTGGCGTGGGCGGCGTTGATCAGGTCCTGGTAGGAGGCGCCGGCCGACTCCAGGCGGGCGTCGACCTTGTAGAAGTCGTAGCCGTGGTAGCCGTGGTAGTCGTAGTCGGAGCGGTTGAGCACCACGGGGGTGATCCACACGGCGGAGAAGCCGAGGCCCTTGATGTAGTCGAGCTTCTCGACCAGGCCCTTGAAGTCGCCGCGGAACATGGGGTCGTTGTTGGCGGAGTTGCCCGACTTGACGTGCTGGCTGCCGCCGCGGTTGTTGGTGCTGTCCCCGTCGTTGAACCGCGCGGTGAGCACGAAGTAGATCGGGTCCTTGCGCGGGTCCGTGCCCAGCGGGGTGCCGGAGGCGGGTTCCTCCGGCGCGCTGCCGGTGGTGGCCGTCGCCCCGGCCGAGGCGGCGGAGACGTTCCCGGCGGCGTCCACGGCCCGGACCGTGTAGGTGTAGGCGGTGTTCTCCTCCAGGCCGGTGTCGGAGAAGACGGTGGAGGTGACGTCGGTGACCATCGAGCCCTTGGTGCCGCCGGTGCGCGTCACCTGGTAGCCCGTCACACCGGTGTCGTCCGTGGCCGCGTTCCACGACACGACGACCGAGGTGTTCGTCGCGGAGGCCTGGACGCCGGTCGGGGCGGCGGGCGCCTCGGTGTCGGGCTCCTGGGCCGCGCACGGGTCGTCGGCGTCGGCGGTGACGGTGTTGTTCGCCACCGTGCTCGTGCCGGCCGGGATCGTGTAGTCGGCCCCGTTGTTGTTGTCCCAGGTGCCGTTGCCGTTGTTGAAGGCGGCCTTCAGCGAGGTGGCGGTGCCGAGGTCGACGGTCTTCTTCCACCAGCCGGTGCAGGCGGCCTCCATGCCGACGCCGGGGACGGTGGTCCAGGACCCGCCGGCCGGGGCGTAGTGGAAGTTCACGGTGGTCCAGCCGGTCGCCTGGGACGAGTAGTACACGGTGGCCGACTGCGAGGTCTCCGGGTCCGACTCGGCACAGGGGTCGCTGTGCGCGACGACCCCGTCCTTGACGGTGATGTCACCGGTGCCCAGCGCGTAGTTCTGTCCCGCGTTGTTGTCCCAGGTGCCCGAGCCGTTGTTGAAGGTCGCCTGGAGCCCGGTGGCCGAGCCCAGGTCGACGGTGAGCTTCACCCAGTCGGTACAGGCGGCCTCCATCACGACGCCCGGAACGGTCGTCCAGGAACCGCCGTCGGGGGCGTAGTGCAGATAGGTCGAGGACCAGTTCCTGGTCTTCGTGTAGTAGAAGACCGTCGCCGAGTTCGTGTCGGCGGCCTCGGCGGTCGGGGCGGTGGGACCCGTGACGGCCGTCAGGGCGAGGAGCCCTGCCGCCAGGGAGCCCGCGGTCCAGCCGCGGGCGGGTGGTCGATGGCGTCTCATGTGCGTCTCTCCAGTGGGGTGAGGCGGAACCCGTGGCTCCTTGTGGACGCACACCGCAGATCCTGACGCGCCTCGAGAATCCCGATGCACCCACACCTGCAACGCATCGTCTGTCTGTAATTTCCAGCAACTTCTTGCAGGCGCCTGGAGATTACCTGTGCATGTCATTGTCGTAAAGGGGGTGCGCAGGGACCCGTTGCCGTGGGGCCGGGGTGAAACGGCGACGTCCCCCGGCGGAAACCCGCGGGGGACGTCGTCCAGGTGTTCTCAGGTGTCTCAGCAGTCTCCGGGGCCTCAGGGGCGTTTGCCCTGAGGGCATCTCAGGGCAGCGGGGTGCCCCGGGCGGCGACCCAGAGGGCGTACCACTCCTCGTGGTCGAGCCGGGGCGGGCCGTCCACGGCGTCACGGCAGGCGGCGATGCGCTCGGGCCGCGTGGTGCCGACGACCGGGGCGACACCGGCCGGATGGCGCTGGAGCCACCACAGGAGGACGGTCTCCGGTGTGGTGCCCTTGCGGGCCGCCAGCTCGGCGACCAGCCGCGCCGCCGGCGTGTCGGCGCCGCCGGAGAACCGGCCCCCGGCGAGCGCGCCCCACGCCTGCGGCCGGATCCCGTGCGCCGCGCAGTACTCCAGCGTGCCGTGCGGGAAGCCGTCCGCCGCCGCGGCCGGCGTGTTGACCAGTACGCCGGACTCCACCCAGCCCCGCCGGTGCAGGCTCATCTCCAGCTGGTCGACCACCAGCGGCACCTCCACGGCCGTCCGCAGGTGGGCGATCTGCGCGGCGCTCATGTTGGACACCCCGAACTGGCGCACCAGGCCCTGGGCCCGCAGGGCGGCGAACGCCTCCGCGATCTCCTCGGGGCGCGCCAGCGGGTCGGGACGGTGCAGCAGCAGGACGTCGATCACGTCGGTGCGCAGCCGGGTGAGGCTCCGCTCCACCTGCCGGACGACGGCCCCGGCGCGCAGGTCGTAGCGGCCGGGACGGGAGCCGTCCGGCAGCACGATGCCGCACTTCGTCTGGATCAGGATGCGGTCCCTGAGTTGCGGATCGCGGGCGAGGAGCTCCCCGAAGACCGCCTCGGACTTGCCGTGCCGGTAGATGTCCGCGTGGTCGAAGGCCGTGATCCCGGCGTCCAGCGCGGCGCGGACCGCCCGCTCGGCGTGGTCGACGTCGGCCGCGGTGTACGGCGCCCGGTCCCAGCCCCCGCCGAGTCCCATGCACCCGTACAGCACCCGGTGTCCACGGACGTCCCGCCGCGGTGCCGCGCCTCCCGCGGTGCCGGCCTCAGTCACGCAGCACCGCCTCGGCCAGCAGCTCGGCGGCGGCGAGCACCGGGAGCTGGGTGTTGGCGGCCGGGACCGTCGGCAGCACCGAGGCGTCGGCGACCCGCAGGTTCGACACGCCGTGCACCCGCCCCGCCCCGTCCACCACCGCGCCCGGGTCGTCCTCGGCGCCCATGGCGCAGGTCCCCACCGGGTGCCAGTAGGTGCCGGCCCGGGCCCGGATCCGTTCGTCCGACAGCCGCGACGGATGCTCCTCGACCTGCCGTACGAGGGGACGCAGCGCGGCCGACCCGGCCAGGTCCTCCACGATGCCGAGCCCCGCCCGCACGGCGGCCAGATCGCGCCCCTCCGGGTCGGTGAAGAAGCCGGGGTCGATGTCGAGCGGCTCGGCGGGGTCGGCGGAGCGCAGCCGCACCCGGCCGCGCGACGCCGGCTTCATCAGGTACGAGGACAGGCCCGCCTCGTACTGTCCCGGCGGCAGCTTCCCGAACAGCGGCGGACCGGCGTTGGCCAGGATGTGCAGGTCCCAGGAGCCGTCCGGGCAGTACGGGCTCGCCGCCCTGATCAGCATGCGGTTCCCGTACAGCTCACCGCGCGCCTCCTTCTCGGCCAGGGCGGCGTTCAGCCCGTCGGCCGGCGCCAGCGGGACGAACACGCCCGGCTGGTCGGTCAGGTTGGCGCCCACACCGGGCAGGTCGAGCTCGGGCCGGACGCCGGCCTCCCGCAGATGGCCGGCCGGCCCGATGCCGCTGCGCATCAGCAGGGCGGGCGAACCGTACGTGCCGCACGCCACCACGTACGTGCCCGCCGTCAGGGTGACGCGTTCGCCGTCCCGTACGACCTCCACCCCGTGCACCCGGCCGCCCCGGACGTCGAGACGGTGGGCCGAGGCGCCGCCGAGGACGGTGAGGTTGGGGCGCGACCGGGCGGGGTCCAGATAGGCGAAGGCCGCGTTCCAGCGCAGCCCGTCGACCGCGTTGAGCAGCGGAGTGCCGTGGCCGGGTCCGCCGGAGGTGCCCATGTCGGCCTGTACGAAGCCGAGTTCGTCCGCCGCCGCGAGCGCCGCCCGGCTGAAGGGGGACAGCTCGCCGTCGGGCACCGCGCGCAGGTCCATCTGCTGCACGGCCGCCTTGCGGTGGCGTTCCAGGGCCGCGGCCGACCAGGCGGCACCGCCCGCGCGTTCCCACTCCGCCTGGTCGGCGTGGGTGCCCCAGGTGTTCCAGCAGCCGTTGACGCACGACGAACCGCCGATGACGCGTGCCCGCAGGCGGTACACCTCGGTGTGCCGCTCCCAGACGTCGCTGCGCGGCAGGCTGCGGGCGTCGAGCAGGCCGCCCGGCCAGCCCTCGCCGTGGGGCCCGTAGTCCTGCCCGGCCTCCACCAGACAGACCGACCGTGACCGGTCCTCGCTCAGCCGGGAGGCCAGTACGCACCCCGCCACACCGCCGCCGAGGACGACGACGTCGTGGCTGCGCGCGGATAGCGCCGACAGTGCGGATGGCGCCGGCAGTGCCGCTGTTGCCGCTGTTGCCGATGGTGTCGATGGTGCTGTCATACGGGGTCTCCTGCGGGTCTCGTCGAGGCGGGGGAGGGGGCCCGGGCCCGCGGACGTGCGCCGGTCCGTCGCCGGACGGGTCGGACCCGGCGTCGGTGGACGCCCGCGGCCTGGTCCGTGCCGGACGGGGTGGGTCCGGTGCCTGCGGGCCGGTCCGTCGGCGGGCGGGTTGGGCCCGGCGTCGGTGGACGCCCGCGGCCTGGCCCGTGCTGGACGGCTTGGGCCCGGCGTCTGTGGACGCCCGCGGCCTGGCCTGGGTCGGGTGGGTCGGTCCGGCGCAGGTCGTCGGGCACGGGTCGGGCGGTTCGGACCCGGGGCCCGTGCCGGGGCCGGCCGGCGTTCCCACCGGCGCCGGACGGGCGCGGCTCAGCCGGTGGTCCGGAGGGTGCCCGCCAGGAGGCGGGCGCCCTCCGCGACCCCGCGCACCGCGGTGTCCTTCGTGGCCGGCAGCCGGTCGAGGAGACGGCTGGTGAGGCAGGTGTTCTCCGGGCGGGACGCGTAGCGGGTGCCCGCCCGGGCCGTCGGGACGACCAGGTCCGGCGGCGCGCCGAGCGTCTCGGCGATCACCGAGGCCCACGCCGCCCGGCTCACCCGGTCCGGGCCGCCCAGATGGAGCACCGGGGGCAGCGGGCCGTCCGCGCGCAGCACCGCGGCCGTCACCTCCGCCACGTCGTCCACCAGCACCGGGGTCGTCCACTGGTCCGCCGGTACCGTGACCCGCTCGCCGCGCAGCAGCCGGTGGGCGCACGCGGAGTAGAAGTTGAGCCACTTGCCCGCGTCGGCGGGCTCATGGCCGTAGACGAGGCTGACCCGCAGCACCACCGCGTCCGCGGTCGCGCCCAGCAGGGTCCGCTCGGCGCTCAGCTTGGCCCGGCCGTACGCGTTGGCGGGACGGACCGGGTCGTCCTCCGCGCTGGCGGCGCGGCTGCCGTCGAAGACGTTGTCGGTGGAGATCAGCACCAGCCGCGCCCCGCCGGAGCGCGCCGCGAAGTTCTCGGCCGCCGCGGTGTGCGCCGCGACCGCGGCGTCCGGATGGTCCTCGCACCAGGTGACGTCCGAGGGGCCGTGCACCAGCACCACCCGGTCCGGGCGCAGCCGCGCCAGGAGCCGGCCGCACGCCTCGCGGTCGGTGGCGTCCAGCGCGGTCCAGTCGGCGCCGCCGGCCGGCGGCACCGCGGGCCGGGTGCGGGAGGCGAGGGTGACCGTCTCGCCCGCCGAGGCGAGACGGCCGGCGATACGGGTGCCGACGAAGCCGCTGCCGACGACGAGTGTGCGGGGGGCCGCCATCACGCCTCCTGCCTCAGGTGCGGGCCGGTCCGGTCGGCCAGCAGCCGCCCGACGCCGATCAGACCGTGGTCGTCGTCCGGACGCCCCAGCGACACCAGGGCGTCCACCGCGTCCGCGTCCAGGCCGAAGCACCCGAGGCGCACCAGTTCCCCGACCAGCAGCTCGCGGTAGCGCTCGCCGACCGCCAGGGCGAAGCCGCCCATGACGACGTACCGGCAGATCCCTATCGACGTGAACACCGCCCCGATCGCCTGCGCCAGATAGGTGAGCGTGCCGCGCAGCACCCCGGTCGCGAACGGGTCGCCCTCCCGGACCGCCGCCGCGATCGCCGGATTGTCCAGCGCGTCCGCGCGGCCCCCGCACAGCTCGGCGAGCCGGGACCGCGCGAAGCCCGCCGGATCCGCGGCCACCGCGCGGCGGGCCGCGGCGAGCACCCCGCGCCCGGAGGCGATGCCGCCCAGATGGCCGCGCCCGCCGCAGTCGCACAGCGGCGCGTCCGGCGACGGGTCGCACACCCAGTGGCCGAGCTCGCCCCCGTGACCGTCGGCGTCGAGCAGCACGTCACCGCCCCGGAACACCTTGTTGCCGATCCCGGAGCTGACCGTGAGCAGACAGAACGGCTCCGCCTCGGTCGCCGCGTACCGCCAGGCTGCCGCGGTGAGGTCGTTGACGACCACCACCGGGGCGCCGATCCGCCGCGACAGCAACTGCCCCAGCGGCAGGGGGGCACCGCGCCGCCCCCAGACCGTGGGCGCCGCCAGCACCAGACCGCCCGCCGAGATCGGCCCCGCGAAGGCGACCCCGACGGCGCGGGGCGCCGCGCCGTCCGTGTGCCGTGCGACCTCGTGGACGATCTGGTCCACCACCCGCTCCTGGAGCACGGCCACCGGATCGCCCGGATGCCGGGCCACGCCCTCGACCGGCACCCGGCGCACCCCGGACAGCACCGCCGTCACCGGGTCGTACGTCCCGGTGCGCAGCGTGGTGCCGCCGACGTCCAGCACGGTGAACGCGCCGTCGGCGGGCGCGTCCGCCGCCCGGACGGGGGTGAGCCGGTCAGACCCCGGAACCGTCACGGAGTTCCTCCTCGAAGACCAGGAGCCACAGCTCGGCGGCCGAGTCGTTGACCAGCCCGTGCTCGCCGTGCGGGCGGTTCACCACGACGTCGCCGGTGGTGACGCGGAACTCCGCGCCGTCCCGGTACATCAGCCCGCTGCCGCTGAGCACGATGTACGTCTCACGGTCCGCGCCGTGCCGGTGCCGCCCGATCGACGTGCCCGGCGGCAGCACGGCCAGGTCGACGAACTCCGCGCCCTCGCCTCCCTCGGCCCGGGAGAACACCCGGTGCGCGAGGATCGTGCCGAGCCCGCCGTGGTCGTGCTCCTTGCCGGTGAGCAGGTCGTTGAGGTTCGCCACGTCCGGCGGCGCGCAGCCGCCGGCCGCCACATCGCCGGCCGCCACGCCGCCGGTCGTCGCGTCCCGCGCGGTCATCGCGCACCTCCCCCGGCTCCCTCGGCCGCGAGGGCCCGCAGGGCCTCGCGCAGCACGCCGGCGGGCAGGTCCTCCAGCTCCGACACGAACGTCGCCTTGCCGACGCCCGTCGGGACGACGAGGTGCAGCTTGCGGCCCCGGCGCTGCCAGGACGCCTGCAACGCCTGCGTCATCAGCTCCTCGGTGCAGGTGGCCGCGTCGAACACCGGCAGGCCGATACGGCGCAGCAGCGTCACGATCCGCTCGCAGGTCCGCGCGTCGGCGAGCCCCAGCAGCCGGGCGATGTGCGCGGACAGCGCGATGTCGACGGCGACCGCCTCACCGTGCTCCAGACGGTGCCCGCCCGCCGTCTCGATCACCGGGCTGAAGGTGTGGCCGAAGTCGACCAGCCGGGCCAGTTCGTGCTCCCGCAGGTTCGGGCACAGCTCCTCCATCATCAGCCGCATGGAGGTGCGCAGGACGTACGTCTCCACCTCGCCGTCCACGGCGCCGAGGAACGCGTCCGGGTGCCGCTCCAGCGTCCGGAACAGGTCGCCGTCGAGGATCACCGCCATCTTCACGATCTCCGCCAGACCGCAGCGGATCTCCCGGGGCGGCAGCGTGGCCAGCAGGGCGGGGTCGTTGATCGAGGCGTGCGCCGGGTGGTAGGCGCCGAACATGTTCTTGGAGTGCAGGGCGTTGACGCCGGTCTTCACCCCGACCCCCACGTCCACCTGCCCCACCAGGGTGGTGTTGACCTTGATGTAGCGGATGCCGCGGGCGTACATGGAGGCCGCGAAGCCCACGACGTCCGCGACGATGCCGCCGCCCACCGCGAGCATCACCCCGTGGCGGTCGAGGCCGGTCGCCTTGGCGACGGCACACACCTGTTCCACGGACGCGAGGGTCTTGTTCCGTTCACCGGTCTCGATCACCTGCACGCTCCAACTGCCCGGCGTCAGCCGGGCGTCGAGGTACGCGCGCAGCCGGTCGCCGTAGAGCCGGTGCACCGTGGGGCCGACGAAGGCCACCACACGGCGCCCCGCGACGTACTCGGCGAGGAGGGGGTTGCCGGGGTCGAACACCGACTCCGTGACGTCCACGCGGTACCGCGTGCCCTCCGGTGCCAGCAGGTCGAAGCCTCCGGCGTCCTCGAGCACCCCCTCAACCCGGGCAAGGGCCTGGCCTGACATCTCTCTCCTCAATTGGTCGGTCGGCGCGGTTCATCCGCGGTGAACACACGGGCGATGGCCTGCACCCGGGGGTGGCCGGGCAGATCGTCGAGCGGCACCGGACGGCCGTCCGGGTCGGCCACGGGAAGCCGCCAGTTGGGGTGCACCGTCGCCGTGCCGGGCAGGTTCTGCGGACGGCGGTCCCCCGTCGCGTCCGGCAGCCACACCCCCAGCAGCCGCGACGGGGTGCGGGCCAGGAAGCGGTGCAGGGCCACGACCTCCCCGTCCGGGTCGGGCAGCAGGCCCTCCCGGCGCAGCTCGGCGAGCCAGCCGTCCCGTTCGGCGGCGGCCTCCTCCTTCTCCTCCGTCTCCGGGCGGGTCAGCAGCCCCAGCCGCGACCGCAGGTCGACGTGTTCGCCGCTCAGCCACGCGGCGGTCGTCGGCAGGTCGTGCGTGGTGAGCGTGGCCAGGCAGTTCGTCCGCCACTCCGCGGCGGGCAGCGGGCCGTGCCGGCCCTCGGAGCCGCCCAGGTACTCGAAGCGCTGCACGGACGTGCCGAGCACCCCGCGCGCCGCCAGTTCCTCGCGGACCCCGGCCTCGACCGTGCCGAGGTCCTCGCCGATCACCTGGACCCCGGCCCGGTGCGCCTCCAGCAGCAGCACCCCGAGCATCGCCTCCGCGTCGTAGCGGACGTAGGTCCCCTCCGACGGCGGCCGGCCCTCCGGCACCCACCACAGCCGGAACAGGCCCATGACGTGGTCGACCCGCAGGGCCCCCGAGTGCCGCATGCCGGCCCGCAGCAGCGCGGCCAGCGGCCGGTACCCCTCCGCCGCCAGCGCGTCGGGCCGCCAGGGCGGCTGGCCCCAGTCCTGGCCGTGCGGGTTGAAGTCGTCGGGCGGCGCGCCCACGCTCATCCCGTCCGCGAGACAGTGCTGGAGCGCCCACGCGTCGGCGCCCTCCGGGGCCACCCCGACGGCCAGGTCGTGGACCAGGCCGATGCCCATGCCCGCCTCCCTGGCCGTGCGCTGCGCCGCGGCGAGCTGCTCGTCGGTGATCCAGGCCAGCCAGCGGTGGAACCCGACGGCGTCCGCGAGTTCCTCGCGCGCCGCGGCCACCGCCGCCGACCGCGGGTCGCGCAGCGCGGCCGGCCAGGAACGCCAGGCCCCGCCGTGCACCTCGGCCAGCGCGCACCAGGTGGCGAAGTCGGTGAGGTCCTGTCCCTCGCGCGCGGTGAAGGCCTCGAACGCCGCCCGGCGCGCCGGGGCGAGCGGCACCGCGTGCACCAGGCGCAGCGCCTGGTGCTTCAGCGCGCGCACCGTCTCCCGGTCGATGAGCGTCTCCCCGCGCAGCACCCGGTCGTTGAGCTCCCGCGCCCGGGCGGCGCAGGAGTCCGCCAGCCCCCGGGCCGGGCCGCTCAGCCCCCGGTACTCCGGCACCGCCTCCACCCGTACGTGCATCGGGTCGGTGAACCGCCGGGAGCTCGGCCGGTACGGCGACGGGTCCGGCAGGGCGCCCGGCTCCATCGCGTGCAGCGGGCCGAGCTGGACGAAACCGGCGCCCAGCGCACGGCCCGACCAGGCGGCGAGCTCGGCCAGGTCGCCGAGGTCCCCCATGCCCCAGGAATGGCGCGACAGGACGGAGTGGAGCTGGACGAGGAAGCCCCAGTCGCGCCGCTCGGGCACCGGGATGCGGTCGGGCACCGCCAGCAGCGGGGCCGACTCCTCCCGCGTCCCGGTGCGCACGCGCAGGACGTGACGGCCCGGCGGCAGCGCGGCGGACACCTCGGCCCGGCCGCCGTCCTCCAGGGCGACGTGCGCCCGCGCCCCGGGCGGCAGCGGCACCCCCGCGGGCGAACCGGCGCGCACCACGGTGCAGGGCGGCAGCAGGCGGCCCGCGGCCGGGCCGGGCCCGCCGGCCAGGACGTCCCGGGCCGCGCGCTCGTCGGCCGCGTCGATCCCGCACGCGGCCAGCACGGCGACCAGGGTGTCCGACGGGACGGTGATCCGCCGTCCCCGGTCGGTGGTGTAGTCGGTGGCGATGCCGTTGCGGCGGGCCAGTTCCCGCAGCGCGCCGTCCGGCGCGGGACCCGGCGGGGCGTACGACGTCATGGGCGGACCTCCGGTGCGCTGAACAGGCGTTCCAGGACCGCGGCGACGCCGTCCTCGTCATGGGCGGGCGCGATCTCGTCGGCCATCGCCCGCAGTTCCGGGTGGCCGCCGGCCATGGCGACCCCGTGCCCCGCCCAGGCCAGCAGCGGGATGTCGTTGGGCATGTCGCCGAAGGCGATGGCGTCCGCGCCGGTGAAGCCCAGCATCCGGGCGGCGCGGGCGACACCGGTGCCCTTGTCCGTGCCGGCCGGGAGGATCTCCACCATGCCCTTCACCGAGTGCACGACGGTGACCGCGTCCCCCATCACCTCCCGTGCGGTGGCGGCCAGCCGGTCCTCGTCCACCTCGGGGTGGTGCAGGATCAGCTTGTCGATCGGCGTGTTCCACAGCAGGGCCGGATCGGTGGTCAGGTCCCAGCCGTGCCGGACGCGTTCGCCGAACCCGGGGGTGACCTTGAACCTGCTCTCCGGCGGCGAGGTGACGATGCCCAGCTCCACCCGGCCCAGCGCCCCCTCGACCCGGGCGACGACCTCGCGGGCCAGGTCCAGGTCCAGGGGCTGCGAGGACAGCAGCCGGTCGGCGCCGGCGTCGTAGAGCTGCGCGCCCTGCCCGCACACGGCCAGTCCCCGGTAGCCGATGCTGTCGAGCAGCTGCTTGCAGGCGACCGCGGGACGCCCGGTGACCACCAGGTGGTGGGCGCCCGACGCGTGGACGAGGGCCAGCGCGCGGCGGGTGCGCGCGGAGACCGTCAGATCACTGCGCAGCAGGGTCCCGTCCAGGTCGGTGGCGACGACCCGGTAGGGCGGCGCGGGGACGGGGACGGCGTCCCAGGCGACCCGGCCCGTCCGCAGCGTCACCTGGGCGACGAGGTGGCGCCCCACGGGCGGTCCGTCGAGGACGCCGGTGAAGCCTCCGGCGCCGTCGGGCACGAGGGGCATCAGGGCGGCCCCGCCGTCGGCGGGCACCGGCTCGTCGGAGGCGAGGGCCTCGGTGGCGGACTCCCGGACGGGGCCCGGCCCGGAGGGGACGGCCGCCGGACCGCCCCCGGACTGCGCGGCTGTGGGCTCGCCACCGGTCCGCACGCCTGCCGGCTCGCCCTCGGTCCGCGCGCCTGCCGCGGCGCTCGTGGGCGTTCGGCCGGCGGGCGTCGGACCGGGCCCGGTCCCCGAGGCCGGCGCGGCGCCCAGCGGGGCGTCCGCCCGCGGGCCGGTGGCGCCGCCGTGCGGCTGCGGCGGCCGGGTGCCCACGGAGGCGGTCGCCGGTACGGCGGCTTCCCCGCCGACGGGAACCGGCACGTCCAGGGGCACCGCGCCGGCCGCCGGGGCGGGCGTCTGCCCTGGCGCGGAAGGGTTCGGCGGCCGGTGCGGTCCGGCGCCGGAGGCGTCCGAGGCTTTCGAGGCGTCCGTGACATCCGTCCCGCCGGGCCGGTCCCCGGTGTCAGGCACCGCCGTGCCCCGTGCGCCGCCCGGCCCGGCCGCCGGCGCCCCCGCGTCCACCGCCACGTCGACGTGGTCGGCCCCGGGATGGACGTACCGCACGTGCCAGGTGCCGTCCGCGGCGCGGGTCAGCCGGCAGCGTGCGGTCAGCCGGTCCGTCAGCTCGGGGCGGCCGGACAGCCGGGCGATCTCGGCGCACCGGGCGAAGTCCGCGCGCCGGTGGGCGGCCTCGAAGAGCCGGCCCAGGGCGTCGTCGCCGAGCGCGGTGACCTCGACGCCCAGCACCCGGGCGTAGGCGGTGGCGTCACCGCGTTCCAGGGCGACCCGCTCGACACGGTCGCGGTGGTCGGTCCAGGCAGACTCGGGGAGCCGGTCCAGCCAGCCGAGTTCCAGCAGTTCCCCGACGGGCAGCGGGCCCGCCTCGTCGCGCAGGAGCCGTCCGTAGGCCGCCAGCCGTGTCCCGGCGCTGCGCGCCCAGGTGAACGAGCGGCCGGTGCGCCGGGAGTTCGCCGACAGCCGGGCGTAGGTCTCGGGTGCCGTGCGGTACACCGCCACGGCCTCCCGTATTCGCTCCGCGAGCGCCACCGCCAGGCCCGCGTCGTCGTCCCGGAACGAGCCGCGCACGGAGAAACCCGTGGCGTCGGGGTCGTCCACCGGCCGGTCGTGGCCGAAGTGGCCGGTCACCCGCTGCGCCGTCGCGATCGGCACCGCCCCGCACGCCATGGCCTCGGCCTGGGCGATCAGGAAGCCGTCCAGTTCGTACTTGGACGGGAAGACGCAGAAGTCGGCGCAGGCCGCCTCCTCGAACAGGGTGTCCTCGTCGGCCAGCCGCCAGTCCAGCCGCACCTGCCCCGGATGCCGGTCGGCGACCGCCTGGAACGCGGCGTTCGCCACGGTCGCCGAGTCGTCCGCCCCGCCCCCCGTCGAGCAGCGGATGAGGAAGCTGACGTCCGGGTCGCCGGCGAGGACGTCCTCCACGGCCCGCATCAGCTCCAACTGCCCCTTGTGGTGCACCGCGTAGCGGGCCGCGTGGTAGAAGACGGGCCGCGACGGATCGAGGCCGAACCCGCGCAGCACCGCGTCCCGGTCCACCGCCCGGGGGTCGCGCTCCAGCCAGCTGTCGGAGACGGCGCAGCCGCCCGCCAGCAGCTTGTGCGACCGCTCGCGCAGCAGCCGCGCCACCGGCAGCGGCGCGAACAGCGGCTCCACGGGCGTGCCCTCGAAGGTGCTGTAGTAGCGCAACTGGCCCGGGGAGACGTAGTCGACGAGGTCCGCGTACGCGGCGACCAGCGGGAACAGGCCCACGTGGTCCGGCCCGTGCTCGACGTGCATCCGGGTCCCGGCCAGCGCCCGCGCCACGGTGGCCTCGGGGGAGTCCTCGGCGGGCGGCGGCCCGTCCAGGGCGTCCAGGCCGCCGGCGTCCGCGCCGAACAGCTCCAGCAGGCGCTCCACCTGGGGGCGGTAGACCTTCTGCGTGACGGGGGCGTTGGCGGCGACCGTGCTCACCGTCCGGTACCGGGGGTCGCCGGCGAGGACGGCGGGCAGCAGGTAGTGGTAGTACGGCTCGAAGCCGTGCACCACGGCCGGCTCGCCGGACGCGTCGCCCAGATGGCGCCGCACGAAGCGCAGTCCGTCCACCTGGAACACCAGCGACTTGAAGAAGGCCAGGTCCCGGCCCTCGGTGCCGGGCGGCGGATACAGCCGGTCCGGCAGCAGGTCCAGGTGGGCGTTGGAGAGGAAGTAGACGTCCACACCGTCCAGCCGCAGGAGGTGGGCGGTGGTGGTGAGCCGCAGGTCGACCGTGGGCGGCTGCTCCGGCCAGGTCTTGGGATCCAGCACCAGCGGCACCGTGTCGGTGACCCGGTAGTCCAGCTCCTGAAGGCCGAAGCGTTCGCGCAGCGCGTCCAGCCGGCCGTGCGCCGGGGTCACCAGCGACACCCGGTGGCCCCGGGCGGCGTACTCGCGGGAGAGGTTCCACACGAGGGGCGAGAGACCACCGCGCATCAGCCGGTTGTCGAACCCGCCGCACTCGAAGGAGAAGGCGATGATGTGCACCTGAGGGCTCCTCATCCGGCCCGGACGGCGCGGGCGCTGGCCGCGCGCAGACCGGGCAGATCGATGAACTCGGTGTGGGTGCCGGCGCTCCCGCAGACGAAGGCGCCGGCGACGGAACCGGCCAGCACGCAGTCGTCCAGGGACCGCCCCTCCAGCAGGGCGTGCAGGAAGGCGGTGACGAACGCGTCGCCCGCGCCGTTGGTGTCGACCACCGGCCGCTCCGGCCGCACCGCGGGGAAGTGCCGGGGCTCGTCCGCGCCGCGCTCCAGCAGATGGCAGCCCGCCGCGCCGTCGGTGGCCACCACGAGCCGGGCCCGGCCCTCGTCGACGATCCGGTGCAGCACCTCGTCGAGCCGGCCGTGCAGGGCGGCCGCGCTGAGGAACACGTAGTCGGAGGCGAGGGCGTAGGTGAGGTGGTGGGGGTTGGCCCCGTCCCAGTCGTGCAGATCGGTGGAGCTGGTCACGCCGAGACGGTGGACGTCCTCGTACATGTCGCGGTTGTGGCCGACGATCGACAGGTGCACATGGCGGGCCCGCTCCAGGTGCGGCAGGTAGAACGAGCGGGGCAGCCGCAGGTCCTCCGGGTGCCGGGAGTCGTAGAAGGAGAACCGGCGGCCCTGCGCGTCGACCAGGTTGATGCCGCGCGGGGTGCCGTGCGGCGACACCAGGTGGCTGAAGTCCAGGCCGCGCTCGGCGTAGGCGGCGAGCACCGCGTGGCCCTGCGGGTCGTCGCCGAGGAAGTCGATGAACTTGGTCCTGAGTCCGAGGGCGTGCCAGCCGAGCGCCACGCCGTTGCCGGTGTGCGCGACGTAGTCGTACACGGGCGGGACGTGCAGCGAGTCCCCCGGCGGGACCTCCAGCGTCTCGACGCGTACGACGGTGTCCACGCCGGCGCCGCCGACCACCAGGACGTCGTAGGGGGGCAGGCTCATGTGCGGGTTCCTTCCGTGACTGCGGCGGTGTCCCCGACCGCTGTGGTGTCCGGGGCGGCCGCGGCGTGCGCGACCTGCTGGACGTGTCCGTTCTCCAGGACCACCGCCGAGTCGATGTCGCTGCCCGGCGGGACGGTGACCCCGGGCAGCAGCACGCTGCGCCGGACCCGTGCGCCCGCCCCGACGCGGACACCGGGGAAGAGCACGCTGTGCTCCACCCGGCCTTCGTTGACGAGGTCCGCCGGGACCAACGACGACGTCACCCCCGGGGCATCGGCCACCCAGCCGCGGGCCACGTCCGGCCGGACCGTCCAGGGCATCCGCTCGACCGGCAGACCGGAGCGCGGACCGTCGGCGGCCAGCCTCAGGTGCGCCCGGTGGTAGCGCTCGACGGTGCCGATGTCCTCCCAGTGGCCGGCCACCTCGTAGCCGCGGATGTGCTCCCCGGCCGCGAGCATCGCCGGGATGACGTCCCGGCTGATGTCGTGCTGCCAGTCGGTGCCGTCGAGCTTCTCCAGGTAACGGCGCAGGACGGCCGCGTCGAAGACGCAGAACGCGGCGAACACCAGGTCGCTCGTCGGCTCCGCGGGCTTCTCCGTGAACTCGGTGAGCCGGCCCGCCGCGTCGAAGCGGACCATCCCGAACAGATGCACCCAGCGCCGCTCGATCCGCTGGTACGCCACGGTCAGCGCGGCCCCCGACGCCCGGTGGGCGGCGATCAGCGGCCCGTGGTCGAAGCGGTAGACGTGGTCGGCGTGCAGCACCAGCACCTGCTCGGGGCCGCCGCCGAAGACGTACTCGGCCTTGCGGATCAGCGCGTCCGCGGTGCCCCGCTCGGCCGGCCAGGTGCGCTCGGGCAGCTCCCGGGGCAGCGCGTCGCCCGCGTCCCGGTAGGCCCGGTCGTACGGCCCGAAGTGCACCCGGAAGTCCGCACCCCGGTTCCACACCCGGTGCAGGTCGTCCATGAGCCGGCGCTCCTCGTACTGGGACAGCAGGAGCACCTCGCCCAGGCCGGAGGACCGCGCGCCCGCCAGGCTGAAGTCGATCAGCCGGCAGGCCCCGCCGTACGGCACCAGCGGCTTCAGCCGGCCGGTGCCCAGCGGGCCCATCCGCCGGCCCTCGCCGCCCGCGAGGAGGACGGCGCGCACCGGGTTCCGCTCAGCCATGCCGCACCTCGTCCCAGGTGACGCGGCCGGTGTTCAGCGTCAGCAGCAGCCGCGCGTCCGGCTCGGGCGCGGGCCCCTCGAACACGCCCGGCGCGGTGCGCTCCAGCCGCCGTACGGTGGGCAGGGCGCGGGGCGCCGCGCCGTTCCGGGCGGCCGGGGTGACCAGCTCCACCCGTTCCGCGTGCGGCAGCCGGTAGGTCAGCACGCCGTCGCCGACACGGTGGCGCTCGCGCAGGGCGCGCCGCAGGTCCTCCGGCACCGCCTCGGGGAAGCGGTCCGCGATCCGCTCGCAGGCCGCGAAGTCCGCCCGCTCCCAGGCGGCGTCGAAGAACCGCCGCGCGACCTCCGCGTCGACCGGCGCGAGACGCTCGTACGCCGTGAGGTCGCCGTGGAGCAGCAGGGCCTCCTCGGTGAGCTCGTCGTCCGCCAGCAGGTCGAACCAGCCGTGCCGCAGGGCCCGTTCGGCGGGGAGGACGGCCGGTTCGCCCTCCCAGAGCCGGCGGAACGCGGCGAGGTGCAGGTCCGCGCAGTGCTCCCAGGTGAACCGCCGGGCGACCGCGGCGGCGCGCTCGGCCAGCTCGCGGTACCGCTCCGGCCGCTCGGCCCACAGGGTGACCGCCTCGTGGATCCGGTCGGCCAGGGCGTCGGTGAGCAGGGTGTCGTCCTCGGCGAACGAGCGGTTCACCGCGAACCCGGTGGCGTCCGGCCCGGTCAGGGCGTGCCCGAAGTGGGCCATGCCCTGCTGGGCGGTGGCGATCGGGACGGCCCCGCAGACCATCGCCTCGCCCTGGGCGATGAGGAAGGTGTCCATCTCGAACTTGGACGGGAACAGGCAGAAGTCGCTGGCCGCGGCGTACTCGAACACCCGCCGCTCGTCGACCCGTTCCGACTCCAGGTACAGGCGTCCCTTGTGCCGGTCGGCCACCTCCCGGAAGTACGGGTCGTCGAGCGGGGCGCCGGAGATGCAGCGCAGCACGAAGTTGGTGGCGAGGCCCTCGCCGAGCACCCGGTCCACCGCGCGCACCAGCTCCAGCTGGCCCTTGTGGTGCAGGGCGTAGCGCGCGTTGTGGAAGAACGTGGGCAGCGCCGGGTCCAGCCCGAGGCCGGACAGCACCTCCTCGCGGTCCACCTCCGCCGGGTCCCAGGCCAGCCACCGGTCGGAGATCGCGCAGCCGCCGACGAACATCTTGTGCGCGTTGTCGCGCACCGCGCCGGCGATGGGCAGCTCCCGGAAGAGGGCCTCGAACGGCGTGTCGCGGAAGGAGGCGTAGAAGTCCAGCTGGCCGGGGGAGAGGAAGTCGACCAGGTCGGCGTGGTCGAGGATCAGCCGGTACAGGGCCACGTGGTCGGGCGGGTAGTCGTAGTGCAGATGGGTCAGCTGCTGGTACTGGCGGACCACGTCCGGCCGCTCCCCGGCGGGCGGCGGGTCCAGCGGCAGGGGCAGCTCGGCGCCCAGCAGCTCCAGCAGCCGGCGCACCTTCGGGCCGTAGACCTTCTTGGTGATCGGCATGTTGCTCTGCACCGTGCTGACCACCGGCTTGAGCGGGTCGTCGCGCAGCGCCGCCGGCAGCAGGTAGTGGTAGTACGGCTCGTGGGCGTGTACCAGGGTCTTCTCGTCGCCGAACCAGCTGCGCAGGAAGCGCACGCTGTCGACCTGGAAGACGAGCGGCTTGAAGAAGACCAGGTCCCGCCCCTTGGCCGAGTACGGCGGGTAGAAGGTGTCCGGGAGCCGGTTCAGGTAGTCGTTGGACAGGAAGTACAGGTCGACGCCGTCGAGCCGGATGCGGTGCGCGGTGGTGGTGAGCTCCAGCTCCGTCTCGGCGGGGAAGTCGCGCCACACGTCGGGGTCGAGCACCAGCGGCAGGGTGTAGGTGTCGGAGTGGTCCAGGTCCTCGACCTCGTACCGGCTCCGCAGGTCGTCCAGCCGGCCGTGGGCCGGGGTGACGATGGAGACCCGGTGACCGCGGGCGGCGAACGCCCGGGAGAGGTTCCACAGGTACACCGAGGTGCCGCCCTGGAGGAAGGTGTGGTCGAAACCGCAGCATTCGAAGTACGTCTCGACGATGTGCATGCGGGGTTCGGGCACGGTCACGTTCACGTCCTCGCTGAGGTGGGGGTCGGGGCCGGGGCGTGCGCGGCGGTCATCAGCGCGTGGCGCAGGTCGATCGCGGCGTGGTAGGGGCGGGCGTGGTCGCCGTTGTAGGCGAGCTCGTGCAGCAGCCGCGCCAGGTACAGCAGGCGGCGCAGCGGGTCGGAGGAGGTGGGGCCGAGCAGCAGCCGCAGCACCTGGGCCCGCCACACGTCGGCGGCGTGGAAGACCCGCCGCAGCACGGCGCGCGGCCCGTCCGGCCAGTCGGCGGCACCGTCCAGCGCGCCCGTCATGGCCTCCAGGGAGTCGATGCCGAGCCGTCCGGCGCTCTCGAAGGCGGCCTCGTCGGCGGCGAAGTACTCCAGGGCCCGTTCGACCGCGACCAGGTCCTGCACCGGGGACTGCGCCGCCCATCCCGGTTCGTCCGGGCCGAGCGCCGGGGTCGACATGTCGATCACCTGCATCGACCAGCCGCCGTCGTCGCGCGGCCGGCACAGCAGGTGGGACAGGTGCAGGTCACCGTGGGCGGGAGCGGACGGGAAGGCGGTGGGACGGCTCTCGAATCCGGCGCGCAGCGCGGCGCACTCGGCCCGCAGCGCCTCGAAGGCGGCGGCGCGGACGCCGGGCGGGAGCGCGATGTCCACCTGCTCCAGGCCGGTCAGCCGGGCCTCGGCGCGGGCCAGCGCGTCGAGCACCGGGTACGGCCGCGGGGTGCCGCCGCCGAGCCGGGCGGCCAGGTCGCGGTGGAACCCGGTCAGGAACCGTCCGGCGTCGCGCAGGTTGCCCGCCAGCGGCCGCAGATGGTCGCGGACCGTCCGCTCGACGTCGCTGCCGGCAGCGCCTTCGGCCACCTTCGGCCACAGGGAGCGCATGTTCTCCCGGAGCGGGGTGTCGACGCCGTCGCCCGGGGCGTAGCGGTAGAACACGCCGAGCGGGTGCCGGGTGCCGTCGGCGGGGTCGACGTAGACGTAGTCGCCGGCCCAGTCGGGGGTGCGGCCGGTGCCGTTCATCAGCCGCAGCAGCTCCGGTTCGCGGACCGGCTCGTCCAGCCGCCGGTAGGTCTTGTGCACGTACGCCGTGCCCCCGGTCTCCAGGAGCGACAGGGCGTTGGAGGACCAGCCGCGCTCGAAGGGGAGCCGGCGCAGCGGGCCGGCCGCCGGGCCCGCGCCGCGGAAGCGGACGCTGCCGCCCCGGGCGGTCCGCAGCTCCGCTCCGGCCCCGACCGCCCGCCAGGCGGCCCGGTCGAACTCCAGGGCGCCGTGCGCCTCCTCCGGTCCGCCCGCGCCCGCCGTACCTGCCGTGCCAGCCGTACCTGCCGGGTCCGCCGTACCCGCCGCATCTGTCGGGTCCGCCGCGGCGGACGCCCCGGCCCGGACCGGTACGAAGTACCGCTGTCCCGACGCCGGGCCGCCGACGGCGGTCACCACCAGCAGGCGGGTGTGCTCGTCGAGCGCCACCTGGTCGGTGCACGCGAAGCGGTCGGCCCGCCGGCCGTCCTCGCTCATCCACGGGGCCGCGCGCAGCAGGGCCCCCAGGGCGTCGTTGTCCGTCATGGGCGAGTCAGCTCCCCGTCGTCTCGTAGGTGTTGACGCCGCGCCGCCACACGGCGAGGGCGAGGGCCGCCGCGCCGGCGGTCACCACGGGCAGCCAGCCGAGCAGCCCGGTCTCGCCGTGCAGCAGATAGGTGCTCGGCACGTACGCGGTGAAGGCGAACGGCAGCACCCAGGTCAGCAGTGCGCGCAGCGAGGAGTGGTAGATGTCGAGCGGATAGGCGGCGAACTCCGAGACCTGGCTCGCCGCGTACATCGACGGCAGGCTCGTCACGGTCCAGAAGGACAGCGAGGCGAAGAACAGCTTCACCGAGGTGTGGATGACGGCGCCGCACAGCACCAGCAGCGGTGCCAGCAGCCACTGCTCCGGGGTCGGTGACAGACCGAGCTCGGATCCGGCGTAGCCCACCAGGACCGCCCCGACGATCAGCTCCCCGAGCCCGTCGGGATGGAAGAACCGCTCCGACAGCAGGGAGAACAGCGGGTTCACCGGCCGGATCAGGTACCGGTAGAACTCCCCGCGCTGGACGAGCTTGCGGCCCAGCTCCCACAGCTGGTCGGTGAACAGGTGGTCCAGTCCGCGCGGCAGCAGCGAGAAGCCGAGCAGGAACAGCACCTCGTGGTACGACCAGCCGCCCACGGCCGGCACCTGGCGGAAGACCAGTCCGACGACGGCGGTCTGGAGGCCGACCCGGACCAGGAACGCCCCGGCGCCCAGCAGGAAGTCCATGCGGTACGCGGTCAGCCGGTGCAGTCCGACCCCGCCGAGGAAGAACGAGAGCCGTACGTAACGGACCAGGGTGCGGACCGCCCGTGCCGCGGGTGCCGTCCCCGTCCCCGGGGCGGTGGTTCCGTGCCCGGTGGGTGTCGGGCGCTGGGTGGGTGTCATCCGCCGAGCACCTCCAGCCGGCCGAGGGCGGCCCGCCACAGCGCCGCGCACAGCAGGGTCAGCACGGTCACCCAGGCCAGCTGCCCGGCCAGCACCCCGGCGGCGGCCGTCCAGCCGTCGTAGCGGCCCAGCAGCAGGGTGAGCGGGCCGTCCACCATGCCGCTGAACGGCAGGGCCCGCGCGAGCGTCTCCAGCGGTCCGGGCATCAGCGCCAGGGGCACCAGCTGGCCCGCGAAGAAGCCCACCACGCTCTGCTTGACCATCCGCACACCCCAGGTGTTGGTGGTGATGAAGCCGGTCATGCCGGTCAGCAGGTTCACGCAGAACGCCAGGAGCACCGACAGGGCGGTGGAGACCAGGAACAGCAGCAGGTCCAGCGGCCGGGGAGCGGTGAGCGGCACCAGCAGCGCGAACAGCCCCAGCACCGGTACGCCGACCAGGACGGCGTTGGCCCCCACCACCGGCAGACAGGCGAAGAACCGCATCACCGGGTAGCTGACGGGCCGCACCAGCATCACCGCCACGTCACCCCGGTAGACCTCGGCGGCGACCTCGTCGTCCACCCGGTTGGTGTGCAGCACCTGGAGGAGCTGGGCCACCAGCAGGTACGTGGTGATGCTCCGCTGGTCGAAGCCGCCGGGCCCGGTACCGGGGTTCCCGGCGTACACGGCCCGCCACAGGAAGACGGTGACGGCGGCGCCCGCCGCGGCGGTCATCGCGGTCATGGCGAACATGGAGCGGTACTGGAGCAGCGACTGGAGTCCGCTGGTGGCGAAGGGCGCGTAGGCGCGCAGGCGGCTCCTCACGCGGTGCCGTTCCGTACCGCGCCGTCGTCTGTCTTGCCGCTCGCCGCAGTGCCGCTCGCGGGCCGGGAGGCGCGGGAGCGGCCGTAGATCTGCCGCAGCACGTCCTCCAGGTCCGGTTCGGGGGCGTACCAGTCGGCGAGGTCGAAGCGGTCCAGCAGGAAGGTGAGCACCTGCCGGGAGGTGTAGTCGCCGGTCGGGTACTCCACGCGGATCCGGCCGTCGTCGCCGGGTACGGCGCGCACCCCGGGCAGTCCCGCCTCGATGGTGTGCAGCGCCGCCGGCACCGAGGTGCCGTCACGGTGGTCGAAGACGACCGAGCGGTGACCGGAGGTGCGTAACAGGTCGTGCAGGGAGCCCTGGTGGACCACCCGGCCGTGGTCGACGACCAGGGCGCTGTCGCAGATCGCGGCGATGTCGGCGATGTCGTGGCTGGTGAGCACCACGGTGGTGCCCAGTTCCCGGTGGGCGCGGTTGACCAGCTCGCGCACCGCGTCCTTGAGGACCATGTCCAGGCCGATGGTCGGCTCGTCCCAGAACAGCACCTCGGGGTCGTGCAGCAGGCTCGCCGCGATCTCGGCCCGCATGCGCTGGCCGAGGCTGAGCTGCCGCACGGGGGTGGTGCCGAGCGCGTCGATGTCGAGGAGTTCGCTGAACAGGGCGAGGTTGCGGCGGTGGACCGGTTCGGGGATGTCGTAGATGCGTTGCAGGATGCGGAAGGAGTCCGGGACCGACAGGTCCCACCACAGCTGGCTGCGCTGGCCGAACACCACGCCGATGCGGCGGGCGTTGAGCTGCCGGTTGCGGTAGGGCTCCAGGCCGCCGACCAGACAGCGGCCCGAGGTCGGGGTCATGATGCCGGTGAGCATCTTGATGGTGGTCGACTTGCCGGCCCCGTTCGCGCCGATGTAGGCGGTCTTGGTGCCGGCCGGGATCTCGAAGGAGACGTCGTCGACGGCGCGGACGACGCGGTGCCGGCGGGTGAACAGGGTGGAGACGCTGCCGAGCAGGCCGGGTTTGCGCTCGGCCAGCCGGAACTCCTTGACGAGGTGGTCGGCGACGATCACGCGACCACCCGCTCGATGGCCTCGCCGAGCAGCGCCACGCCCTGCTCCAGGAGGGCCTCGTCGACGGTGAAGGGCGGCGCCAGGCGCAGCACGTGCCCGCCCAGCGCGACCCTGAGCCCCAGGTCGAGGGCGGTGGTGTAGACGGCGCGGGCGATGTCGGGCGCGGGGGTCCGGCTGTCGCGGTCGGTGACGAACTCCAGCCCCCACAGCAGCCCCAGCCCGCGGACCTGGCCGAGCTGGTCGAACCGGCGGTGCAGCCGTGCGAGCCGGTCCTCCAGCAGCGCGCCGAGGGTGTCCACGCGCTCGATCAGCCGGTCGCGTTCGATGACCTCCAGGGTGGCGCGGGCGGCGGCGATCCCGAGCGGGTTGCTCGCGAACGTCGACGCGTACGCCCCCGGGGTGGCGGCCTCCGGCCTGCGCAGCAGCGCGGAGCGGCCGGCCAGCACGGCGAACGGGAACCCGTTGGCGGTGCCCTTGGCCAGCATCGCCAGGTCCGGTTCGACGCCGATCCGCTCACTGGCGAGGAAGGCGCCCGTGCGCCCGCCGCCGGTGAGCACCTCGTCGGCGACCAGGAGCACCCCGTTGTCGCGGCAGGCCTCGCCGATCCGTTCCCAGTAGCCCGGGGGCGGCACGATCACTCCCGCGGCGCCGAGCACGGGCTCGAAGACCAGCGCGGAGACGTTGGGTTTGGTGGCGATGTGCCGGCGCACCAGCGAGGCGCAGCGCACGTCGCAGGAGGGGTACTCCAGTTCCAGCGGGCAGCGGTAGCAGTAGGGCGCGTAGCCGAGCACGCTGTTGCCGCTGAACGCCTGGTGGCCGACGTCCCAGTGCACCAGCATCCGGGCGCCCATGGTCTTGCCGTGGAAGCCGTGGCGCAGCGCGCCGATCCGGTTGCGGCCCGGCGCGGCCGTCGACTGCACGACCCGCAGGGCCGCCTCCACGACCTCCGCGCCGGTGGAGAAGAACGCGTAGGTGTCGAGGTGGTCGGGGAGCAGCCGGGCGAGCAGGTCGAGCAGGTCGGCGCGGTCCGGTGTCGCGCTGTCGTGCACGTTCCACAGCCGGTGCGCCTGTGCCGTGAGCGCCTCGACGACCTCGGGGTGGCCGTGGCCCAGGGACTGGGTCAGGGTGCCGGCGGCGAAGTCGAGGTACTGGTTGCCGTCGAGGTCGGTCAGGACGGGCCCCTTGCCCTCGGCGAACACCCGGCGCCCGTGCTCGGCCTCCTCGGAGGCGCCGGGCGCGAGATGCCGGGCCTCTCTCTCCAGTTGCCGGGCTTGCCGGAAACCTGTCACTGCGGCCCCCAGTGGGTGGACGGACTGCCTTGCGAAATCCGCGAAATGCGTTGCAGGACAACGCCGTTGGCGGTGCGAGAAGTGAGTCAAACACCCTGGCACAGAGATCGCAAGCAGTTGCTGAAACTTTCAGTTGACCCTTGCGGCCGCTTGCTCGGCTCTGCTTGAGTCGTGGTGGCCTTCCGGCCGCACCACGCCTCTTGCCCGAGGAGGGATCCGTGAGAGCACAACACCTTCAGACGGCCTCGTTACCCTGGAGGCCGAGGTGAAGGCGCTGGTCCTGGCGGGGGGCACCGGTAGTCGGCTCAGGCCGTTCACCTACTCCGGCGCGAAGCAGCTGCTTCCGATCGCCAACAAGCCCGTGCTGTTCTACGCCCTGGAGTCCCTGGCGGCGGCCGGCATCCGGGACGTCGGCGTCGTCGTCGGCGACCACGGCCCCTCGATCCGCGAACTGACCGGTGACGGCAGCGCCTTCGGCCTGCGGATCACCTACCTCGCCCAGCCGAAGCCCCTGGGACTGGCGCACGCGGTCCTGATCGCCCGCGACTTCCTGGGCGACGACGACTTCCTGCTCTACCTGGGCGACAACTACCTCCCCCAGGGCGTCACCGAGCTGGTGCGCGGCACCGCCGGGCCCGCCGAGGCCCGGCTGCTGGTCACCCCCGTCGCCGACCCATCCACCTTCGGCGTCGCCGAAGTGGACACCGACGGCCGGGTGCTGCGCCTGGAGGAGAAACCCGACACCCCCCGCAGCGACCTCGCCCTCATCGGCGTCTACGCGTTCAGCCCGGCCGTGCACGAGGCGGTGCGCGCCATCCGCCCCTCCGCGCGCGGCGAACTCGAGATCACCCACGCCATCCAGTGGATGATCGAGCAGGGCCTGCCGGTGCGCGCCATCGTCACCACCCGGCCCTGGCGGGACACCGGCAGCGTCGAGGACATGCTGGAGGCCAACCGCGAGGTGCTCGACGGGCTGGAGGGCGCTGTCGAGGGCAAGGTCGACCCGGCCAGCACCCTGGTCGGCCGGGTCCGCGTCGCCGAGGGCGCCGTCGTGCGCGGCTCGCGCGTGGTGGGCCCGGTCGTCATCGGCGCCGGCGCCGTCATCAGCAACTCCAGCGTGGGGCCGTACACCTCCATCGGGGAGGACTGCCGGGTCGAGGACAGCGCCATCGAGTACTCTGTCCTGCTGCGCGGCGCCCAGGTGGAGGGGGCCGTCCGCATCGAGGCCTCCCTCATCGGCCGCGGTGCCGTGGTGGGTCAGGCCCCCCGTCCCCCGCAAGCCCACCGTCTCGTGATCGGCGACCACAGCAAGGTGCATCTCACCTCATGAGCTCACGCATCCTCGTCACCGGCGGAGCCGGCTTCATCGGATCCGCCTACGTCCGCTCCCTGCTCGGCCCGGACGGCCCCGGCGGCACGGCCGTGACCGTCCTGGACAAGCTCACCTACGCGGGCAGCGTGGCCCGCCTCGATCCGGTGTCCGCCCACCCCGACCTGACCTTCGTCCAGGGCGACGTGTGCGACGCGTCGCTGGTGGCGGCGCTGATGGCCGGGCACGACCAGGTCGTCCACTTCGCGGCGGAGTCGCACGTCGACCGCTCCATCGCGGACGGCGGCGACTTCACCCGGACCAACGTGGTCGGCACCCAGGTCCTGCTGGACGCCGCCCTGCGGCACGGAGTGCGCACCTTCGTGCAGGTCTCCACCGACGAGGTGTACGGATCGCTGCCGACCGGCGCGGCGAAGGAGACCGACCTGCTGCGCCCGTCGTCGCCCTACGCGGCCTCCAAGGCCGCCGCCGACCTCATCGCCCTCGCCCATCACCACACCCACGGCCTCGACGTCCGGGTCACCCGCTGCTCCAACAACTTCGGCCCGTACCAGCACCCCGAGAAACTCGTCCCGCGTTTCCTCACCGCCCTCCTGGAGGGCGGCACCGTCCCGCTCTACGGCGACGGCCTCCAGATCCGCGACTGGCTGTACGTCGACGACCACGTCCGAGCGCTCGAACTGGTCCGGCTGTCGGGCCGGCCGGGCGAGATCTACAACATCGGCGGCGGCACCTCGCTCACCAACCTTGACCTGACCCACCGTCTGCTCGCGCTGTGCGGCGCGGGCCCCGAGCGGATCGTCACCGTCGAGGACCGCAAGGGGCACGACCGGCGCTACGCGGTGGACCACACCAAGATCACCACCGAGCTGGGCTACCACCCGCGCAGCGATTTCGCCGCCGACCTGGCCGCGACCGCCGAGTGGTACAAGCGCCACCCCGACTGGTGGCGCTCCCTGCTCGCGGCGGGGTAGAGCACCGGCCGTACCGGTCGCGGGCCGGGCCGCGGGCCGGGTCGCGGGCCAGGTGGCGGGCCGGGTCGCGGGCCGGTACGACCGACCGCGCGCGGACCGCCGTGGCGTCCGGCTCCGGTGCCTGGCCCAGGTGCCTGGCCCCTGAGTCCGGCCCTGGCGTGCGGCCCCGGTGTCCGGTCGCGGCGTTCAGTCACGGTGTTCGGTCACGGCGGGCGGTCGGCGGCCGTCCGTCCCGTTGGGCCGTCAGTCCGGCGGGGCTGTCAATCCGGCGCGGCCGTCAGTCCGGCGCGGCTGTCAGTCCCGTGCGGCCGTCAGTCCCGTGCGGCCGTCAGTCCCGTGCGGCCGTCAGTCCCGCGGGGCCGTCCGTCCGGCGTGGCCGGCCGTTCCGCGCGGCCGGACGCCGCCCGTGCGGCGCGGACGCGGTCGACCCCCGGACCACCAGCTCGGGCATGATGACGAACTCGGTGTGCGGGGAGTGGTTCCCCGCCATCTCCTCCATCAGCGCCTCGACGGCGATCTGCCCCATCGACTGCACCGGCTGCCGGATCGTCGTCAGCGGCGGATCGGTGAACGCGATGAGGGGCGAGTCGTCGAACCCGATCACCGAGACGTCCCCGGGTACGCTCAGCCCGCGCTGCCGTGCGCTGCGGACGGCGCCGAGCGCCATCATGTCGCTGGCGCACACGACGGCCGTGCACCCCTGGTCGAGCAGCGCCGACGCCGCGGCCTGGCCGCCCTCCAGGGTGAACAGGGAGTGCCGGACCAGCTCGGTGGCCGCCTCGGCCGGCAGCCCCAGCTGCTCCCGTACGGCGCTGCGGAAGCCCTCGATCTTGCGCTGCACCGGCACGAACCGCTCGGGCCCGAGCGCCAGTCCGATCCGGGTGTGCCCGAGCGCCGTCAGATGGGTCACCGCCAGGGCCATGGCGAAGCGGTCGTCGGGAGAGACGAACGGCGCCCGGATGGCGGGGGAGAAGCCGTTGATGAGGACGAAGGGCACCTTCTCCTCGTGCAGCCGGTCGTAGCGGGCGGTGTCGGCGGTGGTGTCCGCGTGCATGCCGGAGACGAAGATGATCCCGGCCGCTCCCCGGGCCACCAGCATGTCGGTGAGCTCGTCCTCCGTCGACCCTCCCGGGCTCTGGGCCGCCAGGACCGGGGTCCGCCCGAGGCGGGTCAGCGCCTGCCCGATGACCTGGGCCAGCGCGGGGAAGAACGGGTTGTCCAGCTCGGGGGTGACGAGCCCCACCAGGTCCGCGCGCGGCCGCAGTCGGGGCGGCCGTTCGTAGCCGAGGACGTCGAGCGCGGCGAGGACGGACGCGCGGGTGTCCGAGGCGACGCCACGCGCACCGTTGATCACGCGGCTGACTGTGGCCTTGCTGACCCCCGCCCGGGCTGCGATGTCGGCGAGTCGCGCGGTCATGGCAGTGGACTGTACCTGTTGGCCACCGCGTTGCCCACCGCGTCGCCCACGCGTTGCCCACCGCGTCGCCCACGCGTTGCCCACCGCGTCGCCCCCGCGTCGCTTCACACCTCCCTCTCGGTACTTGCAGAAAACACTTACAGAACCTGTGCGTACTGATAGCGGACGGAAGGGGTGATTCAGGAGGTCCCGCCCTTGGCCGGAGCGGTCCCGGCTGGTCCGGCGTGTGCCGGTGTTCGGCCAACTCCCTTCCAGCACAGGGAAAATTGGCCGGAATCCACTTGCTGTAACTTGCCGCAAGACCTTTCGGGAACTTTTCAACCCTGTTACGTTCCTGGCTACCCGGCGCCGCGAGGCAGCGGCCAGCGGGAGGCGACGTGCGCCCCCGCCCTCTTCCGGGACCCAGTCGAAGGAGTTCACATGCGGCGTGGCATTGTGGCCACCGCGCTGATCGCAGCCGTCGCCCTGACGGCGACGGCCTGTGGCGGGGACAGCGACGACAGCACCAAGGGCGGCGGCTCCGGGCAGGAGCTCTCGGGCACCGTCACCTTCTGGGACACCTCCAACGAGGCCGAGAAGGCGACCTACCAGGCGCTCGCCGAAGCCTTCGAGAAGGAACACCCCAAGGTCGACGTCAAGTACGTCAACGTGCCCTTCGGCGAGGCCAACGCCAAGTTCAAGAACGCGGCCGGCGGCAACTCCGGCGCCCCCGACGTGATGCGCACCGAGGTCGCCTGGGTCGCGGACTTCGCCAGCATCGGCTACCTCGCCCCGCTCGACGGCACGGCCGCGCTCGACGACGAGGAGGACTACCTCCCGCAGGCGGCGGCCAGCACCGAGTACGAGGGCAAGACCTACGCGGTGCCCCAGGTGATCGACACCCTGGCGCTCTTCTACAACAAGCAGTTGCTCAAGGACGCCGGCGTCGAAGTGCCCACCTCCCTCACCGAGTTGAAGACCGCGGCCACCAAGATCGAGAAGGAGACCGGCGCCACCGGCCTCTACCTGCGCGGCGACGACCCGTACTGGTTCCTGCCCTACCTCTACGGCGAGGGCGGCGACCTGGTCGACGAGGAGGCCAAGAAGATCACCATCGACGACGAGCCCGGCGTCAAGGCCTACCAGGCCATGAAGGACCTCGTCGACAGCAAGGCGGCCATCACGGACGCGGCCGACGGCTGGAACAACATGCAGAACGCCTTCAAGTCGGGCAAGGTCGCCATGATGATCAACGGCCCCTGGGCCATCGAGGACGTCAAGAGCGGCCAGAAGTTCGAGGACCCGGCCAACCTCGGCGTCGCCCCCGTCCCGGCCGGCAGCGTCAAGGCCGGCTCCCCGCAGGGCGGCTGGAACCTGTCGGTGTACGCCGGCTCGAAGAACCTGGACGCCTCCTACGCCTTCGTGAAGTACATGAGCTCGGCCAAGGTGCAGCAGCAGACCACCGAGAAGCTCAGCCTGCTGCCCACGCGCGCCTCCGTGTACGAGGTCCCGTCCGTCGCGGGCAACGAGATGGTGACGTTCTTCAAGCCCGCCGTCGACAAGGCCGTCGAGCGCCCCTGGATCGCCCAGGGCAACGCCCTGTTCGAGTCGATCCGCGTCCAGATGGCGAACGTCCTGGCCGGCAAGACCACTCCGCAGCAGGCCGCCGAGGAGAACGGCGAGGCCTACCGCAAGCTCCTCAAGGACTACCAGTAGGCCCCGGGAAGGCTGACCCACCCATGGCTGTCGACACCACCCGGTCGACGGTGGAGACCACGGGAGCCCCGGCTCCCGGCGGTCGCCGCCGCAGCACCGGCACGCACCCGGGCCGGCTGCGCCGCGCCCTGGCCACCCACTGGTACGCCTGGAGCATGGTCGCCCCCGTGGTGATCGTGATCGGCGTCATCATCGGCTACCCCCTCGCCCGCGGCCTCTACCTCTCCTTCACCGACGCCAACGAGGCCAACGTCGAGCGCACCATCGGCGTCAACCACATCCCGGCCACGTACGAGCACGTCGGACTCGACAACTACACGTCGATCCTCACCGACGACGTCTTCTGGGACCGGCTCACCTGGACCGTCGTGTGGACGGTCACCTGTGTGGCGCTCTCCTTCGGACTGGGCCTGGTCCTGGCCGTCATGCTCAACCGCAAGCTCGCCGGCCGCGGCGTCTACCGCACCGCGCTGATCCTGCCCTGGGCCGTCCCGGCGTTCGTGTCCGTCTTCACCTGGCGGCTGCTGTTCAACGAACGCAGCGGGCTGTTCAACACGCTGCTCACCGGCGCCGGCTTCGAGCAGGTCTCCTGGCTCAACGACCCGACCTGGGCGAAGGTCTCCGTCATCGCCGTCAACGTCTGGCTCGGCGTCCCGTTCATGCTCATCGCCCTCCTCGGCGGACTCCAGGCGATCCCCGCCGACCTGTACGAGGCGGCCGAGATGGACGGGGCCGGCCCCTGGCAGCGGTTCCGGCACATCACCCTGCCCGGACTGCGCTCGGTCTCCAGCACGGTCGTCCTGCTCAGCGCCATCTGGACGTTCAACATGTTCCCGGTGATCTTCCTGCTGACCCGGGGCGGCCCGGGCGACGCCACGGAGATCCTCGTGACCTACGCCTACCGGCTGTCCTTCGTCATCAGCCCGCGCGACTACGCCGGATCCGCCGCCTGGGGCGTGCTGATCCTGCTCCTCCTCGCCCTCTTCGCGGCGGGCTACCGCCGCGCGCTCCGCAAGCAGGGAGACGTCTGGTGACCGACACGACCCCGACCTCACCCGCCGGTGCCGCAGCCACCACCGCCCCGCGGCGCGGGGGCCGCGGGCGCGGCGAACGCCCCCTGATCGCCTCGGCGGGACTGCACGCGGGACTGCTGGTGGCCGCCGTCGTCGCGGTGTTCCCACCGCTGTGGCTGGTGGTGACCTCGTTCAAGCCGAAGTCCGACGCGTTCGACACCTCGCTGGTCAAGGACTTCACGCTGGGCAACTACCGCCACGTCGTGCAGGACACCGACTTCCTCGCCTGGCTCCAGAACTCCCTGCTCGTCGTCGGCCTGACCACCCTGGTCGGCGTCTTCATCTCCGCCACCACCGGCTACGCGGTCAGCCGCTTCCGCTTCCCCGGCATGCGCCCGCTGATGTGGATGCTGCTGCTCACCCAGATGTTCCCGGTCGCGGTCCTGATCGTCCCGCTGTACAACCTGCTGGCCGGCCTGGGGCTGCTCAACCAGCCGCTGGGCCTGGTCGTCACCTACCTCACCGTCGCGGTGCCGTTCTGCGCCTGGATGATGAAGGGCTACTTCGACGGCATCCCGGTGGAGATCGACGAGGCCGGCCGGGTCGACGGGCTCACCCCGTTCGGCACGTTCTGGCGGCTGGTGCTCCCGCTGGCCAAGCCGGGCCTGGCGGTCACCGCGTTCTACACCTTCATCACCGGCTGGGCCGAGGTGGCCTACGCCTCCGCGTTCATGACCGGGGAGGAGAACCTCACGCTCGCCGGCGGTCTCCAGACCTTCGTCAACCAGTACACGAGCGACTGGGGATCCCTGACCGCCGCCGCCGTGATCATCGCGGTTCCCGCCGCGATCGTCTTCGGCCTCGTCCAGCGGCACCTCGTCTCGGGGCTCACCGCGGGCGCCACCAAGTCCTGACCGTCCTCTCGCAGGAAGAGAAGACATGACCCAGTACCTGACCGAACCCGTCCCCGGCGTCGAAGGCGCCGGCGGCCCCGACCGCCCGGAATGGTGGCGGGACGCCGTCATCTACCAGGTCTACCCGCGCAGTTTCGCCGACAGCAACGGCGACGGCGAGGGCGACCTGGAGGGGGTGCGGACCCGGTTGCCGTACCTGAGGGAACTCGGCGTCGACGCCGTCTGGCTCAGCCCCTTCTACGTCTCCCCGCAGGCCGACGGCGGCTACGACGTCGCCGACTACCGGGCCGTCGACCCCATGTTCGGCACCCTGCTCGACGCCGACGCCGTGATCCGCGACGCCCACGAGCTGGGCCTGCGCGTCATCATCGACGTGGTCCCCAACCACTGCTCCCACCAGCACGACTGGTTCCGCCGGGCGCTGCGCGAGGGCCCCGGCTCGCCGCTGCGGGAGCGGTTCCACTTCCGTCCCGGCAAGGGCGAGAACGGCGAACTGCCCCCCAACGACTGGGAGTCCGTCTTCGGCGGACCCGCCTGGACCAGGACCACCGACCCGGACGGCACGCCGGGGGAGTGGTACCTGCATCTGTTCGCCCCCGAGCAGCCCGACTTCAACTGGGACAGCCCGGCCGTCCGGGACGAGTTCCGCTCCGTGCTGCGGTTCTGGCTGGACATGGGCGTCGACGGCTTCCGCATCGACGTCGCCCACGGCCTGGTGAAGGCCGCCGGGCTGCCCGACCTCGGCCACCGCGAGCAGCTGAAGCTGCTGGGCAACCAGGCCCTGCCGTTCTTCGACCAGGACGGCGTGCACGCGATCTACCGCTCCTGGCGCGAGATCCTCGACGAGTACCCGGGCCAGCGCATCGGCGTCGCCGAGGCGTGGACGCCCAGCGCCGAGCGCACCGCGTTCTACCTGCGCGCCGACGAACTGCACCAGGCCTTCAACTTCCACTACCTGGGCACGGGCTGGGACGCCGGCGCGCTGCGGGCCACCATCGACGAGTCCCTCGACGCGATGCGCCCCATCGGGGCGCCGAGCACCTGGGTCCTGTCCAACCACGACGTCGTACGGCACGCCACCCGCCTCGCCGACGGCGATCCCGGGCGCGGACTGCGCCGGGCCCGCGCGGCCACCCTGCTGATGCTGGCGCTGCCCGGCTCCGCCTACGTCTACCAGGGCGAGGAACTCGGTCTGCCCGAGGTGACCGACCTGCCCGACGAGGTGCGCCAGGACCCGTCGTTCTTCCGGGACAACGGCCAGGACGGGCTGCGCGACGGCTGCCGGGTGCCCATCCCCTGGTCCGGGACCGAGCCGCCGTACGGCTTCGGGCCCGCCGGCGGACCGGCCTGGCTGCCCCAGCCGGCGAGCTGGGCGGACCTGTCCGTCGAGGCGCAGTCCGGCGACCCCGACTCCACCCTGGAGCTGTACCGCAGCGCGCTGGCGCTGCGCCGGGACCATGCCGCGCTGGGGGCCGGCGACCGGGTGGAGTGGCTGGACGCGCCCGAGGGCGTCCTGGTCTTCCGCCGGGTCTCGCGCCGGCCCGGGAGCGAGCCGTACCGATCCGACCTGGTCTGCACCGTGAACACCACGGACGCGCCCGTCCGGCTGCCGTCGCCGGGCCGGATCCTGCTGAGCAGCGACGCCTGCGGGGACGCCGCCGACGAGGTCGAGCTGCCGGCGGACTGCACTGTCTGGTGGGCTGTGGTGTGACGCTCTCCCTGCCGCGGGGCGTCGACCGAGGCGTCCCGCGGCTCCTGGACATCGCCTCCCAGGCGCAGGTCAGCGAGGCCACCGTCAGCCGGGTGCTCAACGGCAAGCCGGGGGTGGCGGCCGGCACCCGGCGCCGGGTGCTGGCCGCCCTCGACGTCCTCGGCTACGAGCGGCCCGTCCGGCTCAGCCAGCGCAGCGCGGGCCTGGTCGGCCTCGTCATCCCGGAGCTCACCAACCCCATCTTCCCGGCCTTCGCGCAGGTCATCGAGCAGGTGCTGGCCGGGCACGGGTACACGCCCGTGCTGTGCACCCAGATGCCCGGCGGAGCCACCGAGGACGAGCTGGTGGAGCAGTTGCTGGAGCGGGACGTCACCGGCATCGTCTTCCTGTCCGGGCTGCACGCCGACCTCACCGCCGACCCCACCCGGTACCACAAGCTCGCCAGCCGCGGTATGCCGTTCGTGCTGGTCAACGGCTTCAACGAGCAGATCAGGGCGTCGTGCGTCTCCTCGGACGACCGGTCGGCGATCCGCATGGCCGTACGGCACCTCACCGACCTGGGGCACGAGCGGGTGGGTCTCGCCATCGGCCCCACCCGGTTCGTGCCGTCGTGGCGCAAGGCCGAGGCGTTCGCGGTGGCGGTGCGCAGCGAGCTGGGCGTGCCCCGGGAGGCGGTCGGACGGAGCATCAGACGGACCCTGTTCACCGTGGAGGGCGGCCACGCGGCGGGTGGCGCGCTGCTGGACCAGGGGTGCACCGGCATCGTCTGCGGCAGCGATCTCATGGCGCTGGGGGTGATCCGCGCGGCGCGCGAGCGCGGGCGGGAGGTACCCGGTGACGTCTCGGTGATCGGGTTCGACGACTCGCCCCTCATCCCCTTCACCGATCCGCCGCTGACCACGGTGCGCCAGCCCGTCCAGGCCATGGCGACGGCCGCGGTGGACGCGCTGCTGGAGGAGATCGACGGAAACCCCGTGCAGCGGACGGAGTTCGTGTTCCAGCCGGAGCTGGTGGTGCGGGGCTCGACCGCGCGGTGGAACGCGTGAGGCGGCCGGGTGGGGGAGGCCCCGCGGCCGGCCCTGGTCGGGGCAGCGGGGCGGCAGTGGGCCGCGGGGCCTCGGTCCTGCAACCGGTCCGGAGGGCCGGGCGCGTGAGGGCGTCGGACGTACGTCCCGTCCCTCCGGCACACCGGACCGGAAGTGCGGTTGAACGTAACACCGTTGCAACGGTTGCGAAAGAGTTTTCAGCCAGGCAACCACCGGGCGACCGCCTGACCTCGGGCTTCTCGAACAAGATGAACCAGCTCTTGCGCCACCTGTTGACCAACGGTGAGGAGACTCGTACGGTCACGACCGCAAGAAGTTCTGCCGTGTTTCAGCAAGAACCGTCAACAGGCCCCCAGGCACGGCGCGTTGCTGCGTGAGGCCTCTCATCCGCACCCCCCCACGTTCGTGGATCAGGAGGAACCATGGCCAGGAGAACCGTGGCCGCTGCACTCGCCCTTGTCGCGGGAGCCGCTGTGGCCGTCACGGTGCCGGGTACCGCTCAGGCGGCGCCTCCCGGCGACAAGGACGTCACGGCCGTGATGTTCGAATGGAAGTTCAGCTCGGTCGCCCAGGCGTGCACGGACACCCTCGGGCCCGCCGGCTACGGGTACGTCCAGGTGTCACCGCCGCAGGAGCGGATCCAGGGCACCCCGTGGTGGACCGCGTACCAGCCCGTCAGCTACAAGATCGACACCAGGCTGGGCGACCGGACCGCCTTCTCGTCCATGGTGAGCACCTGCCACGCCGCCGGCGTCAAGGTTGTCGTGGACACGGTAATCAACCACATGGCGAACAGCTCCGGAACGGGTTCCGGCGGCTCCACGTTCAGCAAGTACGACTACCCGGGCACCTACTCCGCGGCCGACATGGACGACTGCACGGCCTCGATCAGCAACTACGCGGACGCCTGGAACGTCCAGCACTGCGAGCTGGGCGGCCTGCCCGACCTCGACACCGGCGAGGAGTACGTCCGCAAGACGATCGCCGGCTACATGAACGACCTGCTCTCGCTGGGCGTCGACGGCTTCCGCATCGACGCGGCCAAGCACATCGACCCGGCCGACCTGAGCAACATCAAGAGCCGGCTCACCAACTCCAGCGTCTACTGGAAGCAGGAGACCATCGGAGCCTCCGGCGAGGCCGTGCAGCCCAGCCAGTACACGGGCACCGGTGACGTCCAGGAGTTCACCTACGGCCGCGACCTCAAGCGGGTCTTCAACAGCGAGAAGCTCTCGTACCTGAAGAACTTCGGCGAGGCCTGGGGCTACCTGCCCAGCGCCACCTCCTCCGTGTTCGTCACCAACCACGACACCGAGCGCAGCGGCACCACCCTCACCTACAAGGACGGCGCCAACTTCACCCTGGCGAACGTCTTCATGCTGGCCTGGCCCTACGGCTCCCCGGACGTCCACTCGGGCTACGAGTTCTCCGACCACGACGCCGGACCGCCCAACAACGGCCAGGTGAACGCCTGTTACACCGAGGGCTGGAAGTGCCAGCACGCCTGGACCGAGATCGCGAGCATGGTCGGGTGGCGCAACACCGCCGGCGACGCCGCGGTCACCAACTGGTGGGACAACGGCAACAACGCCATCGCGTTCGGCCGCGGCAGCAACGCCTACGTGGTGATCAACCACGAGTCGTCGTCGCTGACCGGCACCTTCCAGACCTCGCTGCCCGCGGGCACCTACTGCGACGTCCAGAGCAACCAGCCCGTCACCGTGAACGGCTCCGGCCAGTTCACCGCCACGCTCGGCTCCAACACCGCGCTCGCCCTGCACACTGGGGCGACCTCGTGCGGCGACGGCGAGAGCGAGGAGCCCGTCGTCAGCACCGGCGCGTCGTTCAACGTCACCGCCACCACGGTCTACGGCGAGAACATCTACGTCACCGGCAACCAGAGCGCGCTCGGCAACTGGAACACCTCCAACGCCCTCAAGCTCGACCCGACGAGCTACCCCGTCTGGAAGCTCGACGTCGAACTCACCGCCGGAACGTCCTTCGAGTACAAGTACATCCGCAAGGACGCCTCCGGCAACGTCACCTGGGAGAGCGGCAGCAACCGCACCGCCACCGTCCCGTCCAGCGGCAAGATCACGTTGAGTGACACCTGGCGCAGCTGAGCCGGTCCCCCTTCACGGTCTTGCCCCCCACGACCGCCCGGCGCGCCGCCCTCACGGCGGCGCGCCGGACGACCACAGCACCACCCACGCCGCCCGCGCCCCGCGGGCGGCGCCCACGTGCGACCGTTGAGGAGCAACACCCCGTGACCCTGTCCCCGCCCCGGCGCAGGACCGCCAGATTACTGGCCCTCGCCCTGATCGCCCCGGCGCTGACGTCCCTGCCGGCCACCGCGCCCCCGGCCGCCGCCGCGGCCGTCGCCGATCCCCCGTCCGACGCGGTGCTGGCCCGCACCCCGGCCCGCCCGGCGTCCTCCCGCGAACAGTTCTACCTGCTCCTGCCGGACCGTTTCGCCAACGGGTCGAGCGCCAACGACGAGGGCGGCCTGACCGGCGACCGCACCCGGACCGGCTACGACCCCACCGACAAGGACTACTTCCAGGGCGGCGACCTGAAGGGGGTGACCGACCGGCTGGACTACATCAAGGGACTGGGCACCACCGCCATCTGGATGGCACCGGTGTTCAAGAACAAGCCCGTCCAGACCGTCAACGGCCGGCAGACCGCCAGCTACCACGGATACGCGATCACCGACTTCACCCAGGTCGACCCGCACTTCGGCACCAACGCCGACCTGGCACGCCTCGTCGACACGGCGCACGCCAAGGGGATGAAGGTCTTCTTCGACGTCATCACCAACCACACCGCCGACACCGTCGACTACGCGGAACAGGAGTACGGCTACCGCTCCAAGGGCGCCTACCCCTACCTCGACACCGAGGGGCGCCCCTTCGACGACAGCACCGGCATGCGCGAGGTCGACGCCGACAGCTTCCCCTACACCCCGCGGGTACGCACCGGTGAGCACGACCGGATGGTGCCCGACTGGCTCAACGACCCCACGATGTACCACAACCGGGGCGACTCGACCTTCGCCGGCGAGAGCGCCCTGTACGGCGACTTCATGGGCAACGACGACCTGTGGACCGAGCGCCCCGAAGTGGTCGAGGGCATGGAGCGGATCTACGAGACGTGGGTGAAGGACTTCGGCGTGGACGGCTTCCGCGTCGACACCGCCAAGAACGTGAACATGGAGTTCTGGACCCAGTGGGCCACCGCGCTCGACGCGTACGCGGCCCGGCAGGGACGACCCGACTTCTTCGTGTTCGCCGAGGCGTTCTCGGCCGACCCGGTGGTGATGGCGCCGTACCTGGTGCAGGGCCGGCTCGACGGCACCCTCGACTTCCCGCTCCAGGCCGCCTTCCGCAACTACGCCTCCCGGGGCGCCCCGGCGACCGACCTCTCCCACGTCCTGGCACAGGACTACCGCTACACCACCGACAAGGCCGACGCCTACGGTGAGGTGACCTTCCTCGGCAGCCACGACATGGGCCGCATCGGTACCTTCATCGCGCAGGACAATCCGGACGCGAGCGACGCGGAATTGCTGAAGCGGTCCACGTTCGCGCACGAGCTGCTGTTCCTGTCCCGGGGCAACCCGGTGATCTACGCGGGCGACGAGCAGGGCTTCACCGGCGCCGGCGGAGACGTCGACGGCCGCCAGACACTGTTCGCCTCACAGGTCGCCAACTACCTGGACGACGACCAGATCGGCACGGACCGCACACACGCCTCGGACGCCTACGACCGGAGTCACCCGCTCTACCGTTCCATCGCCGCGCTCTCGCAGCTGACGAAGAAGCATCCGGCGCTGCGGGACGGTGTGCAGACGGAGCGGTACGCGGACAGCGGGCAGGGCGTGTACGCCTTCTCGCGGACCGGCGCGGAGGAGCGGATCGAGTACGTCGTGGCGGTGAACAACTCGGCCGAGGCGCGGACGGTGGAGCTGGAGACCGGCTCGGCGCGGACGACGTTCGCGGGTATCTACGGGACGTCGGCGAAGGTGCGGAGCGACGCCGGCCGGCGGATCACGGTGGCGGTGCCGGGCCTGTCGGCCGTGGTGCTCGAGGCCGACCGCCGTCTGAAGGCACCGGCGGTGGCGCCCGAGGTGACGCTGACGGCTCCGGCGGCGGGTGCCACGGGCGATGTGGAGATCTCCGCCGAGGTGTCGGGCGGCGGGCTGAACCGGGTGGTGTTCGCCGCGCAGGTCGGTGACGGCGCCTGGCAGACCCTCGGCTCGGCCGACCACGCGCCCTACCGGATCACCCAGCACCTGCCCGACACGGTGACGGCGGGAACGGCCCTGCGGTACAAGGCCGTCGTCGTCGACAGCCGCGGCCGCACCGCGAGCGACCTCGCCACCACCAGTGCCGGACAGGCCCCCGTCCCCGGGAAACCGACCGTGCAGCGCACCTACGGTGTCGTCCATCACCAGCGGGCCGACGGCGACTACGACGGGCTGCGGCTGAGGACCGCCGACGGCACGACGGCGGACTTCGCCGGACGCGACGCCTACGGCGCCTTCGCCTGGATCCCGCCCGGCACCGGACCCGTCCGCTTCACCGTGGAGAAGGACGGCACCGCCGACGGAACCGAGATGACCGTCGACTTCTCCGTGGCCGCCGAGGTGTGGACCCGGCAGGGCAGCGACACGGTCCGCACCGACCGGCCCCAGGACGCCGCCCCGCCCCAGGACGCCACGAAGGCCGTCCTCCACTACCACCGGCCCGACGGCGACTACGACGGCTGGGGGTTGCACACCTGGACCGGCTCGGCGGATCCGCCGGAGTGGAACGACCCCATCCAGCCGGTGCGCCGGGACGCCTTCGGCCTCGTCTTCGAGGTCCCGCTGAAGGACGGCGCCGCCTCGCTCAGCTACATCCTCCACAAGAAGGAGGAGAAGGACATCGCCACCGACGAGGCCCTCGACTTCTCCCTGTACGGGCGCGAGGTGTGGCGCGTCGCCGGTGACCCCGTCTACCTGGCGCCCTCCATCGGCGGGGCCTTCGGCCTCGACCTCGGCCGGTCGGCCGCCACCTGGATCGGCGACGACACCGTCGTATGGGAGGGCGAGGGCACGGGTGTCGCGAGCCAGCAGCTCGTCTACGCGCCCGAGGGCGGCCTCACGCTCGTCGACGGCGCCCTCTCCGACGAGGGCCGGTGGCTGCGCCTGGTACCGGGCGAGCTGACACGGGAGCAGCAGGAGACGTATCCGCAGTTCGCCGACGCCTCCGTGTTCCACGTGGACCCGCGCGACCGCGACCGGGTCGCCCAGGCGCTCGACGCCGGCGCACTGATCGCCACCCAGCGCGCGGACAGCGGCGCCCTGCTCGGCGCCACCGCCGTCCGCATCGCCGACAACTGACCGGAAGGACCCAGCACGGTGACTGGTTCAGACAGAGACCCGACGCACCGGCACGACGCCGGAGCACCGAAGGACCCGACGCGCCGAAGAGCCGTCCCGGGTCCGCAGCCGGAGCACCGCGACACCCGCGGTGGCGCGGACGGTCCCGGCACCCCGGCGCGGCGCACCGCCCGCCGCACCGCCGTGGCGACCGCCGCGGCCGTCGCCGCCGCGGTGCTCGCCGGTTCGCTGCACGCCGCCCCGCCGGCCTCGGCGGGCTCCCGGCCGCAGGCCCCGCCGTCGGACGCCCGGCTGGCCGCCGAGCCGGCCCGGCACGACCTCACCCGGGAACAGGCCTACTTCCTCCTGCCGGACCGTTTCGCCAACGGGTCGAGCGCCAACGACGAGGGCGGTCTGACCGGCGACCGCACGCAGACCGGCTACGACCCCACCGACAAGGGCTTCTACCAGGGCGGCGACCTGAAGGGGGTGATCGACCGGCTGGACTACATCAAGGGGCTCGGTACCACCGCGATCTGGCTGGCGCCCATCTTCAAGAACAAGCCGGTGCAGGGCGGCGGCGAATCCGCCGGCTACCACGGCTACTGGATCACCGACTTCACCCAGGTCGACCCGCACTTCGGCACCAACGCCGACCTGGCACGCCTCATCGACACGGCGCACGCCAAGGGGATGAAGGTCTTCTTCGACGTCATCACCAACCACACCGCCGACACCGTCACCTACGCGGAGCAGGAGTTCGGCTACCGCTCCAAGGGCGCCTACCCCTACCTCGACACCGAGGGGCGCCCCTTCGACGACACCGAGGAGGTGCGCGAGGTCGACGCGGACGGCTTCCCCTACACGCCCGTCACCCTGGCGGGCGAGGAGGGGACGAAGGTCCCGGCGTGGCTGAACGACCCCACGATGTACCACAACCGGGGCGACTCCACCTTCGTCGGCGAGAGCGGCCTGTACGGCGACCACACCGGCCTGGACGACCTGTGGACCGAGCGTCCCGAGGTGGTCGAGGGCATGGAGCGGATCTACCAGAAGTGGGTGAAGGACTTCGACGTGGACGGCTTCCGCGTCGACACGGTCCGTAACGTGAACATGGAGTTCTGGACCCAGTGGGCCACGGCCGTCGACGCGTACGCCGCGAAGAGGGGCCGCGAGGACTTCTTCGTCTTCGGGGAGACGCTCTCCTCCGACCCGGCCGTCACCGCGCCCTACGTCACCCAGGGCCGCCTCGACGCCACGCTCGACTTCCCGCTCCAGAACGCCATCCGCGGCTACGCCTCGCAGGACAAGCCGGCCGGCACCCTCTCCGACGTCTTCGCGCAGGACTACCGCTACACCACCGACAAGGCCAACGCCTATGAACAGGTGACCTTCCTCGGCAACCACGACATGGGCCGCATCGGCTCCTTCATCGCCCAGGACAACCCGGACGCGAGCGACGCGGAGCTGCTGAAGCGGTCCACGTTCGCGCACGAGCTGCTGTTCCTGTCCCGCGGCAACCCGGTGATCTACGCCGGTGACGAGCAGGGCTTCACCGGCCCCGGCGGCGACAAGGGAGCACGCCAGACGCTCTTCGCCTCGCAGGTCGCCGACTACCTGGACGACGACCAGATCGGCACGGACCGCACACACGCCTCGGACGCGTACGACCAGCAGCACCCGCTCTACCGTTCCATCGCCGCGCTGTCGGCGTTGACGAAGAAGCATCCGGCGCTGCGGGACGGTGTGCAGACGGAGCGGTACGCGGACAGCGGGCAGGGCGTGTACGCCTTCTCGCGGACCGACATGGACGAGCGGATCGAGTACGTCGTGGCGGTGAACAACTCGGCCGAGGCGCGGACGGTGGAGCTGGAGACCGGCTCGGCGCGGACGACGTTCACGGGCGTCTACGGGACGTCGGCGAAGGTGCGGAGCGACGCCGGCCGGCGGATCACCGTGACGGTGCCGGGCCTCTCGGCGGTGGTGCTGAAGGCCGGGCAGCGGCTTGCCGCCCCCAAGACGGCGCCGAAGGTCGAGCTGACGGCTCCGGCGGCGGGTGCCACGGGCGATGTGGAGATCTCCGCCGAGGTGTCGGGCGGCGGTCTGAACCGGGTGGTGTTCGCCGCGCAGGTCGGTGACGGCGCCTGGCAGACCCTCGGCTCGGCCGACCACGCCCCTTACCGGATCACCCAGCACCTGCCCGACACCGTCGCGGCGGGAACGGCCCTGCGGTACAAGGCCGTCGTCGTCGACAGCCGCGGCCGCACCGCGAGCGACCTCGCCACCACCAGCGCCGGACGACCGCCCGAGCCGGCCCGCCCGAGCGCGGTCGACCGCGACTACGCCGTGGTCCACTACCGCAGGACGGACGGGGACTACGACGGCTGGCAGCTGAAGTCCGGTACGGCCACGGCGGACTTCGTCGGCCGCGACGCCTACGGCGCCTTCGCCTGGGTCAAGCTCGCCGAGGACGCCACGCAGATGACGTACACGGTGGAGAAGGACGGCGTGGCCGACGGCCCCGAGCGCACCGTCGCGCCGGCGGACACCGGCGCCGTCTGGATCGAACAGGGCCAGGACGGCCAGGCGGAGACCGCGCCCGACGGCGCCTATCCGCCGCAGGACGCGAAGACGGCCGTCATCCACTACCACCGGTCCGACGGCGACTACGACGGCTGGGGCCTGCACGCCTGGACCGGCGCCGCCACCCCCACCGACTGGACCAAACCGCTGCTCCCGGTCGCCGAGGACGCCTTCGGCGTGACCTTCGAAGTGCCCCTGGCGGACAACGCGACCTCGCTGAGCTACATCATCCACAAGGGCGACGAGAAGGACATCGCGAGCGACCGCTCCCTGGACTTCGCCACCTACGGCAAGGAGGCCTGGCTCGTCAGCGGCGACACCGGCTATCTGCTGCCCACCGTGGGCGCCGCTCCCGACCTGGACCTCGGCACGTCCCAGGCGCACTGGATCGGCGCGGACACGCTGGTGTGGGACGTGAAGGCCACCGGCGCGACGACCCAGCAGCTCGTCTACGACGGCGAGGGCACGCTCGCCATCGAGGACGGGGCCCTCTCCCACGAGGGCCGGTGGCTGCGCCTGAGCCCGACGGAGCTGACCGCGGAGGAGAAGGCCGCCCACCCCGAACTGAGCGGCCTGCCGGCCTTCACCGTCGACCCGCGCGACCGCGACCGGGTGGCGGAGGCGCTGCGCGGCCAGGTCGTCGCCACCCAGCGGGCCGCCAACGGCGCACTGCTCGCGGCGACCGGCGTGGAGGTGCGGCTCTGAAGCGGCTCCCCTGAGAGGGCCTGAACCGGGGCGCCGGTCCCGTCCGTCGAGCAGTCGCCGGACGGGACCGGCGCCGCCCGTTCTCCCGGCCGCCCGCGGAGCGCCCGTCCGGCCTCGCCCGCCCGGCGGGCGACGGCTTCTTCCGGCCGATCCGGGCGGTCCGCACAGGCGGGGCGCTCCGGAGCCGGCAACCGGGCCCTGCCCTGCCGTGATGCACCGCACCGGCGCGGCACCCTCCGCGGGGCGTCCCCGCGCCCCGCGCCCGCCCGCGCACCGGAGCGGCGCCACCGACCACGGCACCTGCGGATACCCATGAGTGCTGTGTGCAGAAGTAGTTGAAAGAAGTTGCTGAAACTTGCGAAAGGTGGCTCGAAGCGGACCGGGTCACTCGTGAACGCCCCTAGAGTCGAGTCGTCGGTTTCACGAGTTGAAGGGAAGGGACCCCGTGCGACGGGTTACGCGTTCAACGATCGTGGTCGCGGCGGCGGCGCTGTCGGTGCTGACGGGAGGCTCGGCAGCACACGCGGTGTCGCCCACGGCGGCGGAGACGTACGACAGCGCCCCATCCTGCCTGGAGGTCAGCGCGGACTGGCGCTACACGTTCGTCAGCAACACCTGCTCCAGCACCTACACCCTGACCATCTCCTACAGCGACGGCCGGGAGGTGCCGTGCCGCGTCGCGAACCCGGGCGACTTCATCACCTTCCCCGGCTACGGCACCGACGGCGCCCACGTGCTCGGCGCCGTCCTGTGCGCCACCACCGAGGACGGCTGACCGTCACCGACGACGGTCCCGGGCGGGGCGGCACCTGCCGGGCCGCCGCCCCGCCCTCCCGGCGTAGGATCTGGTCGTGTCCCCTTCACAGCGTCCCGCGGCAGCCGCAGCCGGCGTCCGCGCTCCGAAACAGGAGCGCAGCCAGCGTTCGTTCGATCTGGTGCTCGACACGACGCTGCGACTGCTGGCGGAGAAGGGCTACGCGGGCTTCGCGCTGACCGAGGTCAGCCGCCGCTCCAAGGTGTCCGTCGGCTCCATCTACACCCGCGTGGACGGCAAGGACGACCTGCTGCGGGCCGCGCAGGGCAGGTTCCAGGAGCGGATGCTGGCCGAGCACCGCACCCTCACCGACGCGGAGCGCTGGGCGGGGCTGACGCTGGCCGAACTGCTCCCGGCGCTGATCGCCGAGTTCGCCGGCCTGCTGGAACGCCAGGGGAGGGTCCTCGGCGCGTTCCTCCAGCGCGGCGCCGTGGACCCGGCGGTCGCCGACATGGGCAAGTCCGGGTACAGGGACCTGCGCGACCGATTCACGGAACTGCTGCTCAGCCGGCGGGACGAGATCCGGCACCCCGATCCCGTCCGCGCGGTGGGCTCCATCTTCACCACCGTCTACGCCGCCCTCGCCCGAGCCCTGGCGCTCGACGTGGCGCCCGCGGCGGCCCAGGGCAGCGATCTGCCCACCCTCATCGAGGACCTCGGCGGCATGGCCCTGTCCTTCCTGCGGACCGCACCGGTCACGAACTCGGACTGAACGGCCGGGGCGGCCGCCGGCCGCGTCACGCCCGCTTGCCGGCACGGGTCCGTGGCAGGCGCGTGGCCCCGGCGGCGGCCAGCAGCCCCAGACCGACCACCCACCAGAAGGTGTCGGCGAAGGCCTCCGGGACGTCCTGGTGCCGGGCGGCCAGCCGGTCCTGGAGCACCACGGCGAGGCCCGCCGTGCCGACCGAGCCGCCGACCGTACCGAGCAGACTGAGCGCCGCGGACGCGCGAGGGATGCGTCCGGGCTCGATACGGCTGTAGACGATGTTCATCACGGGGGCGCTGATCATGGCCATCCCGAACCCGCGCACCGCCAGCGCCGAGGCCGTCGCGCCGTCCGGCACCCCGTGGTGGAGCTGGGTGAACGGGACCGTGCCGGCCAGGACCAGCGCGATACCGGTGACCACCAGCGTCCGCGGGGCGACCGCGTCGACGGTCCGGTTGACCAGCACCGAGCCCGCCGCCGCGCCCAGCCCCTGCGGGGCCAGCAGCAGCCCCGCCTGCCACGCCGACAGACCGCGGCCGGTCTGGAAGTACAGCGGCAGGAGGAACATCGTGCCGAACACCGACGCGCCCAGGACGAGCAGGGCGAGGGCGGCGGCGCCGAAGGGCGGCCGGGCGAAGAGCCGGGGGTCGATCAGCGGAACGCCGCGCGTCCGCAGCCCGTGCACGGTGAACCCGGCCAGCATCGCCAGGCCCGCCGACACACCCACCGTGGCGGTGACGGCGCGGCCGTCGGCGACCTCGGTCAGGCCGAACACCAGGACGGCCAGGCCGGGGGAGAGCAGCGCGGCCCCCCGCACGTCGAACGCCGTCCGCCCCGGCGCCGCCGGCACCACCGGCACATGGCGGCGGGCGAGCAGCACCGCGGCCACCCCGATCGGCAGGTTGACCAGGAACAGCCACTGCCAGGACGCCACGGCGAGGAGGGACCCGCCGGCCAGCGGGCCGAGCACCGGCGACAGCAGGGGGACGACGGCGACGACGCTGAGCACCCGTCCGGTGCGGGCCGGGCCGGCGATACGGGCCAGCAGCGCCTGCCCGGTCGGCGGCAGCAGCCCGCCGCCGAGGCCCTGGACCACCCGGAAGACGATCAGGCTCGACGCCGACCAGGCCAGCGCGCACAGCGCCGAACCGAGCAGGAACACGCCCACGGCGGCCAGCCAGACCCGCCGCCCCCCGAACCGGTCGGCCAGCCAGCCCGAGGCGGGCACGGCCGTGACGACGGCCAGCAGATAGGCGGTGCTGACCCACTGGATCCCGGCGACGGAGGCGCCGAACTCGCCCGCCAGGGTGTCGATGCCGACACTGACGATCGTGGCGTCCACGGTGGCCATGAACGTGCCGAGCACCAGGACGAACGCGGTGCGCAGCAGCCGTCCGTCGACCCGCTCGGCCGGTGCGGGCGGCGCGGTGTCCTTGCTCATCGGCGCTCCAGGAGGGTGAGGACGTCGTCGTCGAGGCGGTCGCCCAGGGTCCGCAGCAGGTCGAGCAGCTCCTCGGCGAGCCCGTCGGCAGCCACCCCGGCCCGGTGGGCGAGCACCCCGGTCCAGGCGTCGCCGTCCGGCACGACCGTCAGCGTCACCGGATGGTGGGTGGCCTCGCGGAAGCGGGTCCCGACGACCCTGAGACCGGGGGCCGGTTCGCGCAGCCGGTCCGGGTCGACCGGATAGTTCTCGAACACCACGAGGCTGTCGAACAGCCGGCGCCGCCCGGTCAGCCGTTCCAGGTCGGACAGCGCCACGTGGTGGTGCTCGACCAGGGCCCGCTGACCGGCCTGGAGCGCGGTGAGGGTGTCGGCGAGCGTGCCCGTCAGCCGGGCCCGCACGGGCACCGTGTTGGCCAGCAGCCCGATGATCTCCTCGACGCCCGCCAGCTCCGGGGGACGGCAGGCGACCATGGCGCCGAAGCACACGTCCGCCCGGCCGGAGCGCCTCGCGAGCAGTACCGCCCACGCGCCCTGCACCAGCGTGTTCCGGGTCAGGCCGCGCCGGGCGGCGAGGCGGGTGAGCCGGGCCACCAGCGGCGCGTCGAACGTGATGACCGCGGGCTCCTGCCACGCGGGGCCCACGTCCGCGCCGCCGACCAGGTGGTCGCCCTCGGGCAGCCCCTCCAGCTCGGCCGCCCAGACGGTGAGGTCGGGCTCGTGATCGGCGCGCCAGCGCAGGTAGTCGGCGAACGGCACGGGGGCGGGCAGCTCCGGTGCCCGGTCCCGGACCCGCGCCGTGTACAGCGCGAACAGCTCGGCGAGGACGCGCGGCGCCGACCAGCCGTCGGACAGCACATGATGGCTGGTCAGGACCAGGTCGGCACGGTCGGCGTGGTGGCGGATCACGGTCAGGCGGACCAGCGGGCCGGTGGCCAGGTCGAACGGCTCGGCCAGGTCGGCGGCGAGCACCTCCTCGGCCGGCCCGTCGGACACCCGGAAGTCCGGCCGGGGGGACTCCGGGATCACCGCGAGATCCGCGGGGAACACCGCGCCCAGGTTCGGGTGGCGGGCCAGCAGGTCCGCGCCGGCGGCGCGCAGCGCGTCGAGGTCGAGCGGCCCGGCGAGGGAGAACACCGACTGCACGGTGTACGGGTCGGGACGCTCGGTGCGCGAGTGCCGCAGCATCACCTCCTGCAACGGGGTCAGCGGCTGCACCTCCGCGGCCGGCCGGCCGCCGGCGAGCCGCCTGATCTCCGGCGCGGCGGCGGTGCGCAGCAGCGCGGTCCGCAGGTGCCCGGCCAGCTCCTCGATCCCGTCGGCCGGGAACAGCGCGGCCGGCCAGGTCAGCCGCAGCCCGAGCCGGTCGTCGCGCACCAGGGCGTCGACCGTCAGGGCGTACGGCAGGGGCAGCGCGTCCGAGCCGCCGGAGCCGAGCGGATCCGCGTCCGGCGGCGCCTGCCAGAGGACGTCGCCGTCCGGGGCGCCGGGGAAGCGGCCGAGGTAGTTCCAGGCGACCTCCGGCGTCACGGGGTCCAGCAGACCGGCCGTGGTGAGGATGCCGTGGCCCAGGCCGTCGCCCTGGGCGCGCAGCCGCTCCCCGACCGCCTTCGGGTCGTCGTCGGCGTCGAGCAGCAGGGGGTGGACGGCGGTGAACCAGCCGACGGTCTGCGACAGGTCCACCCGCGGCGGGCGGCCGTGGCTCTCCAGCGCGACCAGCAGCCGCGGTGTCCCGCGCCAGGCCCGGACCGCCCGGGCGAGCGCCGTGAGCAGCACCGCGTCCGGCGTGGTGCGCAGGGCGGCGGGCAGGGTCGTCACCAGGGCGCGGGTGGTGTCGGCGTCGAGGTGGATCTCGTGGTGCGCCGAGGTGGCCGCGGTGTCCCGGGCGGGGTCGAGCGGCCGGGCCGCCAGCGCCGGTGTGGGGGTCATCCGCCGCCAGTGCGGCAGCTCGTCCCGCCGGTCGGCGTCGCGCAGCGACCGCGCCCAGCCGAGGAACGACTGCCCGTGGCGCGCCGGTGTGCCGCCCTCGTGGGCGTGCCGCACGTCGTCCAGCAGGACGCGCCAGGACACGCCGTCGACGACGAGGTGGTGGGCGAGCAGGACGAGCCGGCCCGGCCTGTCGGGCCCGGCGTCCACCCAGAGCGCGCGCAGCAGCGGACCGGTGCGCGGGTCCATCGCGTCGCGCGCCTCGGCGGTCCACGCGTCGACGAGGGCGCGCGGGTCGCGCGGGGCCGGTACGCGGGTCAGTACGTCGGCGCCGGTCACCGCGCCGGCCGGCGGGATGCGCAGCACGTCGCCGGCCAGGTGGGCCCGCAGCACGTCATGGCGGGCCAGGACGGTGTCGAGCACGGCCCGCCAGCCGGCCTCGTCGCCGCCGGGCGGCACGCACACCTCCACCCACTGGCAGAACCCGTCCGCGGCGGTGCCCGCCCGGCGCAGCACGTCCCGCATCAGCGGGGTCAGCGGCGCGTCCCCCACCGCGGGGGCGTCCGTGTCGTCGAGGGCGCGGGCGCGGGCCGCGATCCCGGCTACCGTCTCCCCCTCGAACACGTCCCGCGCGGTCAGCCCGAGCCCCTGGCGACGGGCTCGCGACACCACTTGCAGGGAGACGATGCTGTCCCCGCCGATGGTGAAGAAGTCGTCGTCGGGGCCGATGTCGTCGCTGCCGAGGATGTCCCGGAACACACCGAGCAGCACCGCCTCGGCCGGGGTCGCCGGTTCGCGCCGACGGGCCGTCGCGGTCTCCGGGGCGGGCAGCGCGGCGGGGTCGAGCTTCCCGCTGGGGCTCAGCGGCAGCCGGTCGATCACCACCAGCGCGGTCGGCACCATGTGCTCGGGCAGTTGCGCGCCCAGGTGGGCGCGCAGCCGCGCGGTGTCCGGCTCGGCGCCGTCGGACGGGATGACGTAGCCGACGAGCCTGCCCTCCCGCAGGACCACCGCGCACGCCCGCACGTCGGGATGGCGGGTCAGGGCCGACTCGATCTCGCCCAGCTCGACGCGGAAGCCGCGGATCTTGACCTGGTGGTCGGCGCGGCCGAGGAACACCAGCTGCCCGTCCGGCCGCCACCGCACCAGGTCGCCCGTGCGGTACATCCGCTCGCCGGGTGGACCGAAGGGGTCGGCGACGAACGCGGCGGCGGTCAGGCCGGGACGGCCGACGTAGCCGCGGGCCAGGCTCGGCCCGGCGAGGTACAGCTCGCCCGTCACCCCGGTGCCGGCCGGCTGGAGGCCGCCGTCCAGGACGTAGGCGCGGACGTTCGGGTCGGGGCGGCCGATCGGCAGCGGGCCGGGGTCGTCCGGGTCGTACCGCCAGGTCACGGAGTTGATGGTGACCTCGGTCGGACCGTAGGCGTTGAACAGCGCCCGCCGCCCCTCGCCCCAGCGCCGCGCCAGCTCCGGGTCGAGGCGTTCGGCGCCGACCACGAAGAACACCTCGGGATCGACGGTGCGGTCGTCGGGCATCGCCGCCAGGAACGACGGCAGCAGGTTCACCCCGGTCACCCGGTGCCGGACGATGTAGTCGAGCAGTTCGTCGCCGGGGACCCGCACCTCCTCGGGCGCGATCACGGAGGTGCCCCCGGACAGCAGCGGCACCATCGTCTGCCAGAACGCCACGTCGAAGCCGGTCGACGCGAAGTGCAGGTAGCGGTCGTGCTCGGTGACCCCCACGACCTCCTCCTGAAGGGCGATCAGGTCGGGCACGCCGCGGTGGGTCACCCCGACGCCCTTGGGCCGTCCGGTGGTGCCGGAGGTGTAGATGACGTAGGCGAGGGCGTCCTCGGTGAGCGCGGCGCGGGCCTCGGCCGGGTCGGTTCCGGGCAGACCGGCGAGCGTGGCCGGGTCGTCCAGCCGCAGCACCGGGATCTCCCGCGCGGCGGGCAGCTCGGCGCCGGTCGTCACGGCGGCGGCCGGGGCGATGTCGTCGAGCAGGTACGCCAGCCGGTCGCGGGGGTGGCTCGGGTCCAGCGGCACGTACACCGCGCCCGCCTTGGCCACGCCGAACAGCACCACCGTCATCTCGATGTCGCGTCCGAGCAGCACCGCGACCGGGTCCTGCGGCCGCACCCCGCGCCGGACCAGCGCGTGGGCGAGGCGGTTGGCCTCCCGGTCCAGTTCGGCGTAGGTGAGGCTGCGGTCGCGGCAGACGAGGGCCTCGGCGTCGGGCTTGCGGCGCACCCAGGCGGCGAACTCCTCCAGCAAGGGCCCGCGTTCCTTGGCGGGGACGGCCTCGGTGCCGGTGCGCAGCATCCGTTCCCGCTCGGCCCCGTCGAGCAGCGGCAGCGCGAGCACGGGCCGCTCCGGGTCGTCGACGATCTCCCGCAGCAGGTGCCGCAGCCACCGTCCGTGGTCGCGCACGGCCGCCTCGGTGAAGGCGCGCGGCTGGTAGCCGAGTCCGATCGTGATCGAGTCCCCGGGGATCACGATCACGGTCAGCGCGTAGTGCGTGGCGTCGGTGATGTCGACCCCGGCCAGGTCGAGCCCGGGGCCGACCGGAGCGCGGTTCCGGCTGGAGAGCGGGAAGTTCTCCATCACCAGCAGGGTGTCGAACAGCTCGCCGACGCCCGCCGCCCGCTGGATCTCCGGCAGGCCGACGTAGTGGTGGTCGGCCAGGGCGACGCTCTCGGCCTGCACCCGGGCCAACAGCTCGACGGCCGTCTGGCCCTGGGTGTGCCGCACGCGCACCGGGATCGTCGTGCCGAGCTGGCCGATCATCGACTCCACGCCGTCGACCTCGGCGGGCCGGCCCGACACCGGGCAGCCGAACACCACGTCGTGCCGCCCGGTGAGCCGGCCCAGCAGCAGGCCCCAGGCGGTCTGGAGCACGGTGGTCAGGGTGACGCCCCGCTCGCGGGCGAACGCGCGCAGCCGGTCGCTGAACTCCCGGCCCAGTTCGACCGCCACCCGGCCGGGCCGCTCGACACCGGTCCCGACGCTCGCCGGCGCCAGCCGCGTGGCACCGTCGACGCCGTCCAGCGCCCGGCGCCACGCGGCCAGGGACGCCTGCCGGTCCCGGCCGGCCAGCCACCGGAAGTACTCCGACACGTCCGTGGCGGCCGGCACGGGCGGGCCGCCGCCCAGCTCGGCGTAGAGGCCCAGCAGGGCCCGGCCGACCAGCGGCATCGACCAGCCGTCGAGCAGCGCGTGGTGATTGGTGATCACCAGCTTGTGCTCGGCCGGGCCGGTACGGGACAGCAGGAAGCGGATCAGCGGCGGCCCGGACGGGTCGAACGGGCGCCGGAGTTCGGCGCGGACGGCCTCGGCGAACCGGTCGTCGCGCCGCCACTCCAGCGTCACCTCGGCGGGCACCACCTGCACCACCTCGTCCCCCGCCGGGGCCAGGTACACCCGCAGCGAGGGGTGGCGGCGCAGCAGCTCACGCGCGGCCTCCGCCATCCGCCCGGGGTCCAGATCGCCCTCCAGCGTCGTCACGGCCTGGACGACGTAGACGTCGGCGTCCCGGTCGTCGCGGACCAGGGTGTGGAAGGACAGCCCGACCTGGAGCGGCGTGGCGGGCCACACGTCCTCGATGCGGCCGGACCGCTCCAGGGCGTCGATGGCGTCCTGGCCGAGGGCGACCAGCGGAAGGTCCGACGGAGTGAGCCCGCCGGGGGCGCGCAGCGCGTGCTCGGCCAGCGCGTCCAGGGCCGCCGCCCAGGACTTCTGGAGGGCGGCCAGCGCGTCGGGGCCGAGCACCCCGGTCGCGGCCGTCCACTCCACGGCGAGCCGGGGCGCGCCCTCCTCGTGGACGAAGCAGTTGAGGGCCAGCACCTGCTCCAGCGCCTTGGCGCCGGGCTCGATCACCGAGAAGGCGTCCCGCTCCGGCAGCCGCCACCCCGTCCCCGACAGCGGCGCGAACCGGCCCAGGTAGTTCAGCAGCACGTCCGGCGGCGGTACGGCGGCCAGTGCGGCACCGGACTCCGGGTCCAGGCAGCGCAGCACGCCGTAGCCGATGCCGGCGCCGGGGACGCCGCGCTTGGCCTCCTTGGCCGCGCGCAGGACGTCCCCCACGTCGCCGGCGGCCGGCACGCGCACCGGGTACTCGCTGGTGAACCAGCCGACCGTGCGGGACAGATCGAGGTGTTCGCGGCCGTGCCCCTCCAGCGTGACGGTCACCGCGTCACCGCCCGCGCCCCCCTCCCGCAGCGTCAGCACGAGCGCGGCCAGCAGCACCTCGTCGACGCCGGCGCGGTAGGCGGCGGGCAGCGTGGTCAGCACGGCCTCGGTGACGTCCGGCGAGGCCACGGTCAGCGACCGGCGGGCGGTGGACACCGTGTCCAGGGACGGGTCCAGCGGCCGGGCGCCCAGGCGGGTCGCGGAGCCGAGCGCGGCGAGCCAGTGGCCGAGTTCGTCCCGGCGCGCGCCGGACCTCCCCTGCTCGGCGAGGAGCGTGGCGTGCCGCCGCCAGGACGCCCCGGTCCGCGGCAGGGCGCCGCCCGTGCAGGCGGTGTGCAGGTCGGGCAGCAGGATCCGCCAGGACACGCCGTCCACGGCGAGGTGGTGCACCACCAGTACCAGTCGGTCCGGCCCGCCGTCTCCGGTGCGGACCAGGGCGGCCCGCAGCAGGTCGCCCGACCGCGGGTCCAGCTCGCCCGCCAGCCGCCGGGCCACCGCCTCGGGGTCCTCCCCGCGCACCTCGCCCACGACGGCCGCGACCGTGCCCTCGGGCAGGATCTCCAGGCCTTCCTCCCCGACGCGCAGCCGCAGCGCGTCGTGCCGGTCGAGCACCGCCCGCACACCCCGCACCAGGTCGTCGTGGGCGAGGCCGTCGACCCGCAGGGCCGTCCACTGCGCGTAGCCCGCGACGACGTCGACGTCCGGGTGCGCGTCGAGCAGGCCGCGCACGATCGGCGGCGCGGGCACCGGCCCGGTCGGGTCGTCGGCCGGCCCGTCGGCGTCCGCCACCTGCCCGGCGGAGGCGGCCAGCGAGGCGAAGCTGCGGCGCTCCAGCAGATCCCGGGGCCGCAGTTCGAGGCCCTTGGCGCGCAGCCTGCTGCTGACGGTGATCGCGGTGATGCTGTCCCCGCCGAGGGCGAAGAAGTCGTCGTCCACCCCGACCCGCTCCACCTCGAACACCTCGGCGACCGCCGCGCACAGCAGCCGCTCCCGCTCCGTGCCCGGCTCCCGGCCGCCGGCGGTCGCCGCGGGCGCTGGCAGCGCGGCGCGGTCGAGCTTGCCGTTGGGCGTCAGCGGCAGTGCGCCGAGCACCACCACCGCCGCGGGCACCAGGTGCTCGGGCAGCCGCTCGGCCAGGTGGGCGCGGACCGCGTCCCCGGTGACCGAGGCGGACACGACGTACCCGACCAGCCGGGACGACCGCACGGCCGCGGCGGCCGCCGTGACCCCGGGCACCGCGGCCAGCGCGGCCTCGACCTCGCCGGTCTCCACCCGGTGACCGCGGATCTTGACCTGGTCGTCGGCGCGGCCGGCGTACTCCAGGCCGCGTCCGGGAACCCACCGGGCCAGATCGCCCGTGCGGTACATCCGGGTGCCGGGCGGTCCGAACGGGTCGGCGACGAACCGCTCGGCGCTCGCGCCGGGCCTGCCCAGGTAGCCGCGGGCCAGCTGCGGGCCCGCCAGGTAGAGCTCGCCCACCGTGCCCCGCGGCACCGGATGCAGGGCGCCGTCGAGGACGTAGGCCCGGGTGCCCGCGAGGGGGTGGCCGATCGCCGGCTCGTCACCGGTGACCGGCGCCGTGGTGCTGTCCACGGTCGCCTCGGTCGGCCCGTACAGGTTGCGGGCGGTGACCCCGGACGCGGCGATCCGCCGCCACAGCGCGGGCGGGACGGCCTCGCCGCCGAGGACGAGCAGCGTCGGCCGCAGGTCCAGCAGACCGCCGTCGACCAGCGGCGCCGCCATCGACGGGGTGGTGTCGACGACGTCGATGCCGTCGCGGGCGTACGCGGCGAGCAGGGCGTCGGCGTCGCGGGCGGTCTCGGCGTCGTAGACGTGGAGTTCGTGCCCGCACAGCAGCCACACCAGATGGTCGAACGCGGAGTCGAACGCGAAGGAATACGTGTGGGCGGTGCGCAGCCGCCTGCCCGCGGCCCGCTCGGCCGGGGCGACCACCGCGGCGCGGTGGTGGTGCAGCAGCGCCGCGAGACCGCCGGCCCGGCCGAGCACGCCCTTGGGGCGCCCGGTCGACCCGGAGGTGTGGATCACGTAGGCCAGGTGGTCGGGGTGCCGGGGCGCGGCCAGTTCACCGGCCCCGAGCGGCGCGCCGGACAGCCCTTCGGCCTCACGGAGCAGCGCGTCCCACGCCAGCCGGCCGGCTGTGCCGACGGGCTTGTGCTGCTCGTCGGCCGGTGCTGTCGGTTCCCGTCCGTCGACCGCGCCGGGCGGTTGTTCGTCCGTCCCGGTGGGCGGCGCGTTCCGTGCCGGCCGGTCGGTTGTGCCTGCGGGCTTGTCCTCGCGGGCCGAAGCGGTCGGTTCCCGTCCGTCGACGGTGCCGGAGGGTCCGTCCGTCCCGGTGGGCGGCGTGTCCCGCGTCGGTCGGTCGCTCGCACCGACGGGCTTGTGCTGCTCGTCGGCCGGTGCTGTCGGTTCCCGCTCATCGACCGTGCCGGGGAGGCCGTCCGTCCCGGTGGGCGGGGCGTCCCAGCCCCGTCCGTCGAACGCGCCGGCCGTGATCACCAGCGCGGGGCGGACGTCGTCGACGAGAGCGCGCAGCCGCTCGGGCGGATGCGTGGTGTCCAGGGGCAGGAAGGCGGCGCCCGCGTCCAGCACCGCCAGCAGGGCCGTCACCAGGCCGGCCGAGCGGGGCAGCGCCAGCGCCACGACGTCGTCGGGCCCGATCCCGCGGGCCCGCAGCGCCCGCGCCAGCCGGTGCACCCGGTCCGCCAGCTCGTCCGTGGACAGCCGGTCCCGCCCGCAGACCAGGGCCGTGCGCCCCGGGTGGGCGGCGACCATGGCGTCGAACGCGTCCGGCACGGCGAGCGGCACCCCCGGCAGGGCCTCGGGCGTCCACTGCGCCGGCGGTCGGTCGCCGGCCAGGGGAACGCGGCCCACGGGCAGACCGTCGAGCAGCCCGGTCAGCAGCGCCCGCAGCCCGGTCAGCTTGCCGTCGACCGCGGCCTGGTCGTTGCCGCGGGCGTCGACCTCGAAGCCGAGGTGCAGCCCGCCGTCGGGGGTCGGCAGCACGGTCAGGCCCATGTCCTCGGGCGGACCGCCGGCGATGTTGCGCATCGTCCCCCTCGCCCCGGCGAAGTCCATCGCCAGGTCGAACGCCTTGAGGTTGATGCCGCGCCCGTGCAGCAGCGCGCCCGCGCCGGGCACGCCCAGGTCGCGGGGCAGGTCCTCGCCCCGGTAGCGCTGGTGCGCCCGCATCTCCCGCAGGACGCCGGCGACCCGCCGGGTCAGCTCCGCCAGGCCGTCCCCGCCGCGCACGGTCACCCGCAGCGGCAGCACGTTGACCGCCATGGCCGGGGTGCGCAGCTCCACCGACTCGGTGCGGCACATCAGCGGCAGCGCGAAGACCACGTCGGTGCGCCCCAGCACGCGGTGGAGGAACGCGGCGTAGCAGGCGATCAGCGCCTCGCCCCAGGTGACACCCTCCCGGTCGGCGAAGGCGCGCAGCCGGGCCGTCTCCCCGGGCGTGAGCACGGCACGGGCGGTCAGGGCGGGGCCGGGCGGCCCGGCGCTGGTCCGGGTGTCGCCGAGGTCGGGCAACGGGGTGAACCGGTCCACCCAGTACGCGCGGTCCTCGGCGGCCCGGTCGCTGTCCCGGTAGGCCCGGTCGGCGGCGACGAGACCGGCGATCGTGCCGAAGGCGGGCCGCGGCGGCTCGGTGCCGCGGACCAGGGCCGTGTAGCGGGCGGCGGTGCGGCGGGCCAGCATCGCGCCGCTGTAGCCGTCGATGACCAGGTGGTGGCCCATCTGGGTGTACCAGACCTCGTGGTCCGACAGCCGGATGACGACCGGTGAGTACAGCGGCCGGTCCACCATCCCCCGGCACGTCGCGGCCGCCCGCACCCGCTCGGCCTCGACGAGCGCGGCCGCCGCGGCCGCGGGGTCGGCCTCCCCGCCGAGGTCGACCACCCGGGGCGGCCCGACCGGCGCCTCGCCGACCGCCTGGCGCGGCCCCGACGGGGTGTCGTACACCCGCAGCCGCAGGCTCTCGGCCTCCTCGTGGACCGCCCGGACGGCCTCGGCCAGCGCCCCGGTGTCGATCGGCTCGTCGCCCGATATCTCCACCACGTCGCCGACCACGTAATAGGGCGAGTCCGGCTCCAGGCGTTGCGCGTTCCAGATCCCCCACTGGGCGCCGGTCAGCGGGAGCAGGCGGTCCGAGGGGACGCGTGAGGTGCTCAACTCACTCTCCTTGCAGCGTGGGGACGACCATCGGGGTACCGGTCACCGGGTCGGGGACGACGACGCTCGGCAGGTCGAACACGTCCTTGATCAGCGTCGCGTCCACGATGTCCGCGGGGTTGCCCTCGGCGACCACCCGGCCGCCCCGCATGGCGACCAGGTGGTCGGCGAAGCGGCAGGCCTGGTTGATGTCGTGCAGGACGGCGATGACGGTGCGGCCCCGGTCGCGCAACCGGGCCAGCAGGGCGAGCAGTTGGTACTGGTGGGTGATGTCCAGGAAGGACGTCGGCTCGTCGAGCAGCAGGTACGGCGTCCGCTGGGCCAGCACCATGGCGATCCACACCCGCTGCCGCTGCCCGCCGGACAGCTCCTGGACCGGCCTGCCCGCCAGGTCGGTGACGCCCGCGGCGGCCATCGCCTCGTCGACGGCCTCCTCGTCGCCGGCCGACCACAGCGCCAGCAGCGACTGGTGCGGGAAACGGCCCCGGGCCACCAGCTGCCGGACCTTGATGTCGTCGGGGGACAGCGGGTCCTGCGGCAGGAAGCCGAGCTGCCGGGCCAGCGCCTTGGACGGGTAGCCGCCGACCTCGCGCCCGTCGAGCTCCACGTGCCCGGCGTCGGGGCGCAGCAGCCGGACGAACGCGCGCAGCAGGGTGGACTTCCCGCACGCGTTGGGGCCCACGACGGCGGTGAACGCGCCGTCGGGGACGTCCAGGCTCAGCCGGGTGGACACCACGCGGTCGCCGTAGCGCAGGGTGAGCTCCCGCGCGGTCAGACGTGCGGTCACGCCCGCCCCACCTCCTTGGTCAGCAGCCAGATCAGATAGCAGCCGCCGATCGCGGTGCTCACCACGCCGACCGGCAGCGCGACCGGCGCCAGCAGCGCCTGGGCGAGCAGGTCGGCGCCCTGGAGCAGGACGGCCCCGGTCAGCGCGGCCGGAAACAGCGGGATCCCGGCCGCGCCCGCGAGCCTGCGGCCGATCTGCGGGGCGGCCAGCGCGATGAACGCGATCGGCCCGGCCACCGCGGTCACCGTCGCCGTGCAGCCGACGCCGACCAGCACCATCAGCAGGCGCAGCCGGCCCAGCGCGACCCCGGTGGTCACCGCGAGCGCGTCACCGAGCGCCGTCTGGTGCACGGCGCGGCTCCGCACGGCCGTCAGCGCCAGCAGCACGCCGATCACCCAGAACGGAAGCCACAGGTCCGCCCAGTCCACGCCGTTGAGGGAGCCGGCGCTCCAGCCCACCGCGGCGATGGCGACCTCCAGGTCGGCGCGGAGCACGATCCACGAGTTGAGCGCGGTCACCATCGCGTTGACCGCGATGCCGATCACCACCAGCCGCAGCCCCGAGAAGCCCCGGTCGGACGAGAGCAGGTAGACCACGGCCGAGACGAGCAGCCCGCCGGCCACCGAGGCCCCGGCCAGCTGCGCGGGCGTGCCCGACAGCACGGTGATGGCGATCAGGGCCCCGGTGTAGGCGCCCGCGTCGAGACCGATCACGTCCGGGCTGCCGAGCGGGTTGCGCGTCAGGTTCTGGAAGAGCGCTCCGGCCACTCCGAGCGCGGCGCCGAAGACCAGTCCGGCCGCCACCCGCGGCAGCCGCCATGCGAGGATCACCACGGAGTGCTCCGACCCGGTGAGCACGGCCAGCACCTCACCGGGGGAGGCCCAGGACGCGCCGTAGCACAGCCCGAGCAGGCCCAGCCCCAGCATCAGGGCGACCAGCACCGCGCAGACCAGCACCGTGCGGCGGGCCGCCCGCAGCACCTCCGCGACCCGTGCCGCCCGCGGCCCGGCCGCCGCCGCCCGCACCCCGGCCGCGGTCACAGTGCCCCCGCCCCGTGGCGGCGGACGGCCCAGATCAGCATCGGGCCGCCGAGGAACGCGGTCACGATGGCCACCGGCACCTCACCGGTGGGCAGCAGGACGCGTGATCCGATGTCGGCGACCAGCAGCAGGACCGGGCCCAGCACCATCGAGTAGAGCATCAGCCAGGGCACGGATCCGGCCGCCGGCCTGCGGACCAGGTGCGGCACGATCAGCCCGACGAACAGGATCGGCCCGGCCACCGCCGTGGCGGCCCCGCTGAGCACGGTGATCAGCACCAGGGTCGCGGCCCGGGTCCGGGCCACGACCGCGCCCAGGGTCTGCGCCACGTTCTCGCCCAGCGCCAGCGCGTTGAGCGGCCTGCTCAGCAGCAGCGCGCCGAGCAGGGACACCCCGATCGCGGCCGACGGCAGCGCCAGCGGTGCCTGTTCGCGGCCGGCCAGCGTCCCGACCGACCAGAACCGGTACGCGTCGAAGACGTCCGGGAGCATCAGCCTGAGGCCCAGCGCGATGCCGCTGAGCACCGCGGTCAGGGCCACCCCGGTGAGGACCAGGCGCAGCGGCGAGTGCCGCCCGACCGCCGTCACCAGCAGCGCGGCGAGGACCGAGCCGGCGACGGCACAGACCAGCTGGCCCGTCTGCCCGCCGGCCAGGCCGAGCGCCGAGCCGACGGTGACGGCGAACCCCGCCCCCGCGGTGACCCCGAGGATGCCGGGCTCGGCCAGCGGGTTGCGGGCCAGCGTCTGGATCAGCGCGCCCGCCACCGCGAGCGCGGCGCCCACCGCCATGGCCAGCAGCGCGCGCGGCGCCCGCACGTCCCGTACGATCACGTGGTCGTTCGTCCCCCGGTAGTCGAGCAGGGCCCGCACCACCTCGGTGGGCGGAACCCGGTGGGCGCCGATGCCGATGCTCAGCACGGCGATGACGGCCAGCAGCACCAGCCCGCCGAGGAGCAGGCCGGCGCGTGGCAGGTCCCGCCCGGTTCCCGCCCCTCCGGAGGTGCGGACCGCGGCGGTCACCGGTCCAGGAGGAGCGGTCACCGGTCCAGGAGAGGCGCGAACGACGTGTCGATCGCGTCGAGGGTCTTCAGGGCGTCACCGTAGGTCGCGGCCTCGGTGTAGGCGATCGGGAAGACCATGCCCTTCTTGACCGCGGGCAGGTTCTTCCACAGCTTCGAGTCGAGGACGTACTGCACCGACTCCGGGACGCCGCCGTCGGGGTCGACCGAGTAGGTGATGGCGTCGGCCTCGCCGAGCGAGTCCGAGAGCTCCTCGATGGACGGGTATTCGCTGACCGACTGGGAGCCGGGGCCGGCCTTCTTGACCGCGCCGTAGTACACGGCGCCGATGTCCTGGGCGACGCTGGTGCCCCACGAGCCGCCGAACTCGCGCTGGAAGGTGCCCTTGGAGGTGTCGCCGTACGCGCCGACGTGCCCCAGCTTCAGCTGCGGCAGCACCGCCTGGTACTTCTTCTTCAGCTCCGCCGCCTTGGCCTCGTACTCGGCCTTGACCTTGTCGTAGTCGTCGAGCACGCCGGCGGCGTCGGCGTGCTTGCGGGACACCTCGCGCCACTGCGACGGCACGGTCGGGCCGACCGCCACGACCGGCGCGATGGACTTCAGCCGCTCCATGTCGATGTCGCCGAGCACCGGGGTCGGCACACCGAGGACGATGAGGTCCGGTTCGGCCTCGGCGATGGCCTCGTAGTTGGTCTCGGCGGCCTGCTCGCCCGCGACCTTGGTCAGCTTCTTGTAGGTGGCCAGGTCCTCGTCGCTCATCAGGGCCTCCCCGCGCTGCCACGAGGAGATCCCGACGAGCGGGGCGCCGGCCTCGATCAGGGTCGGCACGGCGTAGCCGGTGGCCACCACGCGCTGCGGGTCGGCGGGGATGGTGACCTTGCCGTTGTCCGCGGTGAACACACGGGTCCCGTTCCCCTTCCCGGACGTGTCCGCCGTACCGCTGTCCGACGACGACCCGCACGCGGTGAGGGCCAGTGCCAGGGTCAGGGCACCGACCAGGCCCGCTGATCTGCGTGCGAACATGCGCAACTCCTCCTGAGAACGTGCGGAACGAACTCGCCGTACGGGACAAGCTTTTTGACGGTTCGTCAGTGCTGGTGCGGTGCTCGTGTGCGTGGGGGGCTCACTCGTGTTCGTGCTCGTGGGCGTGCTCGTGGGGGTGGTCACTCGTGTGCGTGCTCGTGGGGGTGGTCACTCGTGGGGGTGCTCATGGGGGTGCTCGTCCTCGTCGTCGAAGTCGGCGACGCCGCGCTTCCAGTAGCCGGTGATCTCGTGGTCGGCCTTCTCCAGCCGCAACTCCTCGCGGATCCATCGCCGCAGCGGCTTGATCTGCCCCGCCTCGCCCGCGATCCACACGTACAGCCGCTCGCCCTCGGGCACGGCCGTGGCGGTCACGGCCCGCGCCAGCGCGCCGCCGGTGCCCGCCGGACGGTCGCCGCGGTGCAGCCAGACGACCTCGACGCCTTCGGGCGCGGACAGCGCGATCTCCTCGCCGGCGTCGGCGACCTCGACGAACGCCCAGCCCTTCGCGCTCCGGGGCAGTTCCTCCAGCCAGCGCGCGATCGCGGGCAGCGCCGTGATGTCGCCGGCGAACAGATAGCGGTCGTAGGCGTGCGGGACGATCAGCCCGCCGGGCGGTCCCGCGACATGGATCACGGTGCCCGGCCGGACGTCCCGCGCCCAGTCCGACGCCAGTCCGCCCTCGTGCGGCGCGATGTCGAGGTCGATCTCGCCCGCCACCGGGTCGTAGCGGCGCACGGTGTACTCCCGTGACGTGGGTGCCGGGCGCGGCCAGCGCAGCAGGTCGCCGTCGGGTTCCGGAAGGCGCAACGAGCCGTCCGGGTCGGGGAAGAGCAGCCTGACGTGGTCGATCGGCGAGTGCGCCTCGAACCCCTCGGTGCCCGGCCCGCCCAGGGTCACCCGCAGCAGGCCGGTGCCCACCGCGGCGGTGCGCACGACCCGCGTCTCGCGGACGCGGATCGGGTAGCGCACCTTCTCCGGGCGGTGGCCCGCCCGGACCTCCGCGATCCGGTCCAGATGCCGGTGGCCGGTCCGCGTCACGGGTTCTCACCCGTCAGCAGCGCCGTCCAGTGCGCCAGTTCGGGCCGCTCGGCCAGGTCGGGCAGTTCCAGCGTGTCCGCTCCGCCGGCCCGCCAGCGCTCGACCAGGGTCATGAGCCGCACCGAGTCCAGGCCGAGGTCGCGCAGGTTCTCGTCGGGTTCTATCTCGGCCGGCTCGCAGCCGAGCAGTTCCGCGACGTCCGCGCGGATGCGGTCGGGGGACAGGGACTGGTTCATCGGCCGGCTCCTGTGGGTGTCGGCGCCTGCCGTGCGGCCGGCGCGTCGGATGCGGTGGTCGTGACGCCCCTGTGGCGGGCGGCGTACCGGCGCGCCCGGTCGTGGCGTGCACGGGAGAGGCCGGCGGCCGGGCCGGCCGCCGGAGTCGCATCGGAGGGCCGGCGTCCCCTCCCGGTGAGCGGCCCGGGCCGGCCGCCGGGCGTACGGCCGGACTCCACCGGGCCCGCGGCGACGCGGTCGGCGTACGGGGTGGCCGGCGGCGCCGGTGCGCGGTACGGGGTCACGCCACGTCCTCCAGACCGAGGGCGCGCAACAGGGTGCGGAACTTCGCGGAGGTCTCGTCCAGTTCGGCCCGGGGCTCCGAACCGGCGACGATCCCGGCGCCGGCGAACAGGCGTACCGTCCGGTCGCACACCTCGGCGCTGCGGATCGTCACGGCCCACTCGCCGTCGCCGTCCAGGCCGGTCCAGCCGGCCATCCCCGCGTAGTAGCCGCGGTCCTGGGGCTCCAGGGCCGCGATGGCCGTGAGTGCCCCGGCCGTGGGGACGCCGCAGACCGCGGGAGTCGGGTGCAGTGCCTCGGCCAGGCCGAGGGCCGAGGAGGCCGGGTCCGACGGGTCGCGCAGCCGTCCGGTGATCCGGGTGGACAGATGCCACATCGTCGGCGTACCGATCACCTCGGGCCGGTCCGGTACCTCCAGGTCGACGCAGAAGCCGCCGAGCACCTCGGCCACCCGTGCGGCGGTGTGGGCGTGTTCGCCGAGGTCCTTGGCCGAGGCGCGGAGGCGCGCGATCCGGTCGTGGTCGACGGTGTCGTCGCCGGACCGGGGGGCCGACCCGGCCAGCGGGTTGGCGATCACGGTCGCGCCGCGCCGGGACACCAGCAGCTCGGGACTGGCGCCGACCAGGGTCCGCGGGGCGGGGTCGCCCGGCGCGGTGACGTCGACGGCGAAGGCGTAGGAGGCGGGGTCCGCGCGCACCAGCCGGGCCAGCAGCGAGGGCACCCAGACCGGGGACGCGGAGGTCAGTTCCAGACAGCGGGCCAGCACGACCTTGCGCAGGTCACCGGCCTCGATCAGCTCCAGTGCCCGGCGGACGGCATCGGTGTAGCCCGCGGGTGCGGGGCGCGGTGAGATCCGCCATCCCGTGCCGGGCTCCACGCCGGGGACGCGCAGGTCCGCGGGGGCGCCCGCGCGCCGCACGACGGCGGGCACCACCAGGCCGGCCTCCGCCTCCGGGCGGAACCCGACGGCCCCGACGACCACGGGATCGGGAAGCCCCGTCGCGGCGGCCGCGTGCAGCGCCTCGGCCGCGGCCAGGGCCCGTGTGCCGCTCCCGGAGCGGATCCGGGCGCGCACACCGTCGGCGAGCATCGTGCCGCGCGCCGAGGAGAAGTAGAACGAGCCGGTCAGATAGGCCGCCAGCAGGTCGGCGGCCAGGTGCACGGGGCTGGGGCGCATGAGCGCGGATGTGGACACGTCGGCGAATCCCTTTCTCAGGCGCGCGGGGGCGTGCCGCAGATCGAGAGGACCTGTGTCGTGAGGTGCCGACCGTGGTCGGGGACCGTGGACGGCGAGGCGTCGGAGAGGCGGGAGGCACCGGTGACGCGCTCCGGCGGACGTCGTACGGGTGACCGACCGGCGGCGTCGGCTTCGCTCGCCGCACCCTTGTTCCCGGCAGGCATGGGTCTCCTCTCGGTCGAGCGAAGTAAGGCTAACCTAACTAAGTGGCTGTCCGGCGGCAAGAGGGAACAACTTCTCTTGTGGCACGTGTAGTTGATGGTGCATCAGTTCTCGGACCCGGACTTTCCGGTGGCGGCGCCCGGCGGGACCGCCCAGCCGAGGCCGTCGGGGGAGGTGACCAGCCCGTCGGGGAACAGGGGGCGCTCCAGGCTCGTCGCGCCGCCGAGGGAGGCGCGGGCCTGGATCTCGTTCATGCCCTGCATCACGTCCGTCACCACCTGCGTGCCGAACAGTTCGCTCATCCGCTCGCCGCTCTCGGACTGCGCGGGCCCGGTCCGGTCGACCGCGTCCGCGAGGTCCTTCGAGGAGGCGTCGAAGCGCTCCCTGAGCACCTCCGTGTCCAGGAGCGCCGACTCGCCGGAGTTGACCGCGGAGACGCCGCCGACCAGTTCGACGAAGGCGCGCAGGTCGGTGGCCTCGGCCCGGGAGACCTTGCGGGCCTGCCAGAAGTAGGAGTCCTCGTTGTGCTGCATGTCGTAGAAGGCGAGGAGGAACTCGTAGAAGACGCCGTACTCGCGGCGGTAGCGGCGCTCGAACTCCCCGAAGGCGCGCTCCTCGTCGAGGTGGCCGGCGAGCGCGCTGTTGAGGGAGCGGGCGGCGAGGAGGCCGCCGTAGGTGGCGAGGTGGACGCCGGTGGAGAAGACGGGGTCGACGAAGCAGGCCGCGTCGCCGACCAGCACCATGCCGGGCTGCCAGAAACGCTCCATGGCGTACGAGTAGTCCTTGCGGACGCGGAGTTCGCCGTACGGCCCCTCGGTGACCCGCCGGGCGTCCGCCAGATAGTCCTTGATCATGGGGGCGCGCTCGATGAACCGGTCCATGGCGGCCTCGGGGTCACGCGA
>NZ_JBVHDT010000022.1:0-97793 GCF_055563235.1 Streptomyces sp. NPDC003248 | reverse complement strand
GGTCCGGCCCCGGGGATCACTGGAACCGTGGTTGGCGCTGAGATTGATCATGGTCGTCGTGGGCCTAGCGTGAAGATCAGACGAGGGGCTGGCCACCCTGCGTGATGCAGGCGGGGCTGTGCAGCCCGCAATCTTCCTCATCAAAGGGTGGTCAGGCGTTCTTGAAGCGCCAGGGTTTTTGAGGGAGTTCTTGAGGGGCTTGAACCCCCTTCGAGGGGTCTTCGGCCAACCCTCAGAAAACGTTGGTTACTTGAGGGCACACTGGCGTCCATGACCGCTCTGACTGACACGCTCGGACCCGCCGACAACCTCCTCGGTGCCTTCCCGCTCCACCCGAGTGAGATCCGGATCGGGTACGCGAGGGTCAGCACCGGATCGCAGCGGCTCGACCGGCAGATGGACGTCCTCACCGAGGCGAAGTGCCGCCGCATCTTCGCGGACAAGAAATCCGGCAAGAACGCACTGCGTCCGGAGTTGAAGGCGTGCCATGCCTTCCTCCAGGCCGGTGACACCCTTGTCGTCCCGAGCCTGGATCGCTACGGCCGCTCGCTTCAAGACCTGGTGAACATGGTTGCCGAGCTGCGCGAGCGCGGGATCGGCTTCACCTCGCTGCACGAGAGGCTCGACACTCTCACCCCCGGCGGCAGACTGATCTTCCATGTCTTCGCGGCGCTCGCTGAGTTCATCAGGGAGCTGATCGTCCAGGGTACGAACGAAGGCCTCGCCGCTGCGCGAGCCCGTGGCCGCGTTGGCGGCCGGCCCACCGTGGTCAACGAGGACCTGATCCGCAAGGCCCGCGACATGCTGCCCAACCCGGCAAACAGCGTGGAGTCGATCGCCAGGATCCTTGGTGTCTCCGTCGGCACCCTGTACAACCACGTCCCCGATCTCAAACAACTCCGGGTCTCCAGCGCCCCAGGGCAGTTGGAAGAACCCCGCGCATGAAAGGGCTTCGGGTAGTAGCGCTCATCCCGACCCCTCTGATGACGCGTCTCAAAGCGCCGACGGGACTACTCGCACCCATCGACCCAAACCCATGAAAAGGGGAACCCGTGGAAGACAAGAACGAACCCAGTACGACCTGGAACATCACAGGCTCGCAAGACTTCATCGCCGGTTCTCAACAGAACTTCATTCAGAACAACGTCCACAACACGGGATACAAACCGGAGGATGTGGCAAAGCTCGCTGAACTTATCAGGCGTAACGGGGACCTGCTGGGGCTGCCGGAGACTCAACGAGATGAACTGATTCAGGACGCCGAGATCCTTGAAGATGAGGCCACCAGCGCAAGCCCGGATGAGAGCAAGATTCGCGCGATCGGCCGGAGGATCAAGGAGTTGCTCGTATCGGCTCCTGCTGACTCCATGGTCCAGCAGATGCTTCTGTCGGCCTTTGACCAAGGCATGGGTTCAATGCTGGGCAGCTGAGAAGCCACACAAGCGAGGAGGAGTCACGTGGATCCCAGCATGCTGACCGACGACGAACTGGAACTTCTTGAGTTCCTCCACGAGAGGATGCGGCTACCCCTCCGGACCAATCCAACGCACCCCCTTGAGGATGACTGCTTTGAATGTCAACTTGAAGCTAAGCGGCCCCCTCTCCCAGTTCCTCCCGAGGGAAATCCCGCGTATTTGGATGATATCCCTGACGCCATTTCGGCGAGCGTTGAGTCTTTGGTAGCAAAGAATCTCGCCAGCATGACTACGGTGCGGGCCGGAAAATGGGGGATGTTCCCGTTTCCGGCTGTTCGACTCACCGATGCCGGGAAACAGCTCCATCGAGAGTATCTCAGGCAAAAACAGCAAGCGCAGCACGAGATGCGACTGCGGCGCGAGCAAGCGCGGCATGAGATGCAACTGCGGGGCGGCGTGACGAATGTATTCAACATTCACGATTCTCACGGATTCATTGCGGGTTCACAGCAGGATTTCATCCAGGAAAACCACGACGATTCCTGACGGCAAGCGACAGAGGAATTACCGGCCCGGATCAGGCTCACCGCTTCACCGGCCGCCCCAGTGCCGGGCTGGCCTCACCTTGCGGCATGCGCGGGGCGGGCCCAGGAACCGGCCCAGTCAGGTCTCGTCCTCGTCGTCCAGTCCGGCCCCGGCCGGGTCGCGCAGCGGGCGCAGGCCGCCGCCGGCCGGGATGGCGACCCGGAAGCTGTAGCGGCCCAGTACGTTGAGGTTCGCGTGGCGCAGCGGGGAGAGCCGGGCCACGTCCTCGTCCAGGACGTCGTGCTCGCGCTGGTCGGGGGGCAGTGCCCGCAGCTGCTCGACGGAGGCGTCCAGGTAGCGGGTGGTCCACAGCACGGCGGCGTTGAGGACCAGGCCGAGCGCGCCGAGCTGGTCCTCCTGCCCCGTCCGATACGCCTGCATGATCTGCCCGCGCTTGCCGTGGCAGATCTCCCGGGCGAGCTTGTGCCGGGACTCCTGCACCGTGAGCTGCCGGTTCATCTGCCGCCGGTAGGTGTCGTCGACCGGGTCGACCACGCGCAGCAGGTGCAGGGTTTTGGCGATCCGCCCGTACTCGGCGAACGCGGTGCCCAGCGGGGTGGGGCGTCCCTCACGGCCGAACATCCGCAGCAGGTCGTACGCCCGCACCTGCCCGGTCACCAGGGAGCCGGCCACCCGCAACATGTCGGGCCAGTGCGTGACCACCTTGTTCAGGTTGACTTTGTTGCAGGCCAGCGGCTCCAGCGGTCCGTACCTGCCGGAGTCCACTCCGGGCATCTCCGCCCGCCAGAACCGCTGGTCCGCCAGGTCCTTGAAGCGAGGCGAGAAGTTGTAGCCGAGCAGCGAGAACAGCCCGAACACCATGTCGGAGTAGGAGGCATTGTCAGTGGCGACCATCTCCGGCTTCACCCCGGCGTCCAGGTTCAGCAGGGTGTCCAGAACGTGCAGGGAGTCGCGCGGGGTGCCCGGCACGACCATCTGCCCGATCCCGGCCACCTGGTCATTGATCGCGTTCAGCCAAGTGATCCCGCGTTTGAAGTGGTAATACTTCGGCGATGGCCCGGCGTTGATCGTCCGCTTGGGCACGACGAACCGCAACCCGTCCACCGAAGCGAGCAGGCCCTCGCCCCAGTGCTCCACGATCGGCACCCGCCCCTGGGCCTCGATCAGCTTCGCGTTCGCCGCGGCGATGGTCTCGGCGCGCAGGTAGTACTGGTCGACGTGCACCAGCCTCGCCCGCGTGAGCGCCTCGTCGTCCGGGTCGATGACCGGGGTGTAGCCGATGTTGCACGCCTCGGCGACTAGCAACGCGACCAGGGAAGTCTTCAGGTTCTCCATACGGGTACGGCCGTCGCCCAGGTGCACGAAGGCATCCAGGAACCCGGTCCAGGAGTCGACCTCGAACAGCAGGTCCGGCAGGTCGATCTTTGGGAGCATTGCCGCGGTGGTCTTGCGCAGCCAGCGCAGCGACGGGGACTCGCCGACCGCGCCGAGCCGGTCCACGTTCAGCTTCAGCCGGCCGTTGGGCTGCACTTCGAAGCTCAGCTTCGCGTCCTGTCCGGCCTCCTCCAGCCGCTCGGCCATCAGCTGCCAGGCCACATCCAGCGCACGCACCCGCCCGGCGAGGTGCTCCTCGACGGGCTCGTCCAGACTCAGACCGTGCAGGACGTCCTCGGCGACGGCCTCCCACTGCTTACCGTCCAGCAGCCTCGCCCGCGGGTCCGCCCATCGGTTCGAAGGTGAGGCGAACACATCCCGCCGATTCAGCGCCCGGTAGAGCTGCTCCAGCACGCACACCACGTACGCGTCCCGGTCCACCGCCCCTTCGGGCAGCTCCGGGTTTGAGTACACCGCCCGCTTCCACGCCGGCGGCACCAGCTTCTGGTCGATCTCGCGCGGCAGCAGCGGCTTGACCTTCACCTTCCGCCGCGACAGTGCCGGGAGCCGCTTGACTGCCTCCAACACCCGCTTGCCGCCGGAGGCCGCCCCCAGCGCTGGCGACTCCCCGAGCAGCGATAGGAACGGGCGGACGGTGTTGTAGCGGCTGGCCAGCAGGCTCCGCATCTCCGCCTCGGCCTCCTCGTCCGTAGGCCCGATCAGCTCCTCCAGGAGAGCGGAGGCGGCCATCACCTCCTGGCGCGGCCCGATCTCCGTTTCCAGCGCCCGCCACATCGCGCCCGCGTCCAGGTCGACGCCGTGCTCGACGACCAGGTCCAGATGCTGGCTCCACAGCCGGACCACCCCATCGAGCATCCTGGACGCCTTTGCCACCCGAGGGCGTGCCGCGACCCAGTCCCGGTCCGTGGCCCGCCGCGCGGCACTGATCAGCTTCACCTGCATAAGCAGCGAGAACAGGTCCAGCGCGTCGTCGATCGCCGACGCCTCCAGGTGCCGCACCACCGACGTCAGCAGCGCGGTGCGCTTCGGCTCCGGCGTGCGCTCCAGGATCGGCGCCTTCGAACCCAGGCCGACCCGCGCCAGCGTCGCCAGACGGTTCGGCGGCACCTGGTCCAGCTTCATGCGGCCGAGCCGGAACGCGGAGATCTCATCCGCGCGCTCCAGGGCCTTCGCCATGCCCGAGCCCGTCGTCCGCGTCGGCGGCCGGCGCAGCCGCTCCAACTCCGAGATGCGGCGCCCCTCCGGAACGTCGAGCAGGGCCACCAGGTCCGCCGCAAGCTGCGCGTCCACACGACGCGCGGCGCCCGCCACCGTCGCGTACAGCCGCTTCTCCGCTACCTGCCGCACGGACGCGACCTGCTTGGCCAGCACACTCACGCCAGGCAGCAACACTCGATGGCGCCGCAGCCAGCCCACCGCCTGGTTGAACAGCGCCACCGGCCCCTCGGCGGCCGTCCACGCCCGCCCGTGCAGGAACGTACGGAACTTCCGGCCGCACGCCGGGTCCTCGAACGGGTGGTAGCCGTAGGCGTCCCGGATCTCCCACGCATGCTCGTACGCCGTCTTCGACCGCTCGGTGTACCGCTTCACCACCGACGGGTCCTCGATCCGCAGCTGCGCGGCAAGATGCTCGATGACCGGCCACGGCACGTCCAGGGGATCGTCCACCAAGAACCGGCCGACGTACCGAACGGTGCACATCTGCACCGCAAACCCAAGCTGATGGGCCGTCGTACGCCGCAGCGCAATCAAGTCCCGGTCCACGTCGTCCAGGAAGAAGAACCGCTCCAGCTCCGGCCGAGTCGGCTCCTCTACGAACTGCCCGTACGCCGCAGCCTGCTCATCAGTCAGAAATTCCACCGGCACCCGGCGGACGCTAGACGCCTCTCACCAGCGGCCGACGAGCTTCCCCAGAAACCCGACGCAGCACCCGGCCGTGTGCTAGCCAACCATGATCAACCTCAGCGCCAATCACGGTTCCATTGATCCCCGGGGCCGTGGTCGTGCGCGAGCGCACCGCCCGCGACACACGCCCGGCCGTGCTGCTCTACGTCGGCGACTTCGACGCCTCGGGCGCCGACATCGAGCGCGACTGGGTGGCGCGCACGAACTGCTGGAGCCGTGTAGAGCGCGTCCTGCTCACCCATGACCAGGTGCGCGAGTACGAGCTTCCCCCGGCGGCCGGCAAGGCCGGAGACCCACGGTGGCCGCGCTTCGCCAGCCGATACGGGCTGGACGCGTCCCGGCCGGTGCAGTGGGAGGTCGAGGCCTTGGAGCCGGTTGAGCTTCAGCGCCTGGTCCTCGCCGCCGTCGCCCCGTACATCGACCAAGCGGTACTCGCCGACCGCATCGCGGAGGAAGAACGGCAACGCAGGCAGCTCCGGGCATTCACCGACGGGTGGCCTGCCAACGGCGCACCGCGCGCTAAGTGACTCCCAAACTCATGGACACTGATCAAGTGGCACGGCCGCGCAGCGACTCCCGTTCTTGTCCGTCGACATCGAACCCAGTCCGCGGCCGTTCTTGACATCCAATCCAGTCGTCGCAGGTCATGGGGCTCGCAGCAAGGCCAATGCCACGAGGCCGCATTGACACCGAAGTTAGTCCGCGCAGGTCAGCGCCTCGCGGTCGACCGACTTCGCTGTCAACGGACAGTTCTCACCGACACAGCCACCCGGTGCGGCTCCGGGCGGGTGACCATGGCCAGAGCCGCCCGGAGAACACTCGCGCCTACCGCTGGGTGGGCTTGTGGGCCTGCTGCTGTTCGGCGCCGCCCCTGCGAAGGTGTCCGGCCTGCTCGGTGCCGTCGGTGGGCTTCTTCACTCCTCGCTTGGAGGTGGTCGACCGGCCCCGGGCGGCCGCCGTAGACACGCGCCGGGTGGCACCAGGCATGGGCCGGTTCAACGCCTCACCCATCTTGCGCATCGCCGGGATGTCGACTGCGGCCGTGGACGGGGGCGGTGTGCTGCCGCCGCCGTGTCGTGGACCGCGATACTCGAGGGCCGCGTCTCCCAGCCGGAGCAGCGCGACGGCGCTCGGCAGTTCCCGACGCTGTTCCGTACTGCGGTCGTCGTCCCGCCGGAGCCGGTCCGCACCGGCCTGCGCCCACTCGGCGACCTTCTCGCATACGCGCAGCGAGACGCGGCGGAAGAAGTCGGCGACGCGGCCGTCACTCGACAGCTTGTCGAAGTGCTCGCCCGCCCGCTTCTTGATGACGCTCACCAGGTGGCTGAACGCACCACGGACCGTCTGGATCTGCTGCCACTCCGGCAGGTTCTGAAGAGTCGAGGCGTGGGCGTCGCTCTGCCGCAGAGCCGTGTTCACCGCGTCCGCCTCCTTCTTCGGGTCGCGGCCCCTCTCGCCCCACTCGCCGGAGGACGGTGCGGCCGCGGGCGGTGCCGCCGGAGCGGGCTGCATCGAAGCGGCCGGCGGCACCTCGGGAGCGGGCTCGACTGTGGAGACGGCGTCGGCGAGCATCTGCTTCAGCCGGGCCAGTTCCGCATGCACGTCGGCAAGCAAGTCGCTGCCTGTGCCCTTGTCGGCGGGGACGGATGCGTTCCAGGCGTCCTGGACGGCCCGGAAGTCGGCGAGGATGTCGACCGGCCGGGCCTCCGGCTCGTCGGTGTTTGCCGGGCCGGTCCACAGCGGCAGCTCCCCAGTGGGTGCCGGAGTAGAAGGCTTCACAGTCTCGGCGGGGGCCTGAGCAGCAGTCCACCGGTTCTCGGGCATCACGGGCCTGGCGGTGGTGGCCGTCTCGGGCTCCTTCGCTGCTTCGGGTTGCGGGGTGGCAGGCACTTCGCTCCTGGTGACATCAGCGGCCCGCTCCGGGGCCGACACCGGCACGGGCAGGGTACGCAGCTGCTCGTAGGCGACGGGCGCGGCCCGCTCCAGCACCTGATCCCGTAGGCCTCTCCCGTGCCCGAGATAGGTCCACAGCAGGTGCTCGGACCCGCCGTCGGCGACCAGGGCGTCGGAGGCCTGCGCGAACCGGGTCGTGAAGTCTTCCAGGCCGAGGCTGTGAGCGGCACGGATCAGGTCGTCCTGTTCGGTGGCGGCCTGTGCCAGCCAGTCCGCGAGGGCCTCCATCTCCGGGGCCATGGCATCACGCAAGATGTCGCGCACCCCGAGGACGAGGATCTGGCGCGCGCCGTCGGTGTTCCAGACGGGGGCTAGCGGGCCCTGAGGGAGGTACGCGGCGAGCCATGTCTGCGTCTCCTCGTAGGACACCAGCTGCTCCGCCCGCTGGGCCGGACGCCTCAGCATGGGCACTTCCACCGTGACCGGCAGGTCGTTCACTGTGGCGCCCGGCAGGCTGAGGGTGGTCGAGGCGCCCTCGGTGCGCACCTCGGCGACCACCTGTCCGTGGCTGGCCTCCCGCAATGCGAACGTGACGACGGGGCCGCGTACTGGTTCCACCGTGGCGGACAGGTCCGCGCCTGTGCCCTTGTCGGCGGGCACGTGATCGTCCCGCGCCTCCTGGACGGCCGCGAAGTCGGCGCCGGCGTCGAACGGGAGGTCCTCTCCCGGGTCGAAGGCGGAGGGTTCCGCCGGGCCGGTCAACAGGTCGGTCTCCGGCTCCGCTGCGGCGGGCGGCGCGGATTCGGCGGTCCCGGGCCGGTCGGCGCGGCTCTCGCGCTGCGTGATGTCGGCCGGGCGCTGCTGTTCCTCGCCCGTCTCGGCGGCGCCGTCCGGGCCGGGTGCGTCGGCAGGCTCGGGCGGCTCCGCCGTCGGGGCGGGCGCCGGGTCCGGGGCGGGGTCGGGCGTTGGCGCCGGGGCCTGCTGTGCGCTGTCGTCCCGGGCGGGCTCGGTCGACGCGGGGGCGGCGGCCGCGGCCTCCTGCCGTTCGGCGGCCGCACGTTCGGCCACCATCGCGTCCAGGGTGGCCTGGAGGCGTGCTTGCAGGCGCGTGGTCTCGTGCAGCAGGTTCAGGAGTGGGAAGGCCAGGTGCTGACGCTCATCGAGGGCGGGGTCCACCGGCAGCGCGGCCCCCCAGGCGTTGACCGCCTCCTGAACCGCAGTGAGGTTCGAGGCCATCTGCCGCGAGCCGTGGTACTCAACGTCGGCGGCACCGAGCCGCCCGAGCTGGGTGCTCAGGGCCTGGAACTGGGGGTTCTGTCCGTAGTCCGGGGTCACCCGGGCGGCCGCCACGGTGATGGTGCGCAGGTGCTGATCGCTGGCGGAGCGCAGTTCGCCGCGCAACACGTCCGCCCGCGAGAGCGGCCCCCGGGCATCGGCCGCGACCGGCAGTTCGCCGTACGACTCCCCGGTGATGACCGCGAACATCACCGCGCCCTGGTGCGCCGCGTCCAGCGGTGAGCCGTTCAGTTCTGTGACGTCGGCGGGCATGCCGTCGACCGTCATCCGGGCGAACCAGCTCCCGGAGGCAGACAGTCGGATGGCGGCGATGGTGGCCTCGCCGTACCGCAGCTCGCCCTCGCGGGGGCCCTCGCCTTCCACGCTGGTCAGCAGGAGCTGATACCGCGCGTCGGTAGCGAGCGGGAACGTCTCGGTGAAGTTCCGAGGCGCGGGCGGGTCTTCGATGTCCACGGTGGACTCGGCTACCTCCTGTGCGGGGGCTTCCGCCGGGAGGTCTTCCACGGGCGGGTCGACGGCCGGGACGTCCGTCGCGACGGAGGTGGGTACCGGCTCGTCTGCCACTGCTTCCTCCTGGTCTTGCTGGTCGGGGTCCTCGTCCGCGTCGTCCGGCGCGGCCGCCTCAGCGGGTGATGCGTCGGGGGCGGCCGGGTCCTCTCCGGCCGCCAGGTCGGGAGCGGGGGCGGCGTTCTCGTCGGCCCCGCGGAGCGTGAGTTGTCCGTCCTCGGCGGCCGCGTCCTCCGCCGGCGGCTCCGGTGCGATGGTCTCCGGGGCCTCGGTCCATGTGCCGTCGCGGAAGACGTAGCCGGTCTGCCGCTTCGAGGCATGGGCCCTCACCCACGGCATGATCTCGTTCGGATCATCGAACCGGCGCAGCCGCTTGGGGGACATGGTGTCCGGCTCATCGTTCGACGCGACGGCCCACTTCGTGCGCCGGTACTCGATGGAAGGCAGGAACAGCAGGTAGCTGGTGCCCGGAAGGGTGATCTCGTAGCGGCCGTCCCAGTGACCCCGGTACGTCAGGCTCTCCCCGTCGACCAGGTGCAGGCTGTACTCGCCCGACGACTCGGTGCCGGACGCCGTGGTGTCCTCCGGGGTGGCCGGCGGGGCGGGTGCCTCCGGAGTCGTGGCGGTGAACAGGTCCAGTTGTTCCCTGTCCGAGTCACCGGGCGCGCTCTGCGTCTCCGCCGGTTCCGGGAGGCCGGGTTCGGGCGCCGCCTCGTGCGGCGGCATGCCGAGGTGCGCCCGCCGCTCCTGGTCCGATGCCCTCGGCTCGCCGGGAGCACGGAAGGGCTGTTCCTGCCAGGCCAGATCCGCGTGCGGCCCGAGGTCGGCGGGCTGCAACACGGTCTTGACGTCTCCGGTCGAGCCGGACTGGACGTGGATGCCGTCGGCCCCGATCGCCGTGACCTTCATCCAGAAGCCCTCGGACTCGGGCACGTGCTGGTGCCGGGAGCGGACGTAGTCGCCCACCGTCGGCCGCCATCCCGCGCCGCCCGGGTAGAGGATCTCGTCCACCGCGTCGTGGAAGCGGCGCGCAGCAGCCTTGAGCGGCTGGAAGTCGGCATGCGCGCTCTCCCGGAACCGGGCCCAGATCGCGTGACTGCGCGCCGTAGCGAGGTGGCCGTCTCCCTCGGTGAGCCGACCGGCCTCGTAGTGGGCCTGGGCCCGGTCCCAGGCCTCGCGCGCCCGGACGATGGCGCTGGTGGTGCTGCGGCTCTGAAGAGCGTCGCGGATGCCCTCCGCTGCGGTGAGCGCTTCTTCGGCTTCGGCCAGCGGCGCGGCAAGCGTCGGGGCTGCCTGCTCCGGCTCCGGTGCCCGGACTCGCTCGCGCGCCCACTCCAGCACGCCGTCCCACTCCACGTAACGGGCGCTCGTGCCGTCCGGGGCGGTGACCTCCAGGCGGTGGCCGTCCTCGCCGGGCTGGCCCTGCTGGTAGACCATCTCCACCTGGTAGTCGGTGCCGCTGACGGTGATGTCCCAGCGCGGTCCGTGCTCGAACGGGGCGCCGTGACGGCGCGGCCCGTTGGGGTAATGAGCGTTGATGCTCTCGCCCTCATGGAGCGCCACCTTGCTGGAGCGGTAGCCGAAGAACACCCAGTCGTCGCTGTCGTTCGGGTGGCTCTCTGCCGTGCGGCCCAGGGCCGCCCGCTCGGCCAGCTCGTAGCCGGAACTCGTGGAGATGCCTGTGCCCTGGGCGATGCCGTGCAGATCCCGCAGGACGAACCCCCGGTACCCGCTGGCGGTTTCCTGCGCGAGGCGGTACCGCTTGCCGGTGGGCTGGTGGACGTAGGTCCACTCGTTCTCGGCCGTGCGGCTCCCGGTGACGTCACCCTGCGCGTACGGACTCGGCACGATGCGGCGGCCGGCGCGCCGGGCCTCGGCGAAGGTGGCGAGGCGCTGGTACTCCGTGTAGGACAGGCCGGTGGTCAGCTCGACACAGCTCCCGCACTCGGCGGCCATGGCGCCGCCGTCCTCGGTCCGTGTGTGCCAGCTCCACACCATTGTGTAGCGATCGGTGTCGGGGGTGCCGCACCGGTCGCACTCGCCGTGACCGGCGTGCCCGTACACGCCCAGGCGTCCGTCCTCCGGGCTGCCTTCGGCGCCGGGGTGGATGGCGGGTTCCCTCCGGCTGGTCTGCCGGCGGCTGCCGGGTCGACTCGCGGGCGCCGGGGCCTCCGGCGTCCCGCTGGGGAAGAGGTCGAGCTGTGTCTCCTCGTCTTCGGCTTCGGCGTCCTGGGATTCCGCACCGGTCGGCCCGGGAGGCGCTTCCGCCGTGAGCGCGGGGTCCTGGGCCGGGGTGTCTGGTGCCGTGTCCGCGCGGTCCTCGGGCTGCGGGTCGGCGGGTGCGCTCTCCGTTTCTGCGTCCGGTTCCGGGGTGCCGGTGTCGGCCGGCGCCGCGGGCTCTGCCTCGCTCCCGGCGGAGGGCTGTGCCTGGGTCGCTGCGGGCTCCGGGGCGGGGGCGGGTGCGTCCGCCGTCTCTTGCGGTGCGTCGGGCGTCTCCGGCCGGGGGCGGGGCTGGTAGGGCCCGGCGTAGGGGTCTGGCTCGCCGATCGGCGGGATGGTGGCCCGCCACCGGGCGGTGTCGTACACCTCGAACTCGAAGCGCTCGGCGGCGTTGCGCAGCACGCGGGTGGTGCGCCGTTCCTCCGTGGTGAAGCCGGGGAAGGCGTCGGCGGCGGCCTGCGCCGCGTCGCCGAGGGCCCGCATCTGCGCGGTGTTCAGGACGTACTTGCGGTGCGAGGCCACCCACTCCGGCGGCTCGATCGGGGTGCCGTCCGAGTAGGTGGCATCGAGCGCCAGGCGGCGCAGTTCCCGGACCTGAGCTGTGGTCAGCCGCACCTCGCGGGCGGCGTACTCGGCCGGGATGGGGCCGCGGTGTGCGGGTTCCTTGACCGCGTGCAGTTCGGAACGGATGCTCCCGGCGGCCCGGATCGCCGGGACGCCCGCCGAGGGCGGCAGCGCCTCGTGGTAGGGCATGTCGTCGGGGGCGCCGCCGCGTGCGTCCTGCGCCCACCAGTAGCGGCGGCCGTCGTCGCCAGTCCGGGCGCGGACCCAGCCGATGACTGCGCCGTCGGCGTCGACCACCGTGCCGTGCCCGGCTTCGGTGTCCAGGTCGACCAGCCGGTTGCCGTTGCCGTAGCGCAGCTCGATGCCCTCGGCGGTGGCGGCCTGCGCAGCGTCGGCGGCGTTCTGGCGCTCCTTCACCGCCCGTTCGGTGTTCTCGGGCCGAGCGGCCCCGTCGGGCCACTGGACCTCGCTGACCTGCCAGACACGGGTACCGGACTCGGTGGTGACGAGCACCAGGTCGCCGTCATCGGTGCCGATGACCCTGCCGGGCCCGTCCGGGGTCTGGACGACCGTCGCAGCGTCGGCAGCGGCGTCGGCGGCCGCAGCCGGCGGGGCGAACCTCTCACGCGCTTCGGCGAGTTCATCGTCGGTGGGCGGAGTGGTCTCGCGCAGTGCGGTGGCCAGGGCATTCAGCGCCAGGGCCGCCGACTGGTTGCGTTCATCGATCCGGAAATGGATCTCGCGGTCCAGGCTCCCGTAGCGCCAGGCAGGCTGGAACCTGGAGCGGTTGACCTTGTCGTGCGCCACGGCAGCGTCAATCCAGGCGGGCAGTTCCTCCCACAGGATCGTGGTGGAGACGTCGCCCTGCTCGATCGTCAGTCCGTCGGCGCGGGTCGACAGGTGTACGTCGCCGTCGCCGCGCACGGCGGGCGGCAGGTCGCTGCTGGTGGAGGCGTGGAAGGCCGTCGTCGGCGTCTGCCGCTGCTCGGCGATCCACTCCCGTACCCGGTCGCCGGGCAGGCGCTGTGGCTGCGTGCTGACCGGCTGGCGGTCGACCGTGACCGCGCTGACCAGTGTCTTGACCTGGTCCTCGCTGAGCACCGCCATGATGGCCCACCCAGGAGACTGGCGGATGCGCGCGGCCTGCGTGCTCTCGACCGTGGATTCGGCCGGTTCGGGCTGGGGCTCGGGCGCGGGTGCAGTCTGGTCCGGCCCGGCCAGGGGCGCGTTCTCCGGCTCGGCGGCGGTCGGCGGGGCGGCCTCCGTGGCGCCCGTGTCCGGCGCGCTCTCGCCGTCAGCGGCCTGTCCGGGAGCGTCGGCGGAGGCCTGCGCCGCGGGTTCCGGCGCGGACGGGGCGGCGGTGGTCTTCTGCTCAGCCTGCGGGGTGTCTTCCGCCTCCGAGTCGGGGTCGGGGCCGTTGTAGGTGTAGGGGACGCCCAGCCGCTCGAAGGCGACGCGCAGGCCGCGTACGGCCGTGTCGCGGTCCTCGAAGGGGGTGTCGCGCTGCTGGTACCACTTCTGCTGACGGCGCGACCACTTGAAGTCGCGGTCGTTCAGCGCGTCCCGGATGCGCTGGTCCCCGCCGCGAGGGGTATTGCGGACCTCAGTGCCCTCCGTGTCGTGGTTGATCACGATGCGGGCCGCGGCCGCATCCTCGGCTTCGGTCTGCGCCTCGGACGGCAGCTCGATGACCGTGCCGGGCGCGGCAAGGATCGCCTCCAGGTCGACCAAGAACAGCGGCTCGGTCTCCCCCTGGTACAGGGTGAGCAAGTCCAGGTTCAGGTTGGTCAGGACGTCGCTCTCCTGCTGGCGGCGCTCACCGACTTGGTAGTTGACCCACTCGTGGTAACTGACGCGGTAAGAGCCGCCGACACGCTCGGCGACCTTGCCGATCTGGTGGATCAGTTCGGGCAGCGGGTTGTCCGGCTCGTAGGAGAACCCGAAGCCGGGCCGGTCGATGTAAGCGACGACGTCCCGGCCGGACAGCTTGTGGCGCTGCAACAGCGGCTCGTAGTACCGCAGCACGGCCGCACACCGCGCCATGGCCGGGGAGGGGCCGGTGTGCTGCTCCGCCTCCGACTCCGGCTCCGGCTGTGGCTGTGGCGCCGGGGCCTCCGGTTCACCCGCGGCCGCCTCGGCGGCAGGCTCCGGCTGCGTGCCACCGATGTGCGTCACCGACACGCGGTCACCGAGGGCGTCGATCAGGTCCTGGAGCGGCGCGGTCTCCTCTGGCGCCGCTTCCTCCGGCGCGGGGGCCGGAATCTCCTGCGGAGCGGGTGCGCTGTCCGGCAGCAGGCGCGAGCTGTCGGGGACGGCGACGATCTGGCTGGGGTGGAAGCGGCGGGCCACGCCGTCGTCGTTGCGGCCGACGTAGTAGCCGTCTCTCGGGTCGGGGCGCCCCTCCACGGTGACGGTGCAGTAGTGGAGCTGGCGGTCCTCTGCGTACCGGCGCCATCCCGCGCGGACCCGGTCGCCGGTCACCAGCGTCACCGAGCCGTCGCTGAAGGGATGGTGCCCCTCGGGTACGGCCTCCTCGCTGGCGCCCGCCCACCAGTTGTCCTCAAGCGGGTCGGTGGGCGGGTCCTGCATGGAGGGTGCGGCGCCGCCAGAGGTCTCGGGCGTCACCGTCTCGGGGGACGGTCCTGCCTCGGGTCCGGGCGCGACGGGCTCGGGGGTGGCCTGTGCGGGCTCGGTGTCCGGGCCGGACGGGGCGGGGCCGGGCTGGTCCTGCGGTTCGGCCGGCGGGGTGTCGCCCTGCTGCTGCTCGGCACCGCTGGCAGTCCGCTCAGGGGATGGAGGCTCCGCGCTCCCGTCGGGGAAGAACGCATCGGCCAGGTCCTGGGCGAAGGCTTCCGCTGCGGTCTTCTCCGCATCGGTGGCGGCGTCGGTATCGTCGGAGCGGGTCTCGTTCTGGACCAGGCCCCGGGCCCGGGCCTGGATCTCGTGCTCGTCGGCGATGGACTTGCGCAGGCTGGCGATGTGCTCGCGCAGCGCTTCGAGTTCCTCGTTGACCTCTTCGGCCGCGTCCTCGTTGACGCTCGCAGCGCGTTCGACCCGCTCGGCGAGGGCGGCCTCCTTCTCGTTGGCGACGACGAGCTTGCCCAGGGCCTTCTCCTCCCGCTCCTTGGAACGGGCCTGGATGCGGTAGGGGTTCTCGTCCTTCGGGCGGAGGTTGGCGGCGATCTCTTCGCGGCGGCCGCGCAGGGAGGCGGCCGACTTCTCCAGCTTGTCGAGGTCGTCGTCCAGGTGGTTGAGGAAGTGCTCCAGCGACTGGATGGCGCCCTTGCCGTTGGACGGGGTGACGGAGGAGGCCTGCCACTGGGCACGGTCCTCGCGCTGGCCCATGGGCACGACGTGCCCCCAGGCGAAGCGCAGGCGCAGTTGGCGGCGGCCGCTGGCCCCGTAGGCGATCTCGGCGTGAAAGTCCTGCCCGCCGAAGGTACCGACCGGGACACGCTCGCCGGGCCGCAGGGACTGGTCCCCGGCGATGGCGGCCATCCGGGCCCCGAGCGCGTCCGCGGCCGCGTCGCGGCTGCGGTAGGTGGCGTCCTCCACGGTCATCGCGAAGGCGTCGCCGGTGGTCGGACGCCGGTTCGGTGCCGCCGCCCGCATGCCCTCCAAGGCCGTGCCCGCGCGGGCGAGGAAGTCGTCGATGTCGCTGAGCTGCTGCGTGCGGGTGTCCTGCTGGCGGTCCCAGCTCCGGGCAAGCCCCTGGAGCCGGGCGCGTTCGGCCGTGGCCTCGGCGAGTTGCAGGATCGCCGGGTCACCGGAGGCCAGGGCGGAGAGCATGCCGAGGTTGATGGCGTCGGCGCCGATGTCCTCGATCTCGCGGGCGGAGAAGTCCTTGCGCTGGATCTGGCCGATGAACCTCGCCTTGCGGGCAAGGGTGGTCAGCCGAAACTCATCGAAGGTCCGCTCGGTGATGTAGTACAGGATGCGGACGTCGTCGGGGGTGTTCTCGATCCACGGGGCGTTGAGGTTGCCGCGCCGCTCGATCCGGCCGTCACGCTGGGCCATGTCTGCTGGCCGCCACGGGTAGGACAGGTGGTGCAGCGCGACCGCCCTGTCCTGGATGTTGGTCCCGGTGCCCATTTTCTGCGTGCTTCCGATCAAGACGCGGACGCGTCCGGCACGGCAGTCGGCGAACAGCTTCTCCTTCTTGCGGTCGGTGCCCGCCTCGTGGATGAAGCGGATGGACTCGCGCGGCATCCCCCGCTGCACCAGTTCGTCGCGCAGGTCCGCGTAAAGGTCGGCGGCATGCTTGGCGGTGCTGCCCGGGGTGCCCTCGTCGAGGAAGACGAGCTGGAGGCCGCCGGGCAGTTCCTGCGGGGTCGGGTCGTCCCCGGAGACCGGGTAGACGATGTCCTTCGTCTCCTGCCAGATCTCCGCGATCTTCTCGGCCGCGTACGGGATCTTGCTGCCCATCTCCTTGCTGCCGCCGAGGCTGCGCATGTCGGTGGCGGCAGCGTCGGCGAGTTCGGCGACCTTGGTCATGTCCAGCACGCGCCCGCCGTACACCGGGTCGTCGCTCATCACCTGGTCGGTGGTGACGTTCAGGCCGAGGTTGCGCAGGGCCTCGGTGGCGTCGACCAGGTCCAGATCGACGGAGGCGCGCAGGCCTTCACCGAGGGCCTTAAGGACGCCGCCGGGCTTGCGCACCCAGGGCTTGTGCGGCAGTTCCTTGATGAACTGCCGCTGCGCCGGCGTGGGCGGGATGAGGATGGTCTCGCCGCGCTGCCCGTCCTCGTTCTCCCGGACGGGCGGGGTGGGCAGGTCGAGGTCTTCCGCCATCTGTACGTCGGCGAACGTGCGGTAGGCGGCCATCAGCTCGGGGACGTTGAAGAAGCGGCTGAAGCGGGCCTTGTACTTGTAGCCGTCGCCCTTGGGGTCGGGCTCCAGTTGGCTCACGACCTCGCCGAAGGTGGCTGCCCAGTTGTCGAAGGCGTCGAGCCCCATCTCCTCCAGGAGTTGCGGGGCGAGGTAGCGCTTGAGGACGTAGGCCTCGGTCACCGAGTTGGCGATCGGGGTGCCGGTGGCGAGGGTCGCCACGCGCTCGGAGTCGTTGTTCGCCCGCAGGTAGTCGAGCACCATGTGGAGCTTGGTGGCCTTCGCCGAGCCCTGGATGGCGGCGCCGGGGATCGCCGAGACCGTGCGCAGGTTCTTGAACTCGTGTGCCTCGTCCAGGAACACGTAGTCGATCCCGGTGTCCTCCAGGAACACGCCGATCTCGTCGTCCATGGAGTCGATCTGCTGCTGGAGCTTGGCCTCAGCGTTGGCCAGGGACTCTTCGATCTGCTTGACCGTGTTGCGGTGCATCCCCGCTTCGGCGGCGACGTCGAGCTGGTCGCGCAGCGACTTCATCTCACGGTCGAGATAGGCGCGCATGTTCTCGGGCCGCAGCGGCACCCGGGTGAAGGCCTCGTGGGTGAGGATCACGGCGTCCCACTCGCCGCCCGCGATCCGGCCCATGAACTTCGCGCGGTTCTTCTTGCTCAGGTCGCTCGCGGTGATCGCCAGGATCTTGGCGTTGGGGTACAGCTGCCGGAACTCGCGCGACCACTGCTTGAGCATGTGGTTGGGCACGATGATGCACGGCTTGGTCGCCAGGCCGGTGCGGCGCAGCTCCATCGCGCCGGCGGCCATGGTCGCCGTCTTGCCCGCGCCGACGACGTGCGCGAGCAACGCCGTCGGTTCGTTGACGATCCGGCGGATCGCCGCGTTCTGGTGCTCCTTCATGTTCCAGTCGCTGATCAGCCCGGGAAGGGTCAGCGCGGAGCCCGAATACTCGGGCAGCACCATGTTGTTGAACTGCTCGTTGTAGATCTTCGCGAGGCGGCCCGCGCGGGTCTCGTCGTCCCACACCCAGTCTTCGAAGGCCTCCGCGATCAGCTTGGCCTTCTCCTGGGCCGCGTCGGTGGCCTCCTTGTCAACGTAGGTGTGTCCCTCACGGTCGCGATAGGTGACCTGGATGGTCGACTCGGTCTGCCGCAGCAATGCGGTGAACAGGTCCTGCGTGGGCCGGGAGCCAGTGCCCCACTCGGTGCGCGCCAGGTCGCCGTTCTTGGCGCCACGGACCTCCCACACGGTGCCACCCGCGTGCAGCACGCTGGCGTCTTCGAAGCCGAGGTGGGCGAGGAAGTCGTTGTACGTCTCGACCGGAATCCACGGGGCGCCGATCTTCGCTTTGATCTCGGAGGGCGCCAGGTCGGCGGGCTGGACCCGTTCCAGGGCGGAGACGTTGCCCTGGAACGTCGGGTCCTCAGCGGCCCGCTCCCGGGCAGCCCCGAGCTTGGTGCGGACGTTGCCGGACAGGTAGCGGTGCCGGGGCTCCCAGGCGTCATTCTGGAGGGGGTCGCGGTAAGCGAGCCCGGCGTCCGCGCACTGCGCGGCCGCGCTCTCCTCGTCCAGCCCCAGGAGGCTGGCGACCCTGCTCATGTCCAGGCGGCCGCCGTCGTACTCCATCGCCAGGGCGATGGCGTCCTCGTGGCTGTTCGCGCGGGACGGCAGGATGCGCGGCTCCAGGACACGAGTCAGGAGCACCTTCTGCTCGGTGCCCTTACCCGTCGCTTCGTCCCACTCCTCCAGGCCGAACAGCAGCGAGGCGTCGGGGTCGTCGTCAATCCAGGCGAACGCCGTGCGCTGCTTCCACGCCTCCGGGACTTCCTTCAGGCCCTGCGCCGTGGCCTGCGCGCGGGCCTCGGGCGGCGTGAACTTGTAGTGCTGACGCGGCTTGGTCAGCGGCGGGTGCTTCTTGCGGTAGTCCCGCCAGGCGACCCGCAGCTCCGCGCGGAGCGCCGCCAGTTGCGGAGTCTCGCCCGGCTCGGGGGTGTCCGCCTCCGCCGCGTACAAGGCCAGGGTCAGGCCCTTGAGGCGGATGAGCTGGACGAGCTGGTCGCGCTGGTCGGGGTGGATCTCCAGCGGGACCGGGCGGCCGCCGTCGATGATCGTGGGGTTGCCCTCGGCGTCGAGGCCGAGCGCGCCTTCGGTGCCGCCGGTGACGATCGTCTGCACCGGCTCGGTGCGCTGGTCGGCGGCCGCCGACAGGCCTGCGGCCCGGGCCTCCACCACGATGGCGGCGGCCGCGGCCGCCAGGGCTTCGGCCGGCGCCTGGTCGGTACGGCCGACCACGGTGACCTCCGGCCCCCACTCCCGGGAGCCCGCGCGCAGCTCGCCGAGCACATACTCGGGGTGGGCGTCGAAGTAGCTGTTGACCGCGAGTTCGTCGTCGTGGCCGGGCAGCACCCGCTTGCGGGAGGTCAGCCACGTCTTGTCCCCCGGCTCCTCGCCGGGCATCCGGCGCCGCAGGAACAGCACGTCGGTGACGACGTCCGTCCCGGCCGCCGCCGCGTGCGCCCGGGCGGGCAGACGGACCGCGCCGACCAGGTCGCCGAGCTGGTACATGCGCTCCCGGGCGTCCGGCTTCTCCGCGTCCATGGTGTAGCGCGAGGTGATGAGCGCGACGACGCCGCCCGGGCGGGTGGCGTACAGCGACTTCAGCACGAAGTGGTCGTGGATCGAGAGCGACAGGTCGGCGTTGTGGACCTTGTCGAACCGCTTGTAGCGGCCGAAGGGCACGTTGCCGACCACACCGTCGAAGCCGCCGTCGGCGAGCGGGACCTCTTCCAGGCCGCTGGTGATGATCTCGGCGTCCGGGTACAGGTGCCGGGCAATCGCCGCAGTGGTCGGCTCGACCTCAACGCCGGTCATCTGTACCGGGGTCGAGGTCAGGATCGGCGCGAAGCCGATGAAGTTGCCCGAGCCGGAGCCAGGTTCGAGGACGCGGCCGCCGGTGAAGCCGAGCCCGCGGACCGCGCCCCAGATCGAGCGGACCAGGTCGGCGTCGGTGTAGTGCGCGTTGATGGTGTTGCGGCGGGCCGCCGCCCACTCGTCCTCGGAGAGGAGTTCCCGGATCTGCTCGCGCAGGTCGCTGACGGCGTCCCAGCGCGCTACGGCCCGCTCGAAGGGCTCGTCCTCGTCCGGGCCGAACGCGGCCCGCGCCGGCCGCGGGTTGAAGATGACTGGCAGAGCGCCCCAGCCGGACCAGCGCGCGAGGGTGCGCTGGTCCTCATCGTTGGCCGGGCGATGCTCGCGCTCCAGGACGCGCAGCGTCTCCAGGGCCGCGAGGTTGGCGCGGGCCCGCTCGCCCTGCCCGGCCGGCGCGAGGTCCCGCTGGCTCTCCGGGCGGAAGCGGGGCGGAGCTACATCTCCCGATGCTCCGTCCCCGGCTCCTTCTCCAGCCAGATCTCCTCCGCGTACACCAGTTCCTGCGCCTGCGACCGGGTCGCCCGCCGGGCCGCCGCGCGCTGCTCCATCGGCAGCTTCTGGAGGAGTTCGGTCGTCACCTGCCCGATCTTCTCCGTCACCCGCAGGTCCAGTTCCTGGAAGAACGCCGCCTGCTGCACCGGACCCCCCAGCGACTCCAGGGCCTGCGGCCGGTACGTCTCCCAATACTCCCGAGCCGTCTGCCCGTGCCTGCTGAGCTGCGTCACTGCGGTTCTCCTCCTTGTCGCGGAGCGGCGGCTCCACTCCCCCGATGCTCATACGCGTTCTCCCCCGCGGTGCTGGTAGGGCACAGGCCTAGGACCCGGTCCGGCACACCGTCACCACGGACGGGACCAGGGGCTCCCCCGGCCTCGCCCGGATGCTCAACAGCGGCCGGACATGATCCATCCTCTGTGACCCTACGACTCACCAACAGCGGATTTCCCCTGCCGCACCGGAGGTTGCCTCACGGCACCCCGCGTCACAGCGGCAGCAGCACGCGGCCTAATTATCTGGCTACATTTCCCCCATGGCGAGGGTGAACATGAAGTTCCACGTGGCGGTGACCGAGGACGCCCTGAAGGCGCTCAACGCGCGCCGCAAGGACGAGCGCGAGCGCGAGGAGGAGTGGATCGCCGCACGCCGGAAGGAGCTGATCCTGCCCGGCATGTCGCGGCGTGCGGCCGCATCTGTCCGCCGCGACATCCGGGCCCGGGTCGCACGGATGCGGCGGACCGGCGAGTTCGGCGGCACCCGGGACGACATCGTGACCCGCGCCGTCCGCGAGGAGCTGCGCGACCGCGGCCTTGACCGCAAGTGGCCCAAGCCTCCGGAGGGCGAGGTCGAGGCGCCGGGCCGCCCGTGGGGCACCCCGCCGAGCGCCCCCATGGGTGACGGCGGGTACACCCATCGCGTGTCGGTGAACCTGCCGTACAACCTCGGCGATACCATCCGCCGCGCCGCGTACTGGACCAGCAAGGAAGCCGTCGAAGCACTCCAGGACTGGGCCGACCGCTGGGGGGACGGGGTCGACGTCGCCCTCCGGGAAGCCGAGCGCGACGGCATCCCTGCCGAACTCGCCCTCATGTCCGCAGCCGGGCGACCCTCCGCACCGCAGTCCGCACTGGAGATCCGTGACCGCCTCCGCGCCCAGGTGCTCACCACCGGGGACCTGCTTCGCGCCGCGATCGACCGGGCGGCGGGAGCGAACCAGCCCGAAATCCCCGAGCAGTCCTGAGAGCGCCGTTCCAATTGGAACGGCTTCGTTCGATTAGAAATAGAACAACGGGCATGCTTTCGCAGGCTCAGCTCACCCTTGACGGCCGATGCTCGGTCGCCAGCTCGACCTCTGGCAATATGACCGCGTCCGAGTACCCACCAGGGGAAGCCCACGGAGGTCACATGCCCCCCCATGACAATCCCGAGCCAGAGCACCGCGCCAAGGTCATCACCACCTTCCAACAGAAGGGCGGCGCCGGGAAGTCCACAATCGGCATCAACGTGGCCGCTGTTCTGGGTGAGAACAACCCCCCTTCCGACCCGAACGACCCCAACTGCCCATGCCCGGTCGTCGCTGCCGGTATCGACCTCCAGGGCTCCCTTGACGAGTGGGCACGGAAGGTGCCCGAGGAACGCCTTCCGTTCGACTACGTCATCACACGCGGCAAGTTGGGCGAGCTGCCCGCCCTCGTGAAGGACCCCGCGGTCACCAGGATCGTGGTCGACACTCCCGGCTTCGCCGACATCGACCCGACGAAGGACCTGGACGCGGAGGACCCTCTGGGTACCGGACCGGCGGCTGAGGCGATGCGCGAGATTTTGGACCTCACCGATCTCGCACTCGTGCCGGTCGTTCCAGTGGAAACCCTGACCCACGGTCCAGCCGAGTACACCATCGAGCGCCTGCTGCGCCCGCACGGGATCAAGTTCCGGGTGGTCATCAACAACTGGGACTCCGGGGCAGATCGCACACGGGCTGACCTCAAGGACATGCAGGATTGGTGCGAAGTGCGCGGCTACCCGTACATGCCCCAAGCCATCCGGCGCTACAAGATCCACGCGAAGGCACCCGAAGCTGGTCTGACCGTGATCCAGTACCCGGAGAGCGGCACGGCGCTCCGAGCGCGCGAAGATTTCTACAAGTTGGCCCTGGCCGTGGAAGGACTGATCTGATGGGACGCCAGCGCGGCGCGTCAGCCCAGGAGCGCTTCGAGTTCAAGAGCGCCATCGACATGGCTCGGGCCCTGCCGAACCTCTTCCGCCCCATCTCGGGACAGCCCAAGACCCTCACCTCGGACGAGCGTCAGTCGCTTGCCCAGTGCGAGGCGGCCGTCGACACCCTGAAGTGGGCGTTCTGGTTGGCCGGCAAGGCGTTGCAGATCATCCGAGACAGTCGGCTGTACCGCGCGGAGCACGACAGCTTCGAGGACTACTGCTGGACCCGTTGGGGGATGAAGGCCAACTACGCGGGGAAGCTCATTCGCACATGGCAGGTCGCGGAAGCCCTGTTCGATTTGGCATCGAACAATTCGGTTCCAATTGGAACGCCTCGCCTGTCCCTGGAGCAAGCCAAGAAGGCCAACCAAGCTCAGGTGTGGGAGCTGGTATCCGTCCGTGAGACGTGGGACGTGGAGCACGCCGTCTTCGTGTACGCGACGGTGGCCACTTCGGACGTCCCGGTCACAGCCGAGGTCCTACGAGGAGCGGTCGACGCCCTCCCGAAGGGCGAGGAGTTCAACAAGGAGGCCGCCAAGGCAGCCATCCAGGCCTTCCTGGACAACTGGAGCGACGAGAAGGGTGAGGGGGAGGTCGACATCGCCGCCAAGGCGGAGAAGGCGATCTCCTCGCCCTGGGTGCGACGCCTGGCCCGGAAGGACAGGGCGGCCGCCGAGCGCTATCTCGACGCGCTTGAAGCGGAGATCGTGAAGTGCCGGGAGCAGCTCAGCGAGGCCGCGAAGCCCAAGCGAGGATCAGGGAAGGCGACGGAGGCGCAGGAGCAGCCCACCGAGGTCGAGAAGGATTCTGAGGCCTCGCAGACGGACGCCGAGAAATCGGAAGCTGTGGCTGCGTAAGTACCCCCGAACGCAAGAAGCGGGCCCCGTCCGAGGACGGGGCCCGCTTCTTGTTGTCCGCTCAGATGCTGTGCGCAGGCCGCGGTGAACAGCTTGGTGAACGGATCACCACCCGACTCTTGGAGGAGTTCCCACCAGGCGAGGGCGACCAGGTCGTTCAGCGGGTCGAGGATCCCAGGGCGGCCAGCCCCGCGGCGAGGGTCTCGAAGGAGTGGTGCCAGCTCTGATCGAGGCAGTAGGCGCCGTTCATCCCGTGGTCGGCGAGCTTGTAGAACCGCTCCTGACCGCTGGCCTTGGCGAGTCGGTGGAGGAGTCCGTTGGGCACTCGGCGGTCGGCGGCGTAGTGGGTGAGGCCGGAGAGGGCGAGCGCGCCGGCGACAGCTGCGGGGTTGAGGCGGATACCGAGGAGTCGGGAGCCCGCGACGAAGACGATCCCCTGGGTGGCGGTGTAGCGGATGACGTGGCGGATGCAGGCTGCGCGGCCACCCTTGGTGCCGACGGTGGTCTCTTCTCCGGTGTCCTCGTACTTGTAGGTGACGGGAGCGTCGTCGGTGGCGCCCTTGCACTGGGCGTCGAAGTCCGACTGCCCCCAGTGGTCCGCGTAGTCCGCCGCCATGCGGAAGAGGGCGTAGGCGGCGCCGAAGTGGGCGGCGAGGTTGCGGTTCATACTGAGGCTTCTCCTCGGTTGCTGGACTGGACGGGGGGTGCGGGGGCGGCCGTGCACCCGGCCAGAAGTCCGGCCGCTCCCGCGTCGGTGGCCAGTCGACGTTGTGCTTGACCGCTTGCAGATGGATCGGAGTGCTAGGCCGCAGCGTCGGTGCCGACGTCGAAGAGGCCGATCTGCATCTCCATGAGTTCCTGGCCGCGCTGGTCGTTGGCGCGGGCCCGCTCGGCGGCGAGCGCGTCTCGCCAGCAGGGCCAGCACCAGGGCCGCAGCTCCTCCGGCGGCGCGGCCGCGTTCTGCACGTCTGTGGCGTGCGGGGTCTGCGGAGCGGCCAGCAGGGGCTTGTTCTTGCCACTGCTGGCGGCGTTGCAGCGCTCGCCGTCGCCCGTGTGCGTCTTGCCGCAGGCGCCATGGCAGGCGCAGCGCCCGCCGTACTGTTCGAGGACGGCGGTCAGGACGTTCCCGGGTCGCGTCACGGTGTTCCCCTCAGCGGTCGAAGCGGTTGTGGGTGCGGGCGATGACGCCGCGGGTGTGGGTGGTGATCTCGGTGTTGTCCTGGATGACCGTGCCCTCGTAGTGGTGGTGGACGACGGGCGGGGCAGCCTCCACGACCTCCTTGGCTCGGCTGGCCAGGCGGCAGAGGGCGAGAACGACGGCCGTGGGGCCCCCGAGGACGATGCCGCAGACGACGGGGTCGGCGTACTGGGACAGGTACATCAGAATTCCGGCGGACACGCTGACCATGGACACCGATCCGGCGCCGGCGAGCATGAGGACGCTGGTGTCGGTGGCGCGCTGGCTCATGGCGGTCCGGCCGGGCTGCGGCTCGGGCGGGGCGGTGCCGACGGCGGGGACCGGTGCCACGTCCTTGTAGAAGGTGGCGACGGGGGCGTTAGTGCTGTAGCCCTCGGCGATGAGGCGAGCGGCTTCGGCCTCCGCCTCGGCTTCGCTGAGCGCGCGGCCGGCGGGGCGGTCGGGGTGGTTCACTGGGGTGGCTCCTTCGATGCGTTGGGGGAGTGGGCAGGGGACCGGCCGGTCTTGACGGAGTAGCCGGTCCCCTGCCGTTTCGCGGCTCAGGGCAGGCGGTAGACGCCCTTGCCGAGTGCGACGAGACCGCCTTCGTTGGCGAGCGTGCTGACCTCGTTGTTCACGCTGCGGGTGGCGGGGCCGCCCTCGGTGCCGCAGCCGACGGCGGTGCGGATCTCCCGGAGCGCCAGGCCCTCGGGGTGGCCCTGGAGCGCGGCGAGAATCCGTTCGCGGATCGTCGGGGCCTTCGCCTTGGCGGCCGCCATGGGTGACGGCGCTTCGGGGAATTCCTCGGCGCCCTGCTCCGTGGCCTTGCTGTCGACCTCCTGCGAGCCCGTGGCGGGCTCCGGCTCGGTGCTGGAGGTGCTGCTGCCGCCGGGCCCCTGCGGGGGCCGTGACGGGCCGCCTGCGGCCTTTCCTGCGTCCTTGGCGGCCGCGGTGCCCCGGTGGGCGTACGCGGCGCCGGCGGCGCGGGCTTCCTCCGGGGTGAGCGTCGGCATCGGGCGGCCGTCCATCAGTTCTTCGAGCTGCGGGTACAGGCCGTTGACCTTCTTCAGGACGAAGGTCCGGAACAAGATGGCCTTGCCCTCCGTGATCAGCCATCCCATGCCGGGCGTGGGCACGCCCTCGGTGGCGGCGGTGCCCTCGAACAGCTCCTTGGCCCCGGCACCCTCGTAGATCCGCTCCGGGATGGGGGAGACGTGTGCGCCGACCGGCGCGATGCCGTCCAGGCCCATGCCCTGGGTGGAGGAGGACGCGGTGCGCAGCAGGAAGACGTGGCCCTCCTTGCCCTTCTCGCGGATCTCGTGGTTGTCGCCCAGCTCCTTGAGGTGGAGCGACTGCACCGCGAGGTCGACGCCGATGCCGACCTTCTGGCCGGTCTTCTGGAGGTCGCCGATCATCCAGGCGGCTTCCTTGCGGACCTCCTGGTCCAGGCTGCTCAGCAGGCGGTTGATCTCGTCACCGGTCCACTGGATCAGGCGCCACCGGCCGTGGAAGTCGAAGTCACCGCGGCCGCGCGAGTGGGCCTCGCGGTACTCCTTGACCGCGTGCAGCGCCCGGAGTTGCTGCATCGTCTCGACGGGGCCCTTGGCCATCCAGTCGATGCGGCCCTCCATCTCCGGCATCGACATGCCGCCCTGGACGTCGGCCATCCAGGAGATGACGCCCGAGATTCGCTGAGCGGCACCGAGGATGCGCATCAGGCCCGACTTGCCCGCGCCGGTGGTTCCGGCGGTGATGCCGTGCTGCGCCCTGCCCGTGTCGAAGTTGAACAGTTGAATCCTGGCGACGCTCCCGTCGTGGGCGACGCCGATCGAGATGCGCCCGCGGTCGTCCATCGTCAGGTCCTCGACCGTGGGCGACCGGACGTGCAGCAGGGGGTTGGCCCGGTAGATGTAAACGACCGCTTCGCGCGGGCCCGCGCCATCCATGACGAGGCGGGAGATGTCGTCAATCCCGAGCGCGGAGCACAGGGCCTCGTGGTTGACCCGGAGCGTCTTGCCGCGCGGGGCCGCGATCCGCAGCCGGATCTGATCCTCGCCGATCGCGTACGCGACCAGGTCGACGCCGGGGGCGGCGCCACCCGTGCAGTTGACGTGCTCGGCCCAGATGCGTTCCAGGGAGGCACCGGGGTCCTCGGCCTCCACCTCCAGGGCCTCGCGTGCGCGCCGATCCTCAGCGAGGCAGGGTGCGACCTGGATGGCGAGGCGGCCGGGACCGTACCCGGCGACCGGTGCCGTGTCGACCGCGTCGACCGGCACGTCGAAGACCCCGGCAATGGCCCGCTCGTCCAGGGTGCGCGGCACGGTGTGGCCGGCGGGGGCCAGGACGATCGCCTCGAAGTCCGGCCCGTCGGGGTCGTACTGGCGGATGCCCTCCAGGGTGGTGTCCCCGGTGGCCTGCGACTGATTCCACAGGGCCCGCATGTGGTCGGCGAAGGTGACCGGCTCCGCGTCCACGACCTCCGGCTCACCCGCGAGGACCGGGAGGTTGCCGACGGCCCGCTTCAGGCCCTTGGAGCGGGTCCAGGGCGTCATGGGGACCATCACGGCCGTCCAGGCGGCCGCGCACAGCATCGGCCACCCGTCGGGGTAGTCGAAGACGGGGACCAGCAGGCCGCCGGTGTAGGCGGCCGTCCACCCGAGCACGGGCAGGGCCCGCAGCGACGAGGTGAGCCGCCGCGTCCAGTCGTCGGTGTCGCTGCGCTTCCACAGGCCGACGCTGGTGAGGGCGCCTGTGGCCAGGGCCGCGCCGTGTGCCCACCACGGAACGTCCGTCACCGGGCCGACGGCGGCCCAGGTGCCGGCGGCGGCGTACACGGTGCGCTCCGCCCAGGCGAGGCGGTGGGCGGTCCTACGGGTCAGCCCCCGCTCACCGGCGGCGGCATCGGCTTTCACGACGTCGGTCGTCGTCATCGTCATTTCCCCTCCGGGAGAAAAGAAAGGGGGAGGGGCCCCGGCGCTTTCGCCGGGGCCCCTCCCGTGGGGCTTTCCGCCCCGGCGCTTTCACGGCCGGGGCGGCTGTTCGGTTACTTGACTTCGTTGAATCCGGGCTTGGGCTGCTGCACGCCCATGGACTGCACGGTCTCGTAGATCCCGCCGTATTCGCTCTGGTGGGAGTCCGCGAAGCCCTGCGCGTCCATCTGCATCTGGTCGGCAGCGCTCACCAGGTCGCCCGATGCATCGGCGACTTCCCGCAGCGAGTTGGCGCCCTCCATGATGAGAGCGGTGAATCGCGGCTCGACTTCTGCCGCGTCACACATCTCCGACATGTTGCTCGCCTTATCGGCGTTGCGGCGAAAGAGCCCTTGGAGAATCCAGATCTTCTCTTTGAGCCACAGCGCCCGCGCGGCGAGCGTGGTGACCGCAAGCCCGAGGCTGACGAAGCCCAGGTTGCTGTCGGGGATCGCCGGGAGGTTGTCGCCGCCGACGGGGACCGCGGGGACGTAGCTTTCTCGGGGGACGATCTCCCCGGATACGACCTGGCCGGGCACGATTTCTCCGGACACGGGGGTGACCTCCTAGTTCTCGTTGTGCACGCGGGCGGACGGGGTACGAAGGCCCGCGTCCGCGGTCGCCTGGGTGAGCGGCCGGTACGCGTCGTCCATCTCGGTCTTCGCGGTCTCGCAGGTCTCGGCCGCGTGGAGCGACTTGACCGACATCTCCTCGGCCTTGCGGGAGAGGACTTCCATCGACTCGGCAAGCTTGCGCATCGCCCAGGCGGTGACGCGGCCGATGAGGTTGTGCTTGACGGCCAACCGGGCGGCCACCTCGTCCAGCGCGTACATCAGTTCCTTGGCCTGCGCCGAGAGCTGAAGGCAGTCGTCGTGCGCGGCGAAGGCCTCCGAGACCACCTCGTCCAGGAAGTCCACGACGTCATCGAGCGTGACTTCCGTCGCGTGCTTGGGGTTCATCCCGTCGTCCATCGCGGTCGTGACAGCTCCGGTCTGTACGGCGGGCGAGTTACCCACGGGGGCCTCCTTCGTGTTCGTGGTGGGACTGCCGGTTTCGGCGGGGATGCCGCGGGCCCCGGTGGTCAGGAGCTCGCGCGGGGAGGCCTGGTAGCCGGGCGGAGAGACCTGCTCCGTCACCCACACCTCCTGTTGCTGCGGGTCGGTGTCCCGCATGGAGTCGTAGGCGCTGCGCCGTTCCCCGCGCGGCGGCGGGGTGTAAAACTCCCAGCCGCTCCCGGGGGAGTCGCTGGTGTCCTCCGCCTTGGCCCGGGCCCGTTCGCTTGTGCGGCGGGCCCGCTCCTTGCGGCTGGCCTTGCGCCGGTCGGCGGGGCCGGTGCCCGAGGCGGAGCCGCCGCGCTTCTTCTTCGACTTCGGCTTCACCCGCACCTTCTGCTTCCTGCCGGGCCCGGAGGCCTTCGTGCCGCCGCCGGGCTTGGGCTTCTTGGTCAGGTCGACCTTGGGCGCGGTGGCGGTCGCAGAACCGCCGGCGGGCTTCGGCTTCTTCGTGAGGTCGACCTTGGGCGCGGTGGCGGTCGCAGAACCGCCGGCGGGCTTCGGCTTCTTGTTCAGGTCGACCTTCGGCCCGGCCGGTGCAGACCCGCCGCTCTTGCCTCCCTTCTTCTTCGACTTCTTGCGCTTGACCGTGGTCAGCACCGGCGGGGCGGGGTTCTTACGGCGCTTCTTCAACCGGCACCGTGCCTCCTTGGCGACGGCCTGCCCGAGCGTCGTACGGTCCGCGTCGGCGGCGGCCGCCGTCTCCTTCTTCTTCCGGCGGGCCTTGGCCCGGGCCTTGCGCGCCTTCTGCTTGGCCTCGAAGCGGTCCTGGCGGACCTGCTCCTTGCGGGCCTGCTTCGCGTCGGCCCGGGCGTTGCGGACCCGGTCCTTGATGTCCTGCCGGGCGTCCGTCGCGCGGGTCTTGCGGTCGCGGGCGGCGTCCCGGTCCTTGGCCCGGTTCTCCTGCCGGGCCGCCTGCCGGTCCGCGCGCCGCTGGTGCTTGCCGTCCTGCCGTGCGGCGGTCCGTTCCTGGCGGCTGCGGGCTCGCTCCAGCGCCGGGCTGGACTTCTTCGAGCTGGGGGACTTGCCGCCCGAGGGCGACTTGATCCCCGACCCCGAGCCGCCGCCGTTCTTCCCGGAGCCCGGAGTCTTCGAGCCGCCCTTGCCCTTGCCGCCGACCGAGCCGAGCCCGGTGGACGCCTTCGGCGAGGTCTTCTTGCCGCCCGGCGTCAGCCCGCTGCCCGAGCCGCCCTTGCCGCTGCGGCCGGGCCCGGTCCCGCCGGCACCCTTGCCGCCGCCGGTTCCGCCTCCCTTTCCGCCGCCACCCATGAGGGAGCCGCGGCCGCCGCCGAGCGACTTCCGGCCGAAGTCCTGGCTGGAGGGGATCGACTTGCCGCGCTGCTGCGCCGCCTTGTCTCCGATGCTCTGCATGGCGAGGGCGTGCTTGGCGGCGACCTCCTCGCCCGCGAGTCGGTGCTTGAGGCGGGCCTCGCGTAGCGGGGCCAGTTCCTCGGCTCGCTCCTGGCGCCGCTGGCGCCAGTCCGTCAGGGCGGTTGCGGTGCCCCGCAGTGCGGCGAGCGCGATGGCCAGGGTCGCCGCGAGGCCGAGGGCGGCGACGCCGGGGCCGTCCGCCTCGTCGTCACCGTCGTCCCGGCGAGCGGGCACCGTGCCCTCCGAGCGGAGAGCGACGGTGCCCGCGGTGCCGGTCGCCCCGGGCGCCGGCGGGAGGGCCGGGGTGAGGTCGGCCAGGGAGTCGGCCACCGACCGGCGCCGTCGGGAGGGGACCACCATCCCGTCGCCGCTGCCCGTGTCCGGACCGGGAGCCGAGGGAGGGGGTTCGGTGGGCGGGGCCGGGGGCGCCGGGGGAGGGGCGCCCGGGATCGGGGGGAGCCCCGGCGGGGCCCCACCCCGAGATCGGAAGGAGACGACGTTGCCGTTCCGGTTGTCGTCCCGAGGGTCATCAGCCACGTGCTCTCCAGGGTTGACAGAGGGTGACCGGGTAGGAGATCCTCGCGCGCCCGCGCGCCCGTGCGCCCGCGCGCCCGCCTTGGCCCCCCAAAACCGGTCCGCCCCCGGGTGATGATGATGGTGATGACGCTTACGCGCCGTGACTGCCGTCGTGACGGCCGGTCCAGTTCTCCAGCGTCCGCGCGAGGTCATTCCACAATTCCGGATTGGCCTTGCAGATCGCGCGGGCCCGGTCCCACCAGGCATCCGCCAGACCCGCGTCACCGCGCGTTTGGACCTGCCGGGCCTGCCGCTCCGCCCAGTGGGCGGAGCGGCGGGCCTTGCGGACCTCGGAGATCGAGGGCACCTGCTGCACTGCTCAGGCTCCCTTGCGGTCGAACAGGTCGTTGACGCCCCGGACCGTGCGGCCGCCGGACGCCTTACCGGCGTCTTGACCTGCGGTTTCGCTGCTCTCCTCGTTGTCGATGTCGGGCCGGGCGGTCATCGCGCCGATCGTCTTGTTCAGCGACTTCGTGGCGAAGGTGTTCACCTGGTCGCGCCGGTCGGCCTTCGCCTTGGCCTTGGCCGCCCGCTGACCGGGCAGGGCCTGGATGACGCGGACGTGGTCGGCGTACGCGGTGCGCAGGCCCTCCGCGCCCCGCGCCGCCTCCCGCGAGCCCTTGACCAGGCGGTTCAGGTGCTTCTCGACCTTCCGAGCCCGCCGCCGGGCCGACCACCTGCCGTCTCCCTCCACGTGCTGGGAACGCAGGACGGCCTGGAACATCGCCCGGGCCGCCTCGTACTCGCTCTGGTCGTCGTTGTGTACGCGCTGCCGGTCCAGCGTCCAGGTGGTCAGGTGGTCCAGGTTGAGCAGGGGCCGGAACTCCGCCGGCACCCGGTTCAGGACCTCGTCGTTGTTCGTGTGCTCGATCTCGGGCACGGGGTGATCTCCTCTCGGGGGGATGGGGCCCGCCGACCTCGGGGGGCAGTAGCGGGCCCGGCCCGCGACGTACGTGCCGCGCGGGTCAGCGAGCGGCGAGGTGCTTCTCTCGGTCCGCAGGGCTCAGGAGCCCCGCTTCGTCCAGCAGCCGTACGGCCCGGTCGCGGTTGCATCCGACGGCCGTACGGGCGGCGTTGACGGTGACGAACCTGTCCTCCCCGCGGGGCAGGCCCCGCAGGATCTCGATCGCCTCTTCGTCCGTACGGACCGCCGCCGTACGTCCGCCCGTACGGGGGGCGGGCGTACGGGGCGTACGGGGCTTTGCCGTACGGGCCGCCGTACGGTCCGTACGGGGTGCGTCCGTACGGTCTGCCGTACGCCCCGTACGGGCGGGGTCCGTACGGGGCTCCGTACGGTCAGGGTTGGGGTCGGCCGTACGGTGCGGCTCGGGGGTCGCCGTACGGTCGGGCTCGCCCCGTCCGGCGGACGGGGCGTCCGCGTCCGTCTCGAGCTCGGCGGGCGCCGTCGCCTTCTCCTCGTGGTCGTTTTCCAGGAGGCGGTGAACCCGCCAGACGATGGCGACGACGACGAGGACCGCGACGACGATGAGCCCAATGCTCGGGTGCTGCTTGCCGTCGACCACGGTCACGCCCGTGCCCGTCATGTCGGCCACGTGGTACGTGATGTTGGTGGCGGCCATCAGCCCGAGCGCGTACGGCACGTCCTTCCGCATGCGGAACGCCGTGACCGCGTAGACGTCCAGGCCCACCGGCATTGCCCACCCCAGGTCTCCGAACGGCGTACTGCCGAGCCCGACCATCCGGGCGAAGGCCCATTCACCGGAGGCGGTCAGGGCGATCACGGCCGCGAGGGCGATCCAGATGCTGCCATGCTTGATGACCTCCCCCCGGTCCCGGGTCCTCTTGAGGCTGGCCGCGCGCTTCTCGGCGATGCGGCGGGCCTCTCGGGCGGCGTCCAGTTCGCGGTTGGCTTCCGCGAGCTTGGCGTCCGCCTCCTCGCGCACCGCGCCGGCGGCGGTCCGGGCTTCCTTCTCCGCCTCCCGGCGCAGCTCCTCGAACTCGGCTGCGAGCCGAGTCCGCTGCGCCTGCCGCTCCCGCTCGTGCTGTTCGCCGAGCTGACGGAACTGGCTCTCGATGTCCGCCCGGGCGGCGTCCACCTCCTCGCGGTAGGCCGCGAGTTCGGCGTCGATCTCCGCGCGGCGCGCGCTCAGCTCCTCGTCCAGGTCGAGCCGGGCCGACCGGCGGGTGAGGTCCAGCTCCGAGTCGAGGGCGGCCCGCGCCGTCCGGATCTCCACCGCCTGGTCCTGCGCCTCACCGACGATGCGGGCGGCGTCGTCCAGGGCCTTGCGGTAGGCGGCCTCCGCCGAGGTGCGGCGCAGCTCCACCAGGGCGTTCGCCCGGTCCTCCGCCTCGGCGAGCACGACGCTCACCTGCTTCTCGGCGTCGGCGAGCAGGCTCTTGGCCTGCTCCTCGGCGGCCGCCATGACCTCCTCGGTCTCGGCGGCCGCCTCGGTCCGGGCCCGGTCGAGGATCGCCTCCGCGTCGCTGCGGGCACCGGCGCGGATCGTGTCCGCGTCGCCCTCGACTCGGCGCAGCCGCTCCCCGACCTCTTCGGCGGCTTCCACCAAGACGCGCTTCGCGTCGGCGGCCGCCGCCCGGCGGATCTGGTCCACCTCGCTCTTGGCGGCCTGGATCAGCGCCGCCGCTTCCTGAGCGCCGGTCCACCGGGCGCCGTCGATCACGTCGGCGGCGCGGTCACGGAGATCCGCGTCCAGGGCCTCGCTGTCTTCCCCCGCCCCCGGTTTCGGCGGCGGGGCCGCCGCCTTGGCCGGGCGGCGCGGCGTCGTCGTCTTCCGGGCGTTGGCGTTGCGGGCTGGCTTTCGGGCCCCCACACCGACCTCCTCTCATGCAGGTGGCCGCCTCCCGGCGGCCACCTCGGTGTTCGGTCCGTCAGCCCCGCACGCGGCGGGCGGCGGTGCGGCCAACGGAGTTGGCCGCGGTCGAGATCCACTCGACGGCACTGCTGGCGCGCTCGACCAGCGCGTGGTCACCGGCCCGCCTGCACGCGGACTCGATGGCCGAGCAGCGGTCGTCCACCCAGTCGGTGAGCTTCTCCAGTCGCTCGGGGATGCGGTTCTGCACCTCCCACAGCAGCTCGCCGAGGGCATAGAACGGCATCGCCGCGCCGGTCCACATCAGCAGCGTCAGCCGCAGGCGGAGCCGGGCCAGCGGGCCGGGGGCGTTCACGACGACGAGCAGGTCCAGCAGGTGCTCGAAGTCGTCGGCGGACCAGCCGTCCATCGGTCCGTGCTCGTAGTAGAACTTCTTGACGGCCTTCTTCGGCCGGGTGAGCAGGATGAGGGTCACCGTCGTCCTCCGATCCCGGACATGGCCTGTCCGTGGCGCTGCAAGTCGGCCTGTGCACGCTGTCGGGCTTCCTCCGCCTTGCGGGCCGCCTCAGCGGCCTCGGCAGCCTGGGCGGCCTGGGCGGCAGACTCGGCGCTCACAGCAGGTTGGAGGGGTCGGCGACGGCGATGCCGGTCAGCACGGCCAGCTCCTCGGGGGTCACCCACTCCTGCGGGATCAGCACCCGCAGGGTGACCGTCCCCTGGCACATCGAGCCGGTGACGACGAGCTGCCCGTCGGGCAACTGGCCCGGGCGGGTGCCGTCGATCTCCTCCAGCAGCGCCGGCAGGACCTTCACCGCGTCCGCGGTGACCTTGATCGTGGCGACGATGCGCGAGGGCGCCACCTCGAAGGCGACGCTCACGCCGAGGCGGGCCAGCTTCTGGACCGACTCGAAAAGGGGAAAAACCTCGTTGACGGCCTCTTGAACGTCCTCGGTGATCCCGGTGGACGACAGGGGCATGTCGGCGGGCATGATGGTCATGCGGATCAGTTCCTTCGCTGGTAGATCCGTGGACCCCCGACACGCACGAGCGCTGCAACGCCTGTGCGCACGTGTCGGGGGTCGCGCCGTCTGGGCGGCGCAGTTGAGCGGCATCTGCCGCAGCGCCCCGGACCGGACTCGAACCGGTCGCGCTGCCTGTGGGGCCCGCGATCTTCGCCCTTGTCTCACCGCACGTCTCGGCTCCACCTGCCCCGCAAGGGCAGCATCGGGAGAAGGTGCTTACTGCTCTCGTGTGCGGCAGGGCCTACGGCTTGTCGCTGTTGCCTGCGTACTTCTGACGGCCGCTTCTTCCCGTGTTCAGGTCGCGGTGCGTCCTCTGTGGAGTTCTCAAGCAACGAGCGGCCAGCCAGCCTCAGCCCGCGAGGGACCTCCGCTGACACCGTCACGAGCGGAACTAAAACCTAGGTTTTTGCCGCCCTGGGAAGATGACACCATGACCGACGAAGCGTGTCAATAACCCTAGGTTTTTTCCTCACCGCCTGGACAGTGAGGTGCAATGAGCGTTAAAACCTAGGTCTGAACTAGTGTGGTGGTGACGCCCAGTAGCCAAGGAGAGATGCGTTCCGATGACCGAATCCAGCTCCATCAAGTGGCGACAGCTCGCAAACGAGCTGCGCGCCAAAATCCAGGACGGGACTTACCCGCCGGGATCGACATTGCCGCAGCTCAAGGCGTATGCGGGCGAACGGGGGATTCACCACGAGACCGTTCGCGCGGCGTACAAGGAGCTGGAGAAGGAAGGGCTCGTCCGGACGATCCAGCGCAAGGGGTCCGTCGTCCTGGAGCCCCCCGTTCGACGACGGATCACGCGCGGCGTGACTATCACTCGCGACCCCGCTCGCGGCTATGTGTTCCCGGCCGCCTCACGGCCGGATGAACCGTGGCAGGTCCACGGCCGCCCGTTCCGCGAGGTGGTCCCCGCCCCGGCCCAGGTGACCGACCAATTCGAGCTGGAGCCTGGCGCCGAGGTGCTGCGCCGTCGGCGTGTCACCAGCCCCGCCGGCGAACCGCCCTTCCAGCTCGTGGACACGTGGCTCAGCCCCGAAGCCGTGGAGACCGCCCCCAGGATCGCCGAGCCGTCACCCGGCCCTGGCGGCTACCTGGACAGGCTGGAAGAGGCTGGCCACGGCCCGATCGAGTGGGAGGAGACGTCTCGCATTCGGATGCCGGACCGCGAGGAGGCGAGGCTGCTGGAAATCGCCCAGTCCATCCCCGTGCTCGAGTCCACGATCGTTGGGACATCGGCCCTTACCGGCAAGCCGATCGAGGTCACCGTCCGCGTGATCCCGGGAGACCGGGTCGAGCTGGCGGGAAAACTCCAGCGGGGTGAATCGGCGCAGTGGCCCGTTGACCCAGTCGAGACACCGGAAGAGACCAGCTGACAGCCCTGACCAGAGGGATCGGACTCCGGCGCGTCAGGCGACACTCCGAGATCGGGGGGGTGTGGCGCCAAAGCCCGCGCCGGAGGAGGAGAATGCGGCCCGTACGCCTGTCGCGGCTGCTGACCATACCGGTCAGCATCGCGGCACTCCGAGTAACCGCGCCCGCGGCGAAGCCCACGGAACCGAGAGGCCCCGGCATGAAGGTCACCTCACGCACCCCCGCACCCCGACTCAGGAGGTCGCGGACGACAGTGCGGACCTGCCTCGCTGCCCCGGAAAGCTGTTCTCCGCGGCCCGGATCCCGAGGCAAGATCTTCGTGTGCCTCCCATTGCCTCCGTCCCTTGCGAAAACCAGGACCGGGCCAGCCCCATGAAATGCCGATGGCCGCCCTGCCTGCCAGCAGAACGGCCATCTAGATCGACTCCCAGCCTCCACAGCTTGAGTCGTAGGTCGGCGATGACGCCGGGGCCCGAGCCCTGCCAGGGGCCCGAGGTCACCACTCACAGAATAGAACGAGCGGCGGTGTACACGCAGCAGCGTGTCCCAGGTCACCACGTCTCTTTTCCGTCACTTGCCGGTATGCGACTCCCCGAACCACCCAGGGGAGACCCCGCACGATGTACCAGACCCACCCAACGACACGCAGCGTCACGGCACCGACTCGTTCGGTCGCACCCGCTGTGTTCTTCGCCACCAAGGCGGTGGCGCCGTGAAGCGCCCGCAGAAGGCGTTGTCCGCCGCTGCCGCTCCGCCGGACGGCGATGAACTGTACGAGTTCTCCGGCACCATCACCGACTACTGGTCGTACACGCAGGTCCGTGACTACCTGATGTTGATGCCGGGAATGACGCACACCGCGTACCGGCTCTATAGCCTGCTGCGGTCGATGATCGCAGAGGCTTCCCGCCAGTCGTGGAACGGCATGCGGCGCATGACGATCGACCAGCTCTGCTGGCTGCTGCCCGGCCCGAAGGACAAGCCCACCAGCGTCTCGACCATGTACGAGGTCCTGGGCACGTTGGAAGACCTCAACCTCGTCGTGCCGAAGGACGTGCTGGAGCTAGAGGGCATCAGCCAGCTCAAAGGCAAGGAGCGGGCCGCCAAGGGCATCTCCCGCGGCTTCGTCGTCAACGACCTGCCCCCCGACGCCGTCCACACCGGGTGGCGCAACGCGTGGGACAAGCTCGACGCTTACCGGCCGGACTGGCGAGAGAACCCGCCGGCGCCGCCCACCCACCTCACCGAGATCGAGGCAACGCCGAACGGTCAGATCCGAGCCAGGGTCCGGTTGGTCGACTCCAACGGCGAGCCGTTCCAGAAAACTGGAACGCCGCAGGTCGGAGCCCCCGAGACCCCCTCGTTCCAGAAAACTGGAACGTCCTTCCAGAAAACTGGAACGCCAGACCAGATTTCTGGAACGGATCTTCCCCTGACCAGCGAAAACGATCACCCTCTAAGAAGCTCTCTCAAAGAAGCCTCTCTCTCTGGTGACCCGGGTGCCCCAACGGGCCCCACCGTCACGGCGAAGGCCAGAACGGGACGAGGAGAGGAGACTTCGGCTTCGCCGGAGAACGACACCGCCCCCTCGGCTGCCGCCGAGGAGCCGGACACCCACGACGACGTGCGGGTGGCGGAGGCCTGGATCGCCTCCCGCCAGAGGCACGGTCACGGTGTCCCGGCCCGCAGCCGGACCGCGATGGTCCGTGACGCGGCCGCGCTGCTCGCCGACGGCATCGATGTTGAACACTTGGTCGCCGCGGCCGCCGATATGGGCAGCCGAGGCAACTGGTACTCGCTGCCGCGTCACCTGGAGCGGTTCGTCCCGCCGAGGAGCGTGGTGCCCGGCCAGCGCCCCGCACTGCCCGACTGGTGCGGCAAGTGCAACGACGGCATCCCGCCCGCCCAGCCGGGCCAGCGGATGCGCGAGGCCGACGACGGCCGCCTGATCCGGTGCGAGTGCCACCCGAGCCACCCCAGCAACGCCAAGAAGCCGGTGCTGGCCTAGATCCTCCGCAGCACAACGGCGGCAGGGGAGCCCGTGGAAAGGCCCCTGCCGCCGCTCGAATCACCCGGTTCAAGAAGGGATTCACCCATGAGCGTACCCACCCAGCACGACGGCATCGAGGACGGAGGCGGCTCGCTGTTCGATGAGGGGCCCCAGACTGTCCCGTTCGAGCGTGTCCCGCCCAACGATGTGGAGGCCGAACGGTCCGAGCTCGGCAGCATGCTGCTGTCGAAGGACGCCATCGCCGACGTCAACGAGGCCGGGGTTCCCAGCGAGGCGTACTACCGACCGGCGCACGGTGTCATCCATGACGCGATCATGGACATGTACGGCAAGGGCCAGCCGGTCGATCCGATCACGGTCGCCGCGTACCTGACGAAGTCCGGCGACATCGAGCGGATCGGTGGCGTGTCCTACCTGCACACGCTGGTGCAGTCGGTGGTGACGGCGGCGAACGCCCAGTATCACGCGGAGATCGTGGTCGAGCGGTTCAAGCTGCGACGCCTGATCGAGGCGGGCACCCGGATCGTGCAGATGGGCTACGCGGCCGAAGGCGAGGTCGCCGACATCGTCAACGCCGCCCAGGCCGAAATGCAGGCGGCGGCCCAGCTCGGGGCCGGCGGCGGGCTGGAGCGGGTCTCGGACGTGGACGACATGCTGGAGGAGTACCTCGTCAGCATGGACGCGCCGCCGCCCGAGCGCCTGCCGCTGCCGTACGCCGACCTCCAGGCCATGCTGCCGATGGAGCCCGGCGACCTGGTTGTGATCGCGGCCCGTCCGGCGATCGGCAAGTCCGTGGTCCTGCTCGACATCGCCCGGCACGTGGCGATCAAGCACCGGATGACGGTGCTGATGTCGTCCATGGAGATGAGCCGCCCGCAGCTGATGGAGCGGATCATCGCCGCGGAGGCGCGCGTCCCGCTCAACCGCGTCAAGGACCGGCACTACGAGAACGACGACCGCCAGCGCATCCACGACGCGGCCCTGACCATCGGCGGGGCGCCACTGGTCGTAGACGACGGCCCGGCGGCCACCACGGTGCAGCTCCGTTCGCGGCTGCGCTGGCTCCAGGCGCAAGGCAGGCTCCCGCGCGTCCTGGTGGTGGACTACCTCCAGATCATGCGGGCCTCCGGCAAGCGCGGGCAGAACCGCACGGGCGAGGTGGACGAGATCAGCCGCGGTCTGAAGGCACTGGCCGGCGAGTTCGGGATCATCGTCATCACGGCGGCTCAGCTCAACCGCGAGGTCGAGAAGCGCGAGGACAAGAAGCCGATGATGGCCGACCTGCGCGAATCCGGGTCGATCGAGGCCGACGCCAACGCCGTGATCCTGCTGCACCGCCCCGACGCGTACGACAAGGAGCACGAGCGGGCGGGCGAGATGGACTTGATCATCGGCAAGAACAGGCAGGGACCGACGGGTACCGTCACCGTCGCGTTCCAGGGCCACTATGCGCGTGCCCGCGACCTCGGTACGGGCTTCTGACCTGCTGTAGGTTCTCAAATCCCGTGTCATTTTCTCCGCAGCAGTCTCATCCCCGTGTCATGTCGCAGGTCAGCGGCCTGCATCGAACGGGTGAGCTGAGGAAATGACACGGATTCTGAGAATCCGACGGTCGACATCACGTGAGAGTCTCCCACGCGTTCAGCCAGGTCCGCCGGGCGGTGACCGTGACGTCGATCGGCCACCCGGACGCCGGCGCGATTCTCCGGCTGTGCGCCGATTGGCCGACGCGGTCGCCGAGGCGGGGGTCGCCAGCCGGGCGGAGCGGGCCGCGGCACCCGCGCAGCCAGTCGACGGCGGCCGCCGCGAGCGGGCAGACTCGGAGCAGACCGAAAGGGGCACGCAATGACCGCACAGCCGATCCACCCGCACGAGCCGGAGCGGGTGCCGCGCAACGCCGAGGGCATCGCGGCCGCGCTGTCGGGCGAGCGCCGCATGGAGTTCTACCGCGAGCTGCTCGCGGCGGCACCCGAGGAAGCGGAGGGCGTCCTGCGGCGCTGGTGGTGCGACGCGATGCTCGACACCGACCCCGCCGGAGACCGGCTCACCGCGGCCGCGCTGGAGGGAACCCTGCCGACGACAGCGGTCGCCGACCTCTGCTGGCGCCGCCAGGACGCGGGCCTGCCCGTTGAGTGAGCCCCACGACGAGAACCCGCAGGGCTTACCGTGCGTGCTGTCCGAGGAGGTCACCGAACTCCTCATGGACAAGGCCCTGCCAGGTGACGTGTTCGGCGCCATCGTGGCCGCAACGGTCATGATCAACGAGACCAGCGGCCAGGTGCCCGGCAGCACCGCATCGTCACGGTGGCCCCAGCAACGGCGCATGCCGCTCGGCGCGGACGGCTCACTCGGCATCGCCGAGTACGTCATCGTCGCCGACGCCGACCCGCCGCACATCGTCCTCACCCGCATCCAGCTCTACTGACCCGCCCGACACCCGGGCCCGGAGAGACACCCGTCTCGCCGGGCCCTTTGCCGTGGCCGAGACCAAGCCGGACGGGCACGCCGGCGCCGCAGGAGACTCGTCGGCTGATCCCTCTCCCAAGTCACCTCTTAAGAGGTGGGGCGGCTACGCGCCGGGGTTTACATGGCCAGCCGTCGCCCGGCTGCGGCTTTCGCTGTTGTGCGCGTAGTAGGGGCCGGCGGGGAGGGGAGGGGTGCCCGGCGGGGGTCCGGAGTGCCGTCCGGCGGGCCGGAGTTGGGCCGGGCGCCGTACTGCCGCCGTCGCGGATGCGTGAGCGTGAGCAGAGCGCGCCGTCCGGGCGTGGCTGAGGGGGAGCGGCTGCTGCCGCGATGTGGCCGGGGCCGTCGAGCTGGTCAGCCCTGTCCGCATCGTCGTGGCAGGGCGTCCGTCTGCGGGCCCGCGGCGGGTACGGGGAACTCCTCGAAAAATGCCTTTGACCTGCTGTTTTGTGGGGTGTCGGGCTTGACTCACCCCCTAAAACTTGAGAGTATTGGTTACGTCGGAAGGGGGCGGGAATCCCCGACCGGCCACCGGGCCCCGGGCCCACACCGAGAACCCTCAACGAAAGGCTGAGCATGGACCACGACGACCTCACCACCCCGGACCGCGCCGAGCGGGCCCGCACGGTCTGGGAGATGTACCGAGACCTGCACGGCGAGGAGGTCAGCTACCTGATTGCCGACCTGATGCACCTCGCCGACGTGGACGAGCACCCCGGCGGCGGTCTGCACGCCGTCCTCAACGCCGTGCGCTACTACGGCCACGAGCAGCCGACGTGGCCGGTCGAGCAGTCCAAGGAGCCGAAGTACCTGGGCCAGTTCCGCCGCACGGGCGAGGAGTGGATCACCATCGCCGAAGGCGACGACTCGGTCGAGCCCGAGGACGTGGCGGGCCTGCTGTGGCCGCAGATGCAGAAGGCCGACTTCCGCACCGGCGAGATCCCGGCCCACGTCCAGGACCTCGCCCGCGGCCACGTCCTGGTCGCCGAAAACGGCACCGCGTTCCGCGTCATCGAGAACCCTGCCCGCAAGGGCTGACCCTCTCGCCCGGCGGGGTGGACGGGGCGGGAATCCCGCCCACCCCGCCGGGGCCCACCACCGAAACACCTCAACGACCCAGGAGAGTCATGAAGAACCGCGACGAGTACACCGAAGCCGCCGCGCAGATGTCCGACGCCATCGCGCTGCTGCTGTCGGCCCAGGCCTCCGGCTGGATCGCCGTAAGCCTCGCGGAAGGCACCCACGACGGCATGGTCTACCGCGAGCGCGCGGAGGCCGAGGCCGACCAGACCGAGCCGTGCGCCTACGTGCGCATCCCGGAACTGCGCAATGGGCGGATGCTCAACTGCCCCCCTGTTGCGGTCAGTGAGTGCGCGGACTACCTCCGCTTCACCGCCGCCCTGCGCAGGCTGGCGCCGGGTCACACCCCCGTCCTGTACAGCACGGGGCGCCTGATCGGCCTGCCCGATGCGCCCTGGGGTGCCGAGTACCGCAAGGTCCACCGGCAGCCGGGCAAGCGGTCCCTTCGGTCCATCGTGTCCCGCACGGTGGTGCTCCGGGATCTCGTCACTCACCTCCCCGGCGGCGGCGACGCCCGCACGGCGTACACCGACGGCAGCCGCATTCACCTGAGCATCCGGGAGCCGAACCCGTTCCCGTGCGAGGTCACCTACACGCCGACCGGCAGGGTCGCCCCCAGTTACTCCACCGGCAGCTGACCAGCGACACCCCGGCGGGCGGACGCGGGGCGGGAATCCCCGTCCGCCTGCCGGGCCCAACCCCACCGAAGAACCTCAACAAGGAGCACGTCCATGAGCGCCACCACCCTGAAGACCCGCATCGGAGAGCCGGACATCGAGTGCCGCTACCCCGTGATCATCGGCCAGGACCGGGTCATCGGGCAGGCCTACCGCTGGCACCGTGACTGGCTTGTCGTCACCACCGAGGGCGAGCACAACCTTCGCCGCCCGCCGACCGGTACCAAGGGCATCGACATGGCCGCCGAGTACCTCGCCGAGGAGTACGCCGCCGGTCGCGTCACCGCCGTCACCCTGGAGCAGATCCGCGCCGAGGCCCCGAAGCCGCTGAACGGCCCGGTGCCCCTGCTGCACCCGCGGATGCCCGCCAGCCCGCGCAACATCGCGGGCGCTCACGTCGCGTTCGCCGGGCTGACCGAGCACCACTGGCGGGCCGTGCTCCACGGCTTCCCGGGGTCGGACAACCCCTGGTACCTCCAGTGCGAGCTGTGCCCCTGGTCCGGCGTCCGCTACTGGAGCCACCACCGCGGGCGCAACGGCAACCCGCCGTCCGCCTTCCGCCACGAGGGCGGATGCATCGGCGAGGAGAAGGTCCGCGCGCTGATCCCCGCCTACCAGAAGTAGCCCGCCGTCCGCCGGGCCCGGATCTCCCCGGGCCCGGCGGCACCGCCGCACCACACCGCCCGGACGCCGGCGGGGCGGGAATCCCGCCGCGCCCGGGCCGCACCGAAGAACCTCAACTCCCCTGGAAGGGACGTCGACATGATCGTCTTCGAGCCGACCGAGCAGGCCCGCGCCGCCGCCGTCCGGGCCGCCGTGCTGGCCGACATCGCCCGCCGCCGCACCCTGTTCGCCTCCGCCTGGAACGGCCGCGCGCTGCTCGTCATCGCCGACCTGCTGGACATCGTCACCCTGTCGCTCTACGAGGAGGAGCCGACCCGCCCGGACGGCATCTGCGACAGTGCCCGGCTTGCCCTCGCCGATGCCGAGACCACCGCCATCGAGGCCCCGGGCACCGGCTTCCCGGAAGGCTTCGGGCAGTACGTCACACACGCCCTGGACCGCCGCCCGCTCATGGCTTCGGCTCCCCTCGGCTTCACCGCCTGCGGCCTCGCCGACGACGACGCCCAGCTTGTGGCCGCGCTGGACACCCTGCACGACCACGTCACCGCGGCTGCCACCGAGGAAGTCGTACTGGCCCTGCTGGAGGCCGTGTTCGCCCTACACGGCAAGCGCGCCGACCTCGCCCAGCTCGCCCGCGGCTGACTCCGGACCGGAGCCGCCTCACCGCCCGGGCCCGCCCTCCGAGGGTGGGCCCGGGCGGGGCCCTGAACTGCGGATTCACAGGGGAGAGGAGTTGACCCTCCCCTAGAAATTTGAGAGTATTGGTTACGTCGGAAGGGGCGGGAATCCCGACCGGCATCGGCCCCCGGGCCACACCGAGAACGCTCAACGAACGAAGGGCACAACCCCATGACCATCAGCACGCCGCGACTCGACAACCTCACGGCCGGCGGGACCGAGAAGGTCTTCGACGGCATCCGTCTCGCCGACGGGCACGTGCTCACCCTCAACGTCGCCCCCGGCGGCGCGACGGCGGAGGTCTTCCTGTTCCCGGGCCTCGACGCCCCCGACACGGAGGCCTGGGAGAACGAGGACCAGTGGGAGGACTGGCTGACCGGCCGCGAGTTCGGCGACGGCTCGCTCTACGTGGACGTGCCGGTCGAGGCCGTGCGCGACCTGATCGTGGAGCACGGCGGCGAGCACGAGAACCAGGAGGCCCCGTACGCCCCGGAGAAGCCCGAGACGGCGGAGGCCATCGCGATCCGCGCCCTCAATGAGCGGGGCATCACCGTCCACCGCGACGACGACGCCGGGAACACGTGGCTGGTCGTCGGGCACAACCAGACCCGCAAGGGCTTCCCGCGCATGCTCGTCGAGCCCTACGTCGTGCTCTACCTCTACAGCGACACCGACGACGAGGAGATCACCGTCGACCGGGCGCCCGCGACCGGCGACGAGTGGACCGTCCTCGCCGGTGACGGCATCGGCGCCGAGTGCGAGCTGATCACGCGCCCCGCCGACCAGTTCGCCGACTGCGTCGAGGCCATCACCGCGTGGCTCGCCACGTCGCAGCCCGCGCCGTCGCAGACCGGCTGACCGGCGCCAGTCCGGCGGGGAAGCGGGGCGGGAATCCCGCTCCCCCGTCAGGCCCGGCACGACCGCACCGAACCCCCTCAACCGAAGGACCGCAGCATGAACGAGACGTCCAGGGCCGACTTCCCCGTCATCCGCCGACCGCAGCGCATGCTCACGGCGCAGGAGCACGAGAGCGTGCGGGACACCGCCCTCCTGAACTTCCAGGGCGGCTTGATCATGGGCATCATCGACCCGGTGCCCAACCCTTCGCCGATGAGCGAGGACGAGGGAGCGTGGGTCCGCGAGCAGGTGTGGCCCGAGTTCATGACGAAGATCGACCGCAAGTACCCGTTCGGTTTCTGGCGCTGGTCGATGTGCGAGCGCGGCACCTGCTGGAACTGCCTGGCGAAGCGCTGCGACCTGTGTGTCCACCGCCAGGAGGGCGGCCCGCACGTGGACGACAACACCGACTGGGTGCACGACGCCCGCGGGCGGGGCGTCGCCAAACTCATCGTGCGGCCCGACGACGCGCCGTGCGTGTGGTGGTGCCGGTGCCCGTGCGCCAAGGGCGGCCCGGCCCCCGACGGGCCCGCGCGGCGCCGGCGGCGGGCGAAGCAGGCGGCCGCGGCCAAGCCCGAGGCGGAACCGGCGGAGGCGGACAGCGTTGTGCGGCCGGACCGGGCCGCCGCCCTGCGCCAGGGCGGCCGTGCCCCCGAGCCCGTGGACGAGGCGCAGTACACCCTGTTCTGACGGCGGCCGTCGCCACCTGGAGCCGGACGTCGAGCGGCCCGGCGGGGCGCAAAAGCGTGGGAATCCCGCCGGGCCGTGCGGTCCGGCCACCGAGGGCCCTCAACAGCCCATAACCGAACCAGGCACCATCGTAGCCAGGAACGACACCACCAGGAGTACACCCGTGAAGAGTGCCGACGGCCGCCAATGGGCGACCCGTGAGGACCTGATCGACCACAGCGGCTACGGCCGGACCACCCTCACATCCCTATGGCGGGACCGCCGGGCCAACGGCCACCCCGAACCCCGCGACATCGACGGAGTCATGCACTGGGACCTGGAGGAGTGGACCGCATGGTTCGAGGAGCACCGCCAGCGGCCCCGCGACCTGTCCGGGGTGGACCGCAGCGGCGACCCCGACGAGCAGCTCCCGCCCGCGGGCCAGGCTCGCCTGCTCGGCGTCGATCCGGCCCGGATCACGCAGTACACCAAGAACCCGCCGCCCTGCTGGCCGGACCCGGTCCGGGTCGAGGAACTGGCGACCCGCACCCGCGAGTACCGCACCCGTCGCCAGCTCTGGCGGTTCGTTGACGACCCCGCCAGCGGGTTCGGTACCGCCGGCGGACGCCCGTCCGGCCGCGTCGCGAAGGAGAAGAAGCCGGACCCGCGCGTCCAGGTGGCCGCCGACGCCCTGGCCGCCCAGCCTGGCCGGAAGGCCGGAGAGGTGGCCGCCGACCTCGCCCGCGAGCACGGTCAGTCCGTGGACACCTGGAAGCGGATCGTCACCCAGGCCCGCCAGCGATAGCGGCGCCGACCGGCCGATGGCCAGTGCACCCCGAGGCAGGGGCGCGCTGGCCATCGGTACGTCAGAGGGCGGGAGCGGCGGCCCGTGAAGTCACCTCTTAAGAGGTGGGGCGGCTACGCGCCGGGGTTTACATGGCCAGCCGTCGCCCGGCTGCGGCTTTCGCTGTTGTGCGCGTAGTAGGGGCCGGCGGGGAGGGGAGGGGTGCCCGGCGGGGGTCCGGAGTGCCGTCCGGCGGGCCGGAGTTGGGCCGGGCGCCGTACTGCCGCCGTCGCGGATGCGTGAGCGTGAGCAGAGCGCGCCGTCCGGGCGTGGCTGAGGGGGAGCGGCTGCTGCCGCGATGTGGCCGGGGCCGTCGAGCTGGTCAGCCCTGTCCGCATCGTCGTGGCAGGGCGTCCGTCTGCGGGCCCGCGGCGGGTACGGGGAACTCCTCGAAAAATGCCTTTGACCTGCTGTTTTGTGGGGTGTCGGGCTTGACTCACCCCCTAAAACTTGAGAGTATTGGTTACGTCGGAAGGGGGCGGGAATCCCCGACCGGCCACCGGGCCCCGGGCCCACACCGAGAACCCTCAACGAGACGGAGGACGTGGATCATGGGTGACACTCATGCCCTCGGCGAGTCCGCCAGCGGGATGCTGAGCTCCGCCGCCGATGCTGCCGAACAGGAGGCCGCCGACACGGCGGCCGTCACCATGGCGTCCGGCCACCCCGCACTTGTCGAGTGCTGGAAGGCGGCCGCCACCCTCACCAAGTACGCCAACGAGAACCCTGGCGACCGGCAGGCCGAGCAGTGGAGGTTCGAGGCCACCGAGCGCATCGTGGAGTGCGCGCACGCAGTGAGCGAGGGTCACGAGACACGGCAGGACGAACTCGCGCGGGAGGCCCGCAGCGAGCGCGCCGCCGTCGCGCTTGGGCGGATCGAGGACCAGGGGCCGGTCACCGCCGAACGGCTCGCCGCCCTGGACGAGGAGACCCGCAGCCTCCTGGAGTGGTACGCGCGCCCTTTCCCGATCGAGTGGCTGTGGGCCCCCGAGCGCGACACCTTCGGCCGCATCCTGCGCAAGCGCGTGATCGTGCTGTTCCACGGTCCCGGAGGCCTCTCGCTGGGACTGAGCGAAGTCCTCGGTGAGGATGTCGACATCATCGGGATCGACCTGGACGGCGGCGCCGTCGCCACCGCTCGCGCCGCAGGGTTCCGCGTCGTCCGCGCCGACGTCACCGCACTCAACCCGGAGAACCCGGCACTCCAGCACGTCAGCATCATCGCCCTCACTCCGCCGTGCCAGGCGTTCACCCCGAGCGGACTCGGCAGGGGGCGCTACGCCGGCGCCATCGACGTCATCTGCCACGTCATCTGGGAGGCGAGCGCGGCCGCCGGGTTCACGCCCTGGGAGCACTCGCCGACCGGCTACGCGCCCCGCTCCGGCGACACCTGGGACGAGGTACGCGCCCCACTCGCGCAACTGGAGGACCCGCGCGCCGGGCTCATGGCGGAGGTCATCATCTGGCCGCTCGGGATGATCGCGCGGCCCGGCAGCATCCTGGAGTGCGTCATGGTCGAGCAGTCGAGCGCACTGCCCCGGCAGATCGAGGACGCACTGTTCGCCGAACTGACCAACGCCGGTTGGCACACCACGGAGGCGTGGACGCTGGACGCGGTCGACTACGGCGCCTCGCACCGCAAGCGCCGGTTCATGACCGCCTACCGCGGCGAGGTCGCGCCTTTCGTGAACGTCGTTCCCGCGGAGCCGATCCCGGCGCCGACGTTCGCTGAAGTCGTCGGATGGCCCGAGGGCCGGGTCTACCTGACGCGCGGCCACCGGCCCGTCGATCCGGTCACCGGACGGGCCAAGGGCGGCGGCTCACGCAGCGCCGATCTTCCGTCCACGTGCGTCACCGCGACCGCGTACGGATGGGCGGACTCCGAGACCGGCGAGACCATCGGCCAGTCCGACATCGGCCGCCTGGTCGGCTTCCCCGCGGACTACCCGTGGACCCACGTCGGACGCGGCCGCGGAGTGCGCAACGTGGCCCAGCAGGCGGCGGACGCTGTCTGCCCGATGGTCTCGGCCGCTGTCTTCGGGCGCATCCTCGGAGTCGAGAACTGGGAGACGAAGGTACGCGCGTACGTGCACGAGCTGTACGGGATCGACACCGGTGCCAGCACCGCCGAGCCCGAGCAACTGGACTTGTTCGCCGAGGAGCCAGTGACGTCCGTGGCGGCGTAGTCGCAGGTCCCGGGCGGACCGCGCAAAGAGCGGTCCGCCCGGGACCTTTCGGCGAGCACTGACGACATGGGGAAGCCCCCAGCAGGCCAGGTGATGAGCGGCATCCTGCTGGGGGCTTCGTGCACCCGCGCCCACGGGGGTGGCGGCGGATGCGACCCGGGACAGTGGCTTTATGCGGGCGAGCGGGAACGCCCCGAAGAGGCGCCGGTGCGCGTCCGGTTCGCGGTGAGCCGGTCCAGTCGCTCGTACAGTCCGCGCAAGACCTGCGCCCGCTCCTTTATGGCGTCGAGGGTGGGTTCGGCGGGAGTGCCCAGCCGCTTCGTGGCGTCGGCCAGAACGGTCTCGGTCAGCGCCTTTCCACTGCTGTTTTCGGGGAGCCAGTTGCACAGGCGCTGGACATCGATGGCGACGAGGTTCGCATGCCCGGTGAGCTGAAGCGCGATCTGCACGCAGTCATCCGGCGGCAGGTCCGCCGACGCATCCAGGGCGAGCACTGTCTTGGCCAGCAGCAGGTACGGCTTGCGGTCGAGCGGCAGCCTCGCGTAGATGGCGCCGTGCGGGTCGTACGTCACGCGCCCGGTCATGACGCGGTCCCTACGGTGGAGGCCTGCCAGCCGTCGAGAATGGCCAGTCCGTCGCACAGCGTCTGGGGGGCGAGACGGCCGGCGGGCACCTCGTCCAGTGACTCCGGATCCCGTTCCTCGGGTCGCTCGTCCACGCCGCTTTCGCTGGCAAGGTCGATTTGGGGGAGCGGAGGACGACTCAGCCAAGCCGCCGTCCACGAGCCCGGGGACGTCGTCACGTCCGCAGGCACCAGGACCCACGAGCCGACCGGCAGTACCCGGACCCCGGCAACGCCCGTCCATAGGTTCGCCCAGCCGGGCTCCATGAGCGCGATCAACTTGCCGCTCGTGTAGTCGGCGATGAGGCTGTAGCCGTGTTGGACGGGCAGCTTCTGAGCGTCCAGTGCGGCCAGACCCTGCTCCAGCGGAAGCACCACGACGTCGACCTTCCGACCCACACGTCGCAGCCGGGTCGACCACACCGACTTCCGGTCCAGCGCATCGGCGCGTTCACCGCTGAGCGTCGCCAGCGCGACCCAGGTCAGGGGCGGGGGAGTCTTCGGGGACTTGGCCATATCCGGACGGTAGAGGCGGTACAACAGAGTGAGACCACGCAATGTGCGTGGGTTGTCTCGACTCCGCCCCGGAGCGCATCCATGGACAGCACCTTCTTCGGCCGTCAGGTCAAATACTTCCGCACCCGACGCCGTCTGACCGTACGGGAGTTCGCCTCCCTCATGAACAAGTCGGTGCGATGGGTCGAGGACCTGGAAGCAGGCAACCGGCAGACTGACCCGAACCTGTCGGTGGCGAGGCTGGCCGCCCTCCGTCTGGGTGTCACACTCGACCGGCTGATCGCCGAACCCATCGACGTCGAGTGCGCCGGGGAGAACGAGATCGCAGCCGTGCGCGCAGCGCTCCAGCGGCACGATGTCATCACCGGAGCATGCGACGACTCGAACGCGGATCCGGTCACCGTCGCGACGCTGCGGCGCGGTCTGGACTACTCCCGAACCGCCTTCCAAGCCGGTCACTTCCAGCAGCTCGGCAACGACATCCCCACGCTTCTAGTCGACGCCACCCGGGCTGCCCACCGCCACGCCGGCGACGACCAGGCCACCGCCTACAGCGTGCTGAGCCTGACCCTTGAACTTGCCGAGGCGGCCGCCATCAAATGGGGCGACACTGAACTCGCCGTACTCGCCGGACACCGCGCCGTCGCAGCCGCCGAGCACAGCCAGAACCCGGTCATCATGGCGTCAGCAGCGCGCCACTTAGGCGACGCGATGACGATGCACGGAGAGGCGGCGGCCGCCACCGAGTTCATCCTCGCCGCGGCCACCCGCCTGCAACCCGACCTGCTGCGCCAAGGACCAGAGGGATACTCCGTTCTCGGCATGCTGTTCTTGAAAGCCGCGATGGCGTCGGCGGCGGCCGCGGAAGCCGAGGACCGCCACCCGGAGCGGCACGCCCGCCGCGTCCCGGAGTTCCTCGGCGAGGCCGACGAACATGCCGCCCGACTCGGGGGAGACGCCAACTACCTCTACACCGCGTTCGGCCCGACCAACGTCGCTGCCTACCGCGTTGCCGCACACGTGCACCTGTCCGAGGGCGCCGACGCCGTCGCCGTAGCGCACGGCATCCCTGCTTCCGCGTTCCAGGCCCTACCGCGCGAGCGCCGCGCACATCTGCTGACGGACCGGGCCCGAGGTGAGACCCAGGACGGACTACGCGAGGACGCCGTGACCACCCTGCTGGAAGCCGAGGAACTCGCCCCGGAGGAAGTACGCTGTCGCCCCCGCACGCGCGCCCTGGTCGAGGACCTGCGCCTGCTCGGAGTCCCGCCTTCCGTCCAGGGAAGGTTGCGTCTGCTCGCTGATCGCTGTGGACTGCCCGGGTGACCAAGACCCTGTATCTGATCTCCTGTGCCGCCCCACCTGCCCAGCACCTGCCCGTCCCCATCCGCGCCGCCAAGGCCGCCGGGTGGGACGTGTGCGTGATCCTGACACCGAAGGCGTATCGGTGGGCCACCGAGGACGCGCCGGGCACCATCGCGGAGCTGGAGAAGCTAACCGGCCACCCGGTGCGGCACGAGTACAAGCTACCGTCGCAAGCGGATGTTCTACCCGATGCGGACGCTATGCTCGTGGCCCCGCTGACCACGAACACCCTCAACAAGTGGGCGGCCGGCATCGGCGACACGCTCGCTCTCGGACTGATCACCGAGGGCATCGGACTGAGGCGGCCGATCGTGGCGTTGCCGCACTGGAACAACGCTCAGGACGCCCACCCTGCCGTACACCCCAACGTCGCCATTCTGCGCGAGGCGGGGGTCACGGTGCTGCTCGGTGAGGGCGGATTCGTCCCTCATCGGCCACGCCACGGCAACGTGCACGCCTACCCGTGGCAAGCCGCCCTGGACGCACTTCCCGCCGCGCGGTAGCCGCATCCGACCGTTCCAGTTTTTGGACTGCCCACCTGCCGGGCAGACGCCCGCGCGACGTCGGCGACCGTCACCGTGACCGGCGGCACCGATCCCGGGGCACATACCAAGAGGGGCCCCGCAGGGCCCCTCTCTACGTTCGCTGGTCGGTCAGACCGACAGGGTTGCGGAAGCCGTCCCTGTAGACTCTCCGACGCCTTCCTGCGCAGGCACCACGGCCACTGGTTGCGTGGTCGAGGTGTCCGGGAACGTCTTCTCCGTCACCTCCCTCTTGGCTGCGGCCCTCTTGGTCCGCGGGCGTCCCTTTGGACGCTTCGCGGGTTCCTCGGCGCCGATCTCCTTCAGCTCGTCCGCAGTCCAGCCCGCGGCCTCCGCCGCGGCGAACGCCTTCGCGTATGGCTCGTCCAGCGCGGTCAACTGTTGTTGGAGTTCCTGGCGCTTCTCCAGGACTTCCGCCAGCGGCTCGAACGCCGCCTCGCGGGCCGCCTGGATCTCCTTCATCCGCTGTCTGATCTCGTGTGCACTCGCCATGCCGTGATCGTACTGGCAGGGCTCCCGCGGCGACCTCAGGTGCGCGTTCATCACCGCAGGTCGCAGGGTTTTTGACGATGGGCCACGTGCAGCGTGTGCCGCTCTCGGCGGCATTAGGTACCGGAAGCGAGTTAGTGCTTACTGGGCCCAGTAAGCGTGATCCCCGGCTTTCTGCCCATTACTGTGGGCGGCCGGTGATCTTTGGTCCGAGCACGGACCGGTGGGTTGGAAGGGAGGCCGCCGTGGCAGAGCCATCGGCAGCGGACGGCCGGCGCCGCGCGCCGAAGCGTCGCCGCGAACGCGAGGCCGATGGCACTCGCGACAGCCGCATCAAGGTCTCCTACAACGACACCGAGCTGTCCATCGTTGCCGAGGCTGCCGCACGCGACAACCAGGCCCTCGCGTCATGGGTCGGATCCGCCGCATTGAACGTGGCCAAGGAGAAGGTTGTTCCCGTCTCTACCGACTCCCGAGACGTTCTTGCTGAGCTGATCCAGGCGCGCAATCAGGCTTCGCGTATCGGCAACAACGTCAACCAGATCGCGAAGGCTTTGAACGCCGACGGCACCGTGACCGGAGCCCAGCTCGCGGCCACCTTGGAGGCCATTCTCAAGAGCGTGCAACGCTTGGACGAGGCGACGCTCCAGGTGATGCGTGAACGGCGGCAACGGCCGTGATGCCGAAGAAGGCCAGGGACGGCACCGACACCTGGGGACTGCTGGACTACCTCTACGGCCCGGGCAAGCGGGACGAACACATCGACCCGCACATGGTGGCGTCGTGGGACGACCCGTACGTCGAGGACCCGGCACGCTCGCCACACATGACGATTGCTGACCTGGCGCTCATCCTGGACGCCCCGGTGCATGCCCTGCTCTGCAAGCGACCGGCCAAGCACGTGTACCACGTCGCCGTACGCAATGCGCCTGAGGACCGACTCCTGACGGACGAGGAATGGGCGCGGGTCGCTCGCGAGATGATGCACGCCTCCGGCATCGCGGAGCACGGCGACGACCAAGCCTGCCGGTGGGTCGCGATCCGGCACGCCGACGACCACATTCACATCGTCGCGACCAAGGCCCGGCAGGACGGACGACAGCCACGGCTGCGGCAGGACATCCCGAAGATGCACGCGGCCGCGAGGCAGTTCGAGGTCGAGTTCGGACTCCGTCGGCTGACACATGGCGACAAGACCGCGCGGACGTGGCCGAAGACGGGAGAACAGGAGAAGGCGACCCGGCGCGGACTGCCGGAGCCGGTCCGCGAGACGCTTCAACGGACGGTGCGCGAGGCCGCGGCCGCGGCCGTGAGCGATGACGACTTCTTCGTCCGGCTCACCGCGTACGGGGTGCGGGTGAAGCAACGTGTGGCACCGGACGGGAACGTCACCGGATACTCGGTTGCGATGCCCGGCGACCGCGACGGCGGACAGCACGCGGTGTGGTTTCCCGGCGCCCGGCTCGCCTCCGATCTGTCGCTGCCGCGCGTGCGCGAGCGATGGCAGAACCCGGTGTCCGTACCGGCGGTCGCGCCGGCGGATATGTGGCGCGAGGCGGAGCGCCGGGTGCGCGCGGCCGCCGAGCAGCTCGGCGCTGGCGGGCTGCACCAGGGGGCCGGGGACGTTGCCGCGCTCGGCGACCTCATCGTCATCGCTGCTGTGACTTCTCCGCGCATGGTGCGCGACCGGTTGAAGGACGCGGCGTATGAGTTCGAGCGCGCTGCACGCGTGCCGGGCGACCGTGCGCTGGAGGGCCAGGCGCGCGGACTCTATCGGGAGTCGGCACAGTTGCTGTCCCGGTCGGCGGCCGCGGCAGGACGCAGCGACACGGTCGCCGCGCTCGGATTCCTGCTTGCCCTGGTGACCGCGATCGAGGCCTCTCGCCGATGGCACCAGGCGCAGGAACACCGGGCGCAGGCGGAGGCTTCTGGACGGGCCGGTCGACTGCTGCGTGAGGCGGTCGAGGTGACCGCCGGCGCGAGCGCGGCACGCGCGTACCGGCCGCGCCCGAAGCGCACGGTTGCCCGCCCCTCGGGACACCGCCGGGCACCTGTGGTCTCGGGGGACAGGCCGATGGCGGGCGTTGTCCAGGAGGCGGTTCCCGAGCACGCGAGTGTGGTCCTCGCGGACCCGGCGTGGCCCGCGCTGCGCACACGGTTGGCGGCGATCGAGGAGACTGGGGAGGATCCCGTCGGCGTCCTCGCTGCGGTCGCCGTCCGCAGGGAGTTGGGTTCAGCGGACTCGGTCGCCGAAGTGCTTTCATGGCGGCTGGACGGGTGGCAGCGTCAGCGCGGTGCGACGGTGGCCGCCACTGGCAAGAGCCCGTCGCCGACGTCCTCGGACGGCACTGGCCGCACCGGCGCGCCGGGCGAGATGGGGAAGCCCGGACCGACACGTCGGCCCCCGGGTGAGGAGCAGCGCAAGGGCCCGCGGCGGGCCCGGTAACGAGGGGAGCGGACATGGCAACACCGACGCCACCGGAACGGGCCGGGGAGGCTTTCGCGGAGGCAGCCGCCGAGGCGGTGCAGACCTCCGTCATGGCGGTCCGCCTGATCCTGGCCATCGCGGACGCGGTACGTCGCCAGCAGCAGAAGACCGGGAAGGAGGTTGAACTCCCGGACGCCGAGAAGTCGGTGGAGGAGGCTTCGAACGAAGTGAAGAAGCTTCTGCCGCCGGACATCAGCACGGCACTGCTGGAGGGCGCGGACTGGCCGCAGCTCGCGCAGCAGGTGATGGCACTTAAGCGTGCCGGGGTGGACCTGGAGATGATGCTCCCGCGTATCGGTGAGATCGCCGTGACGGTTCGGGACCAGGTCGCGGCGAACGCTGAGCGCGTGGCCCGCGAAGGCACGGACGAGTGGGCGAAGGCGTTGCGCGAGACGCTGCCGGCAGGACCGGTACGCGAGGCGATCCTGTCGTCTCCGGCGTGGCCGGAGATGGCCGCGACGATGGCGAAGCTGGATGAACGCGGGGTCGATGTGCGGGCGATTCTCGCGTCCGCATACGAGGAGGGTGTCGGCGTCGACCGGGCGGTCGCGAACGTGCTCGCGGCGGCGGAGGTGCCCACCACGAGCCGGGATGCGAAGCTGTCGTACGGGCCGCTGACGGTCGGGCTGGATATCCCCAAAGATCTCGACCTGGGCGACCGGGAACGAGCCCTTCGGCAACTGGCCATCGCACCCTCGGAGAACCAGCGGTTCGCGCGCATGGTGCGCGAGGCGATGCCGGGGGCAGAGCGGGAGGCGGAGCTGCTCGTGGCGGCGCGGCAATGGCCGCTGTTGGCCGCGCGGATGGCGGACATGGAGAGCCGGGGTGAGCCGGTGGCGGAGCACCTGGCCCGGCTGTCGAAGGACACCTCCTGGCAGGAGGGTCCGCAGTCGCAGATGGGGCGGCGGCTGGTCCAGGCAGCCAACTACGCACTGCGCAAGCCGGTCGGTGCGCCAGCGGGACCGGGGGCCAGGGTGAACACTGCGGCGGCTCGGTCGACGTCGCCGAGCGTGGGCCCTACTAAGGGGAAGACGAAGGGCGCGGCGCCTGCCGAGGCCGGAGTCGCCTCGCACCGGCAGCCGGACACACCTGTCCCGGGTCGTCAGAGGGGCCGGTAGGGGCAACAGTGCACGGCTTGGGGCGGTCAGTAGCCCGGCTCTTGTGGACGTAGTCACGTCTTGGTGATCACCGGTACGGGTGACGCGCGGCTCGTGCCCCAGGCCTGACCTCGTCGTTGGCCATGTGCTGGTGATCAACAAGGAGGTAGTGATGCGGCCGATGACGTTCAGGACCTGGGGAGTGGCGGTGACTGCGGTGGGTGTGCTCGCTGCGGCCGCGGTGCCGGCCGGGGCGTTCCCGGACGGGCAGAGGGTGCTGCTGCGCAGTGGCCTGGACGACCGATGTGTGACGGCGCAGCCGGTGCCGCGGTCGGCGGATGCGCCGCCGCTGCAACTGGCTCTGACCGCCGAATGTGAGCCCGGCGACGCAGCGCAACAGTTCTACTTCTCGTGGGAGACCCTGCGCAGCGACCAGCAGCCGGGGATGTGTGTCTCGAGGGTTCCGCAGGGTCTGGCACTTCTGCCGTGCCGGGAGGACGACCGGTCGCAGATGTGGGTGTCCACGCCGCTGGACGAGGACGCTCCCGCAGATCACATCCACCCGGCCGGCGACGCGCGCGTGTCCTGGGAGGCGGCGTCCGACGGCAGCGTGCAGGTACGGCCCACACGGGATGCCAGGGCGCAGGAATGGCTGTACACGCCCGTCGCCTGACCGCTCAACGCCCGTGCTCAGGCTCTTGGTCCGGTGGAGTGTGCCGGGCGGACTGGCGCCTCCAGCCGCGGGCGGCGTGGCTCCGCACCTGGGGAGGGGCGCGCCTGTGCCGGGGCGGGGGCGCGGTAGAGGGGGCCGCCCGGTGTGGGTGGCCCCCTCGGCTGCACGTGAGGCGGTGACCAAGGTGTGGTGTCGAGGAAGGCGGGGTCGGGTTACCGCGGCCAAGCCGCGTCGGTGGACCGGGCCCGCGGCAAGGCCTCCGGCTGGTGGGGCGGCTGGGGCTGGGGCTGGTGGTGGAGGCCGTAGTCGCGGCCGAAGCGGTTGGCTTCGGCGGCCGAGCTGGAGAGCCGGTGTAGCCAGAAGGCGTAGGCGACGGACTCCATCTGCTCCCGGGTCAGGAACATCCGCCACCGCCCCGCATTCCGGTCGTAGACGGCGGTACGGGCCAGCTCGACGAGCCCCGCCGCCGGCGGGACGGCCAGGCGATCGGCGAGGCCGACGAAGACCCTGAGCGCGTCCATCTGTGAGGGCAGCAGCTCCACCAGATGCTGGGCCGGGCCCGGCTGGGCGGGGGTGCGGGCGGGCGCGGGCCGGACACCGGTGTAGAGGAGCAGGTCGCGGCCGGCGGTGGTCAGGCGGGCTGCCCAGTACACCGGCCGTCCCTCCCATGCCGACAGTTCGGCGCGTGTCTCGCGGTCGGCCATCTCTACGAGCCCCAGGCCGTGCAGGCGGCGTAGGTACGGGCGCAGCGGCACGGCGTGTTCGTCGACGGCCCAGCCGTGTTCGGCTGCCTGTTCCACCGTGTGCAGCGCCTGAAGCTCGTGTTCGCCTTTCACGCATCCGCCCCTTCGTGCTCTCGGCTGGAAAGGGGATCTTAGGGCTGGGGTGGGATGTACTGCTGAATACCGGCTGATCATGTGACTTGCTGCGCGTGGGTGTGAACGAGGGGACTTCAGCGGCGGCGCCGTGTCCGGGGGCGCTACGAAGATCACGAATCTGTCGTGATCTCTCGTGAGGAGCCCGTCCGTGCGTCGTTCTCGTGCCCTCCTGTCCGCGGCTGCCGCGGTGTCCGTACTCGCCGCCCTCGTCGCCCCGGCCGCCGCGCAGGCCGCGAGCTCCCCGGACGCCGCTCCGCCCGGGCGCGCGCCGGGAGAGACGGTCGTGCTGCCCGTCCGGGACGCGCTGGCGGCCCTGCCGGTGCAGGGCGAGGACCGCACCGGCTACACCCGCGACAAGTATCGGCACTGGATCGACGCCGACCGCGACGGGTGCAGCACGCGCAGTGAGGTCCTCCTGGAGGAGGCGGTGATCGCCCCCGAGCAGGGCCCCCGCTGTCGGCTGACCGGAGGCGTCTGGTTCTCGCCCTACGATGACACCCGCTTCGAGGTCGCACGCGCTCTGGACATCGATCACCTCGTGCCGCTCGCCGAATCCTGGGATTCCGGGGCCTCTGCCTGGAGCGCCGAGGAGCGGGAGGCCTACGCCAACGACCTGGGTGACCCGCGTGCCCTGATCGCGGTGTCGGCGGCGTCCAACCGGTCGAAGGCCGACCAGGACCCGGCCACCTGGCAGCCTCCGGCCGTCGGCTACCGCTGCACCTACGTCACCGACTGGGTCGCGGTGAAGACCCGGTGGGGGCTCACGGTCGACTCCGCCGAGCGTAGCGCGCTCGCCGCCGTCCTGGACGGCTGCCCCAACGCGTCCGTCGAGGTCACCCTGGCCCGCTGACCCTGAGCGGTAGACCGGGGTGAGCGCTCGTGTTCAGGCTCTCGGCCGGGGGAGTACGCCGGGGCGGACCGGCACGATCTCGATGTCGGTGCAGTGGGCTGCTGCGAGTTCGGTCTGCCGCTGTGCGGCGGTGGGCTCGTCGTAGGCGACGGCGGAGGCCCGCGGTATGCCGTCGGCGCTGGTCCGGGTGAGTCCGTAGTTCTGCATCGTGATCGTCATAGGGCCATCATCCCGGGCGGTACTGACAGCGACTGATTCCGGCCGTGATCTGTTCCTGTGGCTGGTTTGTGGTGCATGGTGGTGCGCACGGGCCGCCCCGCCCCCCAGGTGGCGCCCCCTTGCCGGGCCCTGCCGTCTTCCCCCGGGCGGCAGGGCCCGCCGCGCCTCCCGGCTCCCCACGGGAGGCATGCGGCTGCCCAGGGGCCGTCAGGTGCAGCCCGGGCCGCCCGGCCATAGCCTGGATCTCTCGGGGCTGTCGCGGAGGTACCCCATGCCCCGAACCATCTGGAGCGGCGCGGTCTCATTCGGCCTGGTCACCATCCCTTGCCACATCCAGTCCGCTACCGAGGACCGCAGCATCCACTTCCACCAGTACCACCTAGGTGACCAGGGTTGTCTGGGCCGTATCCGGTACCGGAAGGTGTGCGAGCTGGAGGATCGCGAGGTGTCGGACGCAGAGATCGGCAAGGGCTACGAGTACGCCAAGGGCCAGGTCATCCCGATCCGGGACGAGGAGCTGGAGAACCTTCCGCTGCCCACCGCGAAGGCGATCGAGATCCTCGGCTTCCTGCCCTGGAGCTCCATCGAGCCGATCCAGATCGGCGAGGGCTACTACCTGGCCCCGGACGGACAGGTGGCGGCCAAGCCCTACAAGCTCTTGCGGCAGGCCCTGGCGAGGACGGAGAGAGTGGGAATCGCGAAGTACGCACTGCGCGGCCGCGAGCGGCTCGGCCTGCTGCGGGTGCGCGACCAGGCGATCGTCCTCCATGTAATGCGGTGGCCTGATGAGATCCGTGACGCGTCCGAGCTGCTGCCTGAACCGGTGGACGTCCCCGAGGAGGAGATCGAGGGAGCGCTCGCACTGATGGAGATGATGAGCCGCGACGACCTGGACGACGCCGAGTTCCGCGACGAGTACACCGAGGCGATCGCGCAGGTCATCGAAGCCAAGCGCGAGGACAGGCCCATGCCGGAGGCGCCCGAGCCGGAGAAGCCGGGAAAGGTCCTCGATCTGATGGCGGCCCTGACGGAGTCCGTGGAGAAGGCGCGGGCGTCCCGGGGCGAGGACGCCGAGGTGCACGAGATGCCGGAGCCGAGGAAGAAGGCGGCGAAGAAGCAGTTGCCCAAGAAGGCTGCGGCGAAGAAGACGTCGCCACGGAGCCCGCGTAGCGCCTGACTCACCCGTCCAGGAAGCCGAGCGCCGCGTCCGGCCGGCAGTGGCCGCACGCGGGGACGCCGTCGGCGAGCCGCCGCAGCGCCTCCTGCCTGCCGATGCCCCGCGGCCGCTTGCCCGCCATATGACAGTGGCCCTCGTGGACCCGGGCGGGGTGGCGGCCGCCGAGGCTCAGCTCCAGCAGCCAGTCGGGCGCCGGCGGCCGGGCCGCGATTCCGTGCTGCCGCTCCCGATCATGCTGCTCGGCCTGTGCTATCTGCTGCCGCACCCGCTCAAGGGTGTAGATGAGCCACGTCTCCAATGTGCGGAGGCGGGGTAGATCAGGCGGCAAGTCGGTCACGCGTTCGATTTTAGGGCGAGAATCGTCCGCCAGCGCCACCTGGGGTGTCGTTCGCGCGGACCGGTGGGCCGTGCGCCGACGTCACCCCACAGTCGGTCGTGGAGCGGCGAGGAGTGGCAGGTGCTGGACCTTGCCTACGGCCGGAGGCTGACGAAGCGCACGGTGGAGCCCCACTTCTCCTTGACGGGTGCTGCGCACCACTGACAGAGCGGGAACCCGCCACGACCGTATTTGTGCACTTTGCGCTGACATGTTGCACAAGGTCCGACCAAGTCGCCGGGGCAGGCCAGAGCGGAGGGGTCGGGTTCGGTGGCCGGGGGCGGTGCGGGGGCGCTCATTTCGTGTCCTGTTCCGGGCGACCGGCGTGAGGCCGCCCAGGACGCAGCATACGGCCGATGGGTACGAGTGTTCGGTTAGCGCCCGCTCGGCACAGGCCGCACCCTGAGGGCATGGCGTCAGCTCAGCCCGTCGTGGTCTACCCGCCCGCCGAGGACGGCGGCCGGCGAGTCCGTGTGGCTGACCAGTTCCTCGGGATGGCGTACGGGCCGCTCGATATCGCCGAGTTTCTGCGGCGGGCGGGCATCGAGGACGCCGACACCGAGTACGTCGCCGCCTCCGGCCTGATCGAGTGGCGCGGCGGCGGACCGGACGTGTGGAAGCCCTGACGGAGGCCGTCACGGGCTGCTTGGAGGAGACCATCGGGGATCTGCCGTTACCCCGGACGGCGCAGTCCGCGCCGCGGGGGCATTCACCATCGTGAGGACTGTTTCTCCGTGCGGTGCGGTTGCGGCGATTCTCGGCGATCTGTCGCAGACGACAAGTTGACGACAGATCGCTGAGAATCCGACAGATCTAAAGCGGCCCTACATGCGGGTCAGGGGCGGGTGGCGCCGTAGTAGTCGGACTCCGGCATGGCGGAAGCGAGGGAGGCGATCTCGACGGTCTTGCCGGTGCGCGGGGCGTGGATGACGTTGCCGTCGCCCGCGTACATGGCGACGTGGTAGATGCCGCCGGAGCCGCCGTTCGACCAGAACAGCAGGTCGCCGACCTTGAGGTTGTTGCGGGAGACGGCGTGGTCGGAGGTGGCGCCGTACTGGGCGGCCGCGGTGCGCGGCAGGTGCAGGGAGGGCCAGTACGCATACTGCACGAGCGAGGAGCAGTCGAAGCCGACCGTGGACGAGGCGGAGCACGTGCCGTTCAGATAGCCGTTGGTGCCGTCGCAGAAGCCGGTGGTCGGGCCCGAGGGGGTGCCGCCGCCCCAGGCGTAGGGGGTGCCGAGGCGGGCGACGGCCCGGCGGACGGCGTCGGCGCCGTCACCGGAGCCGGACACCTCGTACGAACCCGAGCCCTCGAACTTCGTCATCGTGGACAGGATGATCTTCACGTAGTTCTGGGTCTCGGCGTACGGGGGGATGCCCCGTGCGTCCTCGACGGCTCCCCAGCCCGCGTTGTAGCCGGCCAGGGCGAGCGCGCGGACGTCACCGCTGTACCCGGAGGACTTGGCCTGCTTGAGCAGGGAGCACATCATGCGGCCCTGGGCCATGACGGCGTCGCCGATGTCCCACGGGGAGGCCTCGCCGTTGCCGTCGGCGTCACGGCCCCACGTCGCCCAGGTCGACGGCATGAACTGGGCCGGGCCCTGCGCGCCGGCGTCGGAGGTGGCCGCCTCCCGGCTGGTCTCGAACTTGCTCTCCTGGTAGAGCTGCGCGGCCAGCAGGGCCGGGGTCAGCTCCGCTTCCGAGCACTCCTCGGAGGCCTTGAGGATCCACGGCCGGAACTCCGACGGCACGCCCTGGAGCCCGCCGCCGCCGTCGGACAGCTCCTCGGCCGCCGCGTCCTGGTCGACGAGCACCGCGGCCGCCAGGCCGATGACGGCCAGCAGGAACAGACCGATGACCGCAGCGGCGGCTCGGATGAGCACCTTCACGCGTGCGTCCCCCGTGTCGTGCGCCGGGCCGCCCGGCCCTTGCGCATCCGTTCGGCGACCTTCTGCCGGACCAGGTCACGGGCCGCCGTGTGGGCCCGCCGCCACTGCGCGGGCGTGAGCCCGTAGCCGGCGGCCCATGAAACCGGGTCGCGCACCCCGGAAACGCCCCGCTCAACCTGTGAAACCGCCTGCCGGACCACGCCGATGCGGGCCGCCATCTGAGCCTGTGTGAGTCCCATCCGAAGGCGTGTCTCACGCAGCGTCACAGCCGGAGCGCGATGGAAAAGATCCTCAAGCGGGACCCCGAGGGTGCGGGCCAGAGCGCGCGCGATGCGGGGTTGTGGCTGGTGAGAGCCCTTTTCGGCGGACCGTACGGTGTTGGCGCTGACGCCCGCGGCGGCCGCCAGGTCTTCGACATCGACCCCGGCTTTCAGGCGTAACGCCCGTGCCCGCGAGCCGTTGAACAGCGACAACGCCCTCTGACCTCCCCCGACGTAAAAAACGCTACCCAATGCTGTCAGTGAGTCACGCTAGCCTCTGTAGTCTCAGAAGCCCAAGATCAATATGGGCGAACGCAACTGTGCCACGGGGGAGTTGAGGCATGTCCACCCATCCGGTGACCCCAATCGCCGGAGGCCAGCACCCTGTTGACCTCCGGTTTGCCTTGATTTCCGTCCACGGTTACGGAATTGCGGGTGCCACGGCGGCCCGGATGCTCGATCCTCAGGGCGGCGGGCAGGCCCGGCTGCTGCACCCTGGCGAGTCCGTCCCGTACGGAGCGGTGCCGGTGCTGCTGGCGGAGACCACCGTGTACGGCGCAGTGTGCGTGGAGCACATGCTCCGCACCTGGAGCACCGCTCTGCCGCGGCCGTGGCTGGTGCTGATCTCCGACGCCCCCGCGCGGCCCGTGCCTGCCGCGCGCTACCGCTTCCGGGCACTGCGCTCCCGCCTCGCCGGGACCGCGACCGTGCCGTACCTACCGGTGCTGCGCACGGTCGAGTCGGCCGACGAGGCCCTCAAGGACAAGCACGTACAGGCCGCCGCCGAGAGGCTGCGGCGGCAGATGGAAGGACGATGACCATGCAGACTGCCATGCATTTGATCAACCTCGCGGCCGACGGCGACCTGATCCCCGCCACCGAGCCGACGCAGATCCCGGGCGTTCCCGGCCCCGTCAAGAAGCTGTTCGGCTACGGCCTGTGGCTGTTGGTGTTGGCGGGCGCCGGCGGCGTCGGCTTCGGGGTCTTCAAGCTGGCGGTGTCGGACAAGTCCCGCAACGGCGGCGGCAGCGAGCCGTTCAAGTGGATGGGGGGCGGTGTGGCCGCCATCCTGTTGGCAGGGTCCCTGATCGCGATCGTCAACGGCATCGCGTAGGCGGCGGACTGTGTCACGGACGAGGGGGACCTGGAACACCCCGGCCACCTGGCTGGCCGGCGCCGCTCTCGCGGCAGTGCTGGCCCTGACCGGGTACGTGGTGCTCGGCGGCAACGACGGCGGATCGGACACGGCGGGCAAGAGCGGGGCGACGCCGAGCGCGTCCAGCTCCGCCGCTTCGGCGAGCCCGGTCCCGGACTACACCGCTCCGGAGGACTGGACGGAGCCGGAGCGGTGGGTGGCGCTTCCGCAGGGGGAGCGCACCGACAAGTACGGCAGCGAGGTCGGTTTCCCGCACACCAGCGAAGGCGCGGTGTCGATGATGGTGACCAGCACCAACAACAACATCGAGCCTGGGTACAGTCCGGTCGATGGGCAGCTGAACACCTATCGCTCCTACTACGTCTCCGACGAGCAAAGCGACGAGTACGCCGAGCAGATCGAGGAGAAAGCGCGGCAGGTCGACGAGACCCTGCACCAGCAGATGGGTGTCTCCGAAGATGCCGAACTGCCAGCCGGGTCTTACGTGCGGACCACTGTGATCGGCTTCAAGGTCATTCAGGAGTCTGACGACGAGGTCAGCGCCTGGCTGCTGGGACAGGTGGCGACGAAGAAGGGAGAACTGGAGAAGGAGACCATCCAGTACATCCGCCTTGTGCTGGCGGCCCAGTGGGAGTCCGGGGACTGGAAGCTGTCGGCGAATGCGGCCGTGCGCGCCTCGCAGCAGGCCGGTTCGGATAAGCCGGGGATGGCTGTCCCGGGGGACACGAAGTTCAACGAGATTGGGTGGACCGCCATCCGGGAGGCGTCATGAGGCGTCTGGCGGCGGTTCTGCTGGCCTTGGCTGCCGTGCTCGGCGTGGGAGTGGTTGCGTCGCAGGCAGCGGCGGCGGACGACGGGCCGATCAGCACCGGTGTGACGGGTGCATGCTATGCGGTTGAGACGCTCTCGCCGATCGGGGTCATCGCCAATGTGGTCACGGCGGGCGCCGGTTACGACATGTGCGAGACGGTCGGTGACGGGGTCCAAGCCAAGGCCAACGAGGCCTGGGACGCCGTCTGGGACTCCGTTCTCGGTGACGTGATCACCTCGGGTGTCGACGTGACGAAGTGGGTCATCAGGAAGGTTCTCACCGTCTCCCTGATGTACCCCTCGGTGAATCTGGCGGGCACCGGCCTGTTCGGCGAGGACGCCACCTTGGCAGGCATGTTGACCTGGCTCGGGCTGGTCTTCGCCACTGCCGGCGCGATGTGGCAGATCGGCAAGATGGCCGTCACCGGCCAGGCCAAACACCTCGGCCGGGCCGCGCTGGGATGGGTGGAGAACATCCTGCTGTCCGCGGTGGGTCTCAGCCTGATCGCGACCCTGCTGGGTGTGGGGGACGCCCTGGTCGACGGGATGGTCGACATGACCTTCAAGGGCGACGCCACGGAAGACGGCAAGGCCTACGAGACGATCGTCGCGGTGATGCTCCCAGTCACGATCAAGAACCCGGTGACCACGCTGTGCATCGTCCTAGTCCTGCTGCTGGTCGGGTTCATCCAGCTGGTCCTGGTCTTCCTGCGGCAGGCCGCGATTCCGATCCAGTGTCTGCTGTTGCCGGTGGCCGCGGGCGGCCGGGTGGGCGGGGACGCGACCCGGCAGTGGGCGCCCCGCCTGATCACGTCGATCCTCGTGGTCATCGCCTACAAGCCGATCCTCGCGTTGATCATCTGTGTGGGCTTCAGCGAGTTCGGCAGCTCCCACACGCTCGCCGAGTGGCTGCGCGGCTGTGCCACGTTCGTCCTGGCGATCCTGGCGCCGGGCCCGCTGACCAAGGTTTTCGCCCCGTTCGGCGAGGTGGTCGGGTCGGGTCTGGCCTCCGGGGGTGTCGGTGGGGCGCTGGGCAGCGCGGCGAGCTACATCGGAGGCCGCGCCAGCAAGGACGGCAAGGACGGCGCGACCGGCAAGGGCGGCGGTGGGGCGGAGCCTCCCAGCGCGGTGAAGCACGCCAAGTACGTCGAGCGGGAACGGAACATGGGCCGCCAGGGCAGCGGTGGCGAGGGGGAGGCCGGGCGCGACGCCCGGACGCAGGCCGCACGCAACGAAGCGGGCCGCGTCCCAGCCCAGGGCACCTCGGCCGACGGCGCCACGGCCGGCGTCGGAGCGAACACCGGGGCCTCCGGAGGCAAGGCGGCCGGAGCGTCCGGCTCGACCGCGAGCACGGGAACTGCGGCGGCCGGCGCGGCCGCTGTCGCCATCGAGATCATCGACGGGGTCAACAACACCCTCCAGGGTGCGAGCGGACAGATCGGGAACGGGGGCAACACGCAGTGACCAGCCATGAGGTGCCGCGGACACTGATGGTCGACGGTTTCCGGACCCGGCAGTCCTTCGGGTTCGGCGGCCTGTCGAAGACGGCCACGATGGCCGCCGCGGGCATTCTGGTCGCCGAGGGCATCGTCGGCTCACAGGCGCCGGGCACCCTCCTCGTCACCCTTCCCGTCACGTTCCTGGGCATCGTCGCGGCGGCCGTCCGCCGTCACGGCATGTCCGCGCTGGCCTACTACTGGGCCCGTCTGTCGTGGAAGCGGGCCGCGAGGGTGGACGCCACCGCCTACCGGCGGGTGCTGCTGCCCCACCCGTACGCGCTGGACCTGCCGGGGGTGGGTGCCAGTTCCACCCTGATCAAGGCCTACGACCCCACCACCGGCCGGCACGTGGGCGTCGTCCACGACCGCGCGTCGGGCCGCATGACGGTGACGACGCTGCTGGCGCCCGGTGGCAGTCTGATGGCGCCGACCGGCGCCGTGCAGAGCAGCCTGCGGACCTGGTCGAGCGTGCTGGACGCCATGTCCACCGACGACCACGTCAAGGGCGCGAGCGTCACCATCCAGATCACGCCCGGCGCGGGGGAGGCCCTCGGCGACGACGTGAAGGCCCGCAAGGACCCGCGCGCTCCGCGGCTGGCCACGCAGATCATCGACGAGCTGGTCCGCACCACTCCGCACGCCACCGCCAGCGTGGCGCCGTGGATGAGCGTCATCGTCGACCCCGCCGCCTCCGCCAACGCGCCGACGGAGCTGGTCGACCAGGTCGCCGAGGCGCTGCGGGTGGTCGACGGGCTGGACCTGTCCGGCACGGGCACCGACATCGAGCGCCGCGCCACCGACGTCGACCTGCGCCGCCTGGTCCGCTCCGCGTACGACCCGGACGTCTTCAACGCCCGCGACAAGGAGTTCGAGGAACTGTCCTGGTCGGAGTGCGGGCCGCAGGCCGCCGACGACGGCTGGGAGGAGTACGCCCACGACGGCGGCGTCTCCGTCTCCTGGGTGCTGCGGGAGATGCCGCGCCGCCCCATCTCCTACAGCGTGCTGCTGCCGCTGCTGGCCCCGGGCCGCTTCCAGCGGCGCATTACCCTCGCCTACCGGGTGCTCGACCCCCACGAGGGGGAGGCGGTGCTGGAGCGGGAGATCTCCCACGCCTACAACCGGGCGCAGGCCACCGCCGAGGTCAAGGGCCGCGCGAAGTGGTCGCAGAAGGCCGACGCGCAGCGCGCCGAGCAGGCCGCCGCCCAGGTCGCCGGAGGCTCCCAGGTCTGCGACTGGACGCTGATGGTCACCGTGACAGCCCGCAGCACCGCCGACCTGCCCGCCGCCCGCCAGGAACTGGAGCGCGCGGTCAAGGCCACACGCGGCATCCGCATGCGGCCCGCATACGGAGCGCAGGCCGCGGTCTTCGCGGCCGGACTGCCGATCGGCTACCACCCGCTGGTGAAGGACTGATCCCCATGGCGCCACGCAAGCCCCGTCCGCCGGCGGTGACCACCCCCAAGCGGATGACCCGGCCGGCCGAGCAGGCGGCCCCGAGCCGTGAGGAACGCCGCGCAGAGAAGAAGCTGCGCGCCCGCTTCGCACCGCGCCTGGGATGGGGAGGCCCGTTCGGCGGCCGCGTTCCGGTCGAAGACCCCGGCACCGTCTACACCGGCCCCACCAGCCAGGCCGGCGGCATCTACCCGTTCCTCCTCGGCTCCGGCCTGCCCCCGCGCGGCGTACCGGTCGGCCGCGACGTGCTGACCGGCGAGCTGGTGTGCATCGACCCCTCCGGCTGGACCGGACGCCTCACCACCAACCCCGGCGTGTGGGTGATGTCGCAGCCCGGCGCGGGCAAGTCCGCGCTGGTCAAACGGCTTTGCCTGGTCTATTCCGCCTACGGGCACATGGTGTGCGTCCCCGGCGACGTCAAGGGCGAGTACAGCACCCTGATCTCCGAACTCGGCGGGTCGGTCGTCCGCATCGGGGACGGCATCGGCCGCATCAACCCGCTCGACTCCGGCCCGCTCAAGGACCGCGTGCAGACGCTGCCCGCCGACCGCCGTCAGGCGCTGCTCGACGTCCTCAACGGCCGCAGGCTCGAGACCCTGGTCGCGCTGCTGTCCACCAAGCACGGCCTGGGCCGCACCCCCGACGAGATCGAGCGCAGCGCACTCGACACCGCCGTCCAGGTCGCGGCCGCAGCCCAGCCCTCCGGCAGGGACCCCGTCGTCGCCGACGTCACCGCCGTCCTGCGCTCCGCCCCGGAGGAACTGCGCAGCAAGCTCGCCGCCGAGGGGCAGCGGTACCAGGACCTGACCCGCAGCGTCATCGCCGGACTCGACAACCTGATCGGCGGCCCGCTCAAGGGGCTGTTCGACGGCGCGACGACCACACCGCTGGACATCAACGCACCCGCCGTCTCCGTGGACATCTCCGCACTCAGGGCCCGCGGCAACGACGTCGTCTCCGCCGGCATGATCGCGACCTGGGCCTACACGTACTCCAGCATCGACTCCGCCCGCTCCATCGGACTGCTGGACCGCAAGCTGGTGCTCCCGATGGACGAGATGTGGCGGGCCCTGCGCTCCGGCCCCGGACTCGTCGACGCGATGGACGCGATCTCCCGCCTCAACCGCACCACCGACGACGTGACGATCTACGTCACGCACTCGCTGCTCGACGTCGAGGCGCTGCCCACCGAGATGGACCGGGCCAAGGCACGCGGTCTGATGGACCGCTGCGACACCTGGGTGCTGGGCGCCTCCACGACCGAGGAACTCGGGCGCGTCACGGGCAAGCGGATGCTGACCGAACAGGAGGTCATGATGGTCAGCTCATGGGCATCGGCCACCTCCACCGGCCTGGACATCGACCCCACCAGCTACGACGAGGACGACACCCGGCCCGCCGAGGAGGAGACGGTGCGCCACCCCGGACGCGGCAAGTACCTGATCAAGCTCGGCACCCGGCCGGGCATCGCCGCGGCGCTCGAACTCACCGCCACCGAGCAGCGGCTGTACCGCACGGACAACAACCGCCGCAGGACGACGACCACGGGGGTGGCTCGCTGATGATGACGGACAACGACCGCGCATGGGCGGCAGGCGGCATCCTCTTCGGCGGCGCCGTCGTCCTGTCCGCGGCCACCTGGGCCGGGGCAGCGGCCGGCGCCGTCCTCACCGGCGCGGACACCGCGCCCGCCAACGCGCTGACCGGCTACCGGATGGCCACCGACTGGGCCGGGGTGTGGCCGCACTCCCAGACCGCGTCCATCGTCGGGGCCACCGTCGCGGACCTGGCCGTCGTCGTGTTCCTCGTGTGGGGCCTGCGATGGGCGTTCAGGTGGTTCCGGAACCCCTCCAGCATGGCGACGCTGCACCAGGTGCGCGAGCTGACGCCGAAGCACGCGGCACGTACGGCCACCCGGCTGCGGGCCTCACTGAAGGAGGCGAAGTCGTCGAAGCTCCCGGCCCGCGACCGGGGCGTGCTGCTCGGCGACCACATGCCCTCCGGGGTCGAACTGCGCGGCAACGACGAGGACACCTACGTCGCCATCATGGCGCCCCGCGCCGGCAAGTCCACCTCGTTGGCCATCCCCGTGGCGGAGGAGGCGCCCGGCGCCCTGCTGATGACCAGCAACAAGGCCGACGTGTACGCCGCGACGCTGACGAGCCGCGCGAAGGTCGGCCACCCCTGGATTCTCGACACCCAGGGCGTGGCCCAGGCCGAGCGCCAGATGTGGTGGGACATGATCGCCCAGGCGGAGACGCTGGAGGGCGCCGAGCGACTGGCCAGCCACTTCGTCAACCAGATCACCAGCGAACAGGCCGACCCCTTCTGGAGCCAAGCCGCCGGTGACCTCCTCGTGGGCCTGTTCCGGGCCGCGTACTGGGAGGGCGGCAGCGTCCGGGACGTCATGAAGTGGCTGTCCGATCCGAAGGAGAAGGCGCCGCTGCGCGTCCTCTACGCGAACGAGCCCGTCCTCGCCGAACAGGTGGACAGCTCGATCAACATCGCGGAAGAGACGCAGTCCGGCATCTACCAAAATGCCCGAACTGCCGTCAGTGCGCTGCGTGACGAGAAGGTCTTGGCGTGGGTCACCCCGGACAAGCACCACCCGCGGTTCGACCCCGAGGACTTCGCCCTCAGCAAGGACACCCTCTACCTGCTGTCGAAGAAGGGCGGCCCGTCCAGCGCGGTCGTGGCCGCTCTGGCGGACGCGGTGTTCACCGCCGGCGCCGAGGCGGGCGAGCGCCACGGCGGCCGCCTGCCCGAGCCGATGCGCGCCGTCCTGGACGAGGCCGCGAACATCTGCAAGATCGCCGACCTGCCCGACCTGTACTCGCACCTCGGGTCCCGGGGCATCACGCCGATGGTGATCCTCCAGTCCTACCGGCAGGGCGTGAAGGCGTGGGGCGAGGTCGGCATGGACTCCATGTGGAGCGCGGCCACGAAAAAGATCATCGGTGTCGGCATGGACGACGCGAAGTTTGCCCAGGACGTGTCCACGCTGACTGGCGCCCACTACGTCGAGCGCGGCTCGTACTCCAAGTCCAAGGACGGCGGCAGCCGGAGCTGGTCGGAACAGCGCGAGCAGGTGCTCGACCCGGCCGAGATCCGCGCCATGAAGAAGGGCACGGCCCTGCTGCTGGCCACCGGCATGCCGGTCGCGCAGATCAGCCTGCGGCCCTGGTACGCGGAGAAGCTGATGGAGCACATCGGCCCGCAGATGAAGGCCGAGGAGCAGGCCATCACCAAGCGCGCGGTCGCCGCGTACGAGGAGCGGAAGGCGGCGCGCAGTGGCCGATGAACCCGAGGATGTCCCGGAGCTGGACGTGCCCATCGGCATGTTCGAGGACATCGAAGACCTCAAGGCCCAGGTCGCCAACCTAACGGCCCTGGTCAAGCGGCTCACCGGGGGAGAGGACGGGGAACCGGGCGAGGCCTCCGCCGACGAGGAGGAGACGGCCGGCGGGGAGGCCGCCGCCGACGAGGGCGACGAGGAGGAGTGGCAGTACCCGCCGTTCATCTTGTTGTTGGACCCGCCGGAGTACGACGACGAGCTGCGCGCGCTGATCGAGTGGGTGGAGGGAGTGCTGGTGCCCGGCTACCTCGCGGAGCCGTCGGCCGATGCCCGGTGGTGCCACCTGTGGTGGGAGCACCCCGTGGCCATCGCCCGCCTGCACGCGGTGTGGCTCGCCTGGCAGGAACTGACGGACCCGGCGTCCTGCGGGTACACCGGCCCCTCGGTCTGGCACCGCGACCACCTGGACCCCGCCCTGCGGGAGCTGCGCGGGTCCACCGGCCCGTTCGCGGGCTGCACCAAGGGCGAGCACCAGATTGACCACCGCCTGCCCAGTCTGGTGCCCAGCGCCTGGACGCACGCCGAGGACTGACGCAGCGCCACACGCCGACGGGCCGCCGGGGAGACTCCACCCGGCGGCCCGTCGGCGTCTCCAGGCCCTGCTACCGGCCGCCGATCGACCGGATCACCGCCGCCGCGTCCGTGTCCGGGTCGGCCCGCAGGGACACGTCGGTCGCGAGAATCGCCAGCTTCCCGGCCATGCCCATCAGCATGCTCGGCAGGATGCACTCCGGGTCCGAGCCCGCCGCGACGATCCGGGCGAAGGACCGCTCCAGCTCGCTGGAGAACTCCGCCTCCAGGTCGGCGCCCTGCTGCTCGGGGGACCGCGCTTCGGGGACGGTGAGGTGTTCCATGCTGCGGTCGGCCATGAGGCAGGCCAGGCGGGTGCACTCCTCATCGAGGGCGGCCATGTCGACGTACACGCGAGACTCCTTCGCCAGGTGGTTCCGGACTCCTGCATACCGGACAGCACCGTCAGCGCGCCGCCGCCAAGCCCGAGTTGGAGCAGTAGGCCGCCAACTCACCCTAGAAACTCACCTCTTAAGAGGTGAGTTTCAGCTAGGATGGAGCCATGACCACCGAAGCCGTCGCCGTCATCCCCGAGCCCGCTCCCGCCCCGTCGCTGGAGGTCGTGCCCGACCTGCCCGTCGAGGTGGCGATCGCTGAGATCGCCGCCGGAGTCACCTCCGCCCTGGTCGAGGCATGGAACGCGATCCGCGCCCGCCACCCGGACCTCCCCGAGGCCGTCATCAGCATGGCCACCGGCGGCCGCGCAAGCGCGGTCGAGCTGGCCCACTTCGCGCCCCGCCGGTGGCGACTGCGCGAGGGAGACGCCCTCCACCATGAAGTCTTCGTCACCGCCGAGTCGCTCGCCGACGGCGCGAACAAGGTCTTCGGGTACCTGCTGCACGAGGCGGTGCACGCGGTGAACGAGGCGCGCGGCGTCAACGACTGCTCGGCGAGCCAGTACCACAACAAAGAGTTCCGCAAGGTGGCCCAGGAACTGGGGCTGATCGAGCGTGACGGCATCACCGAGAAGTGGAAGAAGAAGTACGGGTTCGCTGGCTACTCGTTGGTGAGCGAGGAGGCCGCCAAGACGTACGCCGACCAGATCGCTGCGCTGGACAAGGCGATGCACGCCACCCGCAGGCCCGAACTCTTCGCCACCCGTACTCGTGGGGGTGGCAGCAAGGGCGGGTCGGCCGACGATGCGGAGATCGGTGCCGACGCCGGCACCGACACCGACGGCGAGGCGCCCACCGGGAAGAAGGAGAAGGAGGACCGCAACTACGTCAAGGCGGTCTGCAAGTGCGAGCCGTCGCCCGCGGTCATCCGGGTCTCCCCGAAGACGCTGGAGCGCCGCAACATCATGTGCGGCGACTGCATGGAGAACTTCGCGCCGGAGGAGTCCGCCTGACACAGGTGGTCTATCTGGCCAGATAACCCGCGGGCCCCGGCGGTCCCCCTTCGAGGGGGAGCCGGGGCCCGCGTCGTTGTGCGTCCGCGCCGCCGTGGTGCACCAGGTGCAGCACCTGATGGTTGATCTATCTGGCCAGATAAATTGCGCCTACGGCAGCGGGAGGTTCGGGGTGCCGGGCTGCTCCGGGCCGACGTGGCGGGCGATCCTGGCGGCCGTGCGGCAGAGCGTCACGACCTCTTCCAGGGTCCGGGTGGAGTGCTCGCTCCAGACCTCGTAGTCGACGTACGGGGCGCCCATGACGACCTGGAGTAGCGTCTCCATCACCTTGCGGGCGATGAAGCGGGTGTCGGCGTCGCCTTGGCCGTCCTTGGCGGTGCTGGCGAGGGCGTCGGACAGGTGGTGGCCGGTGAAGGGGGCGTAGAGCTGGGGGTCCCAGTTCTCGCGCTCCATCAGGTGGGCCGCGGCCTCCAGGTGGTGGGCGACGGCTTCGCCGGTCACCCGGTGGCCGCTGAGCCCGAACCACGTGTCGGGCTCGCTGAGCTGTACGGCGGCCTGGTTGGCGAGGGTGTCGAGGGTGCTGGTCATGCGGGGTGTCCTTCCGGGAGAGAGGCGGTGGTGGATGGTGCGGTTCAGACGGCGCGGAGGCGCCGGGAACGGACCGGGGGCGGGTTGCCCGGGTCGGGCCAGTCGTCGGCGGAGAGGCCGTACGAGGGCGGCTTCCAGCTCGCCGGGGCGTAGTGCCGGTAGACGTCCTCCCACGGCGCCTTGAAGTACGCCGGTAGCAGGCCGCCGCGGTTCGGGATCGGCTCGGGGGCGGCCGCGTTCTGCTCGCGGACCTGCTCGGCGACGCGTTCGGCGTGGTCGACGTGCCGCTTGCAGAACCAGTGCGGGAGCACCCAGCCGGTGCGCGGGTCCAGCTCCAGCACCTTGTGGTGGGAGTCGGCGCCGCAGATCTGCCGCTCGTTGCGGACGTCGACCGGCGGGACGTAGTCCGGGCCGACGTGGACGACCGGCTCGGGTAGCGGCCGCAGCGGCACCGCGGCAGTCTCGTCCCCGCTTGTGGCGGGTCGGCGCGGCCGGTAGACGTACGGCCGCAGGCGCGGGGCCTCGCAGCCCGGAGCCTGCCCGGGGCCCCAGTCGGCGGCCGCGCGGGGCGGCTCGTAGCGGGGCGCGTCGTCGGCGACCAGGGCGTCGAACCGGGGGCGGCCGGTCGCCGGGTTCCGGCCCAGGGCCCGGGCGGCGGTGTTCAGCACGCGCCCGGGCTCGCCCGGAGCGACGAACAGGGCGTAGGCGACGGCCAGCAGCAGCTCCCGCGCCGGCGGGGCGGCCCGACGGTCGCCGTAGATCCGGTGCGCTGTCTGCGCGTACGTCTCCGCCCGGTCCAGCCGGGGCGGTTCGTCCGGCGCGCTCACTCCGGCTCCCCGTCGGCGGGCCGGGCGACGAACGGGAGCCGAGCGGCCCGCTCCGCGTCGCTGTCCTCGGGCTCCGCGTCGATGACGACGACGACCTCCCGCGCGGCGGGCCGGGCGATGAAGGGCAGGCGCGCGGCGCGCTCGGCGGGGTTCTCCTCGGGCGCGCTCACGCGAACACCTCCACCAGCCGGACCGTCACCGCGTCCTCGTGCAGCCGCTGCTTCTTCAGGTAGTGGTTCCAGGTGCGGTTGTCGCAGCGCTGCGGCACGCCGTCGCCCGGGTCGAAGTCGACCAGGCAGTCGAGGTCCACGTCGCGGGTGAGGACTGCGGCCAGGGCGTCGGCGTCGTACATCGGCTTCAGGCCGTGGTGGACGCGCTGCCGGTCGACCCGGGCGCGGGTCGCGGCGGTGCGCACCTCCAAGGCGAGCGGGGAGAGCGCGGCCCACTCCAGCAGCACGTCGCCGTGGCACGGCTCGCTGGGCTCGCACGGGCAGGCCAGGTCCATGCCGCGCAGCTCCGGCAGCCGGGTGAGGATCTTCTCCCGGCGCCGGTCGCTCTCGTCGGCGGTCCAGTTGGCGCGGCTTCCACGCAGCCACGGACGGAACTCGGCGATGACCGTCGCGCGGGCCTCCGGCTCCTTGTAGCCGATGTCCACGAGCTGCGCGACGGTGAACGGGTTGCCGAAGTCGGAGGTGCGGTCCACGATCATGCACCGCTCGGGCTTGCGCCAACCGCGGTCGCGGCGGCGCTGGATACGGGTGCAGGTACGCATCGGGATGGAATCCTTTCGCTGGTCAGAGGCGGGAAGGGTCAGCGCGTCGGCCGCACGTGGATCGGGATGTGGATCTCCCCGCCGCCGCAGTCGAAGTCGGACCACTCGTGTTCGGGGGCGAGCGCCCATCCGTTGTCCGTCGCCGCGCGCACCGTCTCCCGGACCGCCTCGGTCCTGCTGGCGTAGTCCCCGAGAGCCACGGACGCGAGCGGCAGGGCGAGGTCGGAGGTGTAGGTGTCCACCGAGGCCAGCCACCTCCCGCCGCTCTGGAGGAGCAGGAGGTGCGTGGCCACCAGACCGGCGCGGGCGGCGAGTTCGAGGTAGCGGGCGTGGTCGGTCTGCATCACCAGCCCCTCGTACTCCGGGAAGTAGTCGCCGAGGTCTCGGTGCGCGTCCTGGTCGCCTTCCTGTGCCTTGCGCAGTACGGCGACGGCATCGGCGATCCGCTCGGGGGCGAGGACGTCGTTGGACACGGTGGCTCCTGTCGGGGTGGGTTCGATGTGGTGCACGGAGGTGAAGCCCTCCCGGAGCAGGGCGTCCGGGGTGGCCTTTCGCGTGAGGTCGTGCTGCCAGCGCAGCGTGTCGTCGGGCACGCGCCGGTTGGCCGGCCGTAGCTCGTTCCGGGTCAGGCAGGTGCCCAGGTCGGGCAGGAAGCGCAGGGCGACGACGGGGCGCCCGTGCCGGCGGGCCCGCTCCACGAGCTGTGCCCGCACGTGGGGCTCCACGTTCGTGCTGTCGAGGAAGACCGTCGCCCCGGTGCTCAGGTGCTGCTCCAGGAGGGCGTTCTGCCGCTCCACGGCGGCCGGGGTGACGGACTGGTCGCCCGCGTCCCCGCCGATCTCGCGCCGCAGGGAGTCGAGGCAGACCACGACGTCGACCGCCGCGGTGTCGGCGTACGTCGACTTGCCCGAAGCGCCGGGGCCGACCGCGACCAGCAGCGTGCCGGGGGCCAGGTCGAGGGCCGGGATGACCAGGAAGCCCGCGGTCGTCGTCATCCCTGCCCCCCGGTCACCCGTTCCCCGGCGGCGGCGAGTTCACCGCGCTCGGCAGCCTCCTCCGCCTCGGTCAGCCGCCGCAGGGCGTCCGCGAGGGTGACCTTCGAGTCGACGCGGGCGGCCTCCGTGAGCGGCTGGTTCAGCGCCTCGTAGCCGATGGTGTAGCCCTCGTGGTAGCGGCACAGCCGGTCGAGTTCGCCGCAGGCCGGGCAGTTCGCCCAGTCAGCGACGTCGTACGGCTCGATCTCCATGGGCACATCACCGGTGGCCGGCAGCTCCAGCGCGGCGTGCGGCCGGGCCACGCCGAGGAAACGCTGAGACCAGTCCTCGGGCAGCGCGCGCACCTGCATGGCGAGCGCGGCGGCCACGGCGGGCTGGTGCTCTATGAGGCGCCGCCACAGCGTGTCCGCCGTGGTCAGCACGTCGGGCGATAACGTCATGTCGTCTCCTCTGGACGGAGTCGGCGGGAGTGGGCAGGTTGATGCGGACCGCCTGGTCACAGTTGGTTGGGTTCGAGTTCGAAGCAGAGGATGTTGGCGTCCTCCAGGAGCATCCCGGTCCGTGCCAGGACGGAGTCCTTCAGATGGGCGATCAGTTCGTTGCAGACCTTGATGCGGGTGGTGGTGGCAGGATCACGAACCACGGTGCCGTGGTCGCCGACCGTCACCTGGTTGCGGTCGGGCCCAAGGGTCCCGCTGAGCGTGATGACCCAGTGGTACTCCACCTCGTGGCTGCTCACTCCTGCTCCTCCTCGTTCTGCCGCCCCTCGGCGTCGCGGTGCGCGTTCCTTCCGCCGAAGAGACCGGGCGGGATACTGACGGTGCCGTCGGCCATGTTCTGGAAGACGGTCCGGAAGACGGCCGTGTCCTCGCGGGTCATGGTGTAGGCGATGGCCTTCTGCCATGAGGGGTGTTCGGGGTCGTAGCGGGGGGCGATGGGAGCCCTGGTGCCCTCGGGCCACCAGCCTTTGCGTACGCCGCGTGGCACCGCGCGGGACAGGGCGATGGTCGGGCCGCGTAGTTCGCCGTCGAAGGCGGCGCGCAGTTCCTCGGCGTCCTTGTCGCCGTCGGCCTCCACGACGAGCTGGGCGAACCTGCGTGCCTTGGCCGGCAGGTCCAGGAGGTAGAGGAAGGCCCGGTCGGTGTCCCACTCGGTGTCGACGCTGACCGCCAGTTCGTGGCGGTGGTCGGCGAGCAGTGCGAGCAGCTTGCGCTCGAACTCGGGCGAGGCGCCCTCGATGACGATCTTCACGATGCTCCTGGTCAGGAATAGGGGAACAAGGTTAGGCGGCAGGAGCGTATTCCTCGGGGCGGGTACGCAGGGCGGTGAGACGGCCGCGCTGGGCTCCGATGCCGAGGTGGGCCAGCGGGGTGCGGGCGTGCGGCCAGACGGCGAGAGCGCGGCGGGTATACGCGCCCGGGGTGAGCAGGACGACATCGGCGCCGGTCAGTCCCAGGGCGGCGGCCTGGGCGCGCAGTTGCTCGGCGGTGACGCTGCCGGGGTCGGCCCAGGTGTGGTCATAGGGTTCGATGACCGTCTCCAGCGGCAGGAGACCGTGCCGGGCGCTGAGTACCAGGACGGTGCCGCCGTGGGCGGTGAGGGCGTCGGCGGTGCGGCGGGCGTGGGTGTGCAGCGAGCCGGTGTAGATCTTCCCGGCCTCGGCGGGGTGGTCCAGCTTGAGCCCGGAGCAGGGGATGACGACCACCGGCCCGGTGGCTGGGGCCCGGGGCGGGACCGTCTCGGCCGGATCGAACAGGCTCAACTGCTCGCCGCGGGCCTGGCGGACCGGCCACCCTGCGGCAACCGGGGCGGGCGCGGGGGCGGCCTCGTCGAGCAGCCGGACGGCGTCGGCCGGGTCGTAGGCGTGGCGGATGTCGACCCAGCCGTACTCGCCGAGGCCCCCGGCGATGGCGTCCGGCTGCTCCCAGGGCGGCAGCGCGGGGTCGTGTGCGGGTACGGAGTCGGGCTGCGGGCCGGTCAGCACGGCTGTGATCACACGGAACGCATGCCAGCGCCAGGTGCGGGCGTGGCAGCGGCGTTCGGAAGGAGTGAGGACGGCGAAGAAGTCGGCGTGCGCGCTGTGCCGGGTCCAGGCACCGTGCATCCGGGCGGCCCAGGAGGCCAGCGACTCGGCGTGCTCCAGCACCCGGGGCAGGGCGGCGGTGTAGCGGGCCACCTCCTCGGCGTCGCCGGTCACCCGCAGCGCTCGCCCGCTGCGGTCCAGGTGGCGGGCGGTCAGTCCGAAGCGGTCGGCGACGGCGATGGCAGCCTCGGCGCGTTGGGGGCCCCGGCCGGCGGCGTAGGGGAAGTCCAGGCGGACCGCCGCACCGCCACGGGTGCGCAGCTGGAGGCGGTCGGCGAGGACGTGCCGTGCGCGGCGGGCAGCGTGACGGGCCGCTAGCGCCTCACCCCACCCGGTGTCCCACAGTGGGCGACGTGCCCGTGTGCCGTCCGGGCGCCGGAGATCACGATCCTCATTTCGCAGGCCGACCCTGCGGGGGATTCTGCCCCGGTTCTCCTTGTTCTGCATGTGCTGAGCATGACGGAGCATGGTCGATCCCGTCTAGCACCCGCAGAATCTTGGCGGGATTCTGCACTCGTTCGGGTGATGCGGTGGTGCGGTGCGTATCGGCTCGGATAATGTGCCGTATCCGAGGTGACAAAGGGGCGTGAGCTGCGCCTTCTTCGCTGCTCACGCCCGTGCGGCGTTCAGGCGTCGCCGTGTTGCAATGCGCCGGCGAGATCGGCGCCAAGCCCGTAGCCGGGGCTGTCGTCCAGAAGCTCCTTGCGCTTGTTGTAGCGCTGAGTGGTGCGAGAGTCCCGGTGTTCTGCCCACTGTTGGACCTTGTCAGGGCGGGCATCCCTCTTCCCCAGGGCGTGGGTGATGGCGTCCACCTTGGTGCCGTGCGGGCCGCGCAGCGGGAGCCCGGCTCGTTTGGCGAGGGACTGGAGCAGCCGCCATACGGCCGGTTCGTCCAGCTGGCCGCCGCTGGCGGTGCAGAACAGCCAGCCTTCGGTGCGGCCGTCGAGGTAGTCCTGGAGGGCGTCCCAGGCTACGGGCGGGATCGGTTTCTTCTTCCGGCCGCCGCCCTTGACCTTCTCCAGCAGCAGCACGTGGTGCCCCCGGTCGTACCCGAGGTCCTCGACACGCGCGTTGAGCAGGGAGTCGATGCGCAGGCAGCAGGTGTAGAGCACGAGCAACAGGGCGTAGGCGCGCTTGCGGTACGCCGCGACGCGGTGTTCGTCGCGGGCGACGGCCAGGAATCGGGCCCACTCTTCCTCGGTGTAGCCGGGTGTGGCGGAGTAGTCCGGGTCGACGTACGGCCGCTGTACGGCGTCGAAGGGATTCTTCACCCCGTCGTCGCTGACCTTGTCCAGGTAGACGAAGAACGAGGAGGCGGCCGACAGGGCGTTCTTGCGCGAGGCATCCGAGAGGGGTTTGCCTGCGCGCGTCATCTCGCCCCGTCGGCCGCCCTTGACCCGTACCCACGTGGGGGCGGTCTCCAGGTACAGGCGGAAGGTGTCGGCGAGCCCGAACTTCACGGCCATCGGGTGAGCACCGTGTTCGCGGGCGAACTCCTCGAACGCGCGGAAGCCGCGGGCATACGACTTCTGCGTGTTCACCGAACGCTGGTGCGCGATCCAGGAGGCCGCGAGGGTCGGCAGCACGTCGTCGGCGCCATACAGGCCGACGAGGAAGTCGTACAGCTTCCGTGCGTGCTCCGGCCAGAGGTCTCGCGGGTCTCGGTGCAGCGTGACCAGCGTCGCCCGCAGCAAGCGCTCCGGCGCACCGGCAGTCGCCCGCTCGACCGAGGGCATGTCGGCCGCCGTCACGCCTCGCCCTTTCGGTCCGAGGCCGAGTCGCTCGCCGGAGCCTCACCGGACTGTTCCTCCACCCGCCTTCGGTACTGCGCAGCGAGCGCCTCTACGGCCAGGGGCGCGTCCGTGTCGGCGGATCGGCCCGATCGGGCCAGCTCCGTGATGGCTGCCAGAAGCATGACCTGGGCGCCGAACTCCGGTGAGGTCTGCACGCGGCCGTGGGCGATCAGGTTGCGTACCCGTTGGAGGCTGCGTTCGAACTCGGAGAAGGCCTCAGCAACGACCTGGCGCTCGCTGGCATTGAGGGCTCGGAACGGCGGTGCGTCCTCGGGACGTTCGGTCCCCTCCTGGAACACGTTGGTGATCTTGGCCGTCCATTCCTCTCGCTCGTCGGGGGCCAGGCGGGCGGCCAGGCCGTCGGCTACCGTCCGCGCGCCGGCCGTGGACTGCCCCGACAGCGCCCGGTGCACGGCGGACCGGGACAGCCCCGTGGCGTTTGCGACCTCTCGCACACTTGGTCGCCCCGCCAGCTCATACAGGTCATAGAGAACGGTGCGCTGCTGCGTCTCCCGGGCGGCAGAGGCCATCACTCTGTTCGCGCCAGGGGGCAGCTCGCCCAGGGCCTCGCCCGCAACCGTCCCGGTTGCCCGGGAGTCTGTCTCTCCCACGGCGGGCTCTCGGGCCGTTAGCCAGAGCTGGCGCAGCCTCTCCCGCTGGGCGGAGGCGTTGGTGGCGCGGACAACGGCGTCGACGACAAACCAGGTGGGGATCCTTCGGCCCGCGAGGGCATCGCTAAGTGTCGTCCTGCCGAACCCGGTTCTCCGAGCGAGCTGATCGAGGGTCAGGCCCTCGGCGGCGCGCAACTCCCGTAGCCGCAGGGCCAACTCCCGCAGAGGCTGCGGAACATCTGTCGGGACTGGCCTCACGGGCCTTCCTGCCACCCTGACCTCCAAGTTTGTCCAATTTTCGCGCGCGTCCCTATTATTCGGGGACACCGGTGTTCCGGGGCCGATCCGCGGTCTCCGGCGGGTGATCCTCACTGAGGGGGAGACATGACGGACACGCAGAACCTGTTCGTCGGCTTCGGGTTGGTCGCTGTCGCGATATTCGCGGTCGTGGGTTCCCAGCTGGCTCCGGCCGACCCGGCCACCGGTGCCGTGCCGCCGAAGAAGAGGTGCAACTGGGCGGCCGGGGCGGCGTTCGCCACCGTGGTCAACCTGGGCGTGCTGTTCCAGTCGCTGGACCTGGAGCACGGCCTGCCAGCCGGCGGCCGCATCGGTGGCGTCGGCATCGGCGTGATGTGCGCCGTCCTGGCCGCCCTCCTCGCGTACGTCGTGCACGGCGACGAGGAGCGCGGATCCCGGTGGCGGAAGACCGGCATCGTCTTCACCGCGGCCATGGCCGTCCTCGCCGTGGTGGTGATGGTCGTCGCCTGACGCGCCCGTCCACGAGGATGCCCACCCCCGCGTGTGTGCCGGGCGGAGCCGACGCTCCGCCCGGCACACACATGTCCGGGTGGGCGCGAAACGGCCGCAGGGCCAGCACCCAGACCGGCATGTCGGTCGATCCGCCCGAATGCGCCACATCCTGAACCGGCATCAGCATAGGCACAGGATAACCGTAATTATCCTGTGAGTTCGGGGCGCCGCCAGGAACGTCACCCACGGGCTGACGCGGACTCGGCGTCAGGGTGAAGCTGACGATCTCATTCGGTCAGAATCTGTCTGACGCTCGCCAGTTGTCAGCTTTTGACTGACGAATGGTGCTCGTCAGCTCTAGGCTGACGGTCATGACCGAGATCGAGGTGCCCACCGCCGCGGCGGACCCGGAGCCCGCCCATCCGTACACCGAGACCGCTCTGGCTCGGATCCTTCTGTGCGACGCCTATCGGGAGGCTGCCGAGACCGCACTCGCCCGCATCCCCACCGACACCGACGGGTCCGCCCTGGCCGGACCGGGCGACTTTGTCCGAGAGGCCGCCAGTCTGCTGGCCCTCGCCGAGGACGTGATGCGCCGCGCCGCCGTCTACGAACGTGAGCGCGGCACCAGCTGGGAGGAGATCGGCGAGGCCCTCGGCATCACCAAGCAGTCGGCGCACAAGCGGTTCGCCGGCGCCGTCGAGGCCTGGCGGGCCCCCCTCGACCGGCCCGCCCGCGTGCTGCCCGACGGCACCCCCGACGACGACCGTATCCCTTACGGCGCCCGGTACGCCGCCGGCGCCCCCGAGCCGAAGCACGGCACCGCCGAAAATCACGCGCAAGGCCTGGAGCGGTGGCTGCTCCAGCACACCGGCCCGACCGACCACTGGTACGGCGACGAGCACCCGGTGACCGACGGCCTGCCCCGGCACTCCACCACCTCCATGCTGATGCTCCTCGGCAGCGTCTCCGCCCGCTTGCTGGAGGACCAGCTGGTGCCCGACCCGCGTGCCGAAGCCGACGTCGCCGAACGGAGGGCGGCGCTGTACGAACGGATGCTCCGCGAGGACACCGTCGTCCCCGCCGAAATCCACCGGTGGATCGAGAAGGACCGGGCCCGCGCCGCCGCGCTGCGCGCCACCCCCGGCACCGGCACCCCCTGGCCCGCCACCGAGGACAACTCCAAGGAGACGCCGTGAGCCGCACCCGGCAAGCCGCCCGCCTCGCCGCCCACCTCAGCGACATCACCGACGTCCGCGTCGAGCTGGTCTACGACACCGGCGCCGTCTGGCACCTGAACTGGACCGACGGCCCGCTCCGCGACGAGATGCGCGCCCGTCTCGGCGAAGCGCTGGCCGACCACCGCTTCGCCGAGATGCGAGACCGCACCATCACCACCCACCGGGGCACCTCGAACCGGGCGTGGGCGGCACGGGCCATCGCCTCCCGCCGCGAGGGCACCCTCGCCCCTGCCGTCGCCGAGGGCGCCGCCTGGCACCGCACCCACCTGTCCGACTTCCGGCCACTCGGCGGAGACAGGCTCACGCCGGAGGCCCACGCCCTGCTGCGGCACATCGACGACCTGATCGAGGCCACGCCCTACCCGGACCGGGCCAGCGCCCCCGAGGACGAGCCGCTCATCGAGGAGCTCCTTGCCGCCGGGAGCCGCGAGCTTCCCCACGGAGGCCGAACGGTCAGCGAGTTCGACATGGCCCGGGTCCTGCTCAACGCGGACCGGGCCCCCTCCGCAGACCAGCCTCCGCAGCTGCGCCCTCTGTCGAGTCCGACCCCGGCCGCGCCGCGGATCAGCATGGACGCGGAGGCGGCCGCGCAGGCGGAGACGGCGACCGCCCGATTCCTGCGCGCCCTGCCCGGAGCCCGGGAAGTGACCACCACCGGGGAACTCTCCGCGATCCTCGCCCGGCTTCCCGAGGACACCCCGCTCTTCCTCACCGACCACGTCGTCTCTCATCCGGGTCCAGTCGCCGACCCCGTGCACGCTGTGGTAGCCCACCTCACCTCCGGCGCGGAGCCGGCCGACCCCACGGACCCGGACAGCGAGTACCGGATGCTGCCCGCGCTGGGGCTGACCACCATCCGCGTCGACAGCACCCAGAACGCCGGCACCGAGTTCGAGCGGGACGGCGTCGAGCCGAACGACCCGCTCACCCGCGCCGAAGACCGGCTGGCGTCACGCGGCGACCTGGACGGCGGCATCCGTGACGCCGCCCACGTCGTTGATCTGGTCGCCCGACTGCTCGACGAGGGCGCCAAGTTCATTCCGACCGACCACGAGGCACACGCCACCGTCACCGTGGAGACATCCCGGCTGCGGCACGCCGCCGAGCGGCTGCGCAAGGCCGCCCCGGACGCCCAGAAGGCCAGCGAACAGTGACCGACCCTGACGCGAAAGGAAGGCCGTGGCCACCGACCACGCACAACTGTGGAATGCGCTGAACCCGCGTCAGCAGTACTACCTGAAGACCATCTTCGAGGAGGACCAGCGCCGGGAGGCCGCGCAGCGGGCGGCCGGCGCCTCGGGGAACTGGAACCGCACTCCCGCCTCCGAGTGGCGCACGATCGACGCCTACCACGAACCGGCCGTGCCCGACCTGGTGGGCCGTACCGAACTCCAGCTCCGTTGGCGCGGCGCCGGGCACCACGACCAGGGCACCGGTTCCACCGTCAAGGTCCTGGTCTCACACGACCTGATCACTCTCGACGCTCGGGCCACCCGCTTCGGGCGGATGCACCAGGTAGCCATGACCAAGCAGGGCCGGGCCGTGATGCGGTGGGTGACCAAGCCGCGCGCCTCCCGGACGAAGGTGCCGCTCAAGGAGCGGGCCGCCGAGGTCCTCGGACAGCTCTACGACGCGTCCAGCAGCCGCAAGGGATATCTGGACTGGGCGCGCTCGCCCACCATCGACAAGGAGCTCATCCCGCGCGGGCTGGCCCGCTCGCGCGGCGCCTACCTGGGGTTCGAGATCACCGAGGAGGGCGTCGCCCACCTTGCCGAGCACCACGCCGCCTACGCCGCGGCGTACCCGGAGCTTAACCTGCCCGACCCGTCGGGCGGGGTCGGCTGGCCGGAGGAGGCAGACCGGCTGCTCGACGGGCTGCAAGCCGAGTGCCGGTCGCTCGCCCGCTCCGCCGAGACGGCCGGGGCGAAGGCGCAGGAGGAACGCACACGGGCCGACGCCGAGTTCAAGGAGGAGTTCCACCGGCAGACGGGGGAGCTGGCACTGGCCATGTACCGGGAGGTCTTCGACCTCAAGCGCGCTCACGCCAAGGCCCTGGCCGACACCTACGACGGCTACCGGGAGCAGATGCACACCGTACTGGCGGAGCGTCTGCCGCAGTACACCGCGGCCACGCTCGCCGCGGTGACCGCGCTCGTCGAGGGCGCCGACCCGGTGACAGCGATCCGTACGCAGACGGCGGCCGCCGTGGCGGAACTGCCGGCGTACACCCCGACCGGGGTGGCCGCGGTCGACGTGGAGGGCGAGCGGCTGCACGCGGAGTGCCAGGGCAAGCGGCCGCGCCGGGCGACCACCACCCGCAAGGGCAAGGCGAAGGCCGCCGCCGGGCTCCACACCGAGGCCGTGCCCAGCCCGGCGCGCGGCACCGCACTCGAACAGCCCTGGGCACTGGCCGTGCACCTGCACCGCGCCCTGCGGGACGGCTATCTCTACCGGCTGCTCAACGCTCCGCCGGAGGAGGATCAGCCGCGCAGGCGCCGCCCGGCCGGGCTGCTGGACAAGCCCGCTCTGCGGCTGCTCGTCACCCTGGTGGCCACCGAGAATCCCCGGCGGGCCCATCACGCCCGCACCGAGGTCGAACGGTACGGGCGGGCGACCGAGGAGGAGCTGGCGACGATTCCGCGCGGCTTGATGTCGTACGAGGTCAAGCAGGCCACCCGCAGTACGAAGGCGCCCGCATTACTCGTCGACCAGGGCCTTGCCGAGTACACGAACCTGGCCCGGTTCGACGCCTACGGCCACTACGGGGACAACTGGCCGCTGCTGCACGTAACCCAGGCCGGGCGGGACCATCTCACCGAACACCGTGTGGCCTACGCCGAATTCCACCCTGACGTCCCTCTTCCCTCGCAGGCACCCTCGGTCACCGAGGCCGACGGCTGAGAATTCCCTGTCCACCCTCGCGGCCCATTCGCCCCGCCGATTCCCCGGCGACGGTGCACGGGCCGCGGTGCCGTCCGGCGCGCACCGGGCCGTACTCCCGCCTCCTTGCCGCGCCGGTCGGTTCCGCGGGAGCGGGGGCTCGGGGGCCGGCGAAGGCCCCCGACAGCCACCGGGCCCAGCCACTCACGCTCTTGAACCGAGGAGAACCACCCTTGTCCAGGCACCGACGATGTGAACCTCGCCCAGATCAGCCGGAGTAGGCCACCAGTCCCCATCGACAACCAGCCCCGGATCCGGAAGCCCCCGCCCGCCGTCCAATTCGTTGGCGCGCCAACGACGGAGCGCGTCGAAACCTGCACAAGTGGGTCGTCGACCGGGAGGTTGTCTCCGAGGAAGGCGACCCGCTGTAGGCCCCAGCCGGACAGGCGGGGACATATTCAGTATCTGATCAGGTCCGGCATGCAGTAGACCACGATAATGATCATTTCCGACCACCCGAAGGAGCCCGGTGCCCACGGAAGCGATAGACCCGTACAAGGACGTTCCGACCGCCGCCATCTACGACAGCTTCGCCGAGGCCGCCACACGCCTGACCGGCCGCTACATACGCCTGTCGGACACCGCGACCACCGACGAGGAACGCAACCGCTGGCGGCAGAAGGTCCTCGAGCTGCGTGACACGAAGAGGGACGTGCCCGCCCACGACCGCGCCCAGCTGATCGCCCACATCACCGAGTGGGAAGCCGAACTCGCGCGCCTGAGCGACGCCCGTGGCTGAGGCACGCGACTACTTCCTCACCGAGGAACAGCTACGGGCCCGGTTCGAAGAATACGTCCGCGACTTCGTCTTCTCCGGCCACTCCCGCCAGGATCAGCCGGTTCTGATCCTGGCGGGAGCCCAGCCGGCCGCGGGCAAGAGCCAGGCGATGGCGGCCGCCGAACAGCGACGCCGGGACCGGGACCTGGTCCCGCTGACCGGGGACGAACTGCGGGCCTTCCACCCCCAGTACGAGCTGCTGCTGCGCGACGAGCCGCTGCTGTTCCCCAACGCCACGGCGCAGGCCTCCGGGGCATGGGTGCGCATGAGCATCGAGCACGCGCGCACCCACCGCTACAGCCTGATCCTCGAGGGCGTATTCCGGAACCCGGAGATGGTGATGGCCACCGCGGCCGAGTTCGCCGACGCCGAGTACGAGGTCGAGGTCCTCGCGCTCGGCGTGCGGGCCGAGCGCAGCCGCCTGGACTCCCTGCACCGCTACCTGGAGTCCGGTCGCTGGACACCGCCCACCGCCCACGACAGCGCGTACACGGCGATGCCCAAGACCATCGCGGCCGCCGAAGACAGCCCGGCCGTCCGGCGGCTCACCATCACGGACCGGACCGGCGCCGACCTGTACGTCAACGAACGCGGCGACTCCGGCCTGTGGCGTGCTGCGCCTGCCGGAGTCGCCGCCCTCCAGGAGAGCCGGGCGCGGCCGCTTCCCTCTGAGGAGGCTGCCGGGTGGCTCGCCCGACACCAGGACACCCTCCTCGCGTTCGCGGCCCGCGGTGAGATCAGTGAGAGCACCCTTCCAGTGCTGCGCGCCGTCACCCAGGACGCCGACACGGTCGCTGCCATGGCCTCCGAGCAGAGCGCCGCCCGGCGCGAGTACGACGCCATCCGGCCCCTGCTGCACGCGCTGGTGTCCCGTCCGGTGACCTCCGCTGGCACTCTGCCGCTGCCCCTCGTCCCCGACGAACTGCTGGCCTCCCGCGCCGGCCGCTCTGCCGATACCGTCGTCCGGGTCGCCCAGGAGAGGGCTCACCGCTCCGCTCTCCCGCCCGCGGACCGGGACGTGCAGGAGGCCTTCCGCCACCGCCTGGACGCACGGCTCCGCGGCACCAGCACGGATGCGCAACCGGCGTCGGCGACCGCCGAGCTCAGGCGTCCGTCGACGGCCGCGGCACGTTCGCGGTCCACGACGGTCCGCCGGGCACCTGGCCAGGCTCCCCCCGCTCAAAGGCCCGCCGAACAGCCTCCGCACCTGCGGCAACAGCAAGGTCCCGACCGCAGAAAGGGGCAAGGTCCCACCGTCTGACCACACGCAGGACGAGGAACACGGAGCCCGGCGATCCGTTGCCCGGGCCACCCGCAGGAAACCGTGCTCGCGTCCGCCGCGGTAGCCGGCGCCTGACCGCTTGGACCGGCGAGGCCGGCGGGGGAACCCTGAAGTGATCAAGGTCACTCGTCGAGAGCGCCGGAAAATACGTGAGTACGGCAGAGAGGCGCAAAGGCTCGTAAAAGCATCGTTAAGCCCGTTTATGAGGTCGATTATCTCGACGCCAAGCTAATTATCGATCAGGTTGATCGAAAGCGAAAGGGGTGGGCGGGCGAAATGAAGCCCGCCTCCGGGGCTGGGCTCCGGAGGCGGACGCTTACCAAATGTTGACTACTAAACCTCTGTCGATCCTGTGACAGTCTGGGAAAGGGTGCGGACCCGTCCGAACGATGCCAGCTCCCGCTCGTCGGGGAACCGGTACTGGCGGTAGCCGGTCGAGACGAGGTTGAGGGAGCGCAGGGTCTTGAGGGCGTTCTCGATGGTGGCGCGGCTGACGGCCAGGGCATCGGCGAGGTCGCTCTGAGAGGGGCCCTCGATCATGCGGCCGTACCTCCCGCACGGAACGGCGCACCGCTCCAGGAGGTGGACGAAGAGGCCGGCGAGCCGCTGCTCCGGGGGAAGGCTGCGGCGACTGTAGACCCGCTCTCCCGTCACGAGCTGATCGGCGAGGACCTTCCCCAGCGCGGCCGCGAGCATCCCGTTGTGGAAGGCGAAGTTGCGCATCCGGGACAGGGGGATGGCCAGCGTCGTCGTCGTGTTGAGGCACCGTGCGGTCGGGGCGTGGAGGTCGGGGTTGAAGATTTCGGCTACCCCGAGAACGGCTCCGCTCCCATGGATCCGCACCGTGGCGTCCTCTCCGTACGCGGACTCCTCGTAGACGCAGCCTGACAGCACTATGTGCACGGTGGTGCCGACCGAGCCCCTCAGCTGGCTGTTGCGGGTGCCCATGCGGCTCGCCATGCCGCCGGCGAACTCATGGCGGGTGCTGCGGGACAGCTCGGACAGGAAGGGGTTGAGGTCGATGAGCGCCTGCATCGCGCGAGGACCGGAGACGTCGTGGCCCACGCGTCCGGTCTCCTCGTCGAAGGCGTACACCGAGCTGCCCAGCACCATGGCGCGGGTGCGGGGGTCCCGCCGTCTGAACGGAGACCCGGAGGGGAAGTCCATGGTCACCGGAGGCCTCCGTCGTCCGCCGTGGCAGCGGAAGGGGCGCTCAGCGGGGCGGCCCCGCCGGATCCGGCGGGTGCGACGGTGACGGTAGTCGCGGGGGCCGGGGTCGCCGGTGCCGACGGTTCCGAAAGCGGTGTGACGATGCGGGGGACGACGGCGAACAGGACGGCGATCGCCCCCAGGACGGCCGCGATCCGCGCCGGAGTGGACGACAGGAGCTTGACGACGAGCACGGCGGTTGCCGCGGTGATCGCAACGATCATGACCGCAGCCGTAAGGAAATCCATTCCCTCGGTCCTTCTGAAGTTGTGCGAGTTTTGGCCGGTCCAGCGAAGTAACTTGGACATAAGAGGCCCAGAGTCGAGTGGTTAGGTCGACAAAAGAACGGGCCGCTCTTGATCGAGCAGGATATAGCACGGTGCTTCTGTCACGAAAACGTCAGCAGGGGACAGGACCCGGAAGGCCCGGCCCACGCGTTTCACAACCCGATCCGCATTCCATAGGGGGCGGGAATTACCAATGGGTAACACTCAACAATCCCGAACTCTGGGGAATGGATCTACAGGTTGGGCCGTTACATTCAACAGAGCTGACGTTGCGCCTTGGCCGGTCCAGCGGCAGCCTGTTGGGGCCCCCTCTGGGGGTGGTTCCCCGGAGGGCCCCGACCCAGAGAACCGCCTCCCACCTGCGGGGACACAACCGAAGACACTCACCTGAACAAACGAGTGGCGGCACCGGACGGTGCCGCCACTCGTCGTTTCGAAGGCGAGGCCGAAGGCCTATTCATCCCGTTTTATGGAGCGGGGGCTGAGCGGAGTCTACGGGGTGGGTCTGACAATGCCGCTCCGTTCCGCTGTGGTCGAACCCACACAGGCGACCTGGAATGTTCCGGCGGCTGAACAACGGTCAGAGCGCATGACGGCCACGACCGGCAGCGGGTGCGGGCAGTCCTGAGGACAGTGGCACATCAGGTCTACAGGGATGCCCGGTTGCCGATGTACTTCGTCGTCTCGCAGGCCACCCGGCTGATGCCGACGAAGCGGACACACACCTTGACGCCCGTGCCCTGCTGGAAGGCGGACCACTTGTGGCTGATGGTCCTGCCCACCCGTCGGGCGGTCTGCGCCCTGCCGAGCTGGGTGCCGTCCAGGGTGAGCCGGACGGTCCGTGACCTTGCGGAGTCCGGCGGGTTGGCCCAGATCGCCGTGACGGAGTTCCAGTCGTTGCGGCCCTCCAGGCGGATACACACCTGGGGTCCCGACCAGTGGTGAGTGCAGGCACTGGAGTCCGCTGCCGCCGGCGCCGCAGCCGGGACGATGACCGTCAGCGCCAGCGCTGTGCTCAGGCAGGTGATCCGCTTCATGACGTGCCCAACTGGCACACGGGACGCCACGGGACGCCGCACCCCATGCAATCACCCCTGCGGGCGAACGCCCCCGAGCCGCACCCCCGGGAGCCGAAACCGCCCCGGGGATCTCGGTGAGCACATTGAACTTTACGGAACAGACCGTTACCCCAGCCCGATCCGCCGGGCCGCGCCGCGCTCCGCACTGTCTCCACGGACCTCCGCCTCCCCACGGCTCTCTGATGGCGGTCGGTGGTCTGTTCCGTAAAGTTCGGCCGCTCGGGCAACCGGGGTGTACAGCCGCTCCTGCGGCCGCCCGGTCCCCGGTCGGCCGCCCCTGCACCGTGCCGCCCGAGCCGGCCGACGAGGACGCGCCGACGGATGTCCGTTACCTGTGCGGCCTCGGGGAACATCGGTACAGCGGTTATCGGTGAGAACGATCTTGTTCAGAGAGTGAGGGCGCCGGGCCGGGATCGTGGGAAGGTCCTGGCTGCCGTTGAGCGGCTGGCAGCGGGCGAGGAGCCCTCGGTGCACGGCGGGGACGGCGGTGACGCGCAGGGTGATGCCCTGTGGGGGATCCACCATCATCATGACGCCGACCACCGACAGACATTACCTTCGCTCAACTCCGGTCAGACTCCCGGCACCGGACGGCGGGTGGGCAGGATGGCCCGCATGGACCAAGGATGGGCGGCCCTCATCGCCGCTACAGCAGCCGGCCTGTTCGGCATCGGCGGCGTCCTCACCGGCATCGTCGTCGGCCGCCGCCAGACCACCGACCAGGCCCACGTCGAGCACGGCCAGTGGCTGCGCGGGCAACGCCAGGAGGCTTACCTGGCGCTCCTGGACGGCTGGGATGCCGAGTTGGCGGAACTCCGGAGCATCCAGGACCGATGGGATGCGGATGTCTTGGACTGGCAGGAGACGGGTGGCCCGGGCGTGCATCCGTCCATGGCTGCGAAGGAGACTCTGACGGCCGCGTGGGGAAGGTTGCGGCGTCTGGTGGAGCGGGTGGACCTGCTGGGCCCGCAGAAGGCACACGAGGCGATGCGGGATCTGGAAGACGCGTTCATCAGGATGCGGGACCAGATCCGCGACCAGGGGGAGGGCGAGGCTCCGTGGGTGGATCAGGAGGCGTGGGGGCGGGCTCTGGCACGGGCGACGATGGCGCGCACAGGGTTTCAATTGGCGGCTGCGGACGTGCTGCGCACGCCACCGAGCCCGAAGGGTGAGCCGCTGCTGTGAGGATCCGTCCTACAGCAGGTTGGCCACGATCAGCACGACGGCGACGACCGCGACGATGAACCACCACGGCGGCCCCGGCAGGCGGGTGTAGCGGCCGCGAATGTCCCGTTGCTGTACCCGCCGCCTACGCGTCACTGTCGTCCTCATCCGGCCAGGGCCCGCCCAGGCTGGAGAGGGGGCCCGTGGCACTGCGGAGCTCCGCGCTTGCCTGTTGGAGGCGCTCCCGGGCGTCCCGCAGGGCACTCGTCACCGCGACCACTTCGTCGAAGATGTCCTTCTGCGACGTCTCCGCGGCCGGTTTACCGGCGAGGCGGATGGCGTTGTTGTCGTGCAGCCGGGTCAGGCCGGCTTCCGTCTGCTGTAACGCCTGCGGCAGCCGCTCCACCAGGACGGCGAGGGCGTCGACGACCTCGGACACGGCACCCGGGGTCTCGTATGCCTTCGCGGTGACGGTGATCTGGTTGAGCTGCTGGATCGCGTCGGCGGCGGTGCGGGCGAGGTCAGCAGGGTCGGGGCTGTCGGGCATGCGGGGCTCCAGGACGGATCGTCGGCAGGGCATCCAGTGTTCCAGCCGGGGCGGACGGGCGGGGCAGGAACGCTGGAGGCTCGGTGGTGGCCTGCGGCTGCTATCACGGCCCCGCTGTTCCCCGAAGCCGGACATGCTATTTCCAGGCGTCCGCCCAGCCGTTACTGCGGTTCCGTCGTGGACGCGAAGGCGCAGACCTGCTGTCACCAGAACTTTCCAGCCCAAGATCAATCTCACCGATAACCGCTGTACGACTGTTCCCGATGGCCGCTGTGGCACCCGACCGCGCGCTAAGGCAGCATCTCCGCATGGTCAACTACGTGCCCTCCCCTGACGAGGTGGCCGCCGCACAGACCCCCAACGGCGGCTGGTCGAAGAAACAGCTTGCGGAATGGGGTGTCCCCTGGCCTCCGCCGACGGGCTGGCGCAAGCACCTAGAGGCCAAGTGGAGGGGCGAGGACGTCGGGCCGTTGCCTCGCGAGGAGCCGGACCAAGACGCCCTCTTCTGACGGATCACGGCCATGGGGAAGATTGACGGTCAACCCTAAGCCGTTCATCTTGGAAGACCGGGTGAAAGACCGCAGGGGCCCCGCACGGCATCGCGCGGGGCCCCGTGGCGTCTGCCGGCGACGCGCCGCGGGCTACCACACGCGGTGCTGGACCCACAGCACGGCCAGGGTGACGCAGCCGGTGCCGGAGCCGTACGCCAGGCCGAGCAGGAACCGGCGGCGCATGAGGACGAGCGTCCGGCGTGCCCGGGTCATCAGGCGCTCGAAGCGGCTCGGCTCACTCGGCTCGTCGCTGGCGGCATCTATCGTGCGATGATGCATGGAGATTCCCCCTAGGGATCGTTCGAGAAGCCTCACCCTCCTGGTGGCTGCCAGGACTGCCGGGTGAGGCTTTCTCACTGTGTGAACGAGTTCCACTGTAGGGGCTTGGCGAGCGGCCGCTGGGCGCCTATTGAGCCCCCTCGGGAGCCCTCCTTTCGCGTTCAGCAGCCCTTGTTGCAGGGAGAGTTGCAGCGCCCCCGAGGACGAACCTCGGGACAGGCTTATGAACTTCACCGGGCGGCTCGCCCGGATGTGTTAGGGGGTGGAGTGAGCGTGCGGCCGCCGGAATCTGCGCTTCCACCACCGAAGAGGGATGGGTCAAAATTGGGTAAAGCTACGGAGTGCGCCTGCGGAGCCTTGGCCTCGGCGGTCCGTAGACCGTCGTATGCGAGTTCCCGTTGGAGGTCGCGCTAGAGTTCGCCGGCGGCGACGAGGCCGCAGCTCGGCGCCGCCCTACACCGAGGAGGAGGCGGCCCGCTTCCACTCTGTGCAGCGGGCCTTGCACCGGCGACTGCCCCGGCGCCGTGTGGGGTTCCTAGAGTGGCGGGATGACCAGCGCGACCATGACCCCGGACCCCTACGCGATCCTGCGCGGGTGGCTGTCCGGGGTGTACGTGCGGCCCGACGGCCAAGAGGTCCGCGGCCGGGCCTGGGACGACGACACCCGCTACCGCTACGGCCTGCTACTCGCCGGCATCGACGCCTCGCCCGGATGGCGAGGCGACTGGTTCAGCTACATCGGCGATCTCGTCTGGCACTTCGAGTCCCTGCACGTCCAGGACTGGGCCGCCCGGCTCACCAATCTCGATGGCACCCCCGTGGCACCCGCCTCCCGCGGCCGCGCCGTATCCGCCCTGCGCAGCTTCTACACCCACTGCGAGGAGGACCTCGGCGCCGCCCGCTGGAACCTGCCGCCGCGCCGTGCGCTCGCCGGGCCCACCCCGCCGGCCGCGCGCGAGCAGCTCACCCGTTTCCAGACCGACGCACTGCGCACCGCGGCCGACCGCTACCGCGGCCCTCACCCCGAACGCGCCCGTCTCGCCGTCTACATGACCCTCGCAGGCCTGCGCCCGGGCCAGTCCATCGCCGTCGTCGTCCAACACATCCAGCGTGATAACGCCGCCGGGCCCACCTGGCGCCTGCCCGCCAAGAACAACAGCGCCAGCGCCGTCTCCGCCCTCCAGCCGATCCCCAGGCCGGTGGTGTGGGCGCTGGACGAGTACCTGCCGGTACGCCCCCACAAATCTCCCCACTCCACCGAAGCGGAAGGCCCCCTGCTGCTCTCGCGTACCGGGCGCGGACTGGACCGGGTTACCTTCCCCCGGTTGCTGCGCGACGTTGCCGCTACTCACCCCGACCTGAAGGACATCGCTCCCGCCCTGCTGCCGGACGCCGTCGCGCACTCGCCAAACCCGTTCGCCGACGCCGCTCCCCCGACACGCGGCCCCTTTCCTCGCTGACCACCCACCCGCAGCAACTCACCTCTTAAGAGGTGAGTTGCTCGACGAAAAGAGGCCGTACTCAACGGCATGATCACCGGCGTCAGCGGCGAACTGCCACCAAGCCATGCCCCGTCGGCGTGACCGCACAGGTGATCGGCTGGGTCAGGCACCGGACAGCCGCGCGTCAACCGCCCCGACTTGAGCGGCCGCGTAGTTCTTCAGCCCACGAACTGAGCGAGTCTTCCAGAATGCGGTTGTGCCCCCGCTCCACGGTCTGTAGCAGCATCGCGCACACTGTGGCTTCGGCAGCCAGTGCGGCAGGGCTGCCAAGGGCCGGGAACGCCGCATCGACGCGGGCGGCGACGCGCGGCTGCGGCAGGGAGTAGGCGTAGAGCATCGCGGCGTCGAACCCCTGCGGAGCCGCTCCCCAGGCCTCCCAGTCGAGAACTCGCAGAGGAGCGGCGGTGAGGTTGGCCCAGTGCAGATCGCCGTGGGCGGTGTTCCAGCGCGTCGCGGGCGGGGCCGGGATGCCGAGGAACTGGGGGATGGCCCGCTCCATGTACTGAGTTCGGACGGCGACGCGGTCGGTGGCGGCGGCCGCGAGCTTCCGCAGCGTCTGCGTCAGGTCCGTCCACCAGGAATCGGGCAGTTCGAGGTCCTGGCTCAGGATCGGGGTGGGGGACAGGACCGGTTCGCCGACGTGGGCCAACAGTTCGGCCCGGTAGGCGGTGTCGTCGTCGACCCGGTCGTGGACTGCGAGGAGGGCGGGACGGCGGCCGTCGAGGTCGCCGAGCGTTCGCTGCGCGTCAACGGCGCCGTCCCACAGCTTTCCGGAGGCCTTGGCCTGCGGAGCGGCTACCAAGCGCAGCCAAGCCGGTTGGTCGGCAGCGGTGCGGGCCGGTGCACCCAGGGTGCGCCCGGCCCAGCCCCAGAACTCACCGTCGGGCTCGACCTCCACGGCCAGGGCCTGCGCCGCACGCCGGTGGTGGGCGCGCATTCGCTGCTCGATCGCGGGGTCAGGCGGAGGCGAGTACACCAGTGATCTTCCGTAGTCGTTCGTGGTCCAGGGGTGGTTGGGCGACCACGTCGGTGGCCTGCTGCCAGTGTTCCGCACTGGAGGCGGCCACGAGGACCTGTGTCACCCCTGGGCATGACGCCGTGGTCAGGATGCATGCCTGTGCGGGCGTCAGGCCCGGCCGGACCAGGTCGACGAGTTCCTGGTCGATCATCTCCGGCAGTTCACCGCCGTGCAGGGGTGCCGAGGCCATCACCTGAAGGCCTGCCCTGGCGGCATGCCACAGCGTGCCGCGTCCGCGCAGGGCCTGCTCTATCGGTGCCATGCTCACCAGGCTGACCGGCAGTTGGACCGCCTTCAGGTGGTGGTGGTAGGGCCCGCCGGCGGCTTCCGATGCCAGAGCCTTCAGCAGCGGAACGGAGAAGGTCTCGTGCTCGAAGCCGTGCCAGGTGGCCACCCCGTACCCGCCGATGTGTCCGGCCGCCGCCTCTTCCTCAAGGACGGTGAAGGCGTCGCGGATGACCCGGTAGAGGGCTGCGCGGTCGTTCGGGTGCGCTCTTTCGGGGTTGTGCAGCAGGACCAGGTCCAGGTGGTCGCGGCGTAGTTCGAGGCGGTTGCGCCGGATCTGCCAGCGCACGTAGTCGGGTGCGAGGCTGTGCCCGGTGAGCGCCTGGTCGGTAGTCAGGGCGCCGTCGAGGATTGCGGCGCCTGCCGTGGCCGCCGTGAAGTAGCCGACCTTCGTGGAGACGTGCACCGTCGAGTGGGCCGCCAGAGTGGGGGCCAGCAGGGTCTGTGCACGGCCCGTGCAGTAGTTGGGGGCCGTGTCGATCCACTGCGTGCCGGAGGCGGCCGCGCGGGCGGCCGCCTCCGGGATGGCCCTGCACCGGTAGGTGCCCAGGGCGAGCTGTGCTGTCACGGCCTGCTCCCGACCGCTGCGGCCTGCCCGGTGACGAGGACCTGGACGAGCCCGGTCACGGACTCCATGTCCAGGCCGGCGGCCGCGGCGAGCGGGGCCAGGGCGACGGTCTTTCCGCCGACCAGCGGGCGCAGGACGGCTTCGGCGGCCGGGGCGAACTCGTAGGTGTTCCCGGCGGCCGCCAGCGTCACCGCGTCGTCGTCGGCCTCCAGCACGGCGCGGGCCGTGGTCAGCCGGACGCACAGGTCGGGGTCGGCCGGGATGCCGTCGACGTACGGCAGGCTCGGTGCCATGCGGCCGGGGTCCCGGCCGTCCATCGCCCGGGTGTAGCGGGCGATCAGCGTCGGGTCGTCGAGCTCCTCGGCGAGGAGCTTGCGCAGCCGGTGCAGGGCTTCGGCCTGGAGGGTGGGGTCGCTGAGCCGGGGGAGGTCGCGGCGCCATTCCTCGTGGCCGAGCAGCTGCTCGGCGACCCATGTCACCAGGTCGGTAGCGGTGTGGGTCTGGAGCCCGCACGTGACGTGCAGGGAGCGGGTGCCCTGGTCGGCGGCGACCGCGTGCCAGATCCCGCGGGGGACGTAGAGCACGTCACCGGTGTGCAGCACCAGGTCTGCGACCGGCTTGGCGGGCGGTTCGGCGGGGGTCTCGATGTCCCGGTGCAGCGGGAAGGGACGGGTGGTGCCGTACAGGCGCCACCGTTTGCTGCCGTCGAGCTGGACGACGACGGTGTCGTGGTCGTCCCAGTGGATGCCGAAGCCCTCGGTGCCCGTCCACGAGGCATACAGGTTGGCCTGCACCCGGGTGCGCAGGGCCCGTTCGATGTCTTCAGCGAGCCGGGCAATGGGCCGGTGCATCTCGTCGACGGAGTCCAGGACGAGGGAGGCTCCGGCGGCGAGGCGGGCGTGCAGGTCGGCAGGCTGAAGCCGCCGCCAGACCGTGTGCCTGCGGGTCGTCACCGGTTCGCTGTAGGAGGTCACGGCGAGCGGTGCGCCGTCCTGGTGCAGCCGCATCCGGGGCGGTTCCAGCCGGTGCATGGTCAGCAGTGAGTCGAGGTCGTCCCAGGTCATCAGCCCAGAGACGTCGACGGCGCCGGGGAAGTGGCGGAAGTCGCGGTGCAGTGCCTGGGCGAGGAACTCCTCGCCCAGGCATGCCGCGATCGACGGAGTCGTCATCGCGTGGTTCCGTCTCGTCAGTCGTTCGAGTCCGAGACGCCGGAGGAACCGCCGTCCGAGGGGGTGGCGGTCCGCGACCGTGCGGCGGTGATCAGGTGACGGGAGCGCAGCAGGCCACCGGACGGGGCCGGGGTCGCGGCGGGCGGGGGCGGAACGGGAACCGGCATGGGTCCTCCTCCACTGGTAGGTCGGCCGGGCCAGGACGGCACGGCCAGGGCTCCGCCAGTGAAGCCGTGGGCGACGCGGCCGGTAACCCCCATCGTGGGGGCCCCACGGTGGGGGTATCGTCTGCGCTGACTCTCCGTCACGCTACGAGAGCTGAGGGGGAACTTGTGGGCGACTTGGTGCCGTCACCAGCTCGGGTTCCGCACCGTCTGCTGTTCGATCCGGTGTTCGTTCGTGCCGTCCGCAGCCGTGATTTCCCGACCGTGTTCGCTCTGGCGCGGGACGCCGGGGTCAGCTTCTACCGGATCGGGGACGCCTGCGGCATGAAGCCCGAGCGGGTCTCCAAGATCGCCCGTGGTGAGGCGACGGTGACCACGCTCGACACGATCGAGCGTGTTGCGGACGCACTTCGGATTCCTGGTGCCCTTCTGGGCCTTGCTGCGCGACCCTGGGAGAACAGCTCCCCGATGCCCCTCCCGGAGTCCGACGATGGAGACGACCCGATGATCCGCCGCACGCTGCTACGCGGCGCGCTCGCCGCCGGCCTCACCGGAACGGCGCTCACGGCTCTGACCGACACCCGCCAGTCGATGGACGTCGCGCTCGCAGCCGACACCACCCCCGCCGACCTGTCCGACCTGGAAGCAGCCGCCGAGACGTACGGCTACGGCTACCACGGCCAGTCGCCCACCCGAGTGCTGGCCGATCTGGTGAGCGATCTGGCCGGCCTGCGGCCCTATCTCGACAGCCCGCAGCCGGTCGCCACCCGCATCAGGGTGTGCCGCACCGCAGGGCAGATGGCAGGGATGACGGCCGTCGTGCTCCACGACCTCGGCGTGCGGAAGGAGTCACGAGCCTGGTTCGCCACCGCCGCCACGGCGGCCGAGGAATCCGGCGACAGCCAGCTGCACGCGTGGGTGCTCGCGCGCGAGGCCATGGTCCCGCTCAACTACGGCGCACCGCAGGCCGCATCCGTGCTTGCCGAGAGGGCCCGCCGGCTCGCCGGGGCCCGGCCGACCGCCGCGGCGACCCTGGCGGCCGCCGTCGCTGCCCGCGCCTGCGCCCTGTCCCGCCAGCCCGAGCAGGCCCGCCAGGCACTTGCAGCAGCTGACACGCTCATGGACCGGCTCGATGCCACCGCGCGGGCCGATACCTGGCTCACCCACGGCGAACAGAAGCATCACGTCCACCTCAGCCACGCGCTCACCGCGCTCGGCGACACCCGGCGGGCCCGCGCGAGCCAGCAGCGCGCCCTGGAACTGTCCGCGCCGACCAGCACCATGACCCGCTCACTGCTGGCCATTGACGCCGCTTCCTGTGACCATCACGACGGCGACACCGAGCAGGCATGCCGGCGGACGGTCACCGTCCTGTCCGGCCTCCCTGCCGCCTACCGCACCGGACTCGTCCGGCGGCGCGCGCTGGACCTGTACCACTCGATTCCCTCCCAGCACCAGCATGAGGGCGCCGTGCGCGAGTTGCGGGACATCCTGTCAGCCTGAAATCGACGAAGGCCCCACCGAGGTCCAGTGCCTTCCTGGAAGATGAGTGCCGCCGGACCGATGCTCGCGACCTCGGCAGTCACCCGCCCTCTTGACCGATGGGTACATGTACCGGTGTGACCAGACTCCAGTGGGCGCGCATCGTGGACCGGGCCGCCGACATCGTCACCAGCTATGACGAGGTCGGCGGCTGCACGCTTCGCCAGGCGTACTACCGGCTCGTCTCAGCGGGCCTGATCCCGCATACCGCGCCGACATACCGGCGCCTGTCGGCCCGTCTCGCCCAGGCCCGCAGGGAAGAGCGCTTCCCTGATCTCATCGACCCGCTACGCGAGGTCCACGTTCCGCCGGCATGGCCCGGCGCTGGCGAGTTCCTGCGGGCCGTGCCGGACTGGTTCGCCCTGGACAGGACCGCTGGCCAGACCGCCGCCTTGTACGTCGCGTGCGAGAAGGACACACTGCGGGCGCAGATGACCGGCTGGGTGCAAGGTGCAGGCGTGCCCGTCCTCGTGGTGAGAGGATTCGGCAGCCAGAGCTACGTGCAGGTCCGGCCCCGGGGATCACTGGAACCGTGGTTGGCGCTGAGATTGATCATGGTCGTCGTGGGCCTAGCGTGAAGATCAGACGAGGGGCTGGCCA
>NZ_JBVHDT010000021.1:0-137796 GCF_055563235.1 Streptomyces sp. NPDC003248 | reverse complement strand
AGCACCGCCCGCCGCTCGGTGGTGTTGATCCGCTCACCGCGGAACATGGCGTCCCGCAGGTCGAACACACCGGTCGCGGCGGCGAGTTCCCGCAGTAGGGCGAGGGTCTCGTCGGTGATCAGGTGCTTGGAGTAGTCGATGCGCAGGTCACCGACGCGCACCACGTAGCGTTCCGCGCGCCCGGGGTCGGCGGCGAACAGCTCGCGCAGGTGCGGCAGCCCCTGGGCGCGGTGGTCCTCCAGGGCGGTCCACTCGGGCCGGCGGGTGAGCCGGGGGGTGTCGGACATCTCAGCCGTTCTCCTTGGTGCCCTCGCCGCGCAGGGCGACGGCGTACATCTCGTCCGCGTCGAGGCGCCTGAGCTCCTCGGCGATCAGTTCGGAGGTCGAGCGGATCTTCAGCGCGAGGGTGCGCGGGGGCTGGCCGGGCAGGGTCAGCGTGGCCAGCGGGCCCTCGGGGCGGTCGATGACGATCTCGCCGTTGTCGGTGCCCAGCCGTACGGCGGTGACGACCGGGCCCGCCGTCTCGACCCGCTCGACCGGGACGCCCAGCCGCGCCTCCAGCCAGCGGGCGAGCAGCTCCGCGCTCGGGTTCTCGGCCTCGCTCTCGACGGCCCCCGAGGTGATCGGCAGCCGCGCCTGGTCCAGGGCCGCCGCCAGCATCGACCGCCAGGGCGTCAGCCGGGTCCACGCGAGGTCGGTGTCGCCGGGCGCGTAGGACTGCCGCCGGGCCTCCAGCGCGGCCAGCGGCCGCTCCACGGCGTACATGTCGGTGATCCGGCGCTGGGCCAGCGCGCCGAGCGGGTCCTTGGCGGGGTTGTCGGGCGCGTCCACCGGCCACCAGACGACGACCGGCGCGTCCGGCAGCAGCAGCGGCAGGACGACGGAGTCGGCGTGGTCGGACACCTCGCCGTAGGTCCGCAGGATGACCGTCTCGCCGGTGCCGGCCTCGGAGCCCACCCGCACCTCGGCGTCCAGCCGCGACTGCGTGCGCTCCCGCGGGGTGCGGGCGTGCCGCTTGATGACGACCAGGGTGCGCGAGGGGTGCTCGTGCGAGGCCTGCTCGGCCGCCTTGTAGGCGTCGTAGGCGTTCTCCTCGTCCGTGACGATCACCATCGTCAGGACCATGCCCACGGCCGGGGTGCCGATGGCGCGGCGGCCCTGCACCAGCGCCTTGTTGACCTTGCTTGCCGTGGTGTCGGTCAGGTCGATCTTCATGGCCTGCGCCAGCTCCGTCCGTCTCGTGCGAGCATCTCGTCGGCTTCCTCGGGGCCCCAGCTGCCCGCCGGGTACGTGGCCGGCCTGCCGTGCGTGGCCCAGTGGTCCTCGATCGGGTCGAGGATCCTCCAGGACTCCTCCACCTCCTGGTGGCGCGGGAACAGGTTGGCGTCACCGAGCAGCACGTCCAGGATGAGGCGTTCGTACGCCTCGGGGCTGGACTCCGTGAAGGACTCGCCGTACGCGAAGTCCATCGTCACGTCCCGGATCTCCATCGAGGTGCCCGGCACCTTGGAGCCGAAGCGGACGGTGACGCCCTCGTCGGGCTGGACGCGGATGACGATGGCGTTCTGCCCGAGTTCCTCGGTGGCCGTCGTGTCGAACGGGGAGTGCGGGGCCCGCTGGAAGACGACCGCGATCTCGGTGACGCGGCGGCCCAGGCGCTTGCCGGTGCGCAGGTAGAACGGGACGCCCGCCCAGCGCCGGTTGTCGACGTTCAGCCGGACGGCCGCGTACGTGTCCGTCGTGGAGGCGGGGTCGATGCCCTCCTCCTCCAGGTAGCCGCGCACCTTCTCGCCGCCCTGCCAGGCGCCCACGTACTGCGCCCGCACGGTGTGCTCGCCGAGGTCCTCCGGGAGCTTCACGGCCTTGAGGACCTTCAGCTTCTCGGTGAGCAGCGAGTCCGCGTCGAAGGAGGCGGGCTCCTCCATCGCGGTGAGCGCCATCAGCTGGAGCAGGTGGTTCTGGATGACGTCACGGGCCGAACCGATGCCGTCGTAGTAGCCCGCGCGGCCGCCGATGCCGATGTCCTCGGCCATCGTGATCTGCACGTGGTCGACGTACGAGCGGTTCCAGATCGGCTCGAACATCTGGTTGGCGAAGCGCAGCGCCAGGATGTTCTGGACGGTCTCCTTGCCCAGGTAGTGGTCGATGCGGAACACCTGGTCGGGCTCGAACACGTCGTGCACGATCGCGTTCAGCTCCCGGGCGCTCGCCAGGTCGTGGCCGAACGGCTTCTCGATGACCGCCCGCCGCCACGAGCCCTCGGGCGCGTTGGCCAGGCCGTGCTTCTTCAGCTGCTCGACGACCTTCGGGAAGAACTTCGGCGGCACGGACAGGTAGAAGGCGAAGTTGCCGCCGGTGCCGCGCGAGGCGTTCAGCTCCTCGACCGCGTCGCGCAGCTGCTTGAACGCCGTGTCGTCGTCGAAGTCGCCGGGGATGAACCGCATGCCCTCGGCGAGCTGCTGCCAGACCTCCTCGCGGAACGGCGTCCGCGCGTGCTCGCGCACCGCGTCATGGACGACCTGCGCGAAGTCCTGGTCCGCCCAGTCGCGGCGGGCGAAGCCGACGAGCGAGAAGCCCGGCGGCAGCAGACCCCGGTTGGCGAGGTCGTAGACGGCCGGCATCAGCTTCTTGCGGGACAGGTCGCCGGTCACGCCGAAGATGACGAGCCCGGACGGCCCGGCGATCCGGGGCAGGCGCCGGTCGCGGGGATCCCGCAGTGGGTTCACCCAGGTACCGGCGGTGGGTGCCGTGCTCATTCCGCGTCAACTCCCTTGCTGTTCAGCGACTTCGTGACCGCGTCCAGGAGGTCCTGCCACGCGGCCTCGAACTTGGCGACACCCTCGTCCTCCAACCGGGTGACCACTTCGTCGTAGGAGATGCCGAGCTTCTCCACCGCGGCCAGGTCGGCGCGGGCCTGGGCGTAGCCGCCCGTCACGGTGTCGCCGGTGATCGCGCCGTGGTCGGCGACGGCGTCGAGGGTGGCCTCCGGCATGGTGTTCACGGTGCCGGGGGCGACCAGGTCGTCGACGTACAGCGTGTCCTTGTACGCCGGGTCCTTCACCCCGGTGGACGCCCACAGCGGACGCTGCTTGTTGGCCCTGGCGCCGGCGAGGGCCGTCCAGCGGTCGCCCGCGAAGACCTCCTCGTAGGCCGCGTAGGCGAGGCGGGCGTTGGCGAGCGCCGCCCGGCCCTTCAGCGCCAGGGCCGCGTCGGTGCCGAGGACCGTCAGACGCTTGTCGATCTCGGCGTCGACGCGGGAGACGAAGAAGGAGGCGACGGAGTGGATCGCCGACAGGTCCCGGCCCGCCGCCTGCGCCTTCTCCAGACCGGCCAGGTAGGCGTCCATGACCTCGCGGTAGCGCTCCAGCGAGAAGATCAGCGTGACGTTGACGCTGATGCCCAGCCCGACGACCTCGGTGATCGCCGGGAGGCCGGCCTTCGTCGCCGGGATCTTGATCATGACGTTGGGGCGGTCGACGAGCCAGGCGAGCTGCTTGGCCTCGGCGATCGTGGCCGCCGTGCGGTGGGCGAGGCGGGGGTCGACCTCGATGGAGACCCGGCCGTCCCGGCCGCCGGTGGCGTCGTGCACCGGACGCAGGACGTCCGCGGCCGCGCGTACGTCGGCGGTCGTCATCATCCGTACGGCCTCGTCGACGGTGACGCCCCGCTCCGCCAGCTCGGCGAGCTGCTCCTCGTAGCCCTCTCCGGAGCCGATGGCGGCCTGGAAGATGGACGGGTTGGTGGTGACGCCCACGACGTGCCGGCCGGCGACGAGCGCGGCGAGGTTGCCGGACGTGATCCGCTTGCGCGACAGGTCGTCCAGCCAGATCGACACGCCTTCGTCGGAGAGGCGCTCGAGTGCTCCCGCGGAGGCGGATGCTTCGGTCACAATGATCATCTTCTTTCTGGCGATCGGATCAACCACGCGCGGCGGCCGGCTCAGTAGTTGAATTGAGTACAGCCTTGGCCGCTGCGGCGACGTTCTCGGCGGTGAAGCCGTACTCGGCGAACAGGGTCCCGGCGTCGGCGGAGGCGCCGAAGTGCTCCAGGGAGACGATGCGTCCCGCGTCCCCCACGAATCGGTACCACGTCAGGGCGATGCCCGCCTCGACGGCGACGCGGGCCTTCACCGACGGCGGAAGGACGCTGTCGCGGTAGGCGGCCGGCTGCTCCTCGAACCACTCCACGGACGGCATCGACACCACCCGTGCGCCGATCCCCTCGGCCTCCAGCAGCTCACGGGCCGCGACGGCGAGCCGCACCTCGGAGCCGGTGGCGATCAGGACGACGTCCGGGGTGGCCGTCGAGGACTCGGCCAGCACGTAACCGCCGCGTGCCGCGTCCTCGTTCGGCGCGTAGGTCGGCACGCCCTGCCGGGTGAGGGCGAGGCCGTGCGGGGCGGGCTTGGTGGAGTGGCGGCGGAGGATCTCGGCCCAGGCGATCGCGGTCTCGTTGGCGTCGGCCGGGCGGACCACGTTCAGGCCGGGGACGGCGCGCAGGGAGGCGAGGTGTTCGACGGGCTGGTGGGTGGGGCCGTCCTCGCCCAGGCCGATGGAGTCGTGGGTCCACACGTAGGTCACGGGCAGCTGCATCAGCGCGGACATGCGGACCGCGTTGCGCATGTAGTCGGAGAAGACGAGGAAGGTGCCGCCGTAGACCCGGGTGTTGCCGTGCAGGGCGATGCCGTTCATCTCCGCGGCCATCGCGAACTCGCGGATGCCGAAGTGCACGGTACGGCCGTAGGGGTCCGCCTCGGGCAGCGGGTTGCCCGCGGGGAGGAACGACGACGTCTTGTCGATGGTGGTGTTGTTGGAGCCGGCCAGGTCGGCGGAGCCGCCCCACAGCTCGGGGATCACCGCGCCGAGCGCCTGGAGCACCTTTCCGGAGGCGGCGCGGGTGGCGACCGGCTTGCCGGGCTCGAAGACCGGCAGCTTCTCCTCCCAGCCCTCCGGGAGCCGGCCCGCGACGACCCGGTCGAACAGCTCCGCCCGCTGCGGCTGGGCGTCGCGCCAGGCGGCGACCCGCTTGTCCCAGGCGGCGTGCGCCTCGGCGCCCCGGTCGAGGGCGGCCCGGGTGTGGGCGAGGACCTCGTCGGCGACCTCGAAGGTCCGCTCCGGGTCGAAGCCGAGGACGCGCTTGGTGGCGGCGACCTCCTCCTCGCCGAGCGCCGAGCCGTGGGAGGCCTCGGTGTTCCGCGCGTTCGGGGCCGGCCAGGCGATGATCGTGCGCATGCCGATGATGGAGGGCCGCCCGGTCTCCGCCCGCGCCGCCTCCAGCGCCGTGTACAGGGCGTGGACGTCGATGTCGCCGTTCTCCGCGGGCTCGATGCGCTGGGTGTGCCACCCGTAGGCCTCGTACCGCTTCAGGACGTCCTCGGAGAAGGCGGTCGCGGTGTCGCCCTCGATGGAGATGTGGTTGTCGTCGTAGAGGAGGACGAGGTTGCCGAGCCGCTGGTGGCCGGCGAGGGAGGAGGCCTCGGCGGAGACGCCCTCCTGGAGGTCGCCGTCGGAGACGATCGCCCAGACGGTGTGGTCGAACGGCGACTCGCCCTCGGCGGCGTCCGGGTCGAACAGGCCGCGCTCGTAGCGGGCGGCCATCGCCATGCCGACGGCGTTGGCCACACCCTGGCCCAGCGGGCCGGTGGTGGTCTCGACGCCGGCCGTGTGCCCGTACTCGGGGTGACCGGGCGTCTTCGACCCCTGCGTGCGGAACGCCTTCAGGTCGTCCAGCTCCAGCTCGTAGCCGGCCAGGTAGAGCTGGGTGTAGAGGGTCAGCGAGGTGTGGCCGGGGGAGAGGACGAAGCGGTCACGTCCGGTCCACTCGGGATCCGCCGGATCGTGCCGCATCACCTTCTGAAAGATCGTGTACGCGGCGGGCGCCAGGCTCATGGCGGTCCCGGGGTGGCCGTTGCCCACCTTCTGCACGGCATCCGCGGCCAGAAGGCGCGCGGTGTCGACGGCACGCCGGTCGAGTTCGGTCCATTCGAAGCTGTCCGCTGTCTGCGTGCTCATCTTCAAGAAGTCCTCGATCCGAGCGAAGCTGCTGGTCTGACGCGTTCAAAAGTAAAAGTCTGACTTTTTCGGCGGAAGGTCCCTGTGTGTCAGGCTGTGGTGAAAGTGGGACACCCCGAAGGTCCGGGGTGCGGACGAGGCGGCACGGGACGGACATGGCGGACACAACGGTCCAGGGCGGCGGCGGGACCGGCGGTGGCATCGGCGGCGGGACCGGCGGCGGGATCAGGACCTTCCCCTTCCCGGTCGACCGCAGCGTCGGCGGGGTGGGCATGCAGGTCGGCCCGATGGGCACCGGCCGCACCTGGCACGCCGACGCGCCCCTGGACCGGGTGCACCGGATCGACTTCCACGTCGTACTGCTCTTCACCGACGGTCCCGTCCGTCACATGGTCGACTTCACCGAGTACGAGGCGGCGGCGGGCGACGTGCTGTGGATCCGCCCGGGTCAGGTCCACCGCCTCTCGAAGTCGAGCGAGTACCGCGGAACCGTCCTCACCATGCAACCCGGCTTCCTGCCCCGCGCCACGGTCGAGGCCACCGGCCTGTACCGCTACGACCTGGCGCCCCTGCTCCACCCCGACGCGGCCCAGTGGGACGGCCTGCGCGCGGCCCTCGCCCAGCTGCAACGCGAGTACGAGGACGGCACCACCCTGCCCCTGAGCCTGCACACCGCGGTGCTGCGGCACTCCCTGACCGCGTTCCTGCTGCGCCTGGCGCACCTGGCGGCCAGCTCCGCGGAGGCGGCCCGCCGCCGGGCGGACACCACCTTCACCCTGTTCCGGGACGCCGTGGAGCGCGGCTTCGCCACCAACCACAGCGTCAGCGCCTACGCCGACGCGCTCGGCTACTCCCGCCGCACCCTGGTACGGGCGGTGCGTGCCGCGACCGGCGAGACGCCCAAGGGCTTCATCGACAAGCGGGTCGTCCTGGAGGCGAAGCGGCTGCTGGCCCACACCGAACTGCCGATCGGCCGGGTCGGCGCGGCGGTGGGCTTCCCCGACCCGGCGAACTTCTCCAAGTTCTTCCACCAGCACACGGACACGACTCCGGCGGCGTTCCGCGCGGAACTGCGCTGAACGCCGCCGGGCCGGTCCCTCCGCGGCCGCCGCGGTCCCGCCGGCCGCCGTGCTCTCAGTGGCTCTCAGTGGCCGAAGTCGAACCAGTTCACGTTGACGAAGTCCGACGGCTGACCGCTGGTGAAGGTCAGGTAGACGTCGTGGGTGCCGGTGACCGAGGTGATGTTCGCCGGGACGGTCCGCCACGACTGCCAGCCGCCCGTGGAGGCCACTGCGAAGCTGCCGACGGGCGCGTTGCTCCGGCTGTCCAGGCGCACCTCGACCAGCCCGCTCACGCCGGCCGCCGCGCCGCTCGCGACCCGGCCGTAGAACTGGGTGGCGGCCGTGGAGCCGAAGTTCACGCCCTGGAAGAGCGCCCAGTCGCCGTTGGCCAGGGAGCCGATGTTCTGCCCGCCGCCGGTGTCGGTGGTGGTCTCGGTGCTCACGCCGGACTGGCCGTCGTAGGACTCGGCCTGGATGGCGGCGTAGGCGTCACGGCCGCCGGTCGGGGGAGGGGTGGTGCCGCTCCCGCCCCCCGAGGCCTGGAGCACCTGTACGTAGTCCACCACCATGGGGACGCCGGAGCGGGTGTCGGCGTCGAGGCCACCGCCGAAGGCGTCGGGGAAGCCGCCGCCCATCGCCACGTTCAGGATGATGAAGAAGCCGTGGTCGGTGGCGTTGCTCCAGGTCGTGGCGTCGACCTGGTTCGCGGTGACGGTGTGGAAGGTCACGCCGTCGACGGAGAAGCGGATCGCCTCGGGGGTCACCGAGCGGTCCCACTCCAGCGTGTACGTGTGGAAGCCGGACTGGCAGGTGGTGTTCGGACACGCGGTCGTGTTGCCGATGCCGCTGGTCTCGTTGCACGGGCCGCCCGGGCTGGTGCCGCAGTGGATCGTCGACCACACCTGGTTCAGGCCCTGGACGTTCTCCATGATGTCCAGTTCACCGACGGACGGCCAGTTCTGGTAGTTGCCGCGGTAGGGGGCGCCCAGCATCCAGAACGCCGGCCAGTAGCCCTCGGCCGCCGTGCCGGTGACGTTCGGCATCTGCAACCGGGCCTCCACGCGCAGCTTGCCGCCGGACGGGGGCTGGAAGTCGGTGCGGTTGGTCTCGATGCGGCCCGAGGTCCAGTTGCCGGCGGAGTCGCGCAGCGGCGTGATGCGCAGGTTGCCGTTGCCGTCGAGCGAGACGTTGCCCGTGCTGCTCGTCATCGTCTCGACCTCGCCGGTGCCCCAGTTGGCGGGGCCTCCCGGGTACGAGGTGCCGGTGGCGTACTGCCAGTCGGCGGTGTCGACGCCGGTGCCCGCGGCGCCGTCGAAGTCGTCCAGGAAGACCTGCGTCCAGCCCGAGGGGGGCGTGGGCGCGGAGGCGTTCGCGGACGGGGAGGCGACCGTGGCCGCGGCCGCCGCGAGGGCGAGCGTGCCGGCGGCGGCGACGAGCGCCCGCCGGAGCGGGCGCCGCCGTCTGCGGGGGGCGCCGGAGGTGTCACTCATGGGTGTGCCTCTCGGGTACGGAGTGGGGTGTGCGGGGCTTCGGGCAGCGCTCCGGGGACGTTCTGAGAGCGCTCTCAAAGTGGCCCCAATGTGCTCCCGGGCACTCCGGCCGTCAAGAGGTGAAACAGGGAAAGTCCGTTGCCCCTAAGTGAGTTCACTCCGTGAATGGGGGCGAAGCGCCCTTAGGGGAGCCGGCTCGGGGCCAGTTCGTCGAGTGCCAGCAGTGCGGCGGTGGCGTCGCCCTGGAGCGGGCTCCTCAGCGCGGCGAGGGCGTCCCGGGCCGCGAGCAGTGTCCCGCGGGCCTCCGGATGGCGCAGCGCGCCGAGCACACGGCCCAGGTCGAGCCGGGCCGGTTCGGTCCAGGCCGGGCTCTGCGCGGCCTGGAAGTGCGCCAGCGCCCGGCGCAGCGGCGCCTCCGCCTCCTGCCATCGGCCCAGGGCCGCCAGGTCGTTCCCGATCTGCTGGTGGGCGACGGCCCGGTACATCGCGGTCAGCTCGTCGGGCAGCCCCGAGGTGCCGGCCGCGCAGAGCCGCGCACTGCGGCGGTGGATGTCCAGGGCCTCGTCCGCCCGGCCGGCCTGGCGCAGGTAGGTGCCGAGGGAGTTGAGGACCGTGAGTTCGGCCGGCCGGGCCTGTGGGGAGGCCTGCGCGCCGAAGCAGCGGGCGGCCTCGCGCAGGCGCGCATGAGCCTCCTCCGCCCTGCCCAGCCGGTGCAGGGCCCCGGCTCCGTAGCCGAGCGCCCAGCCCACCTGGAGTTCGTCCCCGCCGGCACGGGCCGCCACGAGCGCGGCGTCGGCGGTCGTCAGGGCGGCGTGGGAATCCTGGACGCAGAGGTTGTAGGCCCAGGCGAGGTAGTTCAGGTGGACCGCCTCCTCCCGGCGGCTGCCCAGGGCGCGGGCCGCGTCGGCGGAGCGCCGGAACACCTCCACCCACAGCTCCCAGTGCTGGTTGAGGTCGGAGAACCAGTGCATCGCCTCCGCCGTGTCCACGACCTGCCGGTGGTCACCGGCGTCGTGAGCACGACGCAGCGCGGCGAGCCACTGGAAACGCTCGGCCTCCAGCCAGGCCCGCGCCTCCTCCCGGCCGACGGGCGCTCCGGCGGGGTCCGGGTCGCCGTGCGGGGCGTCCTGGTGGTGTTCGGCGTCGAAGCGGAGGGCGGCGGCGGTGGCCCGGCGCAGCATCCAGCGGGCGGCCCGGTCCAGCGCGGCCTCCCGCTCCGACGGGCCGTCCTCGGCTTCCGTCAGTTCGGCGGCGTACAGCTTGAGCAGGTCGTGGAACCGGTGGCGCTCGGCGACGGGGTCGCTCTGCAACAGCCCGGCATCGACCAGTTCGTCCGCGCAGGCGACCGCGTCGGCCAGGGGCAGGCCGGCCAGGAGCGCCACGGTCTCGGGGCTGAAGTCGGGTCCGGCGGCCAGTGAGGCGCGGCGCAGGAACGTCCGTGTCCGCGGCGGCAGCTGACGGTACGACAGCGCGAAGGCGGCGCGCACCCGTAGGTCCCCGGCCTCCAGGCCGTCCAGTCGCCGCCCCTCGGCGGTGAGCCGGGCGACGAGCTTGCCGAGGCGCTCGTGCGGTCTGCTCAGCAGTCGCTGGCCCGCGATCCGGACGGCCAGCGGCAGGTGTGCGCACAGGTCGGCCAGGTCGCGGGCGGCCTGGGCCTCCGCCCGGACCCGTTCCGGGCCGACGATGCGGGTGAGGAGTACGACCGCTTCCTCGCGCCGCAGCAGGGCCAGGTCGGTCCGGTGCGCCGATTCCAGGCCCGCCAGGGCGTTCCTGCTGGTGACGAGCGTCAGCGACGGGCCGTCGCCGGGCAGCAGGGGGCGGACCTGGGACTCGTCGGCGGCGTTGTCCAGGAGCAGCAGCACCCGCCGGTCGGCGGCCACGGACCGCCACAGGCCCGCCCGGTCGTCCGTGTCCGCCGGGATCGCGGCGTCGGCGACGCCCGAGGCCCGCAGCAGCCTGGCGAGCGCGTCGCGCGCTGTGGTCGGCTCGGGATCCATGCCGTGCAGGTCGAGGGCGTACTGCCCGTCCGGGAAGCGCGGCGCGAGCCGGTGCGCGGCGTGCACCGCGAACGCGGTCTTGCCGAGACCCGGCTGGCCCGCGACCACGTTCACGACCGCACGGGTGGGGCCGGCGTGTTCGGCCAGGTCCAGGAGGCGGGCGAGGGCGGTGCCGCGGGCCGTGAAGTCATGGATGTCGCGCGGCAGGGCCAAGGCGGTGTGGACGGCCGGTCCGACGGCCGGTCCGACGGCCGGTCCGACGGCCGGACCGGAGGCGGTCCGAGGACGGCCCAGGGCGGCGGCCTCCTCCAGCCGTTCGGCGGTGGCGCCGTCCAGTCCGAGTCCTTCGGCCAGTGCCCGCACGGTGCGGCGCTGCGGTCCGCGGGTCCGCCCGCGTTCCATGTCCGCCAGCGCGCGCACGCTCACACCGCACACGTGGGCCAGCGCCTCCTGGCTGAGTCCGGCGCGCGTCCGCAGGGCGCGAAGCTGCTGCCCGAAGTCCCCCGTGGCGGGTGTGCCGCTCCACACAGTCGATGTCCCCGATCCCCGGACCCGTCCGCGTGCGAGCCCCGGCAGAAGTATGGCCGACCGTACTTCTGCCGGTCGAACCGCCTGGGCCGCCGCCCCGGGGCGTGGTCGACTGAAGGCGGGCGAGGGACGGACCGATGCGCTCTCGCCCCATGTGGTCCGCGGCCGCGCGGACCACGGGCCGTCACACGGGGGATCTCACATGAACAGCACCACGGAGCGGTTCTCTGCCCTGCGGGGACGCCGACGGCGTGCAGCCGCGTGGCCCACCGGCCGATGAACGACGGCGCGCACTCCGACACGCGTCCCCACCCCGTCCGCACGTTCGTCCACCCGCCGCCGCCCGGTCACCGTCCGGGCAGGGGCGGCCGCGAACCGCGGAACGGCGGCAGCTCGACACACGGCCGACGGCAGCACGCCGCGGCCCCGCACCACTGACAGGGAACCATCTCCATGAACGCACTGCGTCACCGCTCCGCCCTGCTCGCCGCCGCGGGCACGGCAGTCCTCGCGCTGTCCCTGACGGCCTGCCAGGACGACACGGACGCCACGTCGACGTCGGGGGCGACTGCTTCGGCGGCAGCCGAGGCGGCTCAGGGACAGGCGACCGGCTCCACGGCCGCGGCCGGCTCGGCGGAATCCGGCGGGTCCTCCGACGCCGAGGGGTCCACGGGATCCGCCGGCGCGAGCGGCTCCGGCACGGCCGACGCACAGGCCTCCGCCACCACCCCGGTCTGCACCGCGGGCGACGTCGCCGTCACCGCCGCCCTCCAGGACGGCCCGCCCTACACCCACATCGTCCTGACGGCGAAGAACACCTCCGGCGGTTCCTGCCGGCTGACGGGTTTCCCGCACATCCAGTTCCTGGAGAGCCACAAGCAGGACGTCCCGGAGGTGGCCAAGAGCAAGCCGGCCGCGCCGGTCGTCCTCCAGGCGGGCGCACCGGCCTACGCCCTGGTGAAGCTCTCGGACGGCGGCACCGACGAGGAGAACGAGCCCGTCTCGGCGTTCTCCGTCCAGCTCGACGGCGACTCCACCGTCATCGCCGTCACCGCGCCCGGCAGCGACGGCATCGCCGTCGACCCGGCGGCGGCCCTCACCGGCTACTGGACGCCCGAACTGCGCAACGGCGCCGACGACTTCTAGGCCCTGTCGGCACGTTCCCGTCCTCGCCGGCAGGCGCGGACGGGAACGTCACGACGGGACTTTCGCGACAGGCCCTAGAGCGCGCTGCCCGCCTTCCAGTCGGCCCAGGACATGTTCCAGCCGTTGAGGCCGTTGCCCGGATCGACGGTGGACCTGGTCGAGTTCTCGACGACCACCACGTCGCCGAGCATCGAGCTCTCGTAGAACGCGTAGCCCGGCACCGAGCTGTCGGCCGCGCCCTGCGCGTCCCGCAGGCCGATGCAGCCGTGGCTGGTGTTCTCGCCGCCGAACACCGCGGCCGACGCCCAGTAGTTGCCGTGGATGAAGGTGCCGGAGGTGGTCAGGCGCTGGGCGTGCGGCACGTCCTCGATGTCGTACTCGTCGCCGAGGCCGATCGTGGAGGACTCCATCCGGGTCTGCCGGAACCGCTCGCTGATCACCATGATCCCGGACCAGGTGGGGTGCTCGGCGTCACCGCCGCTGACGGGATAGGTGGCGACGGTCGCGCCGCCCCGCCGCACCACCATCTCCTTCGCGGCGAGGTCCACCGTGCTGATCTGCTCGCGGCCGATGTGGAACGTGACGTCCTTCGACTGGGTGCCGTAGACGCCGTTCGCCCCCTCGACGTCCTTCAGCCGCAGGGAGAGCGTGACGGTCGTGCCGGCCGCCCAGTACGTCTCCGGGCGGAAGTCCAGCCGGGTGTCGCTGAACCAGTGGCCCACGACCTCGACGGCCGGGGAGGCGGTCACCGTGATCGCCTCCTGCACGGCCGCCTTGTCCGTCACGGCGTGCGTGAAGTTGATCGAGACCGGCATGCCGACGCCGGAGGTGGAGCCCGCCTCGGGGGTGAAGGCGCCGATGAAGGTCGCGCCGGGCGACTTGGTCTTGAAGGTCGTCGTCTGCGCCTCGGCGCCGTCCGCCTGCGCGGTGACCGTGTACTTGGTGCCCGAGGAGGGGTTGCGGGCCGACGTCCACCGGGTGCGGGTGTCGTCGTAGGAGCCCTTCAGGGTGGAGCCGTCGTTGCCGGTCACCGTCACGGAGGTGAGGGTGCCGTCCGTCACGGTCACCTCCACCGGGCTGGTGAAGGCGGCCTTCTTCGTGCCGTCCGCGGGGGAGACCGAGATCACCGGGGTCCGCGCGGCGGAGACCTCTGCGGTCGGGGTGGCCGTTGCCCGGGCCGCCTCCGTCTGCGCCGCCGTGGTCGGCTGTGTCACCTGGGACGCCCGTGATCCCGCCGTCGTCCCGGGGGTGCCCGCCGACGCCGTTCCGCAGCCGGCCAGCGCGACGGCCGGCACGGCACCGAGCGCGGCCAGCACACCCCGACGCGACCACCTCCCCGGCTGCTGCTCGGACCGGTTCGATATGTGCGGGACGCCCACGGTACGCCTTCCTCAGATGTCCATCTTTGCGCCTGCATCATGCGACTTCTTCCTGGGTGAATCCTTTGAATCGTCGGTAAGGAATCTGAGATTCCGGTGAGGACGGGCCGCCGGACCGGCGACCGGGACGGGCCGCCGAGGGCCGACCGGGATGGGACGTCGGAGGAGCGGCCGGGACGGGGCGTGGGGGCCGGACGGGACGGGCCGCCGCGGGGCCGGGGCGGGCCGCCGGAGGGGCGGCCGTACCCGGCCGCCCGGTGTCACGGGGCGGCCGGGTCCGGCCGCCAGCCCAGTGCGCGGGAGATTCCGCGCGCCGCGAGCCGTACGGCCGGCACCAGCACCGGGACCCGCGCGTCCGCGTAGGGCACGACCACCGACACGGCGGCGGTCACCGCGCCGCCCGGGCCGCGCACCGGGGCGGCCACCGACACGGCGTCGTCGGTGACCTGGCGGCTGCTCACCGCCACCCCGGAGCGCCGGACCTCGGCCAGCACCCGGCGCAGTCGTGCCCGGTCGGTGATCGTGTGGCCGGTGTAGGCGCACAGCGGTGCCGCGCAGTAGGCCTCCTGGAGGTCCGGTCCGCCGTGCGCCAGCAGGACGAGACCGACGCCGGTGACGTGCAGCGGCCAGCGGGCGCCGACGCGGATGCGGACGCCGACCGCCGCACGGCCGGAGAGCCACTCGGTGTAGACGACCTCGGTACCGTCCCGCACCGCCAGCTGCGCGTTCTCGTGCGTGGCCTCGTACAGGTCCTCCAGGTAGGGCAGCGCGACCTGGCGCAGGGCGAGGCCGCGCGGGGCGAGTGCCGCGACCTCCCACAGGCGCAGCCCCACGTGGTAGGCGCCGGACCCGTCCCGCTCCAGGGCGCCCCAGCCGGTGAGGGCGGTCACCAGGCGGTGGGCGGTCGTCAGGCTCAGTCCGGCCCGCCGGCTGATGTCGGTGAGGGACAGCGCCGGGTGCGCGTGGTCGAACGCGGCGAGCACGGACAGCAGCCGGTCGGGCGCGGAGCGGGCGGTCATGGCCAGGGGTTCCTCGACTTCACTGTCACGGTGCCGGATCCCGGTCTCCGGTGAAGTTAGGCAGCCGCCGCCCGCCCGTCAATCGTGGGCGCGCCCTCAGCCCAGGCCGTCCTCCGCGACGCGCAGCAGCAGGGCGTGCAGCGTCTCGCGTTCGGCCGGGCCGAGCGCGGTCAGCAGGTCGTTGGTGACCCGCAGGCCCGCCTCGTCGGTGCCGCGCAGGAAGGCGCGCCCGTCCTCGGTGAGGACGACGATCCGGCTGCGGCGGTCGTCCGGGGCCGGGCGCCGCTCGGCGAGGCCCAGCTTCTCCAGGTCGTCCACCAGGCCGACGATGGCGCTCGGGTCGTAGCCGAGGCGTGCGCTCAGTTCGCGCTGGAGCGCGCCCTCGGTGCCGGCCAGGAACCGCAGCACCGCGTAGTGGCGCAGGCGCAGGCCCGACTCGTGCAGGAACGCGTTGAACAGCTGACCCGAGCGCAGGCCCAGGCGGTAGAGCAGGTAGCCGGTGTCCGCGTGCAGCCCGCGCATCCACGGCTCGTCGGCGTCGATCGGTGCGGCGTTCACGGCGTCGGGCTGGCGGGCGATGGCGGGCTCCCCGGTGTCGGGCCCCGGACGGGGCGGTGCGTCGTGCGCAGTCCAGCATGACCGACTCGCGGGAAGACAACAACTATTGACGACAACAATTATTGCTCTTAGCTTCGATCTCGAAGCCGCACCCCGCGTCTCCGAGCAGAGCAGAACCTCCCGTGTCACCGCGTGAAGGGACTCACCCGTGCCCAGCATCGATCTCACCGGCAAGGCCGCCGTCGTCACCGGCAGCGGCCGGGGCCTCGGCCTCGCCTACGCGCACGCCCTGGCCGCGCACGGCGCGTCCGTGGTCGTCAACGACGTCGACGAGGCGGTCGCCGAGCAGGCCGTGAAGTCGATCACCGAAGCGGGCGGCACCGCCGTCGCCGAGGTGGTCCCGGTCGGCACCGCCGAGGCCGCCGACCGGCTCGTGAACCGCGCCGTCGAGGAGTTCGGCCGGCTGGACGTCCTGGTCACCAACGCCGGCATCCTGCGCGACAAGGTGCTGTGGAAGATGACCGACGACGACTTCGACGCCGTGATCGCCACCCACCTCAAGGGCACCTTCACCTGCGCCCGCGCCGCCGCCGTCCGGATGCGCGAGCAGGGCGAGGGCGGCACGCTGATCCTGGTCGGCTCCCCGGCTGGCCAGCGCGGCAACTTCGGCCAGACCAACTACGCCGCCGCCAAGGCCGGCATCGCCGCGTTCGCGCGCACCTGGTCCATGGAGCTGGGGCGCGCCGGCATCACCGTCAACGCCATCGTCCCGGTCGCCGCCACCGCGATGACCGAGACCATCCCCGCCTTCGCGCCGTACGTCGAGGCGATGCGCCAGGGCGAGCCGCTGCCGGACTTCCTGCGCAAGGGCGAGGGCTTCGGCACGCCCGAGGACTGCGCCGCCCTGGTGCCGTTCCTCGCCTCCGAGGCCGCCCGCGGGATCACGGGCCAGGCCATCGGCATCGGCGGCGACAAGGTGGCACTCTGGTCGCATCCGCAGGAGATCCGCGCGGCCTACGCCGACGGCGGCTGGACCCCCGACACCCTCGCCGACGCCTTCCCCACCTCGGTCGGCGCCGAACTCCAGACGGTCGGCATCCCCGCGCCCAAGGTTCCGGGGGCGTGATGACCCACTCCCTGAACGTCGACGAACTGGTCGCCATCGACGTCCACACCCACGCGGAGGTCTCCTCCAAGGGCCACGCCTCCCTGGACGACGACCTCCACGAGGCCTCCTCCGCCTACTTCAAGGTCGAGGGCAAGCGGAAGCCGAGCCTCCAGGAGACGGCCGCCTACTACCGCGAGCGGAACATGGCCGCCGTGATCTTCACCGTGGACGCCGAGTCCGCGACCGGCACGGCCCCCGTCCCCAACGAGGAGGTCGCCGAGGCGGCCGCCGCCAACGCCGACGTCCTCATCCCCTTCGCCTCCATCGACCCCTTCCGGGGGAAGGCGGGCGTGAAGCAGGCCCGGCGCCTGGTGGAGGAGTACGGGGTGAAGGGCTTCAAGTTCCACCCCAGCATCCAGGGCTTCTTCCCCGACGACCGGTCGGTGGCGTACGACCTGTACGAGGTGATCGAGGAGACCGGCACCATCGCCCTGTTCCACACCGGCCAGACCGGCATCGGCGCCGGTGTGCCCGGCGGGGGCGGCATCCGGCTGAAGTACTCCAACCCGCTGCACGTCGACGACGTCGCCGCCGACTTCCCGCACCTGAAGATCATCCTGGCGCACCCGTCGTTCCCCTGGCAGGACGAGGCCCTCGCCGTCGCCACCCACAAACCCGGCGTGCACATCGACCTCTCCGGCTGGTCGCCGAAGTACTTCCCCCCACAGCTCGTGCAGTACGCCAACACCCTGCTGAAGGACAAGGTCCTCTTCGGCTCCGACTTCCCCGTCCTCACCCCCGACCGCTGGCTCGCCGACTTCGCCAAGCTGACGATCAAGGACGAGGTCAGGCCGAAGATCCTCAAGGAGAACGCCGCCCGTCTGCTCGGGCTGACCACACCGTAAGGGGCGTCACCGATGCGCAACGAGGGACTGGGGTCATGGCCCGCACGCCGGGCCCGCAAGACCCCCCACCGCACCGCCCTGGTCCACGGCGAGCGGTCGACCGACTACCGCACCCTGCACACGCGCACCACCCGGCTGGCCCACGCCCTGCGCGCCCGGGGCGTGCGCCGCGGCGACCGCATCGCCTACCTCGGCCCGAACCACCCCTCCTACCTGGAGACCCTGTTCGCCGCCGGCACGCTCGGCGCGGTCTTCGTCCCCCTCAACACCCGGCTGACCGGCCCCGAGATCGCCTACCAGCTCGCCGACTCCGGCGCCAAGGCGCTCCTCCACGCCCCCTCGCACACCGGCCTGGTCGCCGGACTGCCCGGCAGCACCGACGTACGGACGTACCTCGAGGTCGGCGCCGAGTACGAGGCGGCGCTGGCGTCGGCCGCCGAGGAGCCGATCGACGAGCCCGTCGGCGCCGACGACACCTGCATCATCATGTACACCTCCGGCACCACCGGCCGGCCCAAGGGCGCCATGCTCACCCACGGCAACCTCATCTGGAACGCCGTCAACGTCCTCGTCGACACCGACCTGATCGCCGACGACCGCGCCCTGGTCTCCGCGCCGCTGTTCCACACGGCCGGCCTGAACATGCTGGCGCTGCCGGTGCTGCTGAAGGGCGGCACCTGCGTCCTGGTCGAGGCGTTCGACCCGGAGACCACCTTCGACCTCGTCGAACGGCACCGCGTCACCTTCATGTTCGGCGTGCCGACCATGTTCGACCGGATCGCCCGCCATCCGCGCTGGGCCGACGCCGACCTGTCCTCCCTGCGCATCCTCACCTGCGGCGGCTCCCCGGTCCCCACCCCGCTGATCGAGGCCTACCAGCGGCGCGGCCTCACCTTCCTCCAGGGCTACGGCATGACCGAGGCCGCCCCCGGAACCCTCTTCCTGGACGCCGAGCACGCCGTCGCCAAGGCGGGCTCGGCGGGCGTGCCGCACTTCTTCAGCGACGTCCGGGTCGTCCGGCCCGACCTGGCACCCGTCGAGCCGGGGGAGACCGGCGAGGTCGTCGTACGCGGACCGCACGTCATGCCCGGCTACTGGGGTCTGCCCGAGGAGACGGCCGCCTCCTTCACCGACGGCTGGTTCCGCAGCGGGGACGCCGCCCGGGTCGACGACGACGGATACGTCTACATCGTCGACCGCATCAAGGACATGATCATCTCGGGTGGGGAGAACGTCTACCCCGCCGAGATCGAGGACCTGCTCCTCGCCCACCCCGACATCGTCGAGTGCGCGGTCATCGGCGTGCCCGACGAGGAGTGGGGCGAGGTGCCGCGCGCCGTGGTGGTCCCCCGCGAGGGCGCCGCCCTCGACCCCGACGAGGTGCTGGCCGGCCTCTCCGGCCGCCTCGCCAGGTACAAGATCCCCAAGTCGGCGGTGGTCGCGGACGCCCTCCCGCGCACCGCCTCCGGCAAGCTCCTGAAGTCCCGGGTGCGCCGGCGCTACGGCGACGGCTCCTGACGACTCCTCACTCCTCCTCCCTATCGGCCCTTCCCTGCACCTCCCCCCGACTCCTGACGAAGGAAAACGACTCCATGAGCATCACCGTCGACGGTCTCGACGCACTGAAGAAGCTGGCCGGCAGCGACCTGGGCACCAGCGAGTGGATCGAGGTCACCCAGGAACGCGTCGACACCTTCGCCGACGCCACCGGCGACCACCAGTGGATCCACGTGGACCCCGAGCGCGCCAAGGACGGCCCGTTCGGCGCCCCGATCGCGCACGGCTACCTCACGCTCTCCCTCTTCATCCCGCTCTTCACCGAGCTGCTCGACGTCCGCGGCGTCACCACGAAGGTCAACTACGGCCTGGACAAGGTGCGCTTCCCGTCCCCCGTGACGGTGGGCTCCCGCGTACGCCTGGCCGCCCGGCTGGCCGAGGTCGCGGACGTGCCCGGAGGCGTGCAGATCACCGTCGACGGCACGATCGAGATCGAGGGCGGCACGAAGCCGGCCGCGGCGCTGCGGAGCCTGTCCCGCTTCTACGCGTGAGCCCTCCCGGCGGGCGTGCTCAGCCCACGACGTCCACGAAGGCCGGGTTGGAGGAGAACCAGGTGCCGGCCCACGGGTCGCCGTCCGACGACGCTCCGCGTTGCCACACCGAGATTCGCCTCACCACCGGCGTGAACGCCAGTGCACTGTGCATGCATCCCGGTAGGGTTCACGGCGTGTCGGCAGAGCGACGCCGTCCCCGATCCGGCCGGGACGGGCGACGACGCCGTCCCGCCGGTGGCCGCGGTGAGGTCCGCCGGGTACGGCCTACGAGGGGCCGTAGACGCGGCGGCTTGGCTGCGGTGGCCCGAACCGGTCGGCCTTGCTGCGGTGCCCCGGGCCCGCTGCGGTGACCCGGGCCCGTCGGTCCGGACCTGGCGATGACCGCCGTGCCGGTGGGTGGTCGCGGAGGGCGCGCGGGCCCCCTCCCCGGCGGCCGGCCACGGACGAGGCGGGCGGCCCCCTTCCGGGCGGCCGGTCATGGACGAGGCGGGGTGCGAGGTGCTCCCGGTGGGAAAGGTGCAGGCGTGAAACTGACGATTCTGGGCGGTGGCGGGTTCCGCGTGCCGCTCGTGTACGGAGCGCTCCTCACCGACCGCGCCGAGGGCCGGGTCACCGAGGTCGTCCTGCACGACCTGGACGCGGGCCGGCTGCACGCGGTCGCCCGGGTGCTGGCCGAGCAGGCGGCCGGTGTGCCGGACGCCCCCCGCGTGACCACCACGACCGACCTGGACGAGGCCCTGCGCGGCGCCGCCTTCGTCTTCTCCGCGATCCGCGTCGGCGGCCTCCAGGGCCGAGCCGACGACGAACGGGTGGCCCTCGCCGAGGGCGTCCTCGGGCAGGAGACGGTCGGCGCCGGGGGCATCGCCTACGGCCTGCGGACGGTGCCCGTCGCCGTCGGCATCGCGCGGCGCGTCGCCCGCCTCGCCCCCGACGCCTGGGTGATCAACTTCACCAACCCGGCCGGCCTCGTCACCGAGGCCATGTCCCGTCACCTGGGCGACCGCGTCATCGGCATCTGCGACTCCCCGGTCGGCCTCGGCCGCCGTCTCGCCCGGGTGCTCGGCGCCGACCCGCGCGAGGCCTTCGTCGACTACGTCGGCCTCAACCACCTGGGCTGGGTGCGCGGTCTGCGCGTGGCCGGCCGCGACGAACTCCCGCGGCTGCTCGCCGACCCCGACCTGCTCGGCTCCTTCGAGGAGGGCAGACTGTTCGGCGCCGACTGGCTCCGCTCGCTCGGCGCGATCCCCAACGAGTACCTGCACTACTACTACTTCAACCGGGAGGCCGTCCGCGCCTACCGGGAGGCCGAGCGGACCCGGGGCGCCTTCCTGCGCGACCAGCAGGCCCGCTTCTACGAGGAGATGCGCGACCCGGCCGCGGCCGCGCTGCCCGCCTGGGACCGCACCCGCGCCGAGCGGGAGGCCACCTACATGGCCGAGAACCGGGAGACGGCCGGCGCCGGGGAGCGCGAGGCCGACGACCTCTCCGGCGGCTACGAGAAGGTGGCCCTCGCCCTGATGCGGGCCATCGCCCGCGACGAGCGCACCACCCTGATCCTCAACGTCCGCAACCGCAACACGCTCGCGGCGCTGGACCCCGAGGCCGTGATCGAGGTCCCCTGCCTGGTCGACGCCAACGGGGCGCACCCGGTGGCCGCGGCCCCGCTGCCCGGCCACGCCACCGGCCTGGTCTGCTCGGTGAAGGCGGTCGAGCGGGAGGTGCTCGCCGCCGCGGAGTCCGGCTCCCGGGCCACCGCGGTGAAGGCCTTCGCGCTGCATCCGCTGGTCGACTCGGTCACCGTGGCCCGCCGGCTCGTGGACGGATACACCGCCGTACACCCGGGCTTGGCCTACCTTGGGCACGCGTAGGGAAAGCGCTTTCCCGTCCGTGCTGCCCCTACGTGCTCCCCCTCCGCCCGCTCCCTCCCTGGAGACCCCATGCACGACGAACGCCGCCGGATCGAGGACCGCGTCGAACGCGCCCACACCCAGCGCATCCAGCCCGCGCTCTACGCGGCCGCCGTTCCCCTCGACGTCGAGGCCTGGCAGGCGCCCGGGGAACCGGTGCCCTTCGAGGAGGCCGCGGCCGCGCCGTACGCGCCCTTCGCCATGGACACCCCCTGGGGCCCGCCCTGGGGCACCACCTGGTTCCGCATGCGCGGCCGGGTGCCCGCCGAGTGGGCCGGGAGGCGGGTCGAGGCGGTCATCGACCTCGGGTTCACGGGCGGCTGGCCCGGAAACCAGGCCGAGGCGCTGGTCCACCTGCCCGACGGCCGGCCCCTCAAGGCGGTCAACCCCCTCAACCGGTACGTGCCGGTCGCCCGCCCGGCGGCCGGCGGGGAGCGGGTCGACTACCTGGTCGAGGCGGCCTCCAACCCCGACATCCTGGCCGACGGCTTCGCGGCCCCGACCCCGCTCGGCGACGTCCTGACGGCGGGCGACCGCCCGCTGTACACCTTCCGCCGCGCCGACCTCGCCGTCCTCGACGAGGAGGTCTTCCACCTCGACCTCGACCTCCAGGTCCTGCGCGACCTCATGGCCCACCTCGGCGAGCACGAGCCGCGCCGCCACGAGATCCTGCACGCCCTCGACCGGGCCATGGACGCCCTCGACCTGGACGACGTCGCCGGCAGCGCCGCGGCCGTCCGCGCGGTGCTCGCCCCCGTCCTGGCCCGGCCCGCCCACGCCGGCGCGCACACCCTCTCCGGCGTCGGCCACGCCCACATCGACTCCGCCTGGCTGTGGCCGATCCGCGAGACCAAGCGCAAGACGTCGCGCACCTTCTCCAACGTCACCGCGCTCGCCGACGAGTACGACGACTTCGTCTTCGCCTGCTCCCAGGCCCAGCAGTACGCGTGGGTGCGCGACCACTACCCGCACGTCTGGACCCGCATCCAGGAGTCGGTGAAGAAGGGCCAGTGGGCGCCGGTCGGCGGCATGTGGGTGGAGGCCGACGGCAACCTGCCCGGCGGCGAGGCCCTCGCCCGCCAGCTCGTCCACGGCAAGCGGTTCTTCCTCGAGCACTTCGGCATCGAGACCAAGGGCGTCTGGCTGCCGGACTCCTTCGGCTACACCGCCGCCTACCCGCAGCTCGCCCGGCTCGCCGGCAACGAGTGGTTCCTCACCCAGAAGCTCTCCTGGAACCAGACGAACACCTTCCCCCACCACACCTTCTGGTGGGAGGGCATCGACGGCACCCGCATCTTCACCCACTTCCCGCCCATCGACACCTACAACGCCCGCTTCAGCGGAGAGGAGATGGACCGCGCGGTGCGCAACTACGCCGAGAAGGGCGCGGGCACGCGTTCGCTGGCGCCGTTCGGCTGGGGCGACGGCGGCGGCGGCCCCACCCGCGAGATCATGGAACGCGCGCGCCGGCTCGCCGACCTGGAGGGCTCGCCCAAGGTCGTCGTCGAACACCCCGACGACTTCTTCGCCAAGGCCCGCGAGGAGTACCCGAACGCCCCCGTCTGGAACGGCGAGCTCTACCTGGAGCTGCACCGCGCCACCTACACCTCCCAGGCCCGCACCAAGCAGGGCAACCGGCGCAGCGAGCACCTGTTGCGCGAGGCCGAGCTGTGGGCGACCACGGCCGCGCTGAACGCGCCGGGCTACGCGTACCCGTACGGGACGCTGGACCGGCTGTGGAAGACGGTGCTGCTGCACCAGTTCCACGACATCTTGCCGGGGTCGTCGATCGCCTGGGTGCACCGGGAGGCGGAGGCCGAGTACGCGCGCGTCGCCGAGGAACTGGAGGCGCTGACGGCCGAGGCCGTCGCCGCGCTCGGCGCCGGGGGGCCACGGGTGTTCAACACGAGCCCGTACGACCGCGCCGAGGTGGTCCGCACGGCCGACGGCACCCCGGTCCACGTGGCCGTGCCCGCGGGCGGCAGCGCGCCCCTCACCGGCGCCGGGGCGCCGCACCCGGTCACGGTCGACGGGCGCGTCCTCGACAACGGCCTGGTGCGGGTGGAGGTGGCGCAGGACGGCACCCTGGCGTCCGTGTACGACCTGCGGGCGGACCGCGAGGTCCTCGCCGGGCCGGGCAACCTGCTGCGCCTGCACACCGACCTCCCCAACCACTGGGACGCCTGGGACATCGACCGGCACTACCGCAACCGCTACACCGACCTGCTGGCGGCGGACTCGGTGACCGTCACCGACGACGACCCCCTCGTCGGCGCGATCCGCGTCACCCGTTCCTTCGGCAAGGGCTCGACGATCACCCAGACCGTCACCGTCCGCGCGGGCAGTCCCCGCGTCGACATCGCCACCGACATCGACTGGCACGAGACGGAGAAGATCCTCAAGGCGGCCTTCCCCGTCGACATCCGGGCCGCGCACTCCTCCGCCGAGATCCAGTTCGGCCACGTCCAGCGCCCCACCCACACCAACACCACCTGGGAGGCGGCCCGTTTCGAGGTCTCCGGCCACCGCTGGGTGCACCTCGGTGAACCCGGCTACGGCGTCGCGGTCCTCAACGACTCGACGTACGGCCACGACGTCACCCGCACGGTCCGCGAGGACGGCGGCACCACCACCACGGTCCGCCTCAGCCTGGTCCGCGCCCCGCGCGTCCCGGACCCCGGGGCCGACCAGGGCCGGCACCGCCTCACCTACGCGCTGCTGCCCGGCGCGAGCATCGAGGACGCCGTCGCCGAGGGCTACGCCCTCAACCTCCCGCTGCGCGTGGCCGACGCGGCGGGCGCGCCCGCGCCGGTCGTCTCCGTGGACGGCGAGGGCGTCACCGTGGAGGCGGTCAAGCTCGCCGACGACGCCTCGGGCGACGTGGTGGTGCGGCTGTACGAGTCCCGCGGCGGCCGCGCCCGGGGCGTCCTGCGCACCGGTTTCCCGTTGGCCGCCGTCCAGGTCACCGACCTGCTCGAACGACCGCTCGACGACACGCGGGGCGGCGCGGAAGCGGAGGCGAAGGCAGAGACGGAGAGGGAGGCGGAGGTGCGGGCCGGAGCGGAGGGCGCGGAGGGCGCGGAGGGCGCGGGCGGCACCGTCGCGGTGTCCCTGCGGCCGTTCCAGATCCTGACGCTGCGCCTGAAGAGGCGCTCCTGAGTCCGCGCGTGGCGGCCCGAGTCCGCAGGTTCGGGCTCAAGTCCCCACGCGGAGGCCCGGGTTGGTCCGCGTCGGCCCGGGGCCGCCCACATCGGCCCCGGTGCCGCACGCATCGGGCCGGTCGGTCGCTCCCCGTGACAGCGGCCGACCGACCCGTCCCCCGTTCCCCCGGGGATCCCCCGTCGATCCCCGATTTCCCCCGTAGGTTCCCGATTCCCCCGTCGGTCCCCTTGCTCCCACGGAGCCCCCGTGCTCCCCGTCGTTCCTCCGTGGGCCTTCGGTGCTACACCGTTAAGAGCACGCGACCCGGGCCCTGATACACCCTGAGCGGAAAAAAAATCCCCCGGACTCGAGGCCGGGGGATTCCTGCTGTGCGCCCCGGCCGTGCGACCTCGGCGCGTGACGCTCAGTCCTGCGACCTCAGAGCGGCAGAGCCTCCGCCGCCGCCGATGTCGCGGATGCCGCGGGCGCCGTCGACGCCGGGGTCTGGTCCTCGACGGCGCCGACCGGTGCGGGCACCGTCGGAAGCAGCGTCTCCGTGTCCTCGACCCGCTGCTGCGGGAGCGACACCGGCCGCAGCGGGCGCGGGCCCGACACCACCGTGTAGTCCTGCCCCAGGAACGGCGGCACGATCTCCCCGGGGTCCTCGCCGAGCGCCAGCTGCACGGCCGCCCAGGGGGCGTTGACCCCGCAGAGGGAGAGCTGGTGCAGCCCCCCGGCCGGACGCGTGTTGACATCCATCAGCACCGGCCGCTCGCCGAACATCCGGAACTGGATGTTGGACAGGTAGTGCAGCCCGAAGCCCTCGGCGATCCGCCGGGCCGGCTCCAGCCACTGGTCCTGGAGGGTGAAGCCGCGGCGGCGGCCGTTCTTGGTGCGGCCGACGGCGAGACGGACCAGGTTGTCGGGGCCGGTGAGGCAGTCCACGGACACCTCGGGCTGCTCCAGCCGCGGCATGACCAGCCAGTCCACCGGCTCGTCGGCCTGCCGGAGCGCGTCGACGACCATGTCGAGCTGCACGTACGGCGTCGGGAAGCCGCTGAGGTGCATGAGGGAGAACGGGGCACGCGTGATCACGCGGAAGCCGACCCCGCCCGCGCCGGACGCGGGCTTGAAGCACGCCTTGTGCCCGCCCGCCTCCAACTCCTCCACGGCCGCGAGGAGTTCGTCGGCGGTCCGTACCCGCCACCACGGCGGCACGGGGACGCCGATCGCCTGGACGGCCTCGTAGGCGACCACCTTGTCCTCGAAGACGGCCACGGCCTCGGGGGTCGGCGCCAGCAGCGCCGTACCGGCCGCCGTGAAGTCGGCGCGGTGCGCCACGATCGCCGCCTGGTGCAGCCGGGGCACGAACACGTCGATGCCGCGGCGGGCGCACTGGTCGAGCGCGTACTCCACGTACGCGGCCGGGGACAGGCCCTCCGGCTCCAGGTCGGCGGTGTCGGCGGCGGCCAGGACGGGGGAGTCGGCGTCCCCGTGCGTGGCATGGATCTCGACGGCCCGATCACTGGGATTTCGCCGCAGCTGATCCATGAAGAACACGTTCTCCGCGTACGTGCGGTTGAGCCAGACGCGTACGCGAGAGACCATGCGGGCCGCCTTTCACGGTTCGCGGGCAGGGCGGAGCGGGCCCGTGCCCGGGCAGGGTGGAGGGAGGGACACCAAAGCGCCCCGTGCGAAGGGGCGTTCAAAGCGGAGGTGTTGGGGCGATCATACGGCTTCCCGAGGGTGCGGCGTGCAACGCGCGTGTTACGGATTATCCGATCATGTTCACGTTCGCGGCCCGGTCGGGTAAGGGCGCGCCGGGCCGGGCCGTCGGCCGGGGTGTCCTTGTCCCGCGCGCGCGAATGTGCTGTCGTGGTGGCGTTCGCGCGTCCGCCGGGGGCGCGCGTGACCGAGCGGGACGGGGGGTCGGACGTGGCGTCGACGGCCGGTGGTGCCGGACAGCTGCTGGCCATCAGCGATCTGCACATCGGGTATCCCGAGAACCGGGCCCTGGTCGAGCGCATGGTCCCGGACTCCGACGACGACTGGCTGCTCGTGGCCGGGGACGTCTCGGAGAGCGTGGCCGACATCGGCTGGACGCTCAAGACGCTCGCGAGCCGCTTCGCCAAGGTCGTCTGGGCCCCCGGCAACCACGAACTGTGGACCCACCCGAAGGACACGGTCACCCTCCGGGGAGTGGCCCGTTACGAACACCTGGTGGACCTCTGCCGCGAGCTGGGCGTGACGACCCCCGAGGACCCGTACCCGGTGTGGGAGGGCCCCGGCGGCCCGGTGGCGGTCGCCCCGCTGTTCCTGCTGTACGACTACTCGTTCCTGCCGCCCGGCTGCGCCACCAAGGAGGAGGGCCTGGCCTACGCGCACGGCACCGGCGTGGTGTGCAACGACGAGTACCTGCTGCACCCCGATCCGTATCCGACCCGGGAGGACTGGTGCCGGGCGCGGGTCGCCGAGACCGAGCGACGGCTCGCCGCTCTCCCCGAGGACCTGCCGACGGTCCTGGTCAACCACTATCCGCTGGACCGGCACCCGACGGACGTCCTGTGGTTCCCCGAGTTCGCCATGTGGTGCGGCACCCGGCTGACCGCCGACTGGCACCGCCGCTTCCGCGTCGAGGCCATGGTCTACGGCCATCTGCACATCCCGCGGACCACCTGGCACGAGGGGGTCCGCTTCGAGGAGGTGTCGGTGGGCTACCCCCGCGAGTGGCGCAAGCGCGCACAGCCGCCGGGCCGGCTGCGCCGCGTCCTGCCCGCCCGGGACGGTGCCGCGTGATCGAGGAACTGCTGCCGGACACGGTCGTCGCCGTGGAGGCCCACGGCGACGAGGGCGTCGCCGAGTTCGGTCACGGGCCGCTGTACCCGGAGGAGGAGGCGGTCGTGGCGCGGGCCGTCGCCAAGCGCCGCCGCGAGTTCACCGTCGTACGCTCCTGTGCGCGGCGCGCCATGGAGAAGCTCGGTGTGTCCGCGCAGCCCGTGCTGCCCGGCGAGCGGGGGGCCCCGCGGTGGCCGGCCGGCCTGACGGGCAGCATGACCCACTGCGACGGCTACGGCGCCGCGGCCCTGGTGCGCGTCGCCGACCTGGCCTCGCTCGGTATCGACGCCGAGCCGCACCAGCCGCTGCCCGAGGGCGTGCTGTCCGCCGTCGCCCTGCCCGCGGAGGCGGAGCGGCTGCGCCGGCTGGCGGCGGACCGGCCCGAGGTGCACTGGGACCGGCTGCTGTTCAGCGCCAAGGAGTCGGTCTACAAGGCGTGGTTCCCCCTCACCGGCGAGTGGCTGGACTTCAGCGAGGCCGACATCGAGATCGACGCCGGCCTCCAGGACGGCGCACGGGGCACCTTCCGCGCCCGGCTCCTGGTCCCCGGCCCCGTGGTCGGCGACCGCCGGCTGGCGCACTTCGACGGCCGCTGGGCCGTGGGGCGCGGGCTGGTGGCGACCGCGATCACGGTCCCGCACGCCTGAACCGTGCGGCGGCCCGCGGACCCGGCGCCGTCCGCGTCCGCCCGCTCACCTCTCCGGGCACCAGCTGTGCAGCAGCCGGAAGAACCCCTCCTCGTTGCCCGTCAGACCGGCGGCCCGCAGGGCCTGTTCGGCCTCGGCCAGGACGGCGGGCGGGACGACGGGCGGCAGCCGGTCGTGCGGCGGGCCGGATCCGTCGTCACCGAAAGCGGCCCGGACGGTGTGCAGCAGCCGCAGATAGGCCTGGACGGCGGTGCGCTCGCGGTCGGTCAGTACGGCAGTGGGCATCGGTCGGCTCTCCCCGCGTCGGCGTCGTCTCCCCCGCGCCCTGACGGCGCGTACGCCCCCGTGCGGCGGCGCACCCCCCAGCTTGCCGTCCACCACTGACAATGCGGCCCCGTCCCGCGCCGGTTCGCCCGCTTAGCGGAGGTGAAACCTCGCCGAAACCCCCCGGGGAAAACGGCTCCTACGCTGGACCGGAGGGCTGTCGGCGACCGCCGGAGGCCAGGGCGAAGGGAGGCGGCCGGTGACCGACGTCCCGAGGCGCCGACCGGCGCACGGCACACGGCTGCGCCGGGTGGGCGACGGCGAGCCGGGCGTGCACCACCGTGTCGTGCACGGCTACCGGCGGGCCTTCCGCATGGCGGGCGACGGTCCGGCGCTCGTCCTGATCCACGGCATCGGGGACTCCTCGGCGACCTGGGCCGACGTGCTCCCGCACCTCGCCCGCACCCACACCGTCATCGCCCCCGACCTGCTCGGCCACGGCGCCTCCGACAAGCCGCGCGCCGACTACTCGGTGGCCGCGTACGCCAACGGCCTGCGCGATCTGCTCACCACCCTCGGCATCGACTCGGCGACCCTGGTCGGCCACTCGCTCGGCGGGGGCGTGGCGATGCAGTTCGCCTACCAGTTCCCGGAGCGCACCGAACGCCTCGTCCTCGTCAGCGCGGGGGGCGTGGGCCGGGAGGTCAACCCCGCCCTGCGGCTGGTCTCGCTGCCCGGCGCCCCGCTGGCGCTGTCCGCGCTGCGGCTGCCCGGGATGCGCCTCCCCCTGGGACTCGCCGTCCGTCTGCTGAGGCTCCTGGACACCGGTCTGGGCCAGGACGCCCCGGAGCTGCTCACCCTCGTCGACGCGCTGCCGGACGGCACGTCGCGCGACGCGTTCGTGCGGACCCTGCGCGCGGTCGTCGACTGGCGCGGCCAGGTGGTGACGATGCTGGACCGCTGCTACCTGACCGCCGGTCTGCCGACCCTGCTGCTGTGGGGCGACCGGGACAGCGTGGTACCGGTCCGGCACGCCCACCGGGCGCACGAGGCGATGCCGGGCAGCCGGCTGGAGATCTTCGAGGGCGCCGGCCACTTCCCGTTCCACACCGACCCCGACCGGTTCCGCGCCCTCGTCGAGGAGTTCACCCGTACCACCGCCCCGGCCGACTGGAGCCGCGACCGCTGGCGCGCCCTGCTGCGCGGGGGCGGGTTCGACGCGGACCCGTCACTCGCGGCCGGCGGCCGTCGGGCGCGGGAGGCCGGCGACCGCGGTGCCACTTGAGCGCCGGGCACCGGTCCGCGGGGAGCGCCCTCGGGACGCCCCGTGCCGGCGGGTCGGCTCACCGGGGCGGCGCGCCGGGCCGTCCGGTTCGGCCCCTCAAGGCGCACCGGGCCGCCCGTCTCAGGCTCCGCCCCGCTCAGGCCCCGCCCCGCTCCTGCCGTCCCAGGTAGCCCAGCGACGCCCCGATCCGCCCCGCCAGGTGGTCCCGCGGGGCCCGCTGGTGCGTCACCGGGCCCGCGAGCCACGTACGGCACTTGCTGGCCAGCAGCAGGCCGAAGCGCTCGGCGTCCCGCTCGTCGGCCTGGTCGAAGCGGGTACGGGCGGCGACCTTGTGGACCGTCGCCTGGAGGTCCGCGCCGTCGTGGAGCAGCCGGGCCGCGACGGCGGCGCCCTCGACGTGGTGGCTGCAGTGACCCGCCTTCATGTGCCACAGCTCATGGCCGAGGATCACCAACTGGTGGTCGGGCGCGGTGCGTTCCTCGATGACGACGAGGTCCTGGTCGGCCATGTCGAGCCACAGCCCGCTGGCGGTGCCGGGCGGGAAGGCCGCCGTGCGGAAGTGGACGGGGCGGCCGCGGCGTCTGCTCATGCCGTCGCACAGGGCGGTGTACAGGTCGGCCGGTGCGGCGGGGGCCGGGAGGGTGAGCTCCCCGACCAGCTCGTCGCGCAGGCGGCGCATGTCCTTGCCGATGCCCACAGTTATCCCCCGGATCACGACTCGGGCCGCTTCACGCTCTCCAGGAGCATGTCCAGCCACTCGGCGACCTTGTCGCGGTGCTGGTCGGTGGGGAGCTGCGCGGCCCGCCAGGCGATGCCGCGCACGCCGTGGTCCTGCAACAGCCGCTCCAGCGGGTCCTCGGCGGCCGCGGCCGCCTCCCGGGCGGCGAGCTTCTGCAACAGTTCCTGCTCGACGTGCTGGAGGGCGCCCGCGAGCGCCTCGGGGTCCTCGGCCGTGAGGAAGCCGGCGTGGACGCGGAAGAAGCGCTGGAGGGCGTCGCAGTGCTCCATCGTGGGGCGGCGGTCGCCGTTGATGAGGGCACCCGCCTGCTGCCGTGACATGCCGGCGCCGTCGGCGATCTCCTGCTGGGTGTACTTGCGCCCGTTGGGCTTGAGCCGGGTGCGGCGCAGCAGGTCCAGGCGTTGCAGGAAGCGGGCCTGCACATCCGGTTCGCCGGCCGGCCGGCCGCTCAGCAGGGCCTTGACCACGGACTCGGGGACCCCGGAGGCGATGGACAGCCGTCCGGTGTCGAAGACCTCCGGGTACGGCACGCCCAGCCGGTCGGCGAGTGCGGTGACACGGGCGGCGACGGCCGACAGCAGCACCGTCGCCGTGGCGCCCGGAACCTCGAAGCCATCCGTCACCGACAGGTCTCCTACGTCTCTCCGACCCCTTCACAGGCATTACACGATCGCCGTGAACTGACCGGAGGGTAGCGGGTTCTTCGAACTCTCATCCAGGTCTCGCCACAACTGTGGCCAATTTCAGCCGTCAACGAGCGCGGAATGCCACGATAGTTGACATGCGTCGCGACGGGGTACCAGGATCAGGGCGCCGCGTGCAGGCGGCACAGGCAAGAGGGGTGACCTCCCGATGGCGTATCAGGCAGGTGGGCAGCGGTCGGTACCGCGGCCCGTCCCCGACGGTTCCGAGGCCCAGGCCTACCTCCAGGACTACGCCGGGTACCTGGAGGCCGTCCCCTTCCCGTCCGTCGTCCTGGACCACCGCTGGGACGTCGTCCTGGCCAACACCGCTTTCCGGACACTCTTCCGGGAGGTGGGCCCGCACCCGACGGCCCTGCCGGGCGACAACTTCCTCCGGTTCGTGCTCTTCCACCCCGACGCGCCGTCGGTCCTCGGCGACCACGAGTCCAGCTGGTGCCTGCCGATGATGGCCCGCTTCTCGGCGGCCGTCGAACGGTACGGCCACGACCACGGGCTCCAGGCGATCCGCCGGGAGATCGCGCAGGACCCGCTCATGGAGGCCGCCTACCGGCAGGGCCTGCCGCACTGGATCCGCGCGGTCGGCGAGGAGGCCGTCGAGCACGACGGAGCGGTCCGGCCCCTGCTGCACCCGGACCCGCGCTGGGGCGCCACCCAGTGCCGCATCGTCGCCGACACCCCCAGGACGCTCCAGGACCTGGGGTACACACGGCTGACGATGGTGCTGCGCGAGGCGCCCGCGCCCGCGCCGCGCCGGGCACGCCGCCGCCCGCGCCGCAGCGCGGCGCACCTCAGCGTGGTCGCCGCCCCCGAGGTCTGACCGGGCACCGTCGGCGTTCAGGTCGCCGACGGCGCTCCGGTCCGCAGGCCGCTCCGGTCCGCAGGCCGGTCCGGTGCGCAGGCCGGTGCGGTGCGGCATCGGCGGCTTGTCGGCCGGCCGGCCTGAGCGGTGCCGGGGTGTCGGCCTGCCGGTCCGTCCGGTGTCGGACGGTGCCGGCCGGCTCAGTGCGGTGCCGGAGGCGGGTCCGCCGGGACCGTGCCCTGGGCGAGCGGGTCCGCCGGAGCCGCGCCCTTCGTGAGCGGTACGGCCGGGGCGGTGTCCTGCGCGACCGGTTCCGCCCCGGCCCCGGCCCCGTCCTTCTCGGCCGGCCGGCCGGACGCCCCGCGCTTCGCCGCCTGGATCTGCTCCCACACATGGGTGCGCAGCTCGGCGAAGCGCGGGGCGACGCGGGTGTGCAACTGGTCGCGCTCCGGCGGCAGATCGACCTTCAGCTGCTCCTGGACGACGGTCGGCGAGGCGGACAGGACGACGACCCGCTCGCCCAGGTAGACGGCCTCGTCGATGTCGTGGGTGACGAACAGGATCGTGATGCCGCGCTCCCGCCACAGGCCCCGCACGAGGTCCTCCAGGTCGGCGCGGGTCTGGGCGTCGACGGCCGCGAACGGCTCGTCCATCAGCAGCACCCGGGGTTCGTAGGCGAGCGCCCGCGCGATCGCCACCCGCTGCTGCATGCCGCCCGACAACTGCCAGGGGTACGCGGAGGCGGCGTCCGCCAGCCCGACCGACTCCAGCGCGTCGGCCACCAGCTCCCGCCGCCGCGCCTTGCGCAGCCCCTTCTGCTTCAGCGGGAGTCCGACGTTCTCGCCGACCCGCATCCACGGGAAGAGGCTCCGCCCGTACTCCTGGAACACGAACGCCATGCCGGGCGGCGGCCCGGTCACCTTCCGGCCCTCCAGGAAGACCTCGCCGGACGTCGGCGTCATCAGGCCGCCCATGCACTTCAGCAGGGTCGTCTTGCCGCAGCCCGACGGGCCGACGAGACAGACCAGTTCACCGTCGGCGACGGTGAAGGTGAGGTCGCGCACCGCCTCCACCCGCCGCCCGGAACCCTCGTAGACCTTCTTCAGGCCGCGTACGTCGAGCATGCCCTGCCCTTTCGAACCGTTCGAGGACGGCACCGTCCGAGGACGTCACCGTTCGAGGACGTCACCGGGAGCGCCGGGTGGCGGCGCGCAGACCGTGGTACCAGCCGAGCATCCGCCGCTCGACCAGCTGGAAGAGGACCGACAGGACGAAGCCGAGCAGGCCGAGCAGCAGGATCCCGGTCCACATGTCCGGGATGGCGAAGCCGCGCTGGAACTGCACGATGGTGAAGCCGAGGCCGTTGCTGGCGGCGAACATCTCGCTGATGACCATCAGGATGATCCCGATGGACAGCGCCTGGCGCAGGCCCGCGAAGATCTGCGGACTCGCCGAGCGCAGCACCAGGTCCCGCAGCCGTGCCACGCCCGTGATGCCGTACGAGCGGGCCGTCTCCGCCATCACCGGGTCCACCGCCCGCACGCCCTCGACGGTGTTGAGCAGGACCGGCCACACGCAGCCGGCCGCTATCACCACGACCTTCATGGTGTCGCCGATGCCCGCGAACAGCATGATGACCGGCACCAGGACCGGCGGTGGCACCGCCCGCAGGAACTCCAGGACCGGCTCGCACACCGCCCGCACCCGCCGGTAGGAGCCGATGACGGTGCCCAGCGCGATCCCCGCCACGGCCGCCAGCGCGTAGCCGCCCGCCAGCCGCAGCACGCTCGGCAGGACGTCCGCGCGCAGCCGCTCGCCCGTCCACACGTCGGGGAAGGTCTCCAGGATCGTCCGCAGGGGCGGCCAGTACACGTCGGTGCTGTGCGCGGACGCCGCCCACCAGACCGCGACCAGCACGGCCGGCAGGGCGAGCACCAGCACCGTCCGGAGCAGCAGCCGTCTCACACCGCCACCTCCCCGCGCACCGACTGGTGCCAGCCCAGCGCCCGGCGCTCCACCGTGCGCGCCCCGACGTTGATCAGCAGGCCGAGCAGACCCGCGACGACGATCAGCGCGTACATCTCGGGCACCGCCTGCGACGTCTGCGCGACCGCGATGCGGGCGCCCAGTCCCGGCGCGCCGATGACCAGTTCGGCGGTGACGGCGAGGATCAGCGCGACCGCCGCCGCGAGCCGCACCCCGGTCATGACGTACGGCAGCGCGGTCGGCCACAGCACGTGCCGCACGCGCGCCCAGGGGCCGAGGCCGTAGGAGCGGGCCGTCTCCTCGGCGACCGGGTCGACGTCCTGGACGCCGTACAGGACCTGGATGAGGACCTGCCAGAAGGAGGCGTAGACGACCAGGAGGAGGACCGAGCGCAGTTCGGTGCCGTACAGCAGCACGGCCAGCGGGATCAGGGCGACGGACGGGATCGGGCGCAGGAACTCGATCGTCGAGGCCGTGCCCTCGCGCAGGTACGGGACGACGGAGATCACCACCCCGGCGACGACGCCCGCGGCGACCGCGAGCGCCAGGCCCAGGGCCCAGCCGGTGAGGGTGTCGCCGAGGGCCGTCCAGAAGGCGCCGTCGGCGAGTTCGTCGCCGAGGGCCGCGAGGATGCGGCTCGTCGGCGGGAAGTAGGCCTCCTTGACCAGGCCGAGCCGCGGCACCGCCTCGCCCAGGGCGAGGAAGGCCGCGAGCCCGGCCGCGCCGAGCGCGGCGTTGCCGCCCCTCACGGAAGCAGCTCGTCCAGGTCGGGGTCCGCCTTGAACAGGCCGTCCTCGTCGCCCAGTTCCTTCAGCGCCTCGATGGAGGAGCGGTTCGCCTCGGCGGGCCACTTCGGCAGCGTCACCTGCTCCAGCACCGCGGCGGGGATCTTGGTGTACGTGGTGACGATCTGCCGGACCTCGTCCGGGTGGGCGTCGGCGTAGGCGAGGGACTCGGCCGTGGCCTGCTGGAACTTCTTCACCACGTCCGGGTTCTGCTGCGCGTACTGCGCCGAGGTGAAGTACATGGCGACGGTGAGGTTCGCGGCGACGTCGACCATGGGCGAGGCGATCTCCACGCCGCCCTGGCTCTTGACGGTGGCGAGGGCGGGCTCGACCACCATCGCGGCGTCGATCTGCCCGCCGTCGAGGGCGGCCGGCATCTGGTCGAAGGGCAGCTCGACGAACTTCACCTTGTCCGGATCGCCGCCCGCGGTGCGCACCGAGGCGCGCACCGCGGTCTCGTTGATGTTCTTCAGGGTGTTGATGGCGACCTTCTTGCCCTCCAGGTCCTTCGCGGACTTCAGCGCGCTGCCCTTCTTCACCGTGATCGCGCCGAAGTCTTTGCCCTGCACGCCGGTCGAGGCGATGCCGTTGGCGACGGCCTTCACGGGCACGTTGTTGGACTGCGCGACCATGAGGGAGGTCATGTTGCTGAAGCCGAACTGGAACTGGCCGCTGACGACGCCCGGCACGATCGCCGCGCCGCCCTGCGCGGTCGTGATCGACAGCTTCAGCCCCTGCTTCTCGTAGAAGCCCTTCTGCACGCCCAGGTAGACGGGTGCCACGTCGACGATGGGAATGAGACCGAGCTTGACGGTGGTGGTGCCCCCCGACGACGTGTCCTTGTCCGACGGACCGGAGTCGTCGGACGAGCCACAGGCCGCCGTGGCGAGCAGGAAGGTGCCGGCCGCGAGACCGGCGAGCAGACGACGCATGGCTCCTCCTGTGCAGACAAAGGTGTTCCGACAGGCTGTGCGCACCCCGCACAGTAGTGCTCAACTGGCGTGCAGGGAACGTAGAACCACGCGTTCGACCGGGTCAATGGGTTGGCTGACGAAATCGTTGACAATGTGGAGGCGCCGGGTTGTCCAGCACTGGCCGCGCAGCGCACTTCGTGAGGTCCTTCGAGCGGGGCCTCGCCGTCATCCGCTCCTTCGACGCCGAGCACCCCGCGCGCACGCTCAGCGAGGTCGCCCGCGCCTGCGGCCTCACCCGCGCCGCCGCCCGCCGTCTGCTCCTCACCCTCGCCGACCTCGGCTACGTCCACTGCGACGGCCGTCTCTTCCGGCTCACCCCGCGCGTGCTGGAACTCGGCTACGCCTACCTCGCCGGCCTGACGCTGCCCCAGCTGTGCCTGCCGCACCTCGAACAACTCGCCGCGGACGTGGGGGAGTCGTCCTCGCTGTGCGTCCTCGACGGCGACGACGTCGTCTATGTCGCCCGGGTCCCCACCCGCCGCATCATGTCCGCGACGATCACGGTGGGCACCCGCTTCCCGGCCCATGTCACCTCCGTCGGCCGGGTGCTGCTGGCCGCCCTCCCCGACGAGGAACTCGACACCCGCCTCGCCCGCGCGGACCTGCGCCCGTTCACCCCGCGCACCCTCGACACCCCCCGTGCCCTGCGCGCGGAACTCCTGCGCGTACGGCGGCAGGGACACGCCCTCGTCGACCAGGAACTGGAGGAGGGGCTGCGCTCGGTGGCCGCCCCGGTGCGGGACCGGGACGGCACGGTGGTGGCCGGCGTGAACATCGCGGTGCACGCCGGCCGTACCTCGGTGGAGTCGGTCCGCCGGGACCTGCTGCCGCGGCTGCGGGCGGCGGTGGCGCGGATCGAGGCCGACCTGTCGGTCACAGATCCAGGACGAGCCTGCGCCCCCGGCACCGGGACACACAGATCATCATCGTCTCCCCGGCCTCCCGCTCCGCGGGGGTGAGCACACTGTCCCGGTGCTCCGGCGTGCCCTCCAGCACGTCGGTCTCACAGGTCCCGCACGTTCCCTCGGCGCAGGAGAACAGCACCTCCACCCCGGCGGCCCGGACGGCGTCCAGCACGGAGACGCCCGCCGGGACGGTCAGCGTACGGCCGCTGCGCGCCAGCTCGATCTCGAAGGCGGCCTCCGTACCGCCGCCCCGGCCCTCCTCGGGCCGGAACCGCTCCACGGACAGCGCACCGGGCGGACACCGCTCGGCGACCGCGTCGAGCAGCGGGCCCGGTCCGCAGCAGTACACCAGGGTGCCCTCGGGCAGCCCGGCCAGCGCGGAGTCCAGGTCGAGCAGCCCCGTCTCGTCCTGCGGGGCGAGGGCGACCCGGTCGCCGTAGCGCGCCAGTTCCCCGGTGAACGCCATGGAACCGCGTGTGCGGCCGCCGTAGAGGAGCCGCCAGTCGGCGCCCGCCGCCTCGGCCGCCGCGAGCATCGGCAGGAGCGGGGTGATGCCGATGCCGCCCGCGACGAAGCGGTAGCCGGGCGCGGGCCGCAGCGCGAAGCGGTTGCGGGGGCCGCGGACCCGGACCGTGTCGCCCGGCGCGATGTGCTCGTGCACATACGCGGATCCGCCCCGCCCCGCGGGCTCCCTGAGGACCGCGATCCGCCAGGCGGCCCGGTCGGCCGGATCGCCGCACAGGGAGTACTGGCGCTCCAGCCCCGGCCCGAGCAGCAGGTCGACGTGGGCGCCCGGCTCCCAGGCCGGCAGCGGTTCGCCCCGCGGGTGGCGCAGGGTGAGCGCGCGGACCCCGTCGGCCGCCGGCACCGCGCCGGCGACGACGAGTTCGGCTTCGTACACGGTGTCGTACGCGGTGTCGTACGCGGTCATGAGGCCTTTCCTCGCGGCTCGTGGCCCTCGGGGTGGGCGAGCATCCACCCCCACATCTCCACCGGGTCCTCGGCGCTGTGCTCGGCCCCGCAGTGGCAGGTGCCGTGCAGGACGTCGGTGCCCGGCAGCCAGTCGACGCGGTAGACCTCACCGGTGGCACCGCTCACCGGGCCGCCTCCACCGGCTTCTCGCCCTCCTCCACGAGCCGGGCGAGGATACGGCGGGCGGCCAGACCGCCGGTGTCGATGTTGATGCTCAGCTCCTGGTAGCCGGCGCGTTCCGAACCCAGCGTGCGCTGGAGCAGGTTGAGCGCGTCGACGTCCTGCATGACGACCGTGTGGTTGTTGGCGCGCAGGAACTCGGTGACCTCGGCGTCGTCCGTCGCCCAGTCCCGCGAGACCATCCAGAAGTCGTACACCCTGCCGTCGGACGACGGGGTGATCGCGTACGTGATCTCGGTGTGGAAGCCGCCCGGATCGCTGCCGTCCGCCTCCGGCAGCACGCCCACCGGGGCGATCCGGCTGTGCAGCAGGTACAGACACGGCGCGTGGTACTCGATGTCCTGCCAGCGCGTGATCCGGCCCTCGATGCCGGTCGAACGGGCGTAGAACGGCGGGCACTCGGCGTCGTCCATGCGCCGGCTCACCCGGACGATCCCCGCCCCCTCGTCCACCTCGGTGGTGATCGGCGTCTCCGCGACCTCGGGGGTGCCGATGTAGCCGCCGTGCAGATACGTCTCGTGGGACAGGTCCAGCAGGTTGTCCACGAGCAGCCCGTGGTCGGCGTCGATCGGCTCCATGCCGCGGACGGTGGTCCAGCCGGGCGAGTCGAGATGGCGGGCGCGCGGGATCGCCCCCGGGTCGGCCAGCGCCGGGTCGCCGATCCACACCCACACCAGGGAGTCCTGCTCGACGACCGGGTAGGAGGCGACACGGGCGGTGCGCGGCACGCGCTTCTGCCCCGGCACGTACACGCACGTCCCCGTCGTGTCGTAGGTGAAGCCGTGGTAGCCGCACACGATCCGGTCCCCGTCCAGGCGGCTCTCGGAGAGCGGGTAGCGCCGGTGCACACAACGGTCGTGCAGCGCGACGGGCGTCCCCTCCTCCTCCGTCCGGTAGAGGACGAGCGGCTCCCCGAGCACCGTCCGGCCGAGCAGTTCCTCACGCCCGACCTCGTGGCCGTAGGCGGCGACGTACCACTGGTTCCTGGCGAAGGCGGTGATGTGCGGCATGGGAATCCCGTCCTTGTCGGCGGGGCTGCGCCGCCCCGCGTGCCGTGGTCGGGAACAGGTTCCTGACGGCTGTGGGTGCCGGGCAAGGCGGCTTCTGCCAGGCGGAAGCGTTTCCGGGAAACAGCTGGTCGGGCAGCGGGGCAGCGGGGCGGCGGTGCGCCCATGCCGGCGGGCGACGCCCCGCGGGGGCGGTCGGACCGGCACCGGGTCCCGCTCAGGAACCGCCGCGCTCGCGGGGGATCTTCTGACCGGCCTCGATCGCCACCGGCAACCGGTTCTCGGCCGGGGGCAGCGGGCAGGTGGCGAGGTCCGTGTAGGCGCACGGCAGGTTCTTGGCGCGGTTGAAGTCCAGGACGACCGTGCCGTCGCCGGCGGGCGGCTCCAGGGTGAGGGCCCGGTTGGCCGCGTAGGTGGTGACCCCGGAGGTCGCGTCGGTGAACAGCACCATCAGCCGGCCCGCGCCAGGGCCGGGGAACGCGGTGAGCGACAGCGGGCGCCCGTCCAGTTCGAACTCGACCCTTCCCGGAGCGTCGTACACGTGCTCGAGGCCCTCGACCGCGGCGCCCACGGTGGTCGGTCGTGGTGTGTCGAAGGGGAGGTAGTGGCCCGTCACGGCCCAGCGCGGGTCGGGGGCGTAGGCGGGGGTTCCGGTGAAGGCCGTGCGCAGCGGCGCGTCCGGGTGCCGGGGCCGCACGATGTCGTGCCCGCCGCGCCGGGCGACCTCGATGACGGCGTCTCCCCAGACGGCGTCGGCACCGCCGCGTTCGGGAAGCACGCCGAAGCGGTGTTCACCGCGCACCGGCGTTCCGCCGACGACCAGTTCCTCGCCGTCGTCGAGGTCGACGACGACCCCCTCGGGGCCGGTGCGCCACGCGCCGGGCGCGTCCGGGAACCGCTGGGGCCGCTCGTCGAGCCAGTGCAGGCCGGTGATCGCCAGGAACCCGTGCGGGTCGGCGAGCCGGGCCTCCTGGACGCGGTACCACTCCAGCCAGTCCTCGGTGAAGGCGTGGGCGTCCGCCGCGGTGGTCTCGGTGGTCTCGGTGGTCATGGGTTCTCCTTCGTCACGGGGTGCAGGGGGGCCGGCCGGTCCGTTCGGTCCGACCGGAGTGCTCAGCGGGCCAGTTCGCCGAGGAGTCGCCAGGTGCGTCGGCGGTCGGCCTCTCCCGCGATCTCCGTGCTCGAGAACACGACCTCGGTGGCGCCGGCGTCGCGGTAACGGCGTACCTCGGCCTCGACGGTCTTCTCGTCGCCGATCACGGCCAGGTCGGCGGCCCGCCGGCCGCCGGAGAGTTCGATGACCCGGGCGTAGGACGGGATCTGTTCGTAGAACGCGAGGCTCTCGGTGGCCTTGGCCCGCACCGCGTCCACGTCGTCGGTGACCACGCCGGGCACCAGGGCCACGATCCTGGGCGCGGGGCGGCCTGCGGCCTCGGCCGCGGCGGTCAGGGCGGGCACGATGTGTTCCGCCAGGGCGCGCGGTCCCGCCAGGTAGGGCAGGATCCCGTCCGCCAGCTCACCGCTGACCCGCAGCGCCTGCGGCCCCATCGCGGCGACCAGCAGGGGGACACCGCTCTCGGCACCCGCTACCCGCGCCGGGACCGGGGTGGTCGCGGTCAGCAGCTCACCGTGGAAATCGGCCGTGCCGGTCTCGGTCAACTGCCGTAACGCGGTGAGGAATTCACGCAGCCGGGCGATGGGGCGTTCGAAGGGCAGGCCGAAGCCGGTCTCCGTCAGCAGTCTCGTGCCCAGGGCCAGGCCGAGGTGGTAGCGGCCGTGCGTCGCGGCCTGGGCGGTCTGGGCCTGGCTGGAGACCAGCAGCGGGTGGCGGCCGAAGACGGGGATCGCGGAGGTGCCGACCTGCAGTCCGGGCACTTCCCGCCCGACGATCGCCGCGAGCTGGGGTGAGTCCGCGCCGAAGGTCTGCCCGAACCAGGCCGACGTGAGGGCGGACTCGGCCGCCTCCCGCGCCAGTTGGACGGTGGCGTCGACCTGGTTCGGCGCGTCGGACGCGTTGAGCGCTACTCCAACAGTCATGTCAGTTGAGAACGGGCGACGGTCGAACCCGCATTCCGGTGCGTGTGTGACAGCTTCTTGTCAGTCATGTGTACTCGGTCCTAACGGCGTCCCGCCCACCGGGACGTGACGGCGTCCCGCCCGCCGGACGCATGCTGCACGAGCAGCAGCGGGTGCTGCCTGCCCTGCCGGAGGTGCCCGTACCGCCTGTGCTACCCGCCCCGCCGGTCCCGTTCGGCTCGTCCTTCGTGCCCGTGTCGCCGGACTCGCCCCGGCGGTCGATCTCGGCGGCGACGAACGCCGGCGTGGGCGCGGACCAGGCCGGGGACGGCCTTGGCCGGGTCGACGTCGGCGCGCACCGCCCACCCGGCCGGATCGCTCTCGTAGGGCTCGCCCCTGCGGGAGCCGGCACCGAGGTAGTCGGGCCGGCGCCGACGGCGCCCCCCTCGCCGTACGCCCGTCGTCGGTGCCGTCGGTGCACCCCGGCAGCAGCAGCGTCCCCGCCACCACCGCCAGTGCTGGTCTCCACCCGGCCATCGTCACTCCCCACCCGTGCGGCCGCGCTCCTGGGTGCCGTGCGCCGCACGGTAGTCCCGGAGAGCGCCAACTCACCCTGGGAAAGCGTCACTTGATGGGGCGGGGCGGACCACCGGGGGGCGGTGAGGGCTGCGCCGGGCCGCTCCCGTCCTCGCGGGGAGGATCGGACGGGAGCGGCCCGGGCGGTCAGACCGCGTCGATCGGTCAGATCGCGTCGAGCGTCAGATCGCGTCGATCGGTCAGATCGCGTCGAGGTCGCGCCGGCCGGTCTCCGGCAGGGCGAGGACGCAGAGCAGCGACAGCAGGGCCATGCCGCTCATGAACCAGCCGCCCACCACGGGGCTGTAGTTCTCGGCGAGCGCCGTCACGATCAGCGGGGCCGCGGCCCCGCCGAGCACGCCGCCGAGGTTGTACGAGAACCCGGCGCCGGAGTAGCGCATACGGGTGCCGAACAACTCGGGCAGGTAGGCGCCCGCGGGGCCGTAGATGATGCCCATGCAGAGCAGGGCGCCGCTCAGCGCGATCGCGATGAGGACGTAGTTCTCCGTGTCCAGCAGGGGGAAGAGGACCGCGCCCCACACCACGCCGAAGGCGGCACCGGCGATGATCAGGCGACGGCGGCCGACGCGGTCCGACCAGCGGGCGACCAGGAAGGTGGACAGGCCGAGGACCACCACGGCGACCAGGGTCAGCATCAGCATGTCGTTCTTGGGGATGCCGAGCTCTCCGGTGGTGTACGTCATGCAGTAGGTGGCCGCCGTGTAGAACATCACGTACACGACCGTGATCATGCCGGCGCCGAGCAGCATCTCCCTGGGGTGCACCCGGAACGCCTCCAGCAGCGGCGCCTTGGCGGTCTCCCGCTCGGCGGTGACCTTCGCGAAGGCCGGGGTCTCCGAGATCCGCAGGCGGATGACCAGACCGACGGCGACCAGCACGAAGGACACCAGGAACGGGATGCGCCAGCCCCAGCCGTCGAAGGCCTCGTCGCTGAGCACCGACGACATCAGCAGGAAGGTGCAGGTGGCGGCGAAGTAGCCGACGGGGGAGCCCATCTGGGGGGCCGCGGCGTACAGTCCCCGTTTGCCCTTCGGGGCGTGTTCGACGGCGAGCAGCGCGGCGCCGCCCCACTCGCCGCCCAGGCCCAGCCCCTGGATCAGCCGGAGCACGACCAGCAGGACCGGGGCCGCGACGCCGAGCGTGTCGTAGCCGGGCAGCAGGCCGATCAGACCCGTGGACAGGCCCATCATCAGCAGCGAGACGACCAGGACGGCCTTGCGGCCGACGCGGTCGCCGAAGTGTCCGAAGATCGCGGCCCCGAGCGGGCGCGCGGCGAAGCCGACCGCGAAGGTCGACAGGGTGGCCAGGGTGCCCGCGGTCTCCGACAGGTCGGGGAAGAACGCCTCGTTCAGGACGAGCGCGGCCGCGGTGCCGTAGATGTAGTAGTCGTAGAACTCGATGGCCGTGCCGATGAAACTCGCCGTGGCGACGCGGCGCAGACCGGCCGCCGATCCCGACGCGGACTCGGACGCGGACTCGGACGCGGCCGCGTCGGGGGCGGGGGCCGGGGTGCCCGGCTCGGGGGCGCGGCTGGGCGCGGAAGAAGGCATGGCTGGACTCCGGAGCGGAGGAGGACAAGGACGCCGTCGCAGAACGCGAACAGGATGTGAACGTAAGCCGACAGCCGTGCCCCGGCCGTTGTCCGCTCGGACAGCGATGCACCGGCCACGCTGTCCGGGAGGACAGCCCGCGTCACCTGCCCGTGCTGTGCGGACGGACAGCGGTGACACCTTTCCGCGCTGTACCGGCGGACAACGCCCGTCGTCCGCCGGGTGCCGCGTCCTCAGCCGGCCGGGAACGCCGTGTCCGTCCGGTCCGGTACGCCGAGGTCGAGGCGGAGCTGGAGCGTGGCCGCCAGCCGGTGCTCGGGGTCCTCCAGGTCCAGACCGGTCAGCGCCACCGCCCTGCGCACACGGTGGCGCAGCGTGTTGGGATGCACGTTGAGCCGCTTGGCCACCACGGCGACGTCGCCGAACGCGTCCAGGTACAGCAGCAGCGACCGCGCGAGGTCGGTGCCGTGCGCGCCGTCGTGCCCGACGAGGGCGGCCACCGCCGGGAACCGTACGCCGGGCGCCCGGTCCAGGAGGTCCAGGGTGTCGCGGACGACCAGCGCGGGCGTGAGCCGGGCATGGGTCTCGACGGTCACCTCGGGGCTGCGGGTGAGCAATTGAAGGGCGCGGTGTCCGCGCAGCTTCACGGACGGGATGTCCGCGAGGCGCTCGGCGCGTCCGGCGACGACCGCCTGCACCCCGGTGCCGGTGAGGCGCCGCAGGGTCGCCACGAGCTGTTCGGCCCAGCGGACGAGGGGCGCGTCGCCGGCCAGCGGGTCGGCCACGGGCTCGGGCAGGACGGCGTAGAGCTGGCCGCACGCCTGCACGACGAGCGCGTTGTCCCGGTAGGCGGCGGCGTGCACCGACATGATCCCGGTGCCCTCCGCGCGCCGGGCGTCCGCCCGCACCGCGTCGCCGCTCCCGGCCGGGTCGCGCAGGTCGACGGCGACCACATGGGCGGCGGCCGCCGGATCCAGGCCCAGGTGCGCGGCGAGCGCGGGCGCGTCGAAGCGGCCGGTGAGCAGCCCGTGGCTCAGTTCCTCGCGGGAGGCGAGCCGGGCCGTGGCGTCGCCCTGGAAGTAGTGGTCCACCAGTTGGGCGGCGGCCAGCCGCGCCGCCCCGCGCAGCATCTCGGGCGCCCGCTCGGCCAGCGGGCGTGCGCCCTCCTGCACCCAGATCGTCCCCAGCGGCCGGCGCCCGGCGTTGATCCCGATCACCAGCCGCCGCCGGGCCCCCATCTCCGGCTGCTCCTCGACCGGGACCACCTCGTCGCCCGCCCGCACCCGCTGGTACACGCCGAGCCGGCGCAGCAGCGCCAGGTACGACTCCGGGCAGCTTCGGCCCAGGATGGAGCGGCGGCGCAGCTCGTCCGCCTCGTCGCCGGAGCCCGCGTAGGCCACCACCCGGTGCGCCGCGTCCTCGACGCTGACCACGCCGTGGGTCAGGGTGGCCACGGTCTGGGCGAGGGAGAACAGGTCACCGCCCCGGTCCGCCGGCCGCTCCGCGCGTCCCCGGGCGAGCGCGGCGCGCATCCCGGCCTCCGCCCGGTCCCACCGCAGCCCGGCCGGCACCCCGAGCACGGCGATGCCCGCGTCCTCGGCCGCCGTCCGCACCGCCGCCGGCAGCCCGTCGTCCGCGGTCCGTACGGCGACGGCGGCGGCCCCCGCCGCGGCCGCCCGGGTCACCATCGCCACCGCCTCCTCACCGCGTGCCCCGACCGCGAGGACCAGGGCGCCGGACAGGGAGTCGAGGGGTTCGCCGGGACCGGCGATGACCACGTCCTCGATGCCGGTGTCCGCCCGGCCGCACCAGTCGGGACCGGGTTCCAGGAGGTCGGCGAGACGGCGCACCACATCACCCAGGGAGGCGCCGCCCGGCGGGGGCGGGAGGGAGACACCGAGAGGCATGTCGTTCACCCGAGCAGGGTACGTGCGACGCCTCCGGCGGAGGGACCGCCGGGACGTGCCGGTGCGGTTCCCGGAGCGGGGCAGGTCCGGTGCCTGGCGGGAACGCGGCGTCGGCGGCCCCGGGACTTCGCGTCGGCGGCCCGGACTCCGCGTCGGCGGGCAGGACTCCGCGTCGGCGGGCAGGACGACGGCACCGGGAGGCGGTCCGTGCCGGCTGTGCCGGCTGTGCCGGCTGCGTCGTGCCATGCCGCGTCGTGCCGTGTCGGTTGCGTCGTGCCGTGTCGTGCTGCGCGTGCCGTGCCGTGCCGCGCCGCGCTGTGACGCGTCGTGCCGCGCGCTGTGCTGCGGGCGTGCCGCTCCGTGCGGTGCCGCGCCGCGCCGGACGGACGGACGTCCGGCGCGGCGCGCGGCCGCCGACCGGTCACGGGGTACGTCACGACGTCCCGCCGCCCTGTCGGAGGCGGCGGGGCGTGGGCGGAGGTGGCGCGGCAGCCCCGGCGACGACCCGTGACGGCCGTGAGACCGGGCGCGTGAGACCGGGCGGGCGACCGGCCGCCCGCCCGGTCTCACGCGCCGTGGTGGACGTACGGCGCCCACAGTTCGGGACTGCCCGGATAGCGCTGGCGCAGGGCGAGCACCGCGTGGTGCAGGGCGTGCGGGACGCGGGCCGGGACCAGCCGGCCGTCGTCGGCCGCGTGGGCGTAGAAGGCGTCCGCCACCCGGGCCGAGGCCAGGTCCGGGACGCTCCACAGGCTGCCGACGACCTGCGGGTACCCGGCGACCTGGAAGCCGGAGGCCAGGTGTACCGACTCGTCGGCGAGGGAGATCCGCGTCTCGCTGGTGCCGCACGCCGACAGATAGGCGAGTGCCGCGCCCCGCAGGTCCAGCCCGGCCACCGCCGCGACCGTCAGGGGAACGCCGTCGGCGTCGGCCAGCAGGACGCCGTTGCCCGCCGGGGACACGGTGTCGCCCGCCCCGTGGCAGGCGAAGTGCGCCACCGCGTGCCGGGGCAGCGCGGCCAGCACCGACGCCCGGTCCGCCTCCGCCGCGCACAGCAGCCGCGCCCCGCGCAGCCGGCGGGCCACCCCCTCCGCCTCCCGGATCGCACCGGGCAGCGGGCCGAGGTACGCCGACTCCGGCTCCGGCACGGCGACGACCAGCGCGCCGCCGTCCGCCGCGGACACCCGGGAGCGGGCGTACGCCAGGGCCCGCAGCGTCGGCGTGTACGACGACACCACCCGGTCCAGGACGCCGACGGCGGGGTCCGCGTCGTACCGGCCGGCCGCGTGCAGCGGCAGCAGCGCCAGTGCGCCCGTCGGGCACCACCACAGGCGGGAGCCCGGGGCCGGATCGAGGGCGGTGAGCACCGGCCCGGCGACCGCTTCCCACAGCCACGCCAGGACCGCGAGCAGATCCCGGCGGTCCAGCGGCTCGCCCCTGTCGAGCGGCTCCCGCAGACGGGCCGCCCAACCGTGCGCGGTGCCCGGCGTCAGCGAGGGCAGCGGGACCACCGTCACCCCGTCGGCGCCGATGCCCCGGCCGGCGGGTGGGGCGCCGACGACCAGGGCGTGTCCGCCGGCCGGGCCCTCGACGACCATGACGACCGGTCCGTCCGCCGCCGACGCCACCAGCTCCGGCAGCGTGGGCGGGCGCAGGAAGTCCGTGAGACCGGGGACGCGCCGGATCCGCTCCAGCAGGTCCGCCCAGCGGGCGGCTAGGACACGGCGCTGCTCGCCCTCCGCCAGGACGCCCAGCCGGTCGTCCGGTGGACCGTGCGCCCACCGCGGCGGTACGGCGAGCAGTTCCCGCAGCCGCACGAACTCCGCCGCCAGGGGCGCGGGCAGCGCCGCCGGGCCGTCACGGGCCTCGATGGCCTCGCCCAGCAGGACGCCCCGGGTGCGTTCCAGCAGTTCCACCGCGCGGCCGGGCCGTCCCGCCGCGAGGGCCGCCGCCACCGCCTGCTGCGGAAGGCCGGCGTGCCGCTCCAGACCGCGCTCCCTGCCACTGCGGGCCAGGTGCCGGGGCGCGACGTACGGCAGGAGGCCGACCGCCTGTTCCACGGCGTCCAGCGCCTCGGCGGGACGGCCGGCGGCCAGCCACAGCGCGCACAGGGCACGGGCGCACTCCAGACGGTCCTGGGGGAGGGACGCGGTGGCGGCGGCGCCCGCCGCGAGAACCTCGGCCGCCTCGGCCCAGGGAGGGGGCGACGGGGGCGGCGGCGCGGGCGGGGAGGGCGGCGGCGCGGGCGGGGAGGGCGGCGGCGCGGGCGGGGAGGGCTCCGGTGCCGGCGCGCCGGAGGCCGCGGCACCGACGGAATCGTCCGGACCCGGCCCGTACCGCGCGACCAGCGCCGTTCCCAGCGTCAGCGCGACCCCCGCGTGCTCCGCCCGCTCCCCGGGAAGGGCCCGCAGCGCGCGCCGGGCCAGGGCCACCGCCTCGGTCGCCGCCTCCTCGGCGGAGGCTTCCGCGACGCCCGGCGCGCGGGCCAGCAGGACCAGCGTCCAGGCGAGTTCACCGGTGCGCCGGCCCCGGTCGGGGGAGTCCTCGGGCGTGTGGGCCAGGGCGCGGCGGGCCGCCGCCACCAGTTCCGTACGCAGGCCAGGGTCGCCGCCGGTCACCCCGTCCAGGTCGTGCAGCGCCGAGCAGAGCGTGCCCAGGTACAGCGGGAGGCGGGGATCGTCGCCGGCCAGACGCACCGCCTCCCGGGCGGTCGCCACGGCCTCCTCCAGGTAGGCGCGGTCGCGGTCGAGCCAGTGACGGGCGCGCAGTGTGCCGCTCAGGTTGTTCAGCCAGGGCACGCGCTGCGCACCGGACTCCGGGCCCTCCTCCAGCGCCGCCCGGGCGGCCCGTACCGCGTCGTCCAGCAGACCGGGCTCCTGGGTGTGGTCGTACAGCGCGACCAGCGCCTCCACGAGCACCGAGCGGCAGGCCCCGCGTTCCGGACGGGCCGCCGGCAGCGCCGCCAGTGCCTCCTCCACGGCCCGCACCGCCGCCCTCAGCGTCTCGGTGTCGCCGGTCAGCCGGAACAGGGCCAGGCGGTGGGACGACAGGGTGCGCAGATGGCCGGGCCGATCCAGGTGGCCGGGCGGGGTGGCGGCGACGGCCTCCGCGGAGGCGTCCACCGCGCGGCGGGCCCACCCGGCGTCCCCGGTGCGTGCGGCGAGGTGGCCCAGGGTGGCGGAGGTGATGTTGAGGTAGGCGGGACGGCGCGGATCGTCGGGCGCGACACGCTCCAGGGCCCGTTCCTCCAGGGCCAGCGCCTCGTGCGCGTCCGCGAGGTCGCCGCGCGCCAGGTACCGGGTGAGGAGGGCGCCGGCCGCGGACACCTGGTGCAGCGGGTCACCGAGGGCCCCGGCCGCCGCCCGGCCCAGCGCGCAGGCCTCCTCCAGCGCGCCGAGGTCGCGGGTGGCCTCGTACCGGGCCCGCAGGTGACCGGCGAGGTTGTGCTGGTGGCGGGCACGCAGTGGATCGTCCGGCGCGAGACAGGCCAGTGCCTCCCGCTCGGCCGTGACGGCCGCGTCGAGGGCGGCCGGGTCGCGGCGGAACTGGTGGACGCGGTGCAGCACCAGGGCGAGGTTGGACAGACAGCCCGCCCGCGCCGGATGGCCCGGAGGACTCAGCCGCACCGCCCGCCTGCCGTGCCGCTCCGCCTCGTCGAGCAGTGCGAGGTCTGTCGTCGTCTCGAACAGGGCGACGAGCGCGCCGCACTGGTTGCGGTGGACCTCGACGGGGTCGGGATGCCGGCCGTCCAGCAGCGCGGCGCGCCCGAGCGCCACCGCCTCCTCCAGCGCCTCCGCCCGGCCGGACAGCCGCCACCGGTGGTACAGGTGCGAGGACAGCCGGCCGGCCAGCACCGCCCGCAGCCCGGGCTCCGCCAAGGGCAGTGCCAACGCCTCCCGCACGCCGGCGATCGCCTCCTCCAGCGCCGCCGCACCCCCGACGCCACGGTCGAAACGCTCCCGCGCGGCGGAGGCACGCCGGGCGAGGGACAGGGCCCGGGCGAGCGAGGCGCCCGCACCACCGGACGCCTCCGCCGCTCCGGGGGCGCCCGGCGCGGGGGCGCCCGGCCCGGAACAGCTCGACGTGGGAGGGCCCGGCGCGGGAGTCCCGCCCGCGAGCCCGCCTTCGTCCGGGCCGGAGGCCCGGCCTTGACCGGAGCCGGGTCCCCGGCCTTCGTCCGTGCCGGACCTCCGGCCTTCGCCCGAGCCGGGGGCCCTGCCTTGCCCCGAGCCGGGCCCCTGGCCTTTGTTCGAGCCGGGCCCCTGGCCTTCGTCCGAGCCGGAGGCCCTGCCTTGACCCGAGCTGGGCCCCCGGCCTTCGTCCGTGTCGGGCCTCAGGCCTTCGTCCGTGCCGGAGGTCCTGCTTTGACCCCAGCCGGGCCCCTGGCCTTCGTCCGAGCCGGAGGCCCTGCCTTGACCCGAGCTGGGCCCCCGGCCTTCGCCCGAGCCGGGCCCCCGGCCCTCGTCCGAGCCGGACGAGGGCCAGCCTTCGCGCGAGCGGGGCGCCCGGCCTTGACCCGAGCCGGGTCCCTGGCCCTCGTCCGGGCCGGACGCACCCTGAGGGGGCGCCGGTGTGATGGCGGTCTTCGGTGACGGCGGCCTCCCGGCCGGGGGCGGCTCCCCGTGACTCATCCGTGCCCCCGGCCCGGCACCCGTCCCCGCTCCCGCCTCGCCGGCGCCCCCCGTCTCAAGCGGAGCCCCCCGTCTCCCCGGCGCGCAGGACCGCCTCCAGCAGCCGGCCGGTGTCCTCGGGCAGGATCTGCTCCGCCTTGGCGGCGAGGGCCGCCGGGGTGGCGCCGAGGCGTTCGATGCGGCGGTGGATGTCGCGGCGGACGGCGTCCAGGGTGCCCGGGGCCTTGTCGGCGACGGTGGACAGGGCCGCGTGCCAGGCCGTGAGGGCGAGGGCGACGCCCCGGACGCCGAGGGGGTCGTACGTGACGGCCACCTCGCGCACGCCGACCGTCTCGTCCCAGTGGTCGGTGCGCACGTACCGCTGGTCGTAGCCGGTCACCACCTGCCGTTTCTTCTTCTTGTAGCCGACGAGGACCTCCTCGCTGATCCAGCGCTCGGTGACGAACCCCTCGCCGCCCAGCCAGTTGCCGATGCCGTCCAGGAACTCGTCGAAGTCGCCGGGCGAGACCTTCACCTTGCGGCGGCGCGTCTCGTAGACCGGCCGGCTGTAGTCGGTCTCCTTGACCCAGTCGTAGCGCGGCACGTCCTCGTAGACGTCCTTCGAGCGCCGTTCGATGATCGGCTCGGTGGCCACCTTCCGCAGGCCGGCGAGCTCCTTGGCGGTGAGGGCCTCGAAGCGCCTCAGCCAGGGGCCGTGGTTGCGGCCGCCCCCGCCCGCGAGGCGGTCCGCGTACTCCACCAGCCGCCGGGCGGCCGCCACCGGCACCTCGCCGGCCGTGGCGTCCGACGCGGGCGTGACCGCCGCGACCTGCGCGGCGAACCGGACCACGGCCTGCTGCACCTCCCGGCGGTACAGCCGCGGCGCCCGTTCATGCTGGTAGGTGACGATCTCGGTCAGCGCGGCGTTCCCGCCGAGGCAGTCGCGGGCCGCCGACAGCAGCCCCGCCAGCCCCGCCCCGGACCGGCAGTCCATGGGCACGATCCGCGAGGTGTCCAGCCGCCGGCCCGCCTCCTGGTGCCAGCGCGCCAGGGCGGCGTGCGCGTCCTCCAGGTTCTGCGGGGTGGCGAGCCGCCGGCCGGCCCCGTCGTGGAAGAGGTTCAGCACGAACAGGACGCGCTCACTGCCGATCGCGCCCAGCAGGTCCACGATGTACGGCTCCTCGGCCCGTCCGACGCCCCGGTGCGGGGCGCAGAGGTACAGCACGAGGTCGGGGCGGAGCAGGCCGGGCGGCAGACCGGCGGCCGGGTGGGTGTCGTCGGCGACCTGCCGGCGCTCCTCGTACCGCAGGACCCGCAGCGCGTCCACGGTCGGCCACTGCGGTGCCTGCGGCAGGCCCAGCGCCAGCCGGTTGAAGTTCTCCAGCCGGTCGTCGCCGGCCACGCCGGGCAGGTCGACGTAGGTGAGCCCGCGGGGGAAGCGGAGGACGTGGGCGGCGTCGGTGCAGTCCTGGAAGCCGGTCGAGCGCAGCAGGTCGTCGGAGCCGACCAGGAGGTTGCCGAGCGTGGACTTGCCGCTGCCGGTCCGGCCGGTGGCCACCAGCCGGGGCAGCCGGCCCGCGGTGGTGGGGCGGGCCGTGCCCAGCCGCTTCTGGATGAGGGCGGCGCGCACGTCGCCGAGGGACGGCTCGTCGAGGGTGAGCAGCGTCTGCCCCCTCGTGCCGGCGCTCATGACGTGGCGAGGAGACGGTCGAGCAGCACGGCGATCTCCTCCTCCGCGTCGTGGCCCTCGCGCAGCAGCTTCGACAACTGCGGCTCGGCCCGGTCCAGGACGATCGCGATCCGCTGCCGCTCCCGTTCCACGTAGGTGTCGATGCCGTCCCGTCCGTCCTCGGCGACGCAGTACGCCTCCACGCCCGTCCCGACCGACAGCAGCAGCTCGATCACCGGGAGGCCGCCCTTGAGCGCCTTGGTGCCGATGACGCGCTCGGTGACGTCCACGACCTCCTCGACGGTGGCGAGCACCTTCTCCTGGTAGCCGACGACCTTCTGGCGGATCTCGGTGACCGGGACCTCGACCTCCTCCTGGACGGTGCTGGTGGTCCGGTGCACGGAGTTGCGCCGGGCCCGTTCGCGCAGCGCGTCGTGCTTGTCCCAGCCGCCGCCGCCGAGGGCGTTGTCGATCTGGTCGACGGTGGCCTTCGCGTGCTCCTTCAGCGTGTTCAGGAAGCCCTTGCCGGTGACCTGCTCGACCTCGCGGGTGATCTTCTTCTTCTCCTTGCGGGTCGTCTCGACGAGGTCGAACTTCGGTTCCTTGGTGACGATGTCCCGCTTGCGGGTCGTGAGGTCCTTGGTGATGACCTTCTCGGACTGCTTCTCCCGGACCGACCGCGCCTCACGGTCGACCAGTTCCGCGAGCGCGTCCCGGAGGGCGGCCGCCGCGGCCCCGGCCTCGAAGGTGAGCACCCCGAACTGGCTGACGCCCTTGGCGGCGACCGCCACCAGGTCCTGGTTCCCGGCCTGCTGGTCCACGGTGTTGAGCGCCAGCCGGGCCGCGATCCGGTTGACCGTACGGCGGTAGTGCAGGCTGCGTTCCCGGCGGGCGTGCTCCTTGAGGTCGCCGTCCAGGACGGCCTGCATGCCGCCGAGCTTCTCCGGGGCGATCACCTGGCACAGCGCCCGGGTGAGGTCGTGGACGCCCGTGCCGCTCAGGGCGTCGAACTGGACGAACCGGGGCTCGACCGAGGCACCGAAGACGTCCTGGTACACCGACGTGATCTGCCGGCGCACGTTCAGCACGTCGACGTCCCGCGTGACGCCCTCCCACGTGTTGAGGGCGACGACGACCTTGTCGCCGTACCGCTCCAGCATGTCCCTGAGGTAGTCCTGGTCGGGACGGAGGAACAGGCGCTGGGGCACCACGAGGTAGACGATGACGTCCGGCGGGTACTTCTCGCCGAACTCCCGGTCGCGGTCGGCCGCCGCCACCTCCGTGCGCAGCACGCCGACCACCTTCTCGCCCTCCAGGGAGGCGTCCGTGAAGTCGAGCAGTTCGAACGACTCCGCCTTCCTGCCCCGGATCTGTTCGAGGCCGAGGGCGAGCCGGGCGAAGTTCTCGTACTGCTCGTCGCCGCCCGCGCCGGGGGTGTCGAAGTACCACAGGTCGCTGCGGAGCCTGAGCATGCCGATGTAGTCGGTGCAGTCCTGGTAGCCGGTCGAGCGCATCGCCCGCTCGCCGAACAGGAGGTTGCCGAGGGAGGTCTTGCCGGCGCCGGTCTGGCCCACGGCGAACTGGAAGACCGGCAGGCCGAACAGCCGGTCGTGGGACTGGATCTCCTCCACCACGCCGCGGCCTTCGAGGTCGCCGAGCGTCACGGCCCGCAGCAGTCCGGGCCGGTCCTGGAAGAGGGCCCTGAGCAGTTCGAGCGTGGTGTCCGGCGAGGGCCGCCGGGTGGTGTCGTTGCTCTGTGTTTCTGCCATGCCCCGACCTCACCCCCGCTGCCGCTTCCGACGACACCACCCCGGTGCTTCCCCGTGCTTCCTTGTGCTTCCCGCCGCTTCCGTGCGCTTCCCCGCCGCTTCCCGGGCGGGCCCGGCCGGGTGGGCCCGGACGTCGGTTGGGCCCGGACATCGCGTGGGGCCGGACATCGCGTGGGGCCGGTCACGGGGCGGCCCCGGGCGGGCGGCGGTCGTAGGCGGTGAGGGCGGTGAAGTCGCCCGCGCTGAGCCAGTCCTGGCCGTCCGTGTCGACGGGACAGCCCGCCAGCCGCAGCCGGCTCGCGACCTTGGCGCGGAAGCCGGGCGCCCCCGACATCTGGACGAAGTTGCGCCCACCGAGGTCGCTCACCGGCCGCTGGTCGCCGGCGACCACGATGACCGTCCGGTCGGGGTGGGTCACCAGGGCCATGCCCAGTTCGAGCAGCACGTTCGGACGGGCCTGCAACGACCAGCGGGCCTCGTGCGCCGCCTCCTGCGTCTCGTGCAGGTCGGGGTGGAGCCGGACGACGTCCTCGGGGGTCATCAGCACCACCACGGCCTGGGTGTACGGCATCGCCCGCGCGATCACCTCGCCCAGGAACGGGGACGCGCTGCCGGTGAGGGCGACCAGGTCCTCCCATTCGAGCGGGCACAGGCCGAGCGCGCGCAGGAAGACGAAGAACGCGTCGCGGGCCGGGGCGTCCCGGCCGTGCACGACGAAGACGTTGCGGGACCGGTCGCCGCCGGGCGGGCCGCCGGGTTCGCCGCCGGGTCCGCCGCCGGGTCCCGAGAGGGGCGCGGCGGGCCCGAACGCGGGGGCCACAGGCCCGGGGACCGGGGTGGCTGCCGGTTCGGCCGTCGCTCCGGTCTCCGTGACGCGGTCTGGGGTGGCGCCGTCTGCGGTGGCACCCTCTGCGGTGGCGCGGTCCGTCGTGACGGCGTCCGTCGTGGGGTCGTCCGTCGTGGCGCGGTCCGTCGCGAGGCCGCCTGCCGTGAGGCCGTCTGTCGTGGCGCCGGCCGTCGTGGCGTGGTCCGGCACGGCTCCCGGTGGGGGTGCGGGCGGGGGTGCGGGCGGGGGCGTCGCGGGCCCGGGGGCCGGGGAGGGGTGGGCCGCGGCCAGATCCCCGGCGCCGTCGGCGGCGAGGGTGAGGTACGCCAGGTCGTCGTCGAGGCGTTCCAGGAAGGAGCGGGCGAGGTCGGCGTCGTCGGCGAACGGAGTGCCGAGGGCGGCCGGCCGGGGCAGGCCGACGGCCCGGCGCAGGTTGTCGGCGGCGATGTCCACGGTACGGCGCAGGGCCCGCAGGTCGTTGAGGAAGAGCAGCGAGTCGAGCCGGCGCAGCCGCAGCAGTTCGGCCGTCGCGCGGTCGCCGGCGCCGAGCCGGCGCAGTTCCGCACCCAGCGTCTCCAGGGCCGTCCGCAGCTCCCGGGCCTGGTTGTCGCGCTGCCACACCCGCAGCTGGTAGCGGAGTTTGGCGGCGTGCAGCAGATAGCGGGCGAACGGGGGCAGCGCGGTGTCGCCCCGGGACCACAGCCAGGCGCTCGCCGCCCGGTCGGCGTCGGGGGCGACGGCCACCAGGAAGCGGCGCAGGGCGCGTTCGTCGGTGTCGTCCCCGGTCTCCCACAGGGCCAGGCCGCTGGTGTGGGGGGTGCCGCGCCGCCAGGCGGGGGAGGCGCGGACCGCCTCGGCGGGCAGCAGGCGGTGCAGCCGTGCGTACAGGGGCGCGGCGCAGGTACGGACCTCTTCGGCGGAGGAGACGCGCGCCAGGTAGAGGCGGGCCTGGCCCAGCAGGTGCGGGGCGTGCGGGTCGATGAGGGCGGACCACGCGCGGTTGGGGGCCCGCCAGCGCTCGCCCTCCTCGCCCCACGCGGTGCCGGTGGGCCCGGTGAGCCCGGTGGGCCGGTCGGACGCCAGGGACACCGACAGGTTGAGGACGTCCTGGTGGAGGCGGAGGACGGCCTGGCAGTCCGTGCCGGGGCGTTCCTGCGCGGCCAGCGCCCGCTCCGCGCCGAGCGGCAGCGCGCCGAGGTCGGCCGGCGGCACGGGGGGCAGTCCGGTCCCCGCGATCGGTTCGGTCATGCCGAAGAGCAGGCGGCAGCCGTTCCACAGGGCGTGCAGGGCGCGGTGGGCGGCGGGCGCGCCGGGTCCCTCGGCGGGGGCGTAGAGGTGGACGACCAGGTGCTGGTCGAGGAGTCCGGCGGGCCCGGTCACGGACGTCCGCCGGCCCGCTGCCCGCCGCGCGGGCCGTCGTCCGGCGGACGGCCGTCCTCGTCCGGTGTCCCGCCGGGGCCGCCCGACAGGGTGTGGAGGAGACGGTTCAGGCGCTCCCGGACCGGCGGCGGTGCCGGTGCGGGGACGGATTCCCCGGGGGAGCCGCGGTGCGGGTCACCGATGCGGGTGATGCGGACGGGCCCGGCCAGCCCCAGGTCCACGGTGGCCTGGTCGAAGCGGTCCGCGTCGCCCGAGCGCAGGGCGCCCGCGGCCGTGTCGAGGAGGCCGGCCAGCCGCTCCCACCGGTCGGGCGGCAGCCGCCACAGCCGTACGTCCCGCAGGACCACGAGGGCCGCCTCGCGCAGCTCCGGCGGCAGCTCACGCGTCGGCTCAGGCACCGCCTCACGCGTCGCGTCACGCGTCGGCTCAGGCACCGCCTCACGCGTCGGCTCACTCATCGGCGTACCGCCCGGTGCCGTCGAGGCGCTCCACGAACCGTGCGACGTCCCAGATGCGGATCCGTTCCAGGGACGAGGTGCGGACGACGATGCGCAGTTCGGGCGCGACGGGGGTGCTGCGCGACGCCCGCAGGAAGGTCTCGATGATCATTCGCATGGACTCCTCGTCGCCGAGCCCGTCGATCCGGGCGAGCCGGGAGCCGACGAGCGGGACGGCCACCGGCTTGTACAGGCCGTGCACGGTCACCGACTCCCACAGCCGGTCCAGCGCGGCACGCAGCTGGTCCTTCGTGCCGCGGGTGACGAGGTCGTTGCCCTGCCGGCAGTAGACGGTGGCGAAGATCCGTCTGCCGGGCAGCGGCAGCGGGACGACCGTGCCGACCGGGTAGCGCACGCGTTTGCCGCGCGGCTTGTCGCGGACGTTCTCCACCCCGGCGGGGGTCACCCCGCGCAGGGCCTTGCGCAGCTGGCGGTCCAGGTCCTCGCGGCTGCCGCCGTACACCCGGTGCAGCAACTGGCCCTGGACGCTGTCCCGGCTGATGACGACGTCCTCGTCGGTCGAGGTGTCGAAGGTGTCGCCGAACCCGACGACGGCATTGGCGTCGTCCTGGTCGAACAGGTCGCCCCGCTTGACCACGATCGTGGTCCGCAGCGGCCGGATCTCGTGGCGCAGCACCTCGTCGCCGTGCCGGGCCCGCAGGCTCTCCCGCAGGGCGCGCAGCGTGCGGGCGGCCTCCGGGTCGCCGGGCGCCTCCCCGGCCAGTGACTCGGCGATCGGCAGGGCCAGGTGCAGTTGCCCCAACTCGGCGTGCACGCGGACCAGTTCGCGGCGGGCCGTGTCGTACAGGTCGGTGAGCCTGCGGACCAGCGGCCGGGCGAAGGGGGAGGTGGCCACCTCCTCGAACGGGGTGCCCCGCCACAGGTGCAGCGCCTCGTTCAGCATCGCCGCCGCGTGGCCGGGCGCCGCGTGGGCGGCCTGGTTCACCAGCCGTTCGAACTCCAGACGGTCCAACTGGTCCCGGTCCAGCACGAGCCGGTACGCCGACACCGGGTCCCGCCCGGTGAGGGACTGCTCGGTGCGCAACAGGCCGGCCCGGTCGCCGGGTGGTCCGGCCGCCATGGCGCGGCGCAGCTCGTGGACCCGCTTCTGCACCTCCGTGCGGTGCAGGCGGGTGATGCGCAGCCCGGGCGGGGCTCCCCACAGTTCCTCGTAGAGCCGCCCGGCGGGAATGGTGTCGCCGTCGGCGGCGACGAGACGCAGCAGGAGTTTCACCGCCTGCGGCGAGAGGCGGACGCGCGCACCGTCGAGTTCGAGACACGCGGAGCCGAGGACCTTCACACGAATGCGCACCACGTGGTCTCCAGGTGGCCGGTCTGCCTGCCCGTCCCCCAGACGCGGGCAGGGACGGAAGTCTATAACCTGCCAATGGCATAAATGAGGGTCCTTCGGTGGATCGATCGACAGAACGTGCGTTCCCGTCACAAGAGACGCAGCCGTCACTCCTCGTCGGAGCACCCACGTCAGCACGGCTCGCGCCACACCCCGAGTTCCGGCTTCTTCCGCATCGACGACAGCCCCAGCCGTCGCGCCTCGGGGCAGAAGGAGGCCGACGGCTCGGCGTACTCCACGTGGAAGACCGCCTTGCCGGCCTCGATGAACGGGGTGAGCCGCCCGCACTCGTCGTACTGCGCGCACTCCTCGTTGACCGCGAAGTCGAAGTCGGCCAGCAGCTGCGGGATCTGGGGGAGGTCGTTCTTCAGGCCCACCGCCATCCCCCGCTCGTGGGCGAGAGCGGCGATCATGCGGTTGTAGCGGAGCTGGTCGCCGGCGGTGAGCGGGAAACCGGTGTCGTCGCCGTAGCCCTCCACCAGGTCGGGCTCGACCGCGTCGAAGCCCTTGTCGCGGCACATGTCGAAGCGCCGTTCCATGAGGGGGCGCAGCACGGAGATCCGCCGGATGTCCAGCCAGCGCTCGCCCTCCCAGCCGTTGGGCCCGCCGAGCACCGAGCGGGGGAACGCGTCGGCGTCGGGCCGGAAGTCCTCCCAGGCGCCCACGTTGACGTAGCAGATGACCTTGCGCCCGTCGCGGTGCAGACGGGCGACGTCGGCCGCGGAGTTCTCGAAGCCGTCGATGTCGTAGACGGGCACGTCGGCCGACGGGTCGACCGCGCCGTCGAGCTGCCACTGCCAGGCCAGGCCGGGGCGCGGCTGCCAGCGGGCCTGCGCCGTGCCGCGCCCGTCGGCGGACCGGCGCGGGCCGTCGGGGCCGTCCGGACCGTCCGGGCCGGAACAGCCGGTCAGCGTCCAGGCCGCGAGCGCGGCCAGCAGCGTCACGTACGCCAGTGCCCTGCTTCTCATCGCCCCGTTCCTCATCGTTCCGTCCCCTTCCGTTCCGTCCCGTCCCGTTCCGTCCCGTTCAGTGCGGGCGTCAACGTGGCCCAGGGGTTGGGGAGGTGCCCCGTCACGGGCCCGCAGACCGCCGCGCCCCGCTGGTGCGCGGTGCGCACGGCGAGCGGGACGAGCGCCCGCGGGACCCCGTAGACCAGGTGGCACAGCCGGCCGGGCGGGTGGCGGGCGGTCCACGCCGGCCGGCTGAACGCCGAGACGTACGTCGACCAGGGCCCCTCGAAGGTGACGGTCAGGTCGGCGAGGCGGGCGTACCCGGGCGCCGGGTGCACCCCCGGGTTCAGCACGACCGTACCGGCCCCGAGCCGGCGCACCGCCCGCACCAGCCGGCGGCACGCGGGCAGCCCCTCGGCCGTCGCCGTGACCCGGTCGAGGAAGCAGCCGTCGGCCGCGTACCACTCCCGGTGCCGGCGGACGTCCTCGCTCACCTCGGCCCGGCCGCGCACCCCGTAGTCGGTGTCGACGTAGCCCAGCAGCCGCCCCCCGGCCGCCCGCAGCGCCGCGGCCGCCGCGGTGAACGCCGGGTCGGGGCGCTCGCCCGGCCCGTTCGCCGGGTTGAGGACGACGCCGTAGGTGTCCGGGGCGGCGGTGATCAGCCGGTGCCAGGCGCCCGGGTCGTCGGCCGGGTGGACGTAGAGCGGGACCAGCAGGCTCAACGGTCGCCTTCCCACAGGGCGGCCAGCGCCTCCTCCAGGGTGTGCGCGGGCCGCCAGCCGAGGGCCGCCTCGGCGGCGGAGATGTCGGAGCACTGCCACGACACCTCCGCCGACCGGGCCGAGCCCGCCGGCCCCCCGGCGTCCTCCTCGATCCGGCCCCGGAACCCGGCCCGCCGGGCCAGGCCGTGGACCAGCTCGCGCACCGGGACGGCCCGGCCCCCGCCGACGTTGAGGACCGGCGGCAGCGGACCCGGCGCGGTGGCCGCGAGGGCGACGGCCCGCGCCACGTCCCGTACGTCGACGAAGTCGCGGTACGCGGACAGGTCCCCGAGCCGCAGCACCGCGTCCGGGTCCGGCCCGGCGGCCCGCAGCAGCCGCCGGGTCCGCCCGGGCAGGCCGGTGGGCGGCGCCCCCGGCCCCACCGGGTTGCCCACCCGCAGCACCACCGCGTCCAGGCCGGACGCGGTCACCGCGGCCGTGCCGGCGAGCTTGGTCGCGCCGTACGGTCCGGCCGGCCGGGTGGCCGCCGACTCCGTCACCGCGAGGCCGGGCGCGCCGGGGCCGTACTCGGCGGCCGAGCCCAGGTGGACCAGGCGGGCCGCGGGAGCCGCCTCGCGCAGTGCGGCACACAGCACCGCGGGCCCGCGGGCGTTGACCTCCGCGAGGGTGACGGCGTCGCCGCCGGTCGCCCCCGCGCAGTTGACGACGGCGTCGGGGGCCGCCGACGCCAGCGCCTTCGCCAGCCGCGCGGGGCCGACGGTGGCGAGGTCGACGGGGAACGCGGCGGCGGACGAGCGGCCGGCGCCGAGGACCGTCACACCCGGCAGGGCGCTCAGCCGCCCGGCGACGTGGGCGCCCAGATAGCCGGTGTGACCGAGGACGAGGATGCGCATGCGGTGCTCAGGCTCCCTTGAGCAGAAGCGACTTGCGGGTGGTGAACTCGGCGTTGGCCCGGTCGTAGTCGTCCGGGCGGCCGATGTCCAGCCAGTAGCCGTCGAACTCGTAGGCCTGCGGCGGTCTGCGGTCCCGCAACAGGTCGAGGACCAGCTCGTCGAAGCCGAGCGGCAGCCCCGGCGTGTACCCCTCCAGCGTCGCGCGGGACAGGCCGTAGACGCCCATCGAGACCCGGTAGTCCATGCTCGGCTTCTCGGTGAACGCGACGACCTTGCTGTCGTCGGTGGTCAGCACCCCGAAGTCGATGCTCACGGTGCGGGCGTACGTGGCGATGGTCAGCGGCGCGCCCGACTCCCGGTGCCGGCGCAGCACGTCGGCGTAGTCGAGGTCGGTGAGGACGTCGCCGTTCATCACCAGGAACGTCTCCGGCAGCCGGTCGCGCAGGTTCAGCAGCGGGCCCATGGTGCCCAGCGGGCTCTCCTCGGTGGCGTAGTCGACGGCCATGCCCCACTGGGAGCCGTCGCCGACGTAGGCCCGGATGATCTCGCCGAGGTGCCCGATGGCGAGGGTGCAGCTGGTGAAGCCCGCCGAGGCGAGCTGGCGCAGCACGATCTCCAGGATGGCGTGCTGGTCGCCGATGGGCACGAGCGGCTTGGGCAGCGCGGTGGTGTACGGGCGCAGCCGGACGCCCTTGCCTCCCGCCAGGATCACTGCGTGCATGGGGCTCCTCCTTCGTGGATGTGCTTCGGACGGACCGGATCCAGGGGACGGACCGGATGGACCGGATGGACCGGATGGACAGGACGGGGGTCAGATGGGGGTCAGATGTTGTAGATGCCGGTCTTGTAGCGGGCCAGGTTGGCCGGGTCGTGGAAGAACTCCACCGTGCGGGCGAGCCCGTCCTCCAGGGTGTGGGCGGGCTGCCAGCCGGTGGCGGCGGCCAGCCGGCTCGCGTCCGCGACCAGCCGCATCACCTCGGAGTTCGCGGGCCGGATGCGGGTGGCGTCCTCCCGCACGTCGAGGGCGGTGTCCATCACCTTGCCGATCAGCGCGACCAGGTCCCCCACGGAGATCTCGCCACCGGTACCGGCGTTGAAGGTGCGCCCGACGACCCGCTCCGCGGGCGCGGTGCCCACCGCGAGGAACGCCCGCGCGGTGTCCTCGACGAAGGTGAAGTCACGGGTGGGACGCAGGTCGCCCAGGGTGATCGTGCGCTCCCCGGCGGCGACCTGGCCGATGACGGTGGGGATGACCGCCCGCATCGACTGGCGCGGCCCGAAGGTGTTGAACGGCCGCAGCGTCACCACCGGCGTGCCGAAGCTGGCGTGGTAGCTGTCGGCCAGCCGGTCCCCGCCCGCCTTGGACGCGGCGTACGGCGACTGGGTGTTGATCGGGTGGTCCTCGGTGATCGGCACGGTCCGCGCGGTGCCGTACGTCTCGCTCGTGGACGTGTGCACCAGCCGGGGCGTGCCGAGGGCACGGACCGCCTCCAGGACGTTGAGGGTGCCGGTGACGTTGGTGTCCACATAACTGTGCGGCGCCTGGTAGGAGTACGGGATCGCGATCAGCGCGGCCAGGTGGTAGGCGGTGTCGGCGCCGTCGAGCAGCCCGCGGACCGAGCCGGGGTCGCGGACGTCGCCGAGGACGACCTCCACCTGGTCCAGGACGTCCGGGTGCAGCGTCTCCAGCCAGCCGTAGGAGGAGAAGGAGTTGTACTGGGCCATGGCCCTGACCCGGTGGCCGGAGGCGACCAGCGCCTCGGTGAGATGGGAGCCGATGAAACCCTCGGCTCCGGTGACGGCGGCGAGCGGTGCGGAGGTCAACGCGGTGGTCCTTTCGGTCGGTGGAGGGGAGGAGCGGGGTGGCGGTGCGGGGTGAAGGCCGGGGCGGTGGTGCGGGGTCGGGCCCGGAGGGGCAGGGGCAGGGGCTGGGCGGTGCGGATCGGTGCGGCGGCTGTGGGGGTTGGGGCTGTGGCTGTGGCTGTCGTGCTTGGGGCTGTGGCTGTGGCTGTGGCTGTGGCTGTGGCTGCGGTGCGGGGCCGGGCGGGGCGGGTGGTCTCAGGCGTGCGCGGCCGGGCGGCCCAGCAGCCGCAGCGCGCACGCCGCCAGACACAGCGCCGCGGCACCGCAGCCGAGCGGGAGCACGGCCGGACCCGGTGGGAGGTGCAGGAGGACGACCGCCCCGGCACCGCCCGCCGCCGTGAGACAGATGGCGGCCGACGGCCAGGCCACCCCGAACGCCTGGAGCAGCAACGCGGTCCACAGGGCCGCCGCCAGGGGCAGTACGACGGCGGGTTCGGCGCCGGTGAGCAGGGCCGCAGGCAGCAACGGCAGGAGGTAGGCGGTCAGGCACAGGCCGAGGACGCCGGCCGAACGCAGCCGGAACCCCGCCGGGGTGGCGGCGGCGCGCAGCGCGGCCACCGACAGCCCCCGGTAGCGGTACAGCAGCCACTCCGCCGGCCCCATGCTCACCGTCAGCACGATCACCGCGTACGGCTCCCGCTCTCCCGCCAGCAGCACCAGCACCCCCGCCGCCAGCCCGAACAGGCCGTACGGCAGGGACCGCAGCACGGGCGGCCGGCCGGCGCCGGGCACGGCGGGCGCGGCGAGCGAGGCCCGCAGGGCGTGGCCGGTGACGGCGAGCACGGCGAGCAGCGCCAGCAGCGGGAGCCCCGCCCGCAGCCACGGGCCCGGCTCCGCCCAGGGCAGCACGGCGGCACCGGCGACCAGGGGAGCGAGCGCGGCCGCCAGCAGCCGTTCCCGGCCCAGGACGAGCAGCACGCCCGCCGCCGCGAGGTACGCCGACTGCGCGGCCGCCACCAGGGTCACCGGCCCGCCCCCGGCGGGCAGCGCGGCGGCCGCCGTGGCGATGACGGCCCCCACCGGCGCGCCCACCAGGAGGGTGCGGCCCGCCTCCCGCGGCCCGGTCGCCCTCCGCAGATGGGCGCGGTGGCCCAGCGCCTGCCCCCACGCCCAGGACACCAGCCCCGCCACGACGAGCACGGCGGTGTGCCGGCCGGCGTCCCACAGCGGCGCCGTGAGCAGGTAGGCGAGGCCCGGCAGCGCGAACAGCACGCCCCGCAGCAGACAGCGCACGGTGTCCGGGCGCCACGGGTCGGCCGCCGGCGGGGGATCGGGGAACGTGCGCGGCACCCGCTCGTACAGCGCGGCGGCGAGCGAGAACAGGTCCGGGTGGCCGTACCGCTCCTTGATCACCGAGCCCGGCAGGCCCTCCGCCTCCAGCAGCGCGGCCACCTCGTAGGGGTGGACGGCGGGCCCGATGCGGTCGGAGAGTTCGGCGGCGAGGGCGCTGACCGCCTCCTCGTCCGGTCCGGTGCCCGGCAACCGGATGGCGAGCGTGGTGTCGTCCAGGGCCCAGCGCGGGCGGCGGCGCGGCGGGCGCGGCGGGCGGGTCCCGGCGAGGCGGAGCGCGAGCGTGTCCTGTTCGGCGCCGCCCGGTTCGAGGGAGATCGGGCCGCTCATCCGGCGAGGCTCCCCGTGACCGTCGGGACCGCGCGCTCGACGCGGACGGCGCCCGCCGTCACGCCCCGCCCCACCGTGGGCAGCTCCTGGTAGATGGACCGGAAGGTGTCGACGGTCTGCCGCAGGGTGAACTGCTCGATCACCCGCAGCCGCGCCGCCTCGCCCATCGTCCGCCGCCGTCCCGGGTCGGCGAGCAGGTCCAGCGCCGCCGCGGCCATCGCCGCCGGGTCGCGCGGCGGGACCACCAGCCCGGTGTCGCCGACGGCCTCCCGCACCCCGCCCACGTCGGTGGAGACGGTCGCCCGGCCGCACGACATGGCCTCGATGAGGGTGAACGGGAACCCCTCGCTGATGCTGGAGAGCATCACGACGCTGCCGGCCGCGTAGGCGTCCTTGATGTCGTCGACGCGGCCCTCGAAGGTGACGGCGTCCGCGTGACCCAGCTCGGCGGCCAGCGCCTCGCACCGCTCCCGGTAGGCCTCACCGCCGCGCGGTGTCCCGCCGAACAGCCGCAGCCGGGCCTCGGGACGACGGGCCCGGACGAGGGAGAAGGCGCGGATCAGGGTCTCCAGGTCCTTGATCGGGTCGACCCGGCCGGCCCAGCTGAGGGTGGGCGCCTCCGGCTCGGGCCCGGCCGGCGGGAACGCGGCGGGGTCCACGCCGTTGTAGACCGTGCGGATCGACTCCGGGGCGGCGCCGCCCTGCTCCTCCCACAGCCGGTTGTAGCGGTTGCCGGGAGTGATCAGGGCGGCCCTGCGGTACGTCTCCTCGGCCAGCAGCCGGAAGAAGCCGAGGACGACCGCCTTCACCGGCCAGCGGTAGGGGGCGGTGCGGTAGCCGAGGTAGCGCTCGCGCAGGTAGACGCCGTGCTCGGTCAGCAGCAGGGGGACGCCGTGCCGTTCGAGGGCGGCGAGGCCCGGCAGGACGGCGACCCCGCCGCTGACCGCGTGGGCGACCCCGGTCTCCGGCGGCGGCGCCGCCAGCGGGCGCAGCGCGTGCTCCAGCAGGGCGGTCGCGGTCAGCGCGTCGTGCACGGTCGGCAGGGCCTCGCGGGCCGCGATCCCGGGCCGGTTCCAGACGGCGGTCAGCAGGGCGACCGCCCGGTCGCCGCGCAGGAAGGCGCTGAGCCCGCCGTCGGCGGCCGACCGCGCCATCGTGTACAGGGCGGGCGCGAAGCCGCCCTCGGCGCGCGGGTCGAGGAGCGCGGTGAGGAACTCCTCGTAGGCGGCGGCGAGCCGGTCACGCGGGCGGCCGCGGGGCGGGCGGCCCTCGGGCGGAGCGCCCCACATCGGGACGGAGAGCACGCGTGAGACGTGCGCGGGCAGCTCCCACACCACGGGTTCGCGGCCCGTGCCGGTGACCGCGACGACGTCGAAGCCGACGTCGGGCATGCCCTGCACGAGCTGGTCGCACCAGACGCTCACGCCGCCGTGACTGTGCGGGTAGGTGCCTTCGGTGAGCAGGGTGACGCGCGTTGCGCCGGGGCGTCGCGCGCCGTGGGGATCGTGCATCGGTGTGCTCCACGGCCGAGGTGTGGGGTGGTCCGCGCCGGGCCGGTCGCCCGACGGCGGGTCGGCTCCCGGGGGAACCGTTTCGCCTGTGGTGGTCCCGGCCTGGGTGGAGAGCGGCCGGAACCGGTGGATCGGAGGGTGTGCCGAGGGTTGGTCCGACGCCGGTCCGACGCCTCTCCGACGCCGGTCCGCCGGTCGGTCCGGCGGCTGTCCGACGGCCGGTCCTACGGTCGGTCCCACGGTCGGTCCGTAGACCGGTCCGAGGGCCGGGGCCGTCGGCGGACGCGGGGGCCGGTCCGCGGAACGGTTCGCGGTCCGGTCCGCCGGCGGGGTCCGTGAGCCGGCGGACCGCGGACGGTCCGTGGGCCGGTGCGTCGGCGGGGCCGGTGGACCGATCGGCGGACGGGCTCGCGGGCCGGTTGGCCGGCGGGTCCGTGAGCCGGTCTGCCCACGATCCCTGGCCTGGTCCGTAGCGCTGGTCTGCCGACCGGTCCGAGCCCGGTCTGCCGACCGGTCCGAGCCCGGTCTGCCGACCGGTCCGAGCCAGGTCGGCCCGGTCCGTAGCCCGTTCCGTCGCCCGGTCTGCCGACCGGTCCGGGCTCGGTCCGTCCACCGGTCTGTAGCCCGGCCGGTCCGTCCACCGGTCTGTAGCCCGGCCGGTCCGCCCACCGGTCCGTAGCCCGGCCGGCAGACCGGCCCGCGGACCGGCTGCCGACGGAGAGCCGACCGGCTGCGCGACCGGCTGCGCGACCGGCCGTGGACCGGGCTCGGATCGGTGGGCGGACCGGTGGGCGGACCGGCCGTGGGTGGACGGGCGTCCGCCCCGACCGGCCGCCCCGCCGGCTCCCGGACGCGCCCGGGAGCCGGCGGGGGAGGCCTCAGTCGCGCGTGGTGTACGGCACCTGCCGGGTCACGCCCGCCGGGACGCGGGTGTCCGGCGCGGGTGCGGTGACCTCGGCGGACGCGGTGGTGGCGGCGGACGTGGTGGCGGCGGCCGGTTCGTCGGCGGCATCGGCGGCGGCCGGGAGGGCGAACGTGAGCGGGGTGCCGCCGGCCGGCGTCCACCCGGACACCGCGCCCGCGTAGGCGTCCCCGAAGGCGGCGCCCGCCAGGGTCGTGCCGGTGGGCAGGGTCGCGGTGAGCGCGAGCCCGTCCGGGGCCTCCACGGTCACGGTGTCGCCGATGCGGTAGGCGGTCACCTGCCCGGCCTCCAGGGCGGCCCGCCAGGCGGCCCGGCGCTGGAGCTCGACGCCGATGTCCTTCATCCGCAGGTTCACCACGGGGGTGTCGTCGGCGAACAGCGCCGCGTAGCCGTCGAGGACGCCGTCGAGCACCGGGTAGGCGATCCGGTCCTCGGCCAGGTTCGACTGGTGGATGAAGTGCGGCTTCGGGTCGTTGGCGAGGACGTGGCCGAGGGCGATCCGGGTCTCCAGCGGCACGATGTGCTCGGTGTAGCCGGTGGCCGGGTCGAGCGGGGCCGAAAGACAGGTCGTGGTGGCCGGGTTGTCCTCGCAGATGCCGCTGCCGCCCTGGGCACGGCTGGTGTAGATCCAGTTGTACTCGTCGACCTGCTCGGCGGCGCGCCCCGCGTTGTAGAAGACGTTCACCGGGTAGCGCGGCACGGTGGTGGCGGCGCCCACCGCGCGCTGGTCGGGCTCACGGGAGTTGTCCGAGCCGAGCCAGGCGACGCCGTTGTCGGCGAGGGCGAGCGCCAGGTTGGGGTTGTCCTCGGTCTGCTGCGGCAGCACCTTCATGCCGGAGTGCTCTCCGGTGACCAGCTCGTCGTCCTCCAGCGGCAGTCCGGCCGTCTCGCCCCAGACCCGGTTGGTGGCGATCTCGTCGGAGATCTCGGCGCGGCTCACCCACTGGACGGCTCCGCCGGCGTCGGTGGCGCACCGCCAGGGCACGACCGTGGTGTCCTGCACACAGCCGAGGAACGCGTGCGTGTAGGTGTGGTTGATCCAGCGGAACTGATCGCGGTCGGCGACCAGTTCGTCGGCGAGCAGGTCGACGCCGCCGTTGTCCTCCCGGTGGTCGACGCTGCCGGCGCCGTTGTAGGCGAAGTCGAGGGTGAAGCCGTGCTCGTTCTGCCAGGAGACGGCGTGGTCGACGTCCTGGGGGGTCATCCGGATCGGGTCGGGGGTGGCGTTCGGGTCGGTGCAGTCGACGTCGCCGGGCGTGCAGTTGAGGGTCGTGTTCCAGCGGTCGTCGGCGGCGAACACGTCGTCGACGTGCACGGCGAAGTAGTTCCGCGAGGCGCCCAGGTGCACGCCCTGCGTCGCCCACTCGACGATGCCGCGGGCGAGCAGCCGGAACTGCTGCTGGTACTGGTTGTAGACGAAGGTGACGACCAGCTCGCGCCGCCCGTCGTGCCGGTACTCGCCCACCAGCGAGCCCCGCGTCGTCCCGCCGGGGACCGGGGCGTCCACGTACGAGGTGAAGTCGGCGCCGGTCGCGGGCGTCGACAGGTAGGCGTAACTCTCGCCCACGGCCGGGTCGTTGTCCTCGAAGGGCACCGCCCCGTCGAGATAGCCGAACGGGCCCGCCTTCCCGGCGGCCGTGACCGACGCCTCCGTCCCGTCGAGGCTGCCGGAGTAGCCGCCGTACACCGGGTACTGCAAACCCGCTTCCGGACGCGCGTAGGTGTAGGCGTCGACCTGGGGCACGGCGTACGTCCGCTCGTAGTCCGCGAGCGCCGTCATCTCGGCGGAACCGGCCGCGAACGGGTTGTCGTTGGGCAGCACGACCGCCTGGAACCTGGCCCGCGGCCGGCCGTCCACCGTGTCCGCGAGGAACCCGGCGTCGATCACGGTTCGGTCGGACCGGGTCAGGTCGATCTCGGTGTACGGCGTTCCCGCCGCGTCGAGTTCCGCCGCGATCGCGTCGGTCGACGGGCCGCCGTCGCTCACCACCAGCACCCGCAGGTCGACGCGGGGTGCGGTGGTGTCGGCGTGGGCCGCGCCGGCCGGCAGGCCCAGCGCGGCGATGAGTACGCCCGCCGTCAGCACGGCGGTGCGTATGGTCCGCTTCATGCGGTGAAGTCCCCCTCCCGGGCAGGGGTGGGCACGGCTCCTGCGGAGCGGACGCACCCCCTTGCGCGACGCCGGCGTCCCCCTCAGAAGCCGGTCGTCGACGCATCCGTCGCGTCACATAGTGATGTCTGTGTGTAGCTTTTGTGGTCATGCCGCGAAACATGACGGAAAAGCGCAGGTGTCCTTCAGTGCTTTTCCGGATCGCAGTTGAGCGTTCGGTCGCCCGTCGGGGCGAGGGGTGTGCGACGGGCGCGAGTGGTTCGTGCGCAGGTCCGGGCCGTGTGCGGTGCTCCGGCGGGTCGGTCGGGCCCGCCGGGCGCGGTGCCGGTGGTCCACACCGCGACGCGTGACTGGTCGCAGGCTGTTTTCGAGTCACCACGGGCCTTGCCGGGTGGGGCGCCGTCGGCCCGGACCCCGTCAGGCCGTCAGGCGCAGAGCACGCGGGTCTCGGGGGTGTACACCGGACCGCCGCTGACGCTCGTGGTGTCGCTGAACTCGGCGTAGAAGTACGAGTAGAAGCCGACGTTGCCGTTGCAGCCGGAGTCGGCGGCGATCTGGAGCGTCAGCGTCACGGTGCGGCTCTGGCCGGGCGGGACGGTGGTGCCGTAGTTGGCGCCGAGGTCGGCGGGCCCGGTCCCGGAGCAGGGGGTGGAGCCGGCGGCCGTGGCCAGGGCGCAGCCGGTGAAGGAGTACTTCAGGTCGGGGCGCTGGGTGGTCAGCCACGTGGGGTCGATCGTCTGGTACACGAACCAGATGTCGTAGGTCTTGTTGTTGGTGAGCGTCATCGACAGGTTCACCGTGCCGCCGGGCGTGGTGGTCGCGGTGTCGGTGGCGAACGTCAGCTCGGCCGGCGCGGGGTCCGCGCTCGCGCTGGGGGCCAGACCGAACACGGCCAGTACGAGGGCGAGGACGGCGCTGAGGCCGAGGCGTCTCATCAGTGGTGATCGCATGGGCCGGGAGGCTAGGCAGGCGGTGAGTCCGCCGTCTGCACCGCGGGTTGCCTCCGTGGCGCGGATCGGCCGAAAGTGTGCGCCATGTGAGGAACGTGTGAAGGGATGTTTCCCGCGTGCTACGGGGCATGCGGGGCGGACGGCGGGAAAGGCGGCGCCCCGGCGGTATTGGCGCGTACCGGACCGGTGGGCCGCCCCCGCGGACGGGCCGGCCCCGGGGCATCTCGGCCATCCGCCGATTTCCGGCCCGCCCGGCCCTCGCCTGGCCCTCGTCCGGCCCTCGCCTGGCCCTCGTCCGGCCCTCGCCTGGCCCTCGTCCGGCCCTCGCCTGGCCCTCGTCCGGGCCGCGTCCGGCCCTCACCCGGCCCCCGTTCGGCCCCCGCCCGGCCCCCGTCCGGCCCTCGTATGGCCCTGCCTGCCCCCGCTCACCCCCTGCCCGGCCCCGCTCGCCCCCGCTCGCACCCGCCCGCCCCGAGTTCAGCCCGCGCCGGGCCCACCCCGCACCCCCCGTACCGCCGCCCGTCACATCGGCGCCATGCGCCCCTTCCCTGGCGTTGCGCGCCCCTGGAACACTCCTTGCGCGCGCACTCCGTCACGGCACCGGCCGGCCGTCGCCCTCCCCCTGGTACGAGAGGTCCCTCACCCATGCCCGAAGTCAACCGGCGCCGCTTCCTCCAGATCGCGGGTGCCACCACGGCCTTCAGCGCGCTCGCGAGCAGCATCGAGCGCGCCGCCGCCCTGCCCGCGAACCACCGCACCGGGTCGATCGAGGACGTCGAGCACATCGTCGTCCTCATGCAGGAGAACCGTTCCTTCGACCACTACTTCGGTACGTTGCGGGGCGTGCGCGGCTTCGGCGACCCGCATCCGGTCACGCTGCCGAGCGGCAAACCGGTGTGGCACCAGTCGGACGGCACCAAGGACGTGCTGCCCTTCCACCCCACCGCCGACGACCTCGGCATGCAGTTCCTGGAGGGCCTGCCCCACAGCTGGCCCGACGGCCAGGCCGCCTACAACGGGGGCCGGTACGACCGGTGGGTGCCGGCGAAGGGCACCACGACCATGGCGTACCTCACCCGTGAGGACATCCCCTTCCACTTCGCCCTGGCCGACGCGTTCACGATCTGCGACGCCTACCACTGCTCGTTCATCGGCTCCACCGACCCCAACCGGTACTACCTGTGGTCCGGCCACACCGGCAACGACGGCCTGGGCGGCGGACCGGTCCTCGGCAACGACGAGGTCGGCTACGACTGGACGACGTACCCCGAGCGCCTGGAGCGGGCGGGCGTCTCCTGGAAGGTCTACCAGGACGTCGGCGACGGCCTCGACGCGAGGGGTTCCTGGGGCTGGATCCAGGACGCCTACCGCGGCAACTACGGCGACAACTCGCTGCTGTACTTCAACGCGTACCGCGACGCGCAGCCCGGCGACCCGCTGTACGACAAGGCCCGCACCGGCACCGACGTCAAGCACGGCGACGGCTACTTCGACCGGCTGCGCGCGGACGTGCGGGCCGGCACGCTGCCGCAGGTCTCCTGGATCGCCGCCCCCGAGGCCTTCTCCGAGCACTCCAACTGGCCCTCGAACTACGGTGCCTGGTACATCTCCCAGGTGCTGGACGCGCTCACCTCCGACCCGGAGGTGTGGGCGAAGACCGCCCTGTTCATCACCTACGACGAGAACGACGGCTTCTTCGACCACCTGGTGCCGCCGCTCCCGCCGGAGTCCGGGGCCGGGGGCAAGTCCACGGTCGACGTCTCGCTGGACCTCTTCGCGGGCAGCGCGACCCACACGGCCGGCCGCTACGGGCTCGGCCCGCGCGTGCCGATGCTCGTCGTCTCCCCGTGGAGCAAGGGCGGTTACGTCTGCTCCGAGACGCTCGACCACACCTCGGTCATCCGGTTCATGGAGCGCCGGTTCGGGGTGCGCGAGCCGAACATCTCGCCCTGGCGGCGCGCCGTCTGCGGCGACCTGACCGCGGCCTTCGACTTCGCCCGCACCGACACCCGGCCGGTCACGCTGCCCGACACCGGCGGCTACGAGCCCCCGGACCGCGAGCGTCACCCCGACTACCGTCCCGTGCCGCCCGCCGAGGGCGCCCTTCCCCGGCAGGAGCGCGGCTCGCGGCCCACCCGCCCGCTCCGGTACGCGCCCGCCGTGGACGGAGCGGTCGACGCCGCCGCGGGGACGCTCACGCTCACCTTCGCCTCCGGCCCCCGGGCCGGCGCCGCCTTCCTCGTCACCTCCGGCAATCGCACGGACGGGCCGTGGACGTACACCACCGAGGCCGGCAAGAAGATCTCCGACACCTGGGACCCGGCCGGCTCCGGCGGCACCCACGACCTGACGGTGCACGGCCCGAACGGCTTCCTGCGGGTCTTCAAGGGCGCCGGGCAGCAGGCGGGGTGCGAGGTGGTCGCCCGGCACGTCGGCGACGGGCTGGAGCTGACCTTCACCAACCGGGGCTCGGGCACCGCCGCCCTGACGGTGGCGGACGGCTACGGCGGCCGTACGACGACCGTCCGGGTGCGGGTCGGGGCGGTCCTCAAGCGCACCGTCGACCTGGGCGCGAGCCGGCGCTGGTACGACCTCACCGTCACCTCGGACGCGGATCCGGCCTTCCTGCGCCGGTTCGCCGGGCACGTCGAGAACGGCCGGCCCGGCGTCAGCGACCCGGCCATCGCCACGGATTGAGGGCAATGCGCTGGTAAAGGGCGGGTGAACACCGCATCGTGGGGACTGGTCAGGTCCTGGTGGGCTCGGGATAGTGTGCCCCGGTGACCACGCATTCGAACACACCTGCAGGTTGGTACCCGGACCCCCACGGAGCGGTGCGGACCCTGCGGTACTGGGACGGCACCCAGTGGACCGAGCACACCCACGCCGACCAGCAGGCACAGGCGCCGGGGCAGCCCCCGGCGCAGGTGCCCGCGCAGCCCGCCGGGCCCGACCCGCGCGTGCAGCGCCAGGTGCAGCAGCAGGCCGGCGTCGCGGCGAGCGGCGCCGGCGGCGGCACGCTCTTCAGCGAGCCGGTGCTGGTGGTGAACCAGAAGGCCAAGCTGATCGAGCTCACCAACGAGTACACGGTCATGGACCAGCAGGGCAACCAGCTCGGCTCGGTCGTCCAGGTCGGGCAGAGCGCGCTGCGCAAGGTGCTGCGCTTCGTCGCCAGCGTCGACCAGTTCCTGACGCACAAGCTGGAGATCCGTGACGCGTACGGGCAGCCGGTGCTGCTGCTGACCCGTCCCGCGAAGGTCTTCAAGTCCCGGGTGATCGTCACCCGCCCCGACGGGCAGCCGGTCGGCGAGATCGCCCAGCAGAACGTCTTCGGGAAGATCAACTTCGCGATGACCGCGAACGGGCAGCAGGTCGGTGCCATCAAGGCCGAGAACTGGCGGGCCTGGAACTTCGCGATCGTCGACCACGCGGACAACGAGGTCGCCCGGATCACCAAGACCTGGGAGGGTCTCGCCAAGACCCTGTTCACGACCGCCGACAACTACGTCCTGCAGATCCACTACCAGCTGCCCGAGCCGCTGCTGAGCCTGGTCGTCGCCACGGCGCTCACCGTGGACACGGCGCTCAAGCAGGACTCGCGCGGTTTCGGCTGACGGCACCCGCCGCCCCGCTCCCCGGCCCGGCGGCCGACTCCTGGAGCGGGGCGGGACGGCCCGGCCCGCCCGGCTGCCGGGGCAGCAGCGCCGGCTCGGACGAGGCCGTACGCGGCTCCAGCGCCAGCACCACCGCCACCGGGTGCTCCGCCCCGCCGACCAGTGCCGGCGCCGACACCGCGGCCACCTGCTCCGCCCTGCCGGCCGGTATCCGCTCTGGCGTGAGTGCCACTGCCCCCGGGTGGTCCGCCCTGCCGACCGGTCCCGGCTCCGGCACCGCGGCCACCGGGCGCTCCGCCCCGCCGGCTGGTGCCCGCTCCGGTTCCGGCGTGAGCCGCCCCGCCACCGGGTGCTCCGCCCCGCCGACCAGTGCCGGCTCCGGCACCGCGGCCACCTGGTCCGCCCCGCCGGCCGGTATTCGCTCCGGCGTGAGTGCCACTGCCCCCGGGTGGTCCGCCCCGCCGGCCGGTGCCCGCTCCGGCGTCAGCACCGCCGCCCCCGTGTGGTCCGCCCCGCCGGCCGGTATCCGCTCCGGCGTGAGTGCCGCCGCCGGGTACTGCTCCCCGCCGACCGGTGTCGGTTCCGGTGCCGTCCGGGACAGCAGCACCACGCCCCACCCGGCGAGGGCCGCCCCCAGCAGCGCCGGCAGCATGCCCGTGGCCCCGCCCCGGAGCCGTTCGCCCAGCAGTGCGATGCCGATGGCCGCGGCGGCCACCGGGTTCGCCAGGGTGACCACGGCGAGCGGGGCGCCGAGGCCGTCCCGGTAGGCGGTCTGCGACAGCATCAGCCCGGCCGTCGCGAAGGCGGCGACGAGCAGCGCCACCCCCAGCACCTGGACGCTGAGCAGCGGGCCCGACCGGTCCGTGGCGGCCACGGTGACGGTCTGGGTGAGCGCCGAGGCGACGCCGGAGGCGAACCCGGACGCGGTCGCGTGCCGCAGCCCGGGCCGGGTGCCCGGCCGCGCCAGCAGCCCGATCAGCGCGGCCGTGGCCCCCGCCACCGCGAGCGCCTCGCCCACGCCGAGCACGTCCTCGGGCGCCGGCCCGGACGCCGCGGCCAGGATCGCCGCCAGTCCCAGCAGGGTGAGCGCGGTGCCGCGCCACTCGGCCGTGCCGACCCGCCGCCCCGCGACCCGGGCCCCCAGCGGCACGGCCGCGACCAGGGTGAGCGCGCCGAGCGGCTGGACCACGGTGAGCGGGCCGTACTTGAGGGCCACGACGTGCAGCAGCGCGGCACCGCCGTTCAGTCCCGCCGACGCCCACCAGGCGCCGCTGCCCAGCAGCCGCAGCACTCCGGTGCCCGGTGAACGGGCGGCCAGCCGCTCCTGGGCGACGGCCGCGCCCGCGTAGGCGACGGCCGACAGCAGCGACAGCACGACGGCGACGACGGCGGCGCTCATCGTCCCGCCCCCACGAGCACCCGCTCCTCGGCCGGGACGGGCCGCCGCTCCCGGCAGCCGGCCATGGTCCTCGGGCGCCGGGGCGCGCGCACCGCCGTGAGCACGACGCCCGCCAGGGCAGCGGCCACCAGCGCGTCGATCCAGTAGTGGTTCGCGGTGCCCACGATCACGAACAGCGTGACCAGGGGGTGCAGCAGCCACAGCCACCGCAGGGGCGACCGGGTGGCGGCGATCAGCCCGAGCGCGACCATCAGCGCCCAGCCGAAGTGCAGCGAGGGCATCGCCGCGAACTGGTTCGCCAGGTGGTCGGTCTGCGGCGGCCCGTACACCGACGGGCCGTACACCCGCGCGGTGTCGACCAGGCCCGCCGCCGCGAGCATCCGGGGCGGGGCGAGCGGGAAGAGGAGGTGGAGCACCAGGGCGGCGGCCGTGACGGCGGCCAGCGCCCGCCGCGCCCGGACGTAGTGCGCCGGGCGCCGCAGGTACAGCCAGACCAGGAAGGCGGCGGTGGCGGGGAAGTGGACGGTCGCGTAGTAGGTGTTCGCGGCGCGGGCCAGGGTGTCGCCGTGCAGCAGCAGGGACTGCACCGCGCCCTCGCCGGGCAGGCGGAGCAACCGTTCGGCGTCCCACACCCGGTGGGCGTTGCGGAAGGCCTCGGCGGTGTGGCCCGCGGCCAGTTGTCGTCCCGTCTTGTAGACGAGGAAGAGCCCTGCGACGAGCAGCAGCTCCCGGACCACGGGAGGCCGGGCCGGCGTGGCCGGCTCCGCGTCCCCAGGCTCGGTGCGGACGTTCATCCCCCGGCCCCTTCGATGACGGTGGTGCATGTGGAGGTGCGGCGCGGACCGAAGACCCGTGTATGCACCATCGATACGATCTCGTACCGATACGCCAGTGTACCGATACGCCTCGGTACCGGTACACTGGCGTATCGATTGTTGTCGGACACACTGGAGTCGGACCCCCACGGGCCCGCGCACCGCGCCGACGGCGACAGCGGTGACGACAGCAACGACAGTCACGACAGCAACGACACTCACGAGGGGACACAGCGATGACGTCGCAGGCCGCGGACGGACCGGACCCGGTCACCGCCTCGCGCCGCTCCAAGCTCACGCCCGAGCGCGAGCAGGAGTTCTTCGACGCCGTCCTCGAACAGATCCGCGAGTGCGGCTACGAGTCCGTCACCATGGAGGGGGTCGCCAGCAGCACGCGGTGCAGCAAGTCCACCCTCTACCGGCAGTGGAAGACCAAGCCGCAGTTCGTGGTGGCCGCGCTGCGCTCCCGGCGCCGCTCCCGGCTGACCGGCATCGACACCGGGTCGCTCACCGGGGACCTGCGCGAGGCCGCGCGGGCCGCTGCCCGCTGGTCCACGGCCGACACCAAGCTGCTCCAGGCCCTCGGCCACGCGGTCACCCAGGACCAGGAACTCGCCCGGGCCCTGCGCGAGGCGCTCGTCGACCCGGAGATCGCCGCCCTGCGGGAGATCCTGCGGCGCGGTGTCGAGCGCGGCGAGGTCCCGGCCGGGCACCCGGCGCTGGAGTTCGTCCCGGCCCAGATGTTCGGCGTCGTCCGCGCCCGCCCCGTCGTGGACGGCACCTACGCCGACGAGGAGTACCTGCTCCGCTTCGTGGAGGCCGTCGTGCTGCCGGCGCTCGGCCTCACACCATGACCCAGGCCGCCGTCCGCGGGATGACCGGACGGTGACCTGCTCGCGCCGCACCGTGGGGACGGGGGCGGCGCGCACCCCCCGGCCGGGTGGGGTTCCCCTTGAGCGGAGGGGCGCCCCACCCGGCCGACCGGCGTCCGGGGCGGCTCAGACGTCCTGACCGCTGCCGCTGCCGCCGCCCGAGGCGGCCTTGATGCCCTGGGTGACGGTGTCGATGACCGACACCGACTGGTCGGCGTCCACGCCGAAGCGCACCACCACCAGCCGGTCGGTGTCCGCGGGCGCCGGGAACACCAGCGACTCGACGTAGCCGTCGGCGCCCTTGCTGGTGACCGCCTTCCAGCGGACCAGGTAGCCCTTCTGCCCGGCCACGGTGACCGCCTTCGAGGCCAGCACCTGGTGCGAGGTGATCTCGCCGTAGGTGGTGCCGCCGTAGGACTCCTCGGCGTTGGCCTCGATGTCCGCCTTCGCGACCTCCTCCGCCGTGTCCCCCTCGGTGCCCAGCGCTTCGGCGGGCGCCGAGTACAGGCCCCCCTTGGTGCACTTCTTCGACGTGTCGCCGGGGCACTCGTAGGAGGAGTCGGACGTGATCTGCGCCCCCACGCTCAGCTCCTGCCCGGTCCAGCCGTCCGGGATCGGGATGCTGATGCCGTTGAGCGCGTCCGTCACCGAGCCGCTCTTGATCTCGGGCGCCTCGGACTCCTCCGGCGCGGGGGAGGAGCCGCCCGAGCCGCCCGAGCCGCCGGACCCGCCGGACCCGCCCGAGTCGCCGAACGGCCCGCCCTGGCCGCCGTCCTGCCCGCCGGGGCCGCCCGACCCGCCCGGAGCGTCCTGGCCGCCGGGTCCCTGCGCGGTCCCCGTGGTGCCGGAGCCGCCGTCGTCCTTGGTCAGCGCGTACACGCCGATCCCGATGCTCGCCAGGACCGCCACGGCCGCCGCGACGGCGATCCCGGTGCGCAGCCCGCGCCGTCCGCCCGGGCCGGCCGGTGCCCCGGGATACGGCGGGTAGGCCGGATAGGCCGGGCCGTCTCCGGCGGCCGGCCCCTGCGCCGCCGGACCCCATGCGTCGGCCGAGCCCGCGGGGCGGGTCCGGTCCGTCCACGCCCCGCCGTCCCACCAGCGCTCGGTGGCGGGACCGTCACTTGTCTGCCCGGGGTCGGGGTACCACCCGGGAGGAGTCACCTGCGTCATGCCCCCACCGTATGAGGCGTCGGTGAAAGTCGTATGAGAGGGATGGGTACTTGTTGGAGCACTCCGTCCGGCACTCCGTGCCGCCGTGGCGTGAAACCGACGTCAACGCGCCGCGCTCCCCGCGTCGTTGACGTCCACGCGCCTCCCCCGCAGGCCCACGGCGGCGCCCCGGCCCGGCCCCCGTCACCCGGCGGGGCAACAGCTGCGCGGACCGCCCTCCGCACCGGCCCCCGGAGGACTACGCTCAAGGTCTGTACGTCGTTCGGGCGACTTGGGGAGGCAGCGGGATGACGGAGGTACGGCCGGCGGCGGCCGCCTCGGCCTCCCTGTGGGAGCGCGACGAGGCGGTCGCCGCCATCGAGCGGGCGGTCGGGACACTCTGCGCCGACCGGTCCTCCTCGGGCCGGGTGCACCTGCTGCGCGGCGACGCCGGACTGGGGAAGACCACGCTGTTGGCCGAGACCCGCCGTATCGCCGAGGCCCGGGGCTGCACGGTCTGGTCGGCGCGCGGCGGCGAGACCCTCAGGTCCGTCCCCTTCAACGTGGTACGGCAGTTGCTCCAGCCCGCGCTGCTGTCCCTGCACCCCGAGGAGGCCCGCGAGTACCTCGGCGACTGGTACGACATCGCCGGCCCCGCCCTCGGCATCGCGGAACCCGTCGCGGACCAGGCCGACCCGCAGGGCGTGTGCGACGGCCTGGTCGCCGCGGTGACCCGGCTGGCCCGGCGGGACTGGCCCCTCGTCCTGCTCGTGGACGACGCGCACTGGGCCGACCAGGAGACCCTGCGCTGGCTCGCCGCCTTCGCCGACCGCCTCGACGAGCTCTCCGTCCTCGTCGTCGTGGCCCGCAGGCCCGGCGGGGTCACGGGGGACAGCGCCCGCCACCTCGACGCCGTGGCCGCCGTCGCCGGATCCTCCGTCACCAGCCTCAGCGCCCTCACCCCCGACGCGGTCGCCGGCCTCACCCGCGCCACCGTGGGCGCGCACGCCGACGACCCGTTCTGCCGCGAGGTCTGGGCCGTCACCGGCGGCAACCCCTACGACACCGTCGAACTCCTCGCCAAGGTCCAGGACGGCGCGATGGAGCCGAGCGAGTCCTCGGCCACCGAACTGCGCCCCCTCAACCGCGCGGCCCGCGGCGGCGGCCTCGTCGACCGCCTGGAGGAACTGGGCGTCGACGCCACCCGGTTCGCCATGGCCGCCGCCATCCTCGGCGCCGACATCTCCGTCGGCGAGGCGGCCAAGCTCGCCGGCATGCACCGCGACGACGCCGAGCGCTGCGCCGACCTGCTGCGCAGCGCCCGCATCCTCACCGACCCCGACCCCGCGGTGGGCCCCGTCGCCGAGGCCGGCCGACTGGAGTTCGTCCACCCGCTGATCGCCACCGCCGTCTACAACTCCATCCCCGAAGGCCTGTGCCGGGCCATGCACGGCATCGCCGCGAAGGTCGTCCTGGACGCCGGCCGGGGTGTCGCGGCCGCCTCCCGCCACCTCCTCCAGGTCCATCCCGACGACGACGAGGAACTCGTCGAGCAGTTGCGGGAGGCCGCCCGCGAACACGTCGCCGTCGGCGCCCCCGAAGCGGCCCGCCGCTGCCTGGAGCGCGCCCTGGAGGAACCGCCCGGGCCCGACGTCCACGCGCACGTGCTCTACGAACTCGGCTGCGCCACCCTCCTCACCGCGCCCGCCCGGACCATCGGCCACCTGCGGGAGGCGCTCGCCGCACCCGGCCTCGACGGCGGCCTGCGCGTCGACGCCGTCTACCGCCTCTCCCAGGCGCTGCTGCACAACGACCAGTTGGAGCAGGCCGTGCGCACGGTCGAGGCGGAGGCCGCCCGGCAGCCGCCGGGACCGGCCCGGATGCGGCTCCAGGCCGTGCAGTTCATGTGGGAGGGCATCCACGCCGGGGAGACCACGTCGCCGGGCCGCTCGCAGAAGCTCGCCGCGCTGGCCGCCACCTGCACCGGCCGCGACAACGCCGAGCGCGCCCTGCTCATCCTGCGCGGCTTCGACGCCATGACCCACGGCGAGAACGCCGAGATCGTCGTCGAACTCTGCGACCGCGCCCTCGTCAACGGACGCCTGGCGCCCGGCCTCGGCTGGACCGACACCGAGTGGGGCATCGAGCTGCTGATGATGCTCGCCAGCTCCTACGTCTACACCGACCGCCTCGACCGCGCCGAGGCCCTCTTCAACGAGGCCCTGCGCGCCTACGAGTCCGCCGGCTGGAGCGGCGGGCACCTCGCCCTCGCCCACGCCTACCTCGGCCTGGGCCTGCGCCGCCGCGGCCGGCTGAAGGAGGCCGAGGAGTCCCTCCGGGAGGCGCTGCGCCTGGCCGAACGCGTCGGGCGCGGGCTGCCCCTGTACTGGTCCGCGACCTGCAATCTCGTCGACACGCTGCTCGCCCGCGGCCATGTCGAGGAGGCCTGGCGGATCGCCGGCCAGTACGGCTTCGCCCCGCCGTACCCGTCCACGATCATCCTGCCCGACCCCCGCTCGGTGCGCGGCCGGCTGCTGCTCGCCGTCGGCCGCACCCAGGAAGGCATCAACGAACTGGAGGAGGCCGAGAAGGCGGCGGCCGTCCGCGGCCACCTGAACCCCGTGATGGTGCCCTGGGCGGCCGACCTCGCCCGTGCCCTCGCCACCGAGGACCCGGCCCGCGCGGCCCGGCTCGCCTCCGACGCACGCCGCCAGGCCGAGCGCTTCGGGACCGACACCGCCATCGGCGAGGCCCTGCGCTGCGCCGCCGCCCTGGAGACCGGCCAGCGCGCCGTCCGGCTCACCGCCCAGGCGGTCGCCTACCTGGAGTCCTCGCCCTGCCAGTACGAACACGCGGCCGCCCGCATCGAGCACGGCATCGCGGCCCGCTCCGTCGCCGAACTCAACCGCGGCCTGACCCTCGCCCGCACCTGCGGCGCCGACGGCCTGACGACCCGGGCCCGGCAGGCCCTGGCCGGCTTCGGGGCACCCCAGGTGGGCCTCGTACCGGGACAGGCACGCGGACGCGAGTAGGAGCGGGGCCCACCGGCGAGCGGTGGGCCGCGCCGACCAGCGGGTCACCGCCGCCCACCGGACACTGCCCCACATTCAGCCTCTACGAGCAGGCAGCAGCCGCGCTGCCGGCCGCACCGGCCCAGCGCCGATCGCCCCAGCGGACCGGGAACCGGCACATCCGCCAGTCGTCGAAGGCGCCGCCTTCGACGCACACACCGAGACGCTCGTGCGCAGGCATCCCCCAGAGCGCGGCACCATGCCGCCCGCGAGCACGAACGCCTTGCACACAATCCCTTTGAGACGATCGGACAGCATCTCTAAGGTGCGGGCGTGACCATCGAGCTGCCCTTTCGTCCGCTCCCCATCGACCAGCAAGACGTTCGCTACGCCTACGGGCCCGATTCGGGTGTACAGCCGGGCGTCCCCGCCGGCTCGACCGTGGAGTTCGACTGGTGCGAGAGCACGGTCTACCCAGGCACCACGAGGCGGTACTGGGTTCATGTGCCCGCGCAATACGACCCCTCCGAACCCGCGGCGCTGATGGTGTTCCAAGACGGATGGTGGTACCTGGACCCGGACGGGCAGGTCCGCGGAGCCATCGTGTTGGACAACCTCATCCACCGTGGCGAGATCCCGGTCACCATCGGCGTCTTCGTCGACCCCGGCGTCCTCAGGAACGCCCAACAACCGAAGAACCGCAACGCCGAGTACGACGCGTTCGACGACCGCTACGTCATCTTTCTCCTGACTGAGATCATCCCCCAGGTCACACGCCGCTACTCGATCGTGGAGGACGCCGACCAGTGGGGCATCTGCGGTGGCAGCAGCGGCGGCAACTGCGCCTTCACGGCTGCCTGGATGCGCCCGGACAAGTTCCGGCGAGTCATCTGCTACCTCTCGAGCTTCACGCAGATGCCGAACGGAAACCCGTACCCTGCCCTCATCCCCAACGCCCCCCGCAAACCGCTGCGCATCTTCATGCAAGCGGGCCACCGCGACCTCAACTGGAACGGGCCCGAAAGGAACTGGCTCGCCGGCAATCTGCGTGTGGCAGCCGCTCTCGCGGAAGCGGGCTACGACTTCCGTCTCGTCCTCGGCGACGGTGGCCACAGCCCCAACCACGGCGGAGTCCTCCTCCCCGATGCGCTCCGCTGGCTATGGCGCTCAGCCACGGCCTGACGAAACCTGCCCGCTGTGACAGCCGGAAAGGACGGGCGAGTGCAGTGGCTACTCGACCAGATGCCGGTGCGCCTTGCTCCAGTCGATCCTGTTCTCGAGTTCGGTCAGGAGCCCCTCGGCGGCCCAGGTGGCCTGAGGCTCGTGCCCTTGCTCGGCCAGCCGGCGTACAAGGTCGGCACTGTGCATCTGTCTGGCGATGACGGCGTCGACGATGCCCACGGTCGAGTCGAGGCCGTACACGCTGCAGAAGTCTTCCAGCCGCGAACGGCGGTCGGGCGGAGCCGGGTACTGCAGCCAGCGCAGACACTCGGCGTCGTCGCGGAACGGCACGACGTACTCCAGCGCATAGGCCACGTCGTGCAAGCGTGGTGCCGGGCGGGCGAAATCCCAGTCGATGATGCCCACCGGCCGGTTCCCCTGCCAGACGACATTCCAGGGGCCGAAATCCCCATGGCAGACGACGCCGTCGCCTGGGCTCCCTTCGTCCGTGGACCAGGTCGCGCCCTGCGGAGGTGAAAAGCTCTGGCAGGCATCGTGGTAGTCGCGCAACAGCCGGGCGAAGTTCCTCAGGCCTGGCCGGTCTACGACCCTGGCCCAGCCCGACGGGCCGGAATCACCCTCGATGAAGGTGAGAACCTCACGACCCTCGTCGTCGATTCCCAGCGGCCTCGGCGCGTAGGCGAAGCCGACCTTCTCCAGGTGCCGCAGCAACGCGTGGACGGTGGGTGTCCACGGCTGGACGGGCCTGCGGACCGTATGACCGATCCGCACCACCCGACGATGGGCGCCGTCCTGCATCACTTCCTCGCTCGACACGTGGTTCATGCTACGCAGTCACTGAAGGCGCGGCCCCTCGATGGAAGGCGGTGATGGACGGCCTGCCCGGTTTCTGCGTCACCCCGCCCGCCTGAGGCCGTGCAGGCGGGCGATGCCGAGCATGGCGGGGTGGACGCCGTCGCCTGTCAGGCGGCAGTCGCGGAGGATCTTCCACCCTTTCATGCGGGCGAAGGTGTGCTCGACACGGGCGCGGACCCTGCGGTGCAAGGCGTTGTGCCCTCGGGCCCAGTCGGCCTGAGCCCGGGCACGCCCGGGCCGAAGCGCCTCAGCCCTGCTCCTCCTCCGCCAGCACCCGCTGGGCCGTCGCGAAGGCGGAGTTCGCCGCCGGGACCCCGCAGTAGACGGCCGTCTGGAGCAGGACGGCGCCGATCTCCTCGGGGGAGAGGCCGTTGCGGCGGGCGGCGCGGACGTGCATGGCCAGCTCGTCGTAGTGGCCGTGCGCCACCAGCGCGGTCAGCGTGATCATGCTGCGTTCGCGGCGGCTGAGGGTCGGGTCGGTCCAGATCTCGCCCCAGGCGTAGCGCGAGATGAAGTCCTGGAACCGGGCGGTGAACGGCGTCTGCCGGGACTGCGCCCGGTCCACGTGCGCGTCGCCGAGCACCTGCCGGCGTACCTCCATGCCCCGCTTCGCCCCACCGGAGAAGTGCGCGCGCAGCGCGGTCAGCACGGCTTCGGGGCGCTCCGCGGGCGCGAGGTGCGAGGCGCCCGGGATCTCCGTGAGGGCGGAGCCCGGGACCGCGTCCGCGATCTCCCGCAGGTGCGCGGGCGGCGTCGCGGGATCCTCGCGGCCGGCGACCAGCAGGGTGGGCACGGAGATCTCCGCCAGCCGCTCCCGCAGGTCGAACGCGGCCAGCGCGTCGCAGCAGGCGGCGTACGCCGCGGGGTCGGCGTCACGGTGGTCGGCGACCAGCTCCGGCACGGTGAAACCGGGCGTGAACCAGCGGGCGTTCGCGCTCTCCGCCAGGCCGGCCAGTCCCTCGCGCCGGACCAGCGCGGCCCGCTCCTGCCACGGCCCGGCCCCGTTGAAGTGGGCGGACGAGCAGATCACGGCGAGCGACGACACCCGCTCGGGGTGGTGCAGCGCCAGGTGCAGCCCGACCGCGCCGCCCAGCGACACCCCGGCGTACGCGAACCGCTCCAGGCCGAGGGAGTCGGCGAGCTCCAGCACCAGGCCGGCCAGGTCGCCGACGGTGGCGCCGGGGCCGATCAGGCCGGCGTCGGAGCCCCCGTGGCCGGGGAGGTCCCAGCGGACCACCCGGTGGGTGATGGACAGCTCGGGCGCGACCTTGTCCCACAGGGCGTACGAGGTGCCCAGGGAGGGCCCGAGCAGCAGCGGCGGAGCGGAAGCGGGCCCCTCGGCAAGGTGGTTGAGCAGTTTCTCGGTCAACGTCGCTCCAGCGCACGGTCGGTGAGGGCTCCGGCGGAGCCGGTGTAGCGGGCGGGGTCGGTGAGGTCGCCGAGGTCGACGTCCTTCAACTCGGGCTCCTCGGCGAGGAGGTCGGCCAGCGAACGGCCTTCGGCGTAGGTGCGCGGTGCGAGCCGGGTGAGGAGTTCCTTGGCGCGGGCGCGGCCGAGCACGGCCGACAGCTCGGCCGACAGCCGCTCGGAGACGATCAGCCCGTGGGTGAGGTCGAGGTGCGCGCGCATGGCGTCCGGGTGCACCCGCAGGCCCTCCGTCAGCTCGGCGGCGTCCCGGGCGGCCCCGCCCACCAGCCGCAGCAGGTCCCGCAGCGGCTCCCACTCGGCGTGCCAGGCCCCGGCGGGCCGCTCGTCCTCGGCCACCAGCGACCCGTACAGCGTGGCCGCTAGCTGCGGGGCGCGCCGGGCGGCGGCCGCGATCAGCGTGGACCGCACCGGGTTCGCCTTGTGCGGCATCGCCGACGAGCCGCCCCCGCTGCCCTCCGCGACCTCGGCGGTCTCGGTGCGGGCGAGGGTGAGCACGTCGGCCGCGAGCTTCCCCAGCGCCCCGGCGGTGAAGGCCAGGCATCCGGCGAGGTCGGCGACCGGCGTGCGCAGGGTGTGCCACGGCAACCGCGGTGCGCGCAGGCCCAGTTCACGGGCGTACGCGGCGGGCAGCGCGGTCGCGTCGGCGGCGCCGTACGCCGTGAAGGCGGCCAGCGTGCCGGCGGCGCCGCCGAGCTGGGCGGGCAGGGCGTCCCGTACGGCCGTCACGCGGTCCCGCGCGTCCAGCACCAGCGACCGCCAGCCGGCCGCCTTCAGCCCGAAGGTCGTCGGGACGGCGTGCTGGGTGAGGGTGCGCCCCGGCATCGGCGTGTCCCGGTGCCCGGCGGCGAGCCGCGCCAGCGCGCGCTGTGTGCGGTCGAGGTCGGCCAGGACGAGGTCCAGGGCGCGCACGGCGACCAGCATGGTCGCCGTGTCCATGATGTCCTGGCTGGTGGCCCCCCGGTGGACGTACGGCCCGTACTGCGGGCCGGTCGCCTTCGTGAGGTCCGCGACCAGGGGGATCACCGGGTTCCCGCCGCCGCGGGCGCGCTCCGCCAGCGACCGTACGTCGTAGGCGTCCGCGGCGGCGGCCTCGGTGACCGCCGCCGCGGCCTCGGCGGGGGCCAGGCCCAGGGAGGCCTGGGCGCGGGTCAGCGCGGCCTCCGCGTCGAGCAGCGCCCGCAGGAAGGCGTCGTCGCCCGTCGCGGAGGCGGCGGGGGCGCCGGTCCACCCGGGGGCGAGCAGACCGGCGTCGGAGGGGGCATCGGGGACAGCGGGTGTCACTGGAACTCCAGGAAGACCGTCTCGCCTTCGCCCTGAAGGCGGATGTCGAAACGGTAGGTGCCGTTGCCCTCGTCCTTCGCGATCAGCGTGTCGCGCCGGTCGCCCACCCGGGTGAGCAGCGGGTCGGCCGCGAGCGCGGCGTCGTCGCCCGGCAGGTAGATGCGGGTGAACAGGTGCACCAGCAGTCCGCGCGCGAAGACGCACACGCTGAGGTAGGGGGCGCTGTGCCCGCGGGCGCCGGGGCGCAGCGTCCGGGCGTACCAGTGGCCGTTCGCGTCGGTCTGGATGCGGCCGAAACCGGTGAACTCCACGCCGTTGCGGCCCAGGAAGCCGCCGGACGACGGGTCGCGGCGCATCGAGCCGTCGGCCGTGGGCACGTTGCCCTCCGGGTCGGGACCCCACAGCTCCACCATGGCGTCCGGCAGCCCGTTGCCCTCACCGTCGTACACGTATCCGTGCACGGTGATCGTGTCCGCGTGCCCGTGGGGCGCGATGTCCTCGCCGCCGCGGAACGGCAGGGCGTGGCCGTAGAAGGGGCCGACCGTGTGCGACGCGGTGGGCAGCACGGTCTCGGGACGGCTCGTGTCGATCTTCGTCATGGCAGGTCAGCGTCCCTCTTCGATCCAGGTGGCGTTCGGGCCGTCGAGCACGATGTCCCAGTGGTAGCCCATGGAGAACTCCGGCACCGACAGGTTGTGGTCGTACGTGGCGACGAGCCGCTGCCGGGCCGCGTCGTCCGTCACCGACTGGATGATCGGGTCGTACGGGAACAGCGGGTCGCTCGGGAAGTACATCTGCGTCACGAGCCGCTGGGTGAAGGCCGTGCCGAAGAGCGAGAAGTGGATGTGCGCCGGCCGCCAGGCGTTCACGTGCTGGCGCCACGGGTACGGGCCCGGCTGGATGGTGGTGAAGTGGTAGGAGCCGTCGTCGCCGCTGAGGGTGCGGCCCACGCCGGTGAAGTTCGGGTCCAGCGGCGCGTCGTGCTGCTCGCGCTGGTGGGCGTACCGGCCCGCCGAGTTGGCCTGCCAGATCTCGATCAGCTGGCCCCGGATCGGGCGGCCGTCGCGGTCGAGCAGCCGGCCGGAGACGGTGATGCGCTCGCCGATCGGTTCGCCGGTGTGCTGCCGGGTCAGGTCGTTGTCGATCTCGGTGATGTCGCGCTCGCCGAAGGCGGGGGAGGCCAGCTCCACCAGCTCCGGGTCCTTGTTCACGTCGATCGCGACCAGCGGCTGTTTCGGGTGGCGCAGCACCGAGGAGCGGTAGGGGGCGTAGTCGCGGCGCGGCTGGTGCTCGACGGGGGCGCCGTCGGCGATCCGCTTCTCGTACGCGGCGCGCTCGGCCGCGATCTCCAGGTCGATGTCCGCTTGCGTGAGAGTCATGGCGATTCCTAGCGTTCGAGGACGAGGGCGAGGCCCTGGCCCACGCCGATGCAGAGGGTGGCGACGCCGATGCCGCTTCCGCGGCGGGCGAGCTGGTGGGCGACCGTGCCGGCGAGGCGGGCGCCGGACGCGCCGAGCGGGTGGCCGAGGGCGATCGCTCCGCCCTGCGGGTTGAGGATCTCGGGGTCGAACTCGGGCCACTCGGCCACACAGCCCAGCACCTGGGCGGCGAAGGCCTCGTTCAGCTCCAGCACCGACAGGTCGGCGAAGCCCTTGCCGGCCTTGGCCAGCGCGCGGTTGACCGCCTCGACGGGGGCGAGCCCGAAGTACTGCGGGTCGTTCGCCGACACCCCGGTGGCGCGGACGCGGGCGAGGGGCTCGCGGCCGGTGGCGGCCAGGCCCTCCTCGTCGACCAGCAGCAGGGCCGCGGCGCCGTCGTTGAGGGGGGAGGCGTTGCCGGCCGTCACCGTGCCGTTCTCCGTGCGGAAGGACGGCTTCAGCTTGGCCATCGCCTCCAGGGAGGCGTCCGCGCGGACGCTCTCGTCGGCGGCGACGACCTGCGGGTCGCCCTTGCGCCGCGGGATGGTCACCGGCGCGAGCTCGGCGTCGAACAGGCCCTCCGCCTGCGCGGCGGCCGCCCTGCGGTGCGAGCGCAGCGCGAACTCGTCCTGCTGCTCCCGGCTGATCTTGTGCTTCTCGGCGATGAGCTCGGCCGACTCGCCCAGCGGGATCGTCCACTGGGGGTCCATCCTCGGGTTGACCATCCGCCAGCCGAGGGTGGTCGAGTACAGCTCGGTGTGCGCCGCCGGGAACGGCCGGTCGGACTTGGGCAGCACGTAGGGGGCGCGGGTCATCGACTCCACACCGCCGGCCACGGCGATCGAGGCGTCCCCGACGGCGATGGCGCGGGCCGCCTGGATCACCGCCTCCAGGCCGGAGGCGCACAGCCGGTTGACGGTCACGCCGGGCACGGAGGTCGGCAGGCCCGCGAGGAGGGCGGCCATACGGCCGACGTTGCGGTTCTCCTCGCCGGCGCCGTTGGCGTTGCCGAAGTAGACGTCCTCGACGCGGGAGGGGTCCAGCTCGGGGGTGCGGGCCAGGAGCTCGCGGATGGCGTGCGCGCCGAGGTCGTCGGGGCGCACCGGGGCGAGGGCGCCGTTGTAGCGGCCGATCGGGGTGCGGACCGCGTCGACGATGTAGACGTCCTTCACTGCACTTCCTCCGTCAGGGTCACCTTGGCGTCGGTCTTGGCGACGATCTCGTCGGCGCTCACCCCGGGGGCGGTCTCGACGAGGACCAGCCCGTTCTCCGTGACGTCGAGGACGCCGAGGTCGGTGATGATCCGGTTCACGCACCCCTTGCCGGTCAGGGGCAGCGCGCACTCGCTGACGATCTTCGGGCTGCCGTCCTTGGCGGTGTGCGTCATGACGACGATGACCGTGCGGGCGCCGTGGACCAGGTCCATCGCCCCGCCGATGCCGGTGATCATCTTGCCGGGGATCGCCCAGTTGGCCAGGTCGCCGGTCTCCGACACCTGCATCGCGCCCAGCACGGCGACGTCGATGTGACCGCCGCGGATCATGCCGAACGACAGCGCCGAGTCGAAGAAGGAGGCGCCCGGCAGGACCGTCACGGTCTCCTTGCCGGCGTTGATCAGGTCCGGGTCGACCTGGTCCTCGGTGGGGTAGGGGCCGGTGCCCAGGATGCCGTTCTCCGACTCCAGGATCACCTCCACGTCCGCCGGGAGGTAGTTCGGGATCAGCGTCGGCAGACCGATGCCCAGGTTGACGTACTGGCCGTCCTGGAGTTCGCGGGCCGCGCGGGCCGCCATCTCTTCCCGTGTCCACGCCATCAGGAGTTCACCGTCCCTCGTGCCGAAGGCGCGGAAATCGTGCGCCGCTCGATCTTCTTGTCCGCCGCCTGCTCGGGGGTCAGCGCGACCACCCGCTGCACGAAGATGCCCGGCACGTGCACCGCGTCCGGCTCGATCTCGCCGGGCTCGACGAGTTCCTCGACCTCGGCGATCGTCACCCGTCCGGCCATCGCCGCGAGCGGGTTGAAGTTGCGGGAGGACTTGTTGAACACCAGGTTGCCGTGCCGGTCGCCCTTGGCGGCCCGCACCAGCGCGAAGTCGGTGCGGATACCCCGCTCCAGCACGTACTCGGTGCCGTCGAACTCCCGCACCTCCTTCGGCGGCGAGGCCAGCGCGACGCCGCCCTGTCCGTCGTAGCGCCACGGCAGACCGCCGTCGGCGACCTGCGTGCCCACCCCGGCCGGGGTGTAGAACGCGGGGATGCCGGCACCGCCGGCCCGCAGCCGCTCGGCGAGCGTGCCCTGCGGGATCAGCTCGACCTCCAGCTCACCGGCGAGGTACTGGCGCGCGAACTCCTTGTTCGCGCCGATGTAGGAGCCGGTCACCCGGGCGATCCGTCCCGCGGCCAGCAGGACCGCCAGCCCCGACTCCATCGCCCCGCAGTTGTTGGAGACGACGCTCAGGGAGCCGACCCCGCGCTCGTACAGCGCCTGGATCAGTACGTTCGGGACACCGCTCAACCCGAAGCCGCCCACCGCGAGCGACGCGCCCTCCGGCACATCGGCCACAGCCTCCAGGGCCGTGGCGACCACCTTGTCCATCCGTGAAGCCCCATCCGTCCGAGCGCCCAGGTCGTCAATTAATCAGGGCACTGATTATTTCAGCGAGGTGTCCATCACGCTGCCATCGGGGGAGCGGGGCGTCAAGACCTCGGTGAAAGTGCAGGTCAGATCACATTGGCTGGCTGAAGGTGCGATCCGGCTCCCGCGCGGTATTGTTCAGTGCACCAACGAAACGAAGACGATCTCGGGAGCGCACATGGCCGCGGTGGACCTCTCCTCCCACCCCGGGCACCTGGCCCGCCGGTTGCAGCAGGCGCACTACCTTCTGTGGAACACCATGGTTTCCGAGGAGATCACCTCACCGCAGTTCGCGGTGCTGAACGCGCTCGTCGCCGAGCCCGGCCTGGACCAGCGCACCGTGGGCGAACGGGTGGGACTGGACCGCTCCACCATCGCCGAGGTCATCAGCCGGCTCGGCCGGCGCGAACTGCTCGACAAGGTCCGCGACCCGCAGGACGGCCGCCGCTTCCTGCTCCGCCTCACCGACGAGGGGCAGCGCGTCCACCGCAAGCTGAGCGTGCGCACGGCCCGGATGAACCAGGTCTTCCTGGCCCCGCTCTCCGCCGAGGAGCAGGTCGTCTTCTTCGACCTCATCCGGCGCGTCTCGGACGCGACCGAAGGACTCCGCAACCCCGTGGAACCCCTCGTCACGCCTTCCTGACCCCGTCACGCCTTCCCGGCCCCCGTCACGCCTTCCCGGCCCCCGTCACGCCTTCCAGACCCCGCGCGCCTTCCTGACCCCCGTCACGCCTTCCAGACCCCGCGAGCCGGCGGCTGCCCGCACCCTCCGCGGGGCGGACCGGGCCGGACCGGCCGGGGCGCCCGCGCGGTTCGGGGCAGCGCCGCCGGGTACCCGGGCGGCACCCAGGACCAGGCCCCCCGACACGGCGGGACCCCGAAACTCGGTGGAGGGAGCGCGGCACGATGAAGGCAGTGACCTGGCAGGGGAAGCGGGACGTACGGGTGGAGACCGTGCCCGACCCGAAGATCCAGGAACCGACGGACGCCGTCATCCGCGTCACGTCCACCGGACTGTGCGGTTCCGACCTGCACCTCTACGAGGTGCTCACCCCGTTCATGACCCCCGGCGACATCCTCGGACACGAACCCATGGGCATCGTCGAGGAGGTCGGCCCGGCCGTCCCCGACCTGAAGGCCGGTGACCGGGTCGTGGTGCCTTTCCAGATCGCCTGCGGCGGCTGCTGGATGTGCCTGAACGCCCTGCCCACGCAGTGCGAGACCACCCAGGTGACCGGCGAGGGCATGGGCGCCGCCCTGTTCGGCTACACCCGCCTGTACGGCGCGGTGCCCGGCGGCCAGGCCGAGTACCTGCGTGTGCCGCAGGCCCAGTTCGGGCCCATCAAGGTCCCCGAGGGACCGCCCGACGACCGCTTCGTCTACCTCTCCGACGTCCTGCCCACCGCCTGGCAGGCGGTCTCCTACGCCGACGTCCCCGAGGGCGGCACCGTGGCCGTGCTCGGCCTCGGACCCATCGGCGACATGGCCTGCCGGGTCGCCCAGGTGCGCGGCGCCGGACGGGTGATCGGCGTGGACCTGGTCGGCGACCGGCTGCGGCGGGCCAAGGCGCGCGGCGTGGAGACGTACGACCTGCGCAACTTCGACAGCGAGAAGGAACTGGTCGCCGCGATCCGCGACGAGACCGACGGCCGCGGCCCCGACGCCGTGATCGACGCCGTCGGCACCGAGGCCCACGGCAGCGCCGCCGCACGTCTCGTCCAGAACGCCTCCGCCCTGCTGCCGCGCAAGATCGGCGGCCCCCTCGCCGAGCGGTTCAGCGTCGACCGGCTCGCCGCCCTGCACACCGCCATCGAACTGGTGCGGCGCGGCGGGACGCTCTCCCTGGTCGGCGTCTACGGCGGCATGGCCGACCCGATGCCCATGCTCACCCTGTTCGACAAGCAGATCCAGATCCGGATGGGCCAGGCCAACGTGCGCCGCTGGACCGACGACATCATCCCGTACCTCACGGACGAGGACCCCCTCGGCGTCGACGACTTCGCCACCCACCGGCTGCCCCTGTCGGAGGCGCCCAAGGCGTACGAGATGTTCCAGCGGAAGCGGGACGGCGCGGTGAAGATCCTCATGACGCCGTGAGGACGTCGCCGAGAACACCGCCGGCGTCGCCGAGAACACCGCCGTGAGAACGCCACCGTGAGCGCTACTGTGAGCGCCACTGTGAGCGCCGCTGTGCCTCAGGAGGGCGGTGTCCGGGGCGGTGCGCCGAGGATCTCCGCCAGGTCGTAGCGCACCGGCTCCTCCAGCTGCGCGTACGTGCAGCTCTGCGGTGTCCGGTCCGGGCGCCAGCGGCGGAAGCGGGCCGTGTGCCGGAAACGCGCGCCGTTCTCCATGTGGTCGTAGGCCACCTCGGCCACCCGCTCCGGTGCGAGCGGCACCCAGGACAGGTCCTTCCTGCCCGACCAGCGGCTCGGCGCACCGGGCAGCCGGGCCGTCTCGTGGGCGGTCTCGTCCGACCAGGCCGCCCACGGGTGGCCCGCGGCGTCCGCCAGGCGCAGCGGTTCCAGCTCCTCGACCAGCTCCGCCCGGCGCTTCATCGAGAACGCGGCGGAGACCCCGACGTGCTGGAGGGCGCCCCGGTCGTCGTACAGGCCCAGCAGCAGGGAGCCGACCACCGGGCCGCTCTTGTGCAGCCGGTAGCCGGCGACGACCACGTCCGCCGTGCGCTCGTGCTTGACCTTGAACATGGCGCGCTCGTCCTGGAGGTACCGCAGGGTGAGCGGCTTGGCGACCACCCCGTCCAGGCCCGCGCCCTCGTACTCCTCGAACCACTGCCGTGCCACCTCGACGTCCAGGGTCGCCGGCGCCACGTGGACGGGCGGCGTCACCCCCTCCAGCGCCCTGGTCAGCAGCGCCCGCCGGTCGCTCAGCGGCACGTCCAGCAGCGACTGGTCGGCCAGTGCCAGCAGGTCGAAGGCGACGAAGGAGGCGGGGGTCCGTTCGGCGAGCGTGCGCACCCGCGAGTCCGCCGGGTGGATGCGCTCGGTGAGCGCGTCGAAGTCCAGCCGCCCCTCCCGCGCGATCACGATCTCGCCGTCCAGCACGCACCGCTCGGGCACGCGCGCCAGGAGGGCCGCGACGAGCTCGGGGAAGTACCTGGTCAACGGCTTGCCGGTACGGCTGCCCAGCTCGACGTCCGGCCCGTCGCGGAACACGATGGCCCGGAACCCGTCCCACTTCGCCTCGTACTGCATGCCGGGCGGGATCGCCGTCACCGACTTGGCGAGCATGGGCTTCACGGGAGGCATGACCGGCAGATCCATGCTCCGATTCTGCTCGTTCGGGTCGGGTATCGCCCGGTATGCGTGCCGTGCGAGGTGCGCCTACCGTGGCTCGCATGGGTGACGCGGTGGAACTGGAGGCGGGCGGCCGGACGGTACGGCTGTCCAGCCCGGACAAGGTCTTCTTCCCGGAGCGCGGTTTCACCAAGCTCGACCTCGCCCGCTACTACCAGGCGGTCGCTCCGGGCATCCTGCGCGCCCTGCGCGACCGCCCCACCACCCTGGAGCGCTACCCGGACGGCGTGACCGGCGAGTCCTTCTTCCAGAAGCGGGCCCCCAAGGGCATGCCCGACTGGATCCCGACCGCCCACATCGCCTTCCCCAGCGGCCGCACCGCCGACGAGATGTGCCCGACCGAGGAGGCGGCCGTGCTGTGGGCCGCGCAGTACGGCGCCCTCACCTTCCACCCCTGGCCCGTCCGCCGCACCGACGTCGACCGCCCCGACGAACTCCGCATCGACCTCGACCCGCAGCCCGGCACCGACTACGACGACGCCGTGCGCGCCGCCCACGAACTGCGCGAGCTGCTCGACGAGTTCGGCGGACTGCGCGGCTGGCCCAAGACCTCCGGCGGCCGCGGCCTGCACGTCTTCGTGCCGATCGAGCCGCGCTGGACCTTCACCCAGGTCCGGCGCGCCGCCATCGCCGTCGGCCGCGAGATGGAACGCCGCATGCCGGACCGGGTCACCATCAAGTGGTGGAAGGAGGAGCGCGGCGAACGCATCTTCCTCGACTACAACCAGACCGCCCGCGACCGCACCATCGCCTCCGCCTACTCCGTCCGCCCCCGCCCGCACGCCCCCGTCTCCGCCCCCCTGCGCTGGGAGGAGGTCGGCCGGGCCCACCCCCGCGACTTCGACATCGCGACCATGCCGGCCCGGTACGCCGAACTCGGCGACGTGCACGCCGACATGGACGACCACGCCTACTCCCTCGACGCGCTCCTCGACCTGGCCGCCCAGGACGAACGCGACCACGGCCTCGGCGACCTGCCGTACCCGCCCGAGTACCCGAAGATGCCGGGCGAACCCCGCCGCGTCCAGCCGAGCCGCGCGAAGAAGAACCACCCACCGGCCCCTTGACGGCCCGCACGCCCCGATCCCGCGCGGGGCCGCGCCTTCCAGGGCCCACGGACTCCGGGGGATCACGGACTCCGGAGGATCACGGGCATCGAGGGATCACGGGCACTGAGGGATCATGGGGCCATGACCCTCGTCCTGACCCGCAGTGACCTGGAGACGGTGCTGGACCCCGAAGCCTGCCTGGCCGCCCTGGACGAGGGCTTCCGCCGCGCGGACGGGGAACGGACACCGGGCCGCCGGATCCGCACCGACCTGCCGTTCCCCGGCACGGCGACAGCGCTGATACCGGGGCTGCTGCCCGGCATCGAGGCGTACACCGTCAAGGTCAACGCCAAGTTCCCCGTGGCCCGGCCCGCACTGCGCGGGGTGATCTGCCTGCACGGCGGACGGGACGGCGAACTGCTCGCTCTCCTCGACTCCGCCACGGTCACCGCCTGGCGGACCGGCCTCGCGGCCGCCCTCGGCACCCACGTCCTGACCGGACGGGCCGACGGCACCCTCGGGGTGGTCGGCGCGGGCGCCCAGGCGGAGCTGGTGCTGCACGGACTCGCCGTCCTGCGCGGGCGGCGCCCGCTCGTCGTCCACGACACGGACGCCGGCCGGGCCGCCGCGTTCGCCGCCCGGCACGTCGGACGGACCGCGGGATCGGCCGTGGAGGTGGCCGCGGCCGCCGACGTCGTCCTGCTGGCGACCTGGTCGCGCACACCGCTGCTGTGCCTGGCGGACACCCACGCCGGGCAGCACCTCACCAGCCTCGGCGCCGACGAGCCCGGCAAGCGGGAACTCGCCCGCGACCTGCTGGAGGCCGCACTGCTCGTCGTCGACGAGCGTGAGCCGGCGGCCGAGATGGGCGTGCTCGCCTCCGCCGGCCTGCCCCCGGAGGCCGCAGCCGCCACCCTCGGCGAGATCCTGCGTGGCGACCACCCCGGGCGCACGGATCCCGCCACCCGCTCCGTGTACGCCCCTGTCGGCCTGCCCTGGCAGGACCTGGCACTCGCCTGGCTCGCGTACGAGCGGGCCGAACGGACGGGCGTCGGGCGGCGGATCGACCTGCTGGCCTGAGGGCCGAACCGCCGACCGGCTGACCTGGGACCGGCGCGCGGCGCGCCGCCGTGTGCCGGTGCTCTCCGGTGGCGGGAGCGCTCTCACCGTCGCCGGTCGGCGCCGTGGCGCGCGGCTATTCTGTCCCCCAGCCGTCGAGGAGGAGCCCCGTAGTGACCGAGACAGCGCCGCGTCCCACGCTGGAGGCCGTGGCCGCCCGGGCCGGGGTGTCCCGGGCCACGGTCTCACGGGTCGTCAACGGCGGGGACGGTGTGCGCGAGCCCCTCGCGGAGCGGGTCCGGCGGGCCGTGGAGGAACTCGGGTACGTGCCCAACCAGGCCGCCCGCAGCCTGGTGACGAAGCGGCACGACGCCGTCGCCGTCGTCATCGCCGAACCGGAGACCCGGATCTTCGCCGACCCCTTCTTCGCGCTCCACCTGCGCGGCATCAGCAAGGAACTGACGGCCCACGACAACCAGCTCGTACTGCTGCTCACCGAGGGCCGCGACGACCATGCCCGGGTCGCCCGCTATCTGGCCGGCGGCCACGTCGACGGCGCCCTCGTCTTCTCGCTGCACCTCGACGATCCGCTGCCCGGGCTGATCCAGGGCGCCGGAGTGCCGACGGTGTTCGGCGGCCGCCCCGGCTGGAGCGACGGCACCCGCGACGTGGTGTACGTCGACAGCGACAACCGCGGCGGCGCCCGGGCGGCCGTCCGCCACCTGGCCGGTCTGGGGCGCGGCCGGATCGCCCACCTCACCGGTCCCCGCGACCAGACCTCCGCGGTGGACCGGCTGGAAGGGTTCCGGGACGTCGTGGGCGACACCGATCCACGGCTCGTCGTGGAGAGCGACTTCACCTTCGGAGGCGGTGAGCGGGCGATGCGGGAACTCCTCGACCGCCGCCCCGACGTCGACGCCGTGTTCGCCGCCAACGACCTCACCGCCTCGGGTGCCCTGCGCGTCCTGCGCGAACGCGGACTGCGGGTGCCCGAGGACGTCGCCGTGGTCGGCTTCGACGACATGCTGCCCGTCGCCGAACAGACCGACCCGCCGCTGACGACGGTCCGTCAGGACATCGAGGAGATGGGCCGGACCATGGCCCGCCTCCTGCTGCGCGGCCTCGACCCCCGCACGCCCCACGCCGGACCGGACGACGGAGCCGAAGTCCCACCGTCCGGTGTGGTCCTGCCGACCACGTTGGTGCGCCGCGCCTCGGCCTGACCGGCCCCCGCTCCGGAATCCCGCGCCGTGCTCACGTCCGCCGCGGCGCGGTGCGGATCACCGCGAAGCCGGCCCCGTCCGGGTCGGCGAGACGGGCGATCCGGCCGACGTCCTCGATGTCCGTGGGGGCCAGCCGCACCGCGCCCCCCAGCTCCCGCGCCGTCCCCACCAGCGCGTCCACGTCCCCGACCGCGAAGTACGGCAGCCAGTACGCCCCCGCCCCCGCCTCCGTGGGGGCGTCGGCCGACGGGACGACCCCGCCGAACGCGCCGTCCTCCCCGGCGCCCGCCGGACGGACACTGGTGTAGGTGCCGCCGGGGAGGGAGACGGCCGAGGTCTCCAGGCCCAGGGCGGCGTGGTAGAAGGCGGCGGCCGCGGCCTCGTCCGGTGTATACAGCTCGGCCCAGCACAGCGAGCCCGGCGCTCCCGCCACCTCCAGGCCCTGGAGCCGCGCGGGCTGCCAGATGCCGAACGGCGCGCCCGCCGGGTCGGCGAGGATCGCCGTCGTGCCCTGGTCCCTCACCTCCATCGGCGGAAAGACCACTCTGCCGTGCGCCCGTTCGGCGGCTGCGCACGTGCTCTCGGCGTCCGACGACCGGAAGTACACCGTCCACGACGGCGGGCCCTGCTCGGGCGTGGTCTGCATACCGCCCGCCGCGATGCCGCCGTCCAGCCGGAAGAAGCCGTAGCCCCCGGCGTCCGGCCCCGCAGACTCGAACCGCCAGCCGAAAAGAGCACCGTAGAAGACGGAGGCGCGCCCGATGTCGCTCGTACCGATGTCGATCCAGTTCGGAGCGCCGTCGACGAAACGGGTGGTGAGCATCTTCGTCCTCCTCGTCGAAGTCCCGCCGATGCACTGCCGAGTCTCGCACCGCCCACCGACAACCGCTGCCGGAGCCCGGCCGGGGGAGGAGGGCGGGGGCGGCGGCCCTCCTGTGTCGCGGTCCCGCGCGCCGCCGTGCGCCGCACCCCGTGGCGGGGGCACCATCGGGGCGGCCGGAGGCCCTGCCGCACCGCGTATATCCGGCGTTGATCGAACGTTTTTCGCCGTTCGCCACGATGCTGGCCATGTACACCGACACCACATCGACGCCCGATCTCGCCTGGCAGCGGGAGGCGCTGTGCGCGCAGACCGGGGCGGACTTCTTCTTCCCGGAGCCCGGCAGCTCGGTGCGGGAGGCCAAGCGCATCTGCACCCTGTGCGACATGCGCCCCGCCTGCCTCGAGTACGCCCTCGCCAACGACGAGCGCTTCGGCGTATGGGGCGGCCTGTCCGAGAAGGAACGGTTGCAGCTGCGGCGCGCCTCGTACTGAGCCCGCGGGAGCCGGGCGACCGCATCGCGGGGGTGTGGTCGGGAACCGGGAACCGGGAAGGCCGACCGCGCGGGCGTGGTCCGAGGCGGCATGGTGACACCGACCGCGGACCACGGCTGCGCGACGCGGACGGCCCGCACCGGGAGGTCCTTCCCGGTGCGGGCCGTCCGTCGTTCGGCGGAGCCGTGTGTCAGCCGGCGGCGCGGGCCGCCATGCGCGCCTTGCGCGCCGCCAGCTTCTCGTCGAACTTCAGGGCCTCGGCGTCCAGGCCGCCCATGAACAGGCCGAGTTCCTCCTGCGCCTTCTGCCCCTCGGGGCCGAGGCCGTCGATCTCCATGACCTTCAGGTGGCGCAGCACCGGCTGGAGGACGTCGTCGTGGTGGATGCGCAGGTTGTAGACCTCGCCGATCGCCATCTGCGCCGCGGCCCGCTCGAAGCCGGGGATGCCGTGACCGGGCATCCGGAAGTTGACCACGACGTCCCGCACGGCCTGCATGGTCAGGTCGGGCGCGAGTTCGAACGCCGACTTGAGCAGGTTGCGGTAGAAGACCATGTGCAGGTTCTCGTCGGTGGCGATGCGGGCCAGCATGCGGTCGCAGACCGGGTCGCCCGACTGGTGGCCGGTGTTGCGGTGCGAGATGCGGGTGGCGAGCTCCTGGAAGGCGACGTAGGCGACCGAGTGCAGCATCGAGTGCCGGTTGTCGGACTCGAAGCCCTCGCTCATGTGGGCCATCCGGAACTGCTCCAGCTTGTCCGGGTCCACCGCGCGCGAGGCGAGCAGGTAGTCGCGCATCACGATGCCGTGCCGGCCCTCCTCCGCCGTCCAGCGGTGCACCCAGGTGCCCCAGGCGCCGTCCCGGCCGAACAGGGTGGCGATCTCGTGGTGGTAGCTGGGGAGGTTGTCCTCCGTCAGCAGGTTCACCACCAGGGCGATCCGGCCGACCTCGGTGACCTTCGACTGCTCCTTGTCCCAGGCCTCGCCGTCCTCGAAGAAGCCGGGGAAGTTGCGGGCGTCGCTGAACGGCACGTACTCGTGCGGCATCCAGTCCTTGGCGACCTTGAGGTGCCGGTTCAGCTCCTTCTCGACCACTTCCTCCAGGGCGTACAGCAGCCGGGCGTCGGTCCAGACGGAGGGGCTGCCGAGGTGCGGGGAGGCGATCGTCACGGGTACTCCAGGGGACGTGATGCAGAGCGGAAACCGTCCGGCGGTGCGCCGGAACTTACGGGATCGTAGGCTACGAATCCGTAGGTTACGAAGCCGTAGGTTAAGCGCGCCGTAAAGATCCCTGATCAGCCGCTCTCCGGCACCTCGCGCGGAGGGCGTCCGGGCAGGGCGGACGGCCCCGGATCCGCAGGTCCCGGGGCCACCGGGACGATCCCGCCGACCGGTCAGGCGTACAGCTCCCGCAGGCGCACCGAGAGGCACGTCACACAGCCCTCGAGTTTCTCGAACTCGCTGATGTCGACCACGACGGGCTCGTACCCGAGGTCGGCGAGCAGGTCGGCCGTCCGCGGCGCGCTCGCCGCCATCAGCACCTTGGGGCCGCCCAGCAGCACCACGTGGGCGCCGGCCTCCTCGGGCACCGACAGGAAGCGCGGGAACAGCGACGGCCGGTCCACCTTGGGGATGTGGCCGATCACGGTGCCGTCGGGCAGCGCGGTCACCGCCGACTTCAGGTGCAGCACCTTGCTCACCGGTACGGCCACGACCCGCGCCCCCAGCGGTTCGAAGGCCTCCCGCACCTGCTGGACGCCGGCCGCGTTGGTCCGGCCGCCGCGGCCGACGTAGACCGTGTCGCCGACCTTCAGCACGTCACCGCCGTCCAGGGTGCCCGGCTCCCAGATCCAGTTGACCGAGCAGCCGAGCCGGGCCACGGCCTCCTCGACGCCGGCGGTCTCCGCACGCCGGGACTCCGCGCCGGACCGCGCGATCAGGGCGACGTTCCGGTACATGACGACCGTGTCCTCCACGAACACGGAGTCCGGGCAGTCGTCGGCCGGGTCGACCTCCAGGGTCTCCCAGCCGTGCGTCCGCAGGGCCTCGGCGTACGCCTCCCACTGCTCCTCGGCCAGCCCGACGTCGACCGTCTCCCGCGCGACGTGTGTCACCAGGCCTTCGGCGAGGCGCGGGCCGGGGCGGCGGATGAGGGCCTTCTTGCTGGGCACGACCAGATCTTTCGCATCGGTGGGAGGTCAGGGCCGACCCTGACCGGCGCCCCTGACGCGGCGCCGGTCAGCCATCATGCAGGGCCCGTCCACCGGGACGAAATCCCCGTTACCGGCCTGTGCCCCTCCTGAGACCCGCGGTCCTACGCGGGACCGGCCAGTTCCTCCGCGGACGTCTCCCGCAGCTCCCCGTCCAGCAGCAGCCAGCGGGTGATGCCGATCGACTCCAGGAACGGCAGGTCGTGACTGGCCACGACCAGCGCCCCCTCGTACGACGCGAGGGCCGTGGTGAGCTGGCGCACGCTCGCCATGTCGAGGTTGTTCGTCGGCTCGTCCAGCAGCAGCAGCTGGGGCGCCGGCTCGGCGAGCATCAGGGCGGCCAGGGCGGCCCTGAACCGCTCCCCGCCGGACAGCGTCGCCGCCTTCCGGTCGGCGCGCGCGCCGCGGAACAGGAAGCGGGCCAGCCGGGCGCGGATCCGGTTGCCGGTGGCGTCGGGCGCGAACCGGGCCACGTTCTCGGCGACCGTCAGCTCGCCGTCCAGGACGTCCAGGCGCTGCGGCAGGAACCGCAGCGGCACGTGTGCGCCCACCTCGCCCGACACCGGCGCCAGCTCCCCGGAGATGGTCCGCAGCAGGGTGGTCTTGCCCGCCCCGTTGCGCCCCACCAGCGCGACCCGCTCGGGCCCGCGCAGGTCGAGGCCGCCCACCACGCGCGCACCGTACGCCAGGCGCACGTCCCGGAGCGTGAGCACCTCGCGCCCGGGAGGTACGGCCGTGTACGGCAGGTCGACGCGGATCTCGTCGTCGTCGCGCACGGCGTCCACGGCCTTGTCGAGCCGTTCCCGGGCCTCGGCGAGCCTCTCCTCGTGCAGGATGCGGTGCTTGCCCGCGGACTCCTGGGCCGCGCGCTTGCGCGCCCCCATGAGGATCTTCGGTTCGCGCTTGCTGTCCGCCATCTTCTGGCCGTACCGCTTGCGGCGGGCCAGTTTGACCTGGGCGTCGGCCAGTTCGCGTCGCTGCTTGCGCAGGTCGGCCTCCGCGACGCGCACCATCCGCTCGGCGGCCTCCTGCTCGGTGGCGAGGGCCTCCTCGTAGGCGGAGAAGGTGCCGCCGTACCAGGTGACCTCGCCGGCGTGCAGGTCGGCGATCTGGTCGACGAGCTCCAGCAGTCCGCGGTCGTGGCTGACCACGACCAGCACGCCCGGCCAGGACGACACGGCCGCGTACAGCCGGCGGCGGGCGTACAGGTCGAGGTTGTTGGTGGGTTCGTCGAGCAGCAGGACGTCCGGGCGGCGCAGCAGCAGCGCGGCCAGCCGCAGCAGCACCGACTCGCCGCCCGACACCTCGCCGATGGTGCGGTCCAGGTCGACGTGGCCGAGTCCGAGCTCGCCGAGGGCGGCCAGGGCGCGCTCCTCGACGTCCCAGTCGTCGCCGACGGTCTCGAAGTGCGCCTCGGACACGTCACCGTCCTCGATGGCGTGCAGCGCGGCCCGCTGCGCGGCGATGCCGAGGGCTTCGTCGACGCGGAGGGAGGTGTCGAGGGTGACGTTCTGCGGGAGGTACCCGACCTCGCCGGCGACGCGGACGGCGCCGTCGGCGGGGGCGAGTTCCCCGGCGATCAGCTTCAACAGGGTCGACTTGCCGGAGCCGTTGGCCCCGACGAGTCCGGTGCGGCCGGGGCCGAAGGCGACGTCGAGCCCCTCGAAGACGGCGGTGCCGTCCGGCCAGGCGAAGGAGAGGGCGGAACAGGTGACGGAAACGGACAAGTGGGCCTCGCGGTTGCGTGTGCGGTCAGGGCAACGCGTATCGAGACACCAGGGGGCGACCACTGCGGGAGCGGGTTGCGCGGGCACGGAAAGAGCCCTGTTGCGCAAGGACGGCTCGGACGGCCGAGGTCGCACGCGACGCCCACCCCTCTCGCGGGTGTGGCGCGGTGTCTCAGGACCTCAGACGAGCAACGTCCTTCTCCAATCGGCGGCAACAGAAGCGTTCCACACCGTAGGAGGGGGGTGAGAAGGCTGTCAACGCATTAATCACGGCCGACAGAACGTCCCGCACCGCGCCGGTCACACGTCCGCACCGGGCCGGTCACGCGTCCCGCATCAGCTCCGCCAGGCCGTGGTCGAGGTCGAGCTGGAGGTGCTCCCGGCCGGCCGGCACCAGCTCGCTCGTGGCCCGCAGGAAGCGCCGGATCTCCGACGAGTGCACGTGGATCACCGCGGTGCCCTCGGGCGCGCGGAACTCCAGGACCGTGCGGTCGTAGCCGTAGGGGCGGACGCGGACGTCGCCGTGTCCCTCGGCGCCGTGGAGGCCGGCGGCGAGCAGGTCGCGGGCGAAGGTCCAGCAGACGTCCACGCCCTCCAGGGTGGCCGGCGCCGGGAAGGTCATGCGGACCGCGAAGGGATCGCGTCGGTCGTAGTGCAGCGTGGCGGGGATGTTCGGCATCCGGGGCGCGGCGGCGACCAGGCGGGCCTCGACGGGCTGCTCGATGACGGTGGACAACGCCTTGCTCCCTCGTGACGGCGGACGAAACGTCCGGGACGGTGGGCCGGACACTGGAAGAGACGCCGGAACCGGCCGATCCGTGCGCACCATGCGAGTGACCTCGGTCACCGCCTTTCATGCACGGGAGTGACCGACTTCTCCTCCCGTGCTCCCCAGGGCGGTTGAGACCCGTGGTGCGGGGCGCGGCGCACGGGGCACCCCGGTGGGCGGCCGGCGCCGGCGGCGGGGGAACATCCGCGGACCGGGGGCCGGTCGGCGCGCGCTTTCGGGGTACCCGTCGGGAGCACGCGAAAGGAGTGAGCGCCCATGCCACGCGGTTCCAGCCCCAAGCGGGAGCGCCAGTACGAGCACATCAAGAAGAGTGCGCAGGACCGGGGGGAGAGCACCGACCGGGCGAAGGAGATCGCCGCCCGCACGGTGAACAAGGAACGCGCCCGGTCCGGTGAGTCGAAGACCGCCAGCCGCACCTCCACGCAGGACATGTCGTCCGGCAGGCGCGGCGGCCAGCGGTCCGGCAAGGGCTCGCAGGGGCCCACGTACGACCAGCTCTACGAGGAGGCCAAGCGGCGCAACATCCACGGCCGTTCGGACATGAACAAGAGCCAGCTCCAGCGGGCCCTGGGCAAGGACTGACCCGGCCGCCCGGCGGCACGTTCGCGGGCCGGTCCCCGGGAGCCGTACGCTCGTCCTCACCATGACGACCGTACGCATTCCGGCGGGCTGGCCCGCGAACGACGCCGAGGCCCGCGCCGTGCAGGACGAACTGCGGGCGAGGGTGGTGCTGGACGAGCCGGGTCCCGCGCCCGGCACGGGCCGGGTGACGGGCGTCGACGTCGCCTACGACGACGCGCTCGACGTCGTGGCGGCGGCGGCCGTCGTGCTGGACGCGGCGAGCCTCGACGTCGTGGCCGAGGCCACGGCCGTCGGACGGATCTCCTTCCCGTACGTGCCGGGCCTGCTCGCCTTCCGCGAGCTCCCCACCGTCCTCGCCGCCCTCGCCGCCCTGCCCTGCGAGCCGGGCCTGGTCGTCTGCGACGGCTACGGCCTCGCCCACCCCCGCCGCTTCGGCCTCGCCAGCCACCTGGGGGTCCTCACCGGCCTGCCCACGATCGGCGTCGCCAAGAACCCGTTCACCTTCACGTACGACGACCCGGACGCCCCGCGGGGGTCCGGGTCGCCGCTGCTGGCGGGCAGCGAGGAGGTGGGCCGTGCGCTCAGGACCCGCCAGGACGTGAAGCCGGTCTTCGTGTCCGTCGGCCACCGCGTCGGCCTGGACAACGCCTGCGCCCACACCCTCGCGCTCACCCCCCGGTTCCGCCTGCCGGAGACCACCCGCAGGGCGGACGCGCTGTGCCGCCGGGCCTTGAGGGACGCGACGGCACGCACCTGACCGGCCGGCTCCGGCCGTCGGCCCACCTGACCCGAGTGCCTGGTCCGAGTGCCTGACCCGAGCACCTGCGCTGAGTACCCGCCTGAGTACCCGACTGAGTACCTGCCCTGAGTACCTGTACGGATGTGAGGCCCGGCCGTCGCCCGGCAGGCTGGCCCGCATGACGACGCACCGTGCCCCGAAGCCCCTCGCCGATCCCGACCGGCCCGTCGAACGCGCCGTGAACGCCGTGCTGGTCCTCGCCACCCTGGCGGGGCTGGCCTGGGTCGTCGGGATGATCTACACGCTGGTGGAGTGGCCGGTCTAGGACGGATCCAGGACGGGCCGGTCCGGGAGGCGTGCCGGCACCGCCGGTCCAGGAGCGTGCGGGCGAGGCCCGTTCAGCGGCTCGCGGCCACCCGGAAGCGGATGCCCGCCGCGCGCAGCCGTCCGGTCAGCGCGTCGCCCATCGCCACCGCCGGGGTGACCTGGCCGGCCGTCTCCGGGAGGTCGTCGAAGGACAGGGCGAGCGCCGCCTCGGCGAACATCTTCGCCGTCTCGTCGTAGCCCGGGTCGCCGCCCGAGACCTCGGCGCACACCCGCCGGCCGCCGCCCTCGCCCACGAACCGCACGGAGAACCGGCTGCGCGCCCGCCTCTCGGCGCTCGGCCCCTCCCCGGGCTTCAGCCGGTCCGACAGCACGCGCCGCACGGGCGGCAGTTGGGCGGCGGCGAACAGCGCCCCGACGGCCGCGGCGCCGCCCACGGCGACCGGCAGCCGTCGTACCGCCGCGTAGTGCCGGTAGCGGAAGTCGGGGCCGTAGCGCTCCAGCGCCTTCGCGGACCGGCGCACGATCTGCGGGTCGATGGTCGGCAGGGGCAGCGCCCACGCGCCGACCTCCGGGGCGAACCGGGGCGCCCCCAGCGGTGCCGTCGCCCGGCGGCCCATCAGCCGCGGTTCATGACGGTGCCGCTCCCGCGCGGCGGCCGCCAGGTGCCGGCCGCGGGCGAGCTGGCCCAGCGCGGAGGCGAGCGTGCCGCCCGAGAAGGAGGCGTCGACGGACACGTAGCCGTCCACGGTCAGGGGCACGCCCTCGGGCAGGTGCCGGACGGTGAAGTACACGCCCAGGTCGTGCGGGACGGAGTCGAAGCCGCACGCGTGCAGCAGCCGCGCCCCCGTCTCCCGCGCGCGTGCGTCGTACCGGACGTACATGAGGTCGACGAACTCCGGCTCACCCGTCAGGTCGACGTAGTCGGCACCGGTGTCCGCGCAGGCCGCCACCAGGTCCTCGCCGTGGCGCACGTACGGGCCGACCGTCGTCGCCACCACGCGCGCGTGCTCGGCGAGGGCGCGCAGCGAGGCCGGGTCCGACACGTCCGCCCGCAGGACCGCGGGCCGCGCGTCGCCGGGGAGCGCGTCGCGCAGCCGCCGCAGCCTGGTGTCGTCGCGGCCCGCGATCGCCCAGCGCAGGTCCGCCGGCGCGTGGGCCGCGAGGTACTCCGCGGTGAGCGTCCCGGCGAAGCCCGTGGCCCCGAAGAGCACGATGTCGTACGGACGGTCCGTCCTTCTTAGCCTGCTCATGACACCCCTTGGTCGTGCAGCACGCGCCGCTGTCGGTGGCTGAGGCTAGCGTGAGGTGTGCCGCGCGACCCGGGCCTCTCGGCCGGACGGCGCTGAGCGGAACCCGGCCTCCCGGCCTAGACTGGCCAAGCGCTTGCTCGGCCGTTCCCGCGCGTCTTGTGTCCACTGGAACACGTTCCTAGCATCAGTGGTGTTACATCGGTTGTGTCACAGCAAGGGGGCTGGATGACAACGGCAGACACAGCGGAACCGGCGGGCACGGCTCCCGTGCCCGGTACGGCTCCCGCGCCCGGCATGGCCCCCGTGCCCGGTACGGCCCCCGCGCCCGGCATGGCCCCCGTGCCCGGTACGGCTCCCGCGACCGGTACGGCTCCCGCGACCGGTACGGCCCCCGCGACCGGTACGGCCCCCGTGCCCGGTACGGCCCCCGTGCCCGGTAGGCCCGGCACCGCCGGCCACGGCCCGCTGGCCGGAGTGCGGGTGGTCGAGCTGGCCGGCATCGGGCCCGGCCCCTTCGCGGCCATGCTCCTGGCCGACCTCGGCGCCGACGTCGTCCGCGTGGACCGCCCCGGCGGCCCCGCCCTCGGCATCGACCCGGCGCACGACCTCACCAACCGCGGCAAGCGTTCCGTGCTCGTCGACCTCAAGGCCCCGGACGGCCCCGCCCGCGTGCTCGACCTCGCCGCCCGCGCCGACGTGCTGATCGAGGGCAACCGCCCCGGCGTCGCCGAGCGCCTCGGCGTCGGCCCCGACGTCTGCCGCGCCCGCAACCCCCGGCTGGTCTACGGCCGGATGACCGGCTGGGGCCAGGACGGCCCGCTCGCCCACCGCGCCGGCCACGACATCGCCTACATCGCCCTCACCGGCACCCTCGGCATGATCGGCGCCCCGGACGCGCCCCCGGCCGTCCCCGCCAACCTCCTCGGCGACTACGCCGGCGGCTCCCTCTACCTCGTCGTCGGCGTCCTCGCCGCCCTGCACCACGCGCGCGCGACGGGCACCGGCCAGGTCGTCGACGCCGCCATCGTCGACGGCGCCGCCCACCTCTCCACCATGATCCACGGCATGCTCGCCGCCGGCGGCTGGCAGGACCGCCGCGGGGTCAACCTCCTGGACGGCGGCTGCCCGTACTACGGCACCTACGAGACCGCCGACGGCGGGCACATGGCCGTCGGCGCCCTGGAACCCCGCTTCTACGACGAGTTCGTACGCCTGCTGGGGCTCGACGGCTTCACCGACGCCCGCACGGACCCGTCCCGCTGGGACGAACTGCGCAAGGCGGTCGCGGCCCGCTTCGCGTCCCGCACCCGGGACGAGTGGACGGCCGTCTTCGCGGCCTCCGACGCGTGCGTGGCGCCCGTGCTGTCGCTGCGCGAGGCCCCCCACCACCCGCACCTCGCCGCCCGCGCCACCTTCACCGACCACGGCGGCGTCACCCAGCCCGCGCCCGCCCCCCGCTTCTCCGCCACCCCCACCGCCGTCCGCGGCGGTCCCGCGCGGCCCGGCGCCGACACGGCCGACGTGGCGCGCGACTGGGACGCCCCCCGGCTCCTGACCGACCCCCCGCAGGGCGACTGACCCCGCTCGGCCCACCCACCCCGAAAGGCTTGCCAGTGAGCACCGAAGCGTACGTGTACGACGCGATCCGCACCCCGCGCGGCCGCGGCAAGGCGAACGGCGCCCTGCACGGGACGAAGCCCATCGACCTCGTCGTCGGCCTCATCCACGAGCTGCGCGACCGCTTCCCCGGCCTGGACCCCGCCGCCGTCGACGACATCGTCCTCGGCGTCGTCGGCCCCGTCGGAGACCAGGGCTCCGACATCGCGCGGATCGCCGCGCTCGCGGCCGGCCTCCCGGACACGGTGGCGGGCGTGCAGGAGAACCGCTTCTGCGCGTCGGGCCTGGAGGCCGTCAACCTGGCCGCCGCCAAGGTCCGCGCGGGCTGGGAGGACCTCGTCCTCGCCGGAGGTGTGGAGTCGATGTCCCGGGTGCCCATGGCCTCCGACGGCGGCGCCTGGTTCAACGACCCCATGACCAACCTCGCCGTCAACTTCGTGCCGCAGGGCATCGGCGCCGACCTCATCGCCACCCTCGAGGGCTTCTCCCGGCGCGACGTCGACGAGTACGCGGCCCTCTCCCAGGAACGGGCGGCCACGGCCGTCAAGGACGGCCGCTTCGACCGCTCGGTCGTCCCGGTGAAGGACCGCAACGGCCTGGTCGTCCTCGACCACGACGAGCACCCGCGCCCCGGCACCACCGCCGACTCCCTGGCGAAGCTGAAGCCCTCCTTCGCCGACATCGGCGAGCTGGGCGGCTTCGACGCCGTCGCCCTCCAGCAGTACCACTGGGTGGAGCGGATCGACCACGTCCACCACGCCGGCAACTCCTCCGGCATCGTCGACGGCGCCTCGCTCGTCGCCATCGGCTCGAAGGAGATCGGCGAGCGGTACGGGCTCACCCCGCGCGCGCGGATCGTCTCCGCCGCCGTCTCCGGATCCGAACCCACCATCATGCTCACCGGCCCGGCCCCCGCCACCCGCAAGGCCCTCGCCAAGGCCGGCCTGACCATCGACGACATCGACCTCGTCGAGATCAACGAGGCCTTCGCGGCGGTCGTCCTGCGCTTCGCGAAGGACATGGGCCTCTCCCTGGACAAGGTCAACGTCAACGGCGGCGCCATCGCCCTCGGCCACCCCCTCGGCGCCACCGGCGCCATGATCCTCGGCACGCTCGTCGACGAACTGGAGCGCCAGGACAAGCGCTACGGCCTCGCCACGCTGTGCGTGGGCGGCGGCATGGGCGTCGCGACGATCGTCGAGCGCGTCTGACCACCCCGGCGGAACCCCACGACTTCTACGGAGACCTGTCATGACACAGAGCACCACCATCCGCTGGGAACAGGACCGCACCGGCCTCGTCACCCTCGTCCTCGACGACCCCGACCAGTCCGCGAACACCATGAACGAGGCGTTCCGCGCCTCCCTCGCGGTGGTCACCGACCGGCTGGAGGCCGAGCAGGACACCGTCCGGGGCGTCATCATCACCTCCGCGAAGAAGACCTTCTTCGCCGGCGGCGACCTGCGCGACCTGATCCGTGTCACCCCGGAGACCGCCCAGGAGCTGTTCGACGGCGGCCTGGAGATCAAGCGCCACCTGCGCCGCATCGAGACCCTCGGCAAGCCCGTCGTCGCCGCCATCAACGGCGCGGCCCTCGGCGGCGGCTACGAACTCGCCCTCGCCTGCCACCACCGCGTCGCCCTCGACGCGCCCGGCTCGAAGATCGGCCTGCCCGAGGTCACCCTCGGCCTGCTCCCCGGGGGCGGCGGCGTGGTGCGCACCGTCCGCCTGCTCGGCATCGCCGACGCCCTCCTCAAGGTCCTCCTCCAGGGCACCCAGTACAGCCCGCGCCGCGCCCTGGAGAACGGCCTGGTCCACGAGGTCGCCGCCACCGAGAAGGAGATGCTGGCCAAGGCCCGCGCCTTCATCGACGCCCACCCCGAGTCGCAGCAGCCCTGGGACAGGCCGGGCTACCGGATCCCGGGCGGCACCCCGTCGAACCCCAAGTTCGCGGCGAACCTGCCCGCCTTCCCCGCCACCCTGCGCAAGCAGACCGGCGGCGCCCCCTACCCGGCCCCGCGCAACATCCTCGCCGCCGCCGTCGAGGGCGCCCAGGTCGACCTGGAGACCGCGCAGGTCATCGAGGCCCGCTACTTCGTGGAGCTGGCCGCCGGCCAGACCTCCAAGAACATGATCCAGGCCTTCTTCTTCGACCTCCAGGCCGTCAACTCCGGCGCCAACCGCCCGCAGGGCGTCGAACCCCGCCAGGTCCGCAGGGTCGCCGTCCTCGGTGCCGGGATGATGGGCGCCGGCATCGCCTACTCCTGCGCCCGCGCGGGCATCGACGTCGTCCTCAAGGACGTCTCCCTGGAAGCCGCCCTCAAGGGCAAGGGCTACTCCGAGAAACTGTGCGCCAAGGCCGTCTCCCGGGGCCGTACCACCCAGGAGAAGGCGGACGCGCTGCTCGACCGCATCACGCCCACCGCGGACCCGCAGGACCTGGCCGGCTGCGACGCCGTCATCGAGGCGGTGTTCGAGGACACGTCCCTGAAGCAGAAGGTGTTCCAGGAGATCGAGCACATCGTCGCGCCGGACGCCCTGCTGTGCTCCAACACCTCCACCCTGCCCATCACCGTCCTCGCCGAGGGGGTCGAGCGCCAGGGCGACTTCATCGGGCTGCACTTCTTCTCGCCCGTCGACAAGATGCCGCTCGTCGAGATCATCAAGGGCGGGCGCACCGGCGACGTGGCGCTCGCCCGGGCCTTCGACCTGGTCCGGCAGATCAAGAAGACGCCGATCGTGGTCAACGACTCCCGCGGCTTCTTCACCTCCCGGGTGATCGGCCACTTCATCAACGAGGGCGTCGCCATGGTCGGCGAGGGCATCGAGCCCGCCTCCGTCGAACAGGCCGCCGCCCAGGCCGGCTACCCGGCCAAGGTCCTCTCCCTGATGGACGAACTGACGCTCACCCTGCCCCGCAAGATCCGCAACGAGTCGAAGCGGGCCGTCGAGGAGGCGGGCGGCACCTGGCCCGGCCACCCCGCCGAGGCCGTCATCGACCGCATGGTCGACGAGTTCGGCCGCACCGGCCGCAGCGGCGGCGCCGGCTTCTACGAGTACGGGGAGGACGGCGGGCGGACCCGCCTCTGGCCGGGCCTGCGCGAACACTTCACCCGGCAGGGGGCGGAGATCCCCTTCCAGGACATGCAGGAGCGCATGCTCTTCTCCGAAGCCCTCGACACCGTGCGGCTCCTGGAGGAGGGCGTGCTGACCTCGGTCGCCGACGCCAACATCGGCTCCCTCTTCGGCATCGGCTTCCCCGGCTGGACCGGCGGTGTGCTCCAGTACATCAACGGCTACCAGGGGGGCCTGCCCGGCTTCGTGGCCCGCGCGCGGGAACTCGCCGAGCGCTACGGCGACCGCTTCACCCCGCCCGCGCTGCTGGTGCGGAAGGCGGAGGCGGGGGAGACCTTCACGGACGGGCGCTGACCGGGGCCCGCGGGCGGGTGGAGCCGCAGGGCCCCGCCCGCGGGGGACGGACAGCCCTCAGCGGAAGCCGTCCGTGGGCGCGCTCAGGAGGAGCCGCCCGGGGGATCTGGGTGAGCCGCCCGCGGGAGATCAGGGTGAGCCGCCCGTGGGATCAGGGTGAGCCGCCCGTGGGCGGCTCCCCGATCCACTCCCGCAGCTCCTCCGTGAGCGACCGCTGGAACGCCGTCAGCAGGGCCTGGACCACCAGCGGCTGCATGTGCGCCGACAGCGACCGGACCGCGCCCGCGTCGCGCTCCGGCACCTCCTCGCGCAGCAGCCGCGACAGCTCGTGGGCGGCGGTGCGCGCATGCTCCAGCAGGACGGTCCGGGCGGCGAGGATCGCCTCCGGCGACAGGGGGACGTCGAGGAGCCGGACGCCCAGCCGCAGCAGCCCGGCATCGACACGGTACGAGCCGCCGTCGGCCCGGCCGCCGGACCCGGCCCCCACCACGCCCATGGCACGGAGCCGGTCCACGTCCTCCTCGCCGAGCGACCGCCCGGCCCGCCGCTCGAGCTCCTCCCGCGTCACCGACTCCACGGTGTCCGGCGCCCACGAGGCCACCACCGCCCGGTGGACGGCGAGGTCGTGCGCGTCGAGTCCGGGCGGCAGCCGGTCCAGGTAGCGCTCGATCGCCGCCAGCGTCAAGCCCTGCTGCTGGAGCTCCGCGATCAGCGCGAGACGCGCGAGGTGCTCCGGACCGTAGTGCCCCACCCGGCGCGGACCGATCACCGGCGGCGGCAGCAGGCCCTTGGTGCTGTAGAACCGCACCGTGCGCACCGTGACCCCCGCCCGCGCGGCCAGCTCGTCGACCGTGAGGGCCGGCTCCTCGGTCTCGATCGTCATGTGCAGCAGTATCGCTGTCCCACCACCCCTGTGACACCCACCGGGACCGCCGGGACCGCCGGGACCGCCGGGACCGCCGGGATCGCGGGAACCGCCGGGGCCCGCGCGCCCCATGTGACGGTCCTGTGAGAAGTCACGCTCTGTGACGTGAAGCACCGCATGAGAGGGACACCTCCGGGAAGCTGCTTCCTTGGTCTGTGCCCCGACCAGGGAGCCGCGGGCCATGACCGTCAGGACACCCGGACGTACGGCGCCCGGGCGCACCAGAGAGTGGAACCACCCGTGAGCAAGGACACCGCGCGCACGGCCGACGTCGCCGCCCACCCCCAGGCGACCGCGACACCCGCGGACGCGGGCGACGCCGGCTACAGCAAGGACCTCAAGCACCGCCACGTCAACATGATCGCCATCGGCGGCGCGATCGGCACCGGCCTCTTCCTGGGCGCCGGCGGGCGCCTCCACACCGCGGGGCCGGCGCTCGCCCTGGCCTACCTCGTCTGCGGCGTCTTCGCCTTCTTCGTCGTCCGCGCCCTCGGCGAGCTGGTCCTGTACCGGCCGTCGTCCGGCTCCTTCGTGTCGTACGCGCGCGAGTTCCTCGGCGAGAAGGGCGCCTACGTCGCCGGCTGGATGTACTTCCTGAACTGGTCGACCACCGGTATCGCCGACATCACCGCGATCGCGTTGTACACCCACTACTGGAGCATGTTCACGAGCGTCCCCCAGTGGGTGCTGGCGCTCGTCGCGCTCGCCGTGGTCCTCGCGGTGAACCTCATCTCGGTGAAGATCTTCGGCGAGATGGAGTTCTGGTTCGCGATCGTCAAGGTCGCCACCCTCGTCGCCTTCATGTGCGTCGGTGTCTTCCTGCTCGCCACCCGGCACGAGGTGGGCGGCCGGACGCCCGGCCCGAGCATGATCACGGACCACGGCGGCCTCCTCCCGCACGGCCTGCTGCCCGTCGTCCTCGTCATGCAGGGCGTGATCTTCGCGTACGCCGCCCTGGAACTGGTCGGCGTCGCCGCGGGCGAGACCGCCGAGCCGGAGAAGGTCGTCCCGCGCGCGGTGAACTCCATCATGTGGCGCGTCGGCCTCTTCTACGTCGGTTCCGTCGTCCTGCTCGCGCTGCTGCTGCCCGGCTCGGTCTACTCGGCCGACGAGAGCCCCTTCGTCACCGTCCTGTCGAAGATCGGCGTCTCCGGCGCGGGCGACGTCATGAACCTGGTCGTCCTCACCGCCGCCATGTCGTCCCTGAACTCCGGCCTGTACTCCACCGGCCGCATCCTGCGCTCCATGGCCATGGCCGGCTCGGCGCCGAGGTTCACCGCCCGGATGAACCGCAGCCAGGTCCCCTACGGCGGCATCCTGCTCACCTGCGCGGTCTGCGTCCTCGGCGTCGGCCTGAACTTCCTCGTGCCCGAGCAGGCCTTCGAGATCGTGCTGAACGTCGCCTCCCTCGGCATCATCAGCACCTGGGTGATCATCATGATCTGCCACCTGGTCTTCGTCCGCCGCGCCAGGGCCGGTCTCGTGGCCCGCCCCTCCTTCCGCCTCCCCGGCAGCCCGGTCACCGAGATCGTCACGATCGCCTTCCTGGTCGCCGTCCTCGGCCTGATGTGGAACGACCCCGAGGTCGGCCGCAAGACCCTGCTGCTCGTCCCGGTCGTCGCGGCCGCCCTGGTCGGCGGCTGGTTCGCGGTCCGCCGCCGGGTGGCGCGGGCGGCCGACGAGGAGCTGTCGCGGCTCACGCCGTAGCGGCGGAAGGGCCCGGGCCACTGTCAGTGGCATCGCCTACGGTGGCGTCATGTCGGAGATCACGTATGTCCGGGGGGACGCCACCGCGCCGTCGGTGAAGGGCGTCAAGGTGATCGCCCATGTCTGCAACGACATCGGGGGCTGGGGGAAGGGCTTCGTCCTCGCGCTCTCGCGCCGCTGGCCCGAGCCCGAGAAGGCCTACCGCGCCTGGCACCGGGACCGCGCGTCGAACGACTTCGGGCTGGGCGCCGTCCAGTGCGTCCGGGTCGAGCCGTACGTGTGGGTGGCCAACATGATCGGCCAGCGCGGGACAAGGACGGGCAGCAAGGGCGTCCCCGTGCGGTACGAGGCCATCGACACGGCACTGGCACGGCTGGCCGACCGGGCGGCGGAACTCGGCGCCTCCGTCCACATGCCGCGGATAGGGTGTGGCCTGGCCGGCGGCACGTGGTCCCGCGTCGAACCGCTGATCACCGAGCGGTTGGCCGCACGGGGGATCGCGGTCACGGTCTACGACCAAGGGGAGGGCCGGAGTTGAGCCGTGACATCGACGTCCTCGTACTGGGCGGCGCGGGCGTGGACACCATCGTGTACGTCCCGGAGCTGCCGCTCCCGTACGCCGACAGCTACATGATCGACAGCGGGGTCCGCACCCGCGCGGGCCAGACCGGGGACTTCGTCGCCATGGGCCTGAGCGCCCTCGGTCTGCGCACCCACCACCTCGACTTCCTCGGCGACGACCCCGAGGGGGACCTGGTCCGCGCCCTGCACCGCGACCGGGGCATCGGCCTCACCGCGGTCCCGCAGCCCGCCGGCACCAAGCGCGCGGTGAACCTGGTCGGCCCGGACGGCCGGCGGCTGTCCCTGTACGACACCAGCCGCTCGCTCCCCGACGACCGGTTCCCCGAGGACACCCTGAGGGACCTGGCCGCGAGGAGCCGCCACGCCCACGTCTCGATCACCCAGCCCTGCGCGCTCGCCCTGCCGGTGCTGCGCGAGGCGGGCGTCGGCATCTCCACCGACCTGCACAACTGGGACGGGGAGAACCCGTACCACGCGTCGTTCGCGTACGAGGCCGACGTCGTCTTCCTCTCCGCGGCCGAACTGACCGACCCCGAGCGGACCATGCGCCGCGTCGCCGAGCGCGGCCGGGCCGAGGTGGTCGTCGCCACCGCGGGCGCGCACGGCGCGTACCTGCTGGCCGACGGCGAGCTGACCCGCGTCCCGGCGGTGCCGCCCGCCGCCCCCGTGGTGGACTCCAACGGCGCCGGTGACGCCTTCGCGGCCGCCTTCCTCTACGGCCGTCTCACCGGCGAGCCGCCCCTGACCTGCGCCCTGTTCGGCGCGGTGGCCGGCGCCCACGCCTGCACCGTGCCGTCGACGCGGACGGACGCGATCGACCGCGACGAACTCCTGACCCGCTCGGCCGTCGCCCGGACCGCCGAACCGCGCTGAGAGGGCCCTCGGTCACCGACTCCGCGCGCGGTGACCGAGGCCGACGGCCCAGGACGGGGAGACCGAGGACCGGCTCGACGGCCGGACCGAGGCCGGGGCACCGGTCCGACCGGTCCAGGCCGGTGTCCCCCGACCCGGCCCCCGCGCCCCCGGCACCGCACGCCCACTAGGATCTGACGTCTGATGACTGCCACCCTCGTCGCCAAGAACCTCGCCGCCGGCCACGGCGACCGCTCCCTCTTCTCCGGGCTCGACCTCGTCGTCGCCCCCGGTGACGTGATCGGGCTGGTCGGAGCCAACGGCGCGGGCAAGTCCACCCTGCTGAAGCTCCTGGCCGGCCTCACCGCGCCGGAGGAGGGCGAGCTCCGGCTCTCCCCGCCGGCCGCGACCGTCGGCCACCTGCCCCAGGAGCCGGAGCGCCGCCCCGGCGAGAGCGTGCGGGAGTTCCTCGCCCGCCGCACCGGAGTCGCCGAGGCACAGCGCGCGATGGACGAGGCCACCCAGGGCCTGGTCGACGGCGCACCCGGCGCCGACGACGCCTACGCGGCGAGCCTGGAGCGCTGGCTCGGCCTCGGCGGCGCCGACCTCGACGAACGCGCGGAGGACGTCACCGGCTCCCTCGGCCTCGGCGTGGACCTCGGCCAGCCGATGACGTCCCTGTCCGGCGGCCAGGCCGCCCGCGCGGGCCTCGCCTCCCTCCTCCTCTCCCGCTACGACGTCTTCCTCCTCGACGAGCCCACCAACGACCTCGACCTCGACGGCCTGGAGCGCCTCGAACGCTTCGTGACCGGCCTGCGCGCCGGCACCGTCGTCGTCAGCCACGACCGCGAGTTCCTCACCCGCACCGTCACCAAGGTCCTCGAACTCGACCTCGCCCAGCGGCAGATCAACCTCTACGGCGGCGGCTACGAGGCCTACCTGGAGGAGCGGGACACGGCCCGCCGGCACGCCCGCGAGGACTACGAGGAGTACGCCGACAAGAAGGCAGCCCTGCACGAGCGCGCGCAGACACAGCGCTCCTGGATGGACAAGGGCGTGAAGAACGCGCGCCGCAAGGCGGGCAACGACAACGACAAGATCGGCCGCAAGTTCCGCAGCGAGGCCAGCGAGAAGCAGGCCGCGAAGGCCCGCCAGACGCAGCGCATGATCGAACGCCTGGAGGTCGTCGAGGAACCCCGCAAGGAGTGGGAGCTGCGCATGGAGATCGCGGCCGCCCCGCGCTCCGGCGCGCTCGTCGCCACCCTCCGGGACGCCGAGGTGCGGCGCGACGCCTTCACCCTCGGCCCGGTGACCCTCCAGATCGACTGGGCCGACCGGGTCGCGGTCACCGGCGCGAACGGCGCGGGCAAGTCGACCCTGCTCGCCGCGCTGCTGGGCCGCGTCCCGCTGGACGCCGGCCACGCGGCCCTCGGCTCGGGCGTCCTGGTCGGCGAGGTCGACCAGGCGCGCGGGCTGTTCCACGGCCCCGAAACCCTGCTCGACGCCTTCTCCGCCGCCGTACCGGACACCGAACCGGCCGACCTGCGCACCCTCCTGGCCAAGTTCGGTCTGAAGGCGGACCACGTGCTGCGCCCGGCGGCGACCCTCTCACCGGGCGAACGCACCCGCGCCGCCCTCGCGCTGCTCCAGGGACGCGGCGTCAACCTCCTCGTCCTCGACGAGCCGACCAACCACCTCGACCTCCCGGCCATCGAGCAGCTGGAGTCCGCCCTGGACGCCTACGAGGGGACCCTGCTGCTGGTCACCCACGACCGGCGCATGCTGGACGCGGTCCACGTCACCCGCCGCCTGGAGGTCGCGCACGGCAAGGTGACCGAACGGTAGCCTCACCCGGTGCGGCCCGCCTCCCGGGCCGCCCGTTCCACCCGCTCGCGGTGCGCCGTCCACCACGCCGGGTCGCCGTCGGGCGTGTTGGCGCCGCCCGGGCGCTGCCCCGTCGCTCCGTCGACCAGCTCCCGGACGACGTCGGCGTGCCCGGCGTGCCGGTGCGTCTCACCGATCATGTGGGCGAGGATCCGATGCAGGGTCACCTCGCCGCCCTTGCCCCCCGGGATCCGGCCGACCGCGTCCCACGGCAGCGCCGCGACCGTCTCGTCCGCGTGTGCGCAGGCCCGCCGGTACAGTCCGACGATCTCCTCGCGCGTCTCGTCGGCCCGCGCCCACAGGTCGGCGTTCGGCTCCGCGTCCCCGGTGATCCACAGCGGCGTCCCCGCGAACGGCCGCCCGAACACCGCCCCGAAGTACAGTGCCTCCGCCCCGGCCAGGTGCTTGACCAGCCCCAGCAGATTGGTGCCGGTCGGCGTCATGGGCCGCCGCACCTCGTACTCCGACAGCCCGTCGAGCTTCCACACCAGCACGTCGCGGGCGTCCTGGAGGCAGCGGAGGAGGTCCGCCTTGGGGTCGCGTGCGTTCATCCCGTCAGTGTGCCGGTACGACGATCACCGGCAACCGGATTTTCCCCGCCCCGAGCGGGCGTCCCGCCGGCCCCGGACGGTCGGCGGCGTCCCGTCCTCGCCGGACCCGGTGTCCCCGCGGACGCGGACGGTACGAGCGGGGCCGGGCCACGGGTGTGCCGCCGGGCCCGGCCCCCTCGCTCAGCTCCGGCCCTTCTTGGGGTCGACCAGCCCGGCCCGGCGCAGTGCGTCGGCCATCGCGCTGTTCGCCGGCGCCGGAGCCTGCCGGGCACCGCCCCCGCGCTGACCGCCGCCCGCGCCCCGCTGACCGCCGCCACGCTGGCCGGACTGCTGTCGCTGCTGCGGCGGGCGCCCGCCCCCGCGCTGCGGCCGGCCCTCGCCCGGGGAGCCCTGGGGGGCCGCCTCGTCGTCCAGCCGGAGCGTCAGCGAGATCCGCTTGCGCGGGATGTCGACGTCGAGGACCTTCACCTTGACGATGTCCCCGGGCTTCACCACGTCGCGCGGGTCCTTGACGAACGTCCTGGACATGGCGGAGACGTGCACCAGGCCGTCCTGGTGGACGCCGACGTCGACGAACGCGCCGAAGGCGGCCACGTTCGTCACCACGCCCTCCAGGACCATGCCGGAGGACAGGTCGGAGATCTTCTCCACGCCCTCCTTGAAGGTGGCCGTCCGGAAGGCGGGCCGCGGGTCGCGTCCGGGCTTCTCCAGCTCCTTGAGGATGTCGGTGACGGTCGGCAGACCGAAGGTGTCGTCCACGAAGTCGTCCGGCCTGAGCGACCGCAGCACCGACGTGTTGCCGACGAGGGCGGCCACCTCCTGCCCGGTCGTCTTCACCATCCGCCGGACCACCGGGTACGCCTCGGGGTGCACGCTGGAGGCGTCCAGCGGGTCCTCGCCGCCGCGGATCCGCAGGAAGCCCGCGCACTGCTCGTACGCCTTGGGCCCGAGCCGCGGCACCTTCTTCAGGTCCTTGCGGGAGGTGAACGGGCCGTTGGCGTCGCGGTGCGCCACGATGTTCTCGGCGAGGCCGGAGGTGATGCCGGAGACCCGGGCGAGCAGCGGGGCGGACGCGGTGTTCACGTCGACACCGACGCCGTTCACACAGTCCTCCACCACCGCGTCCAGCGAGCGCGACAGCTTCACCTCGGACAGGTCGTGCTGGTACTGGCCGACCCCGATGGACTTCGGGTCGATCTTCACCAGCTCGGCCAGCGGGTCCTGGAGACGGCGGGCGATCGACACGGCGCCGCGCAGCGACACGTCCATGTCGGGCAGCTCCTGCGAGGCGAACGCCGAGGCCGAGTAGACCGAGGCGCCCGCCTCGGACACCATCACCTTGGTGAGCTCCAGCTCCGGGTGCCGGGCGATGAGGTCACCGGCGAGCTTGTCGGTCTCACGGGACGCCGTGCCGTTGCCGATCGCGACCAGCTCGACGGCGTGCTCCTTCGCCAGCCGGGCGAGCTTGGCGATCGCCTCGTCCCACCGGTTCGCCGGGACGTGCGGGTGGATGACGTCGGTGGCGACGACCTTGCCGGTCGCGTCCACCACGGCCACCTTCACGCCCGTGCGGAAGCCGGGGTCCAGGCCGAGCGTCGCGCGGGTGCCCGCGGGGGCGGCGAGCAGCAGGTCCCGCAGGTTCGCCGCGAACACGTCGACGGCCTCGTCCTCGGCGGCCGTCCGCAGCCTGAGCCGCAGGTCGATCCCGAGGTGCACCAGGAGCCGGGTGCGCCAGGCCCAGCGGACGGTGTCGGTCAGCCACTTGTCGGCGGGGCGGCCCCGGTCGGCGATGCCGAACCGGTGGGCGACGATCCCCTCGTACGACGAGGGCCCGTCCGTCGGCTCCTCCGGCTCCAGGACGAGGTCGAGCACCTCTTCCTTCTCACCGCGCAGCATCGCCAGGACACGGTGCGAGGGCAGCTCGGTGAACGGCTCGGCGAAGTCGAAGTAGTCGGCGAACTTGGCGCCCGCCTCCTCCTTGCCGTCCCGCACCTTCGCGGCGAGGCGCCCGCGCGCCCACATGCGTTCGCGCAGCTCGCCGACGAGGTCGGCGTCCTCCGAGAACCGCTCGGTGAGGATCGCCCGCGCCCCGTCCAGCGCGGCCTGCGGATCGGCGACGCCCTTGTCGGCGTCCACGAAGGCGGACGCCGCGGCGAGCGGCTCGACGCCCGGGTCGCCGAGCAGCCCCGTGGCCAGCGGCTCCAGCCCGGCCTCCCGGGCGATCTGCGCCTTCGTGCGCCGCTTGGGCTTGTAGGGCAGGTAGATGTCCTCCAGCCGGGCCTTGGTCTCGGCGCCGCGGATCCGCGCCTCCAGTTCGCCGGTGAGCTTGCCCTGCTCGCGCACGGAGTCCAGGATCGCCGCCCGGCGCTCCTCCAGCTCCCGCAGGTAGCGCAGCCGCTCCTCGATCGTGCGCAACTGCGCGTCGTCGAGCATCTCGGTCGCTTCCTTGCGGTAGCGGGCGATGAAAGGCACCGTCGAACCGCCGTCGAGCAGCTCCACGGCGGCCTTCACCTGCCGCTCCCGTACGCCGAGCTCCTCGGCGATCCTGCCTTCGATGGACCCTACTTCGATGGACCCGGGTGTCGTCACGATCCCGTACCGCCTTCTCCACTGAGGTTGCGCGGCAATTGTGGCAGGCCGCGCCGACGATCGGGGATCAGGGCGGATTCCCGGCGGGCCGGGCGGGCGGCAGCGCCCTCACGCGTCCGGAAACGCGTCCGGGGAACGCGTCCGGGAACGCGCCGGGGAGCGGCTCCGCCCCCCCCCGGCGCCCCGGAGGGCCCCACGGCTCAGGCCCTGCCGTGCCGCGTGGAGGCGGAGGCGCCTCCGAAGAGCCGGGCCACGGCCCGGAAGGGCAGGGTCACCACGGTGGCGACGGCGCCACCGATCTGCCGCAGCACGTCTGCGATCGCACGGAACACGTGAGTCTCCTCTCCTCTCCCGGCCGCCACGGCCGGGAGGGAACGGGTACCTCCACGGCGCCCGGACATGCCCGTCCGTCGCCGGCGGGCGGCGGGAAGGCCCCGCCGGACCGCGTCTCACCCCGACGAGGTCCAGGTGAAGCGCGGCTCCCTGCGCTCCAGGAACGCGGCGACGCCCTCCGCGGTCTCGCCCTCGGCACGGGCCAGCGCGGCCCAGTGGGCGTCGCGGTCCGCGCGGCCGTTCGCGAACTCCTTCGCGGCGGCCTGCGTCAACTGCGAACGGGACGCCAGCACCCGCGTGAACCCGGCCACGCGCTCGTCGAGCGATCCGGCCGGCAGCACCTCGTCCACCAGCCCGGTGCGCAGGGCCCGCTCCGCGTCGATCAGCTCCCCCGAGAACAGCAGGTACTTGGCGGTGGCCGGACCGACCAGCGCGACCAGCCGCCGGGTCGCGGAGGACGGGTAGACGATCCCGAGCTTCGCCGGCGTCACCCCGAACAGCGCCCCCTCCTCGGCGAACCGCAGGTCGCACGCGGCCGCGAGCTGCGCGCCGCCGCCCACGCAGTGGCCCTTCACGGCCGCCAGCGTCGGTTTCGGGAAGGCGGCGAGGGCCTCCTCGGCCCGCACCGCCAGTCCCTGCGCCTCGTCGGGCGACCCCTGGAGCGTGGAGATGTCGGCTCCGGCGCAGAAGGTGCCGCCCGCGCCGGTCAGCACGAGCGCCCGCACGCCCGGGTCGGCGGCGAGCCCGTCCAGCAACGGGGGAAGCGCCCGCCACATCGCGGCCGTCATGGCGTTGCGCTTGGCGGGGTGGTGCAGGACGACGGTGGCGACCGCGTCGGTGACGCCGTACAGCAGCTCGGGCTCCATGGGCCGGATGCTAACCGCCCGTTCGCGCACCCGGCCGACCGCACCCGGCCGACCGCACCGGGCCGACCGCGTCCGGGTGCGCGTCGCCGCATCGCGGGCGAGGGACGCCACCGCGGCACGGGGTACGAAACGGGCGAGCGCCCCGGTAAACCCGTACAACCTGAAGAGTGCACGAAGGTGGTGTGCACCGGACAGAACTCGGCAAGGTGCGGAAAATCGCGGGCGGAGAACGACGAGAACGCTCGATAAGTGCTGACTTCTGTTCAGTCATCCGGCGCCCCGGGTCGGGTTACCAACACTCGGGGGCGTGGCGACAATCGAGCGCAAGGGTGGCGACCGGACGATGGACGACCGCGGGCGCGGGCCCGGCCCTCGCCCACAGGGCGACGCAGGCGCACCTCTCGGACCCCGCGGGACGGACGTGCCGCGACCGCTGCCGTACGAGGGGGTCTGGCGGTTCACCGCCGCCCCCGTCGAGGTCTCGGTCCCGCAGGCGCGGCACGCCGTGCGGGACCTGCTGCTGCGTCAAGGGGTGCCGGTCACGGACGACCTCGCGGAGGGGCTCCTGCTGATCGTCTCGGAACTGGTGACCAACGCCGTCCGGCACGCGGCGCTGCTGTCGCCGGTGCTCGCGGTGGAGGTGGCCGTCGGCGCCGAGTGGGTGCGGGTGTCCGTGGAGGACGACCACCCCTACCGCCCCACCGCCCTGGAGGCCGACCACGCCCGGACCGGCGGCCGGGGGCTGCTCCTGGTGCGGGAGATCACCCGGGAGGCCGGCGGGGTGTGCGACGTCGAGCACACGGCGAGCGGCGGCAAGGTCGTCTGGGCCGCCCTGCCGCTCAAGCCCACGGACGCCCTGGAAGGGGTGATCCTGCCCTCCGGGGAGTGAGCGGTCCGGGCGCCCCGGCTCACCAGCCGGCCGACGGACCCGTCAGTTCCCGGACGGCCGGCCGGGCCGCGTCCAGCACGGTCATGAACCACGAGGAGAACGTGTCCCTCGCGTGCCGCTCGGCCAGCTCGGCGGGCGTCACGAAGGCCGTGTCACCGACCTCCTCCGGGTCCGGCCGCAGCGGGGACTGCACCATCCCGACGAACAGGTGGTTGTACTCCTGCTCCACCAGGCCCGAGGCCGGGTCCGGGTGGTTGTAGCGGACCGTGCCCGCCTCCGCGAGCAGCGACGGGGACACCCCCAGCTCCTCGAAGGTGCGCCGCGCGGCCGCCGCGAAGGGGGCCTCCCCCGGGTAGGGGTGGCCGCAGCACGTGTTGGACCACACACCGGGGGAGTGGTACTTGCCGAGCGCCCGCTGCTGGAGCAGCAGCCGGCCCTGCTCGTCGAAGAGGAACACGGAGAACGCCCGGTGCAGCTGCCCCGGCGCCCGGTGGGCGGCGAGCTTCTCCGCCGTGCCGATGGTCACGCCGTTCTCGTCGACGAGTTCCAGCAGAATCGCGTCAGCGGTGCCGCTCGACGAGCCGGTCGTCGTGGTGGCAGAAGTGATCGGCATACCCATCCTTAGCATCGGTCCTCGCCCCCTCAGTCTGCCGTACGCGCCCGCGCTCCCCGCATTCCGCGTGAGCGCCGCATGTCCCGCGTCCGGCGACCGGGCCCCCGGTCGATCTTGCCCGGCACGGCGCCCGGGGAACCGTGCCGAACGGACATACGAAACAGTGGCCGGTGGAGCTGCCGCCGCGGCGCCGGCCCGCGGCCCGCCCCGCTCGCGTCAGTGACAGAGCCGCGCCTCGTGCTCGGCGTGCCCGCCCGGCTCGAGCTGGAAGGTGCAGTGCGCCACGTCGAAGTGGTCGCCCAGGCAGCCCTGGAGCTCGTGCAGCATCTTCTCGTGACCGATCGCGTCCAGCACGTCCGAGCGCACCACCACGTGCGCGGAGAGCACCGGCATCCCCGAGGTGATCGTCCAGGCGTGCAGGTCGTGCACGTCCTCCACCCCGTCCAGCGCCAGTATGTGCGCCCGCACCTCCGCCATGTCCACGTCCCGCGGAGCCGACTCCAGCAGGACGTCCAGGGTCTCGCGCAGCAGCTTGAGGGTCCGCGGCACGATCATCAGGCCGATGACCAGCGAGGCGACCGGGTCGGCGGCCTGCCAGCCGGTGGTGAGGATCACCGCCGCCGACACCAGCACCGCCACCGAGCCCAGCGCGTCCGCCGCCACCTCCAGGAACGCGCCCCGCACGTTCAGGCTCTCCGCCTGGCCGCGCATCAGCAGCGTCAGCGAGACCGTGTTCGCCACCAGACCCACCGCGCCGAACACGATCATCAGCCCGCCCTCGGTGGCGGCCGGCGTGAAGAACCGCTGGACCGCCTCGTACAGGACGTACCCGCCCACCCCGAGCAGCAGCAGACAGTTGGCCAGGGCGGCGAGGATCTCCGCCCGGGCGTAGCCGAAGGTGCGGTGCGTGCTCGGGGGGCGGTTCGCGAAGTGGATGGCGAGCAGCGCCATGCCGAGGCCCAGCCCGTCCGTCGCCATGTGCGCCGCGTCCGCGATCAGGGCGAGGGAGTCCGCGAGCACCCCGCCCACGAGCTCCACCACCATCACGGTGAGCGTGATCGCCAGCGCCACCCGCAGCCTGCCGCGGTACGCCGCGGCGGCCGTGGCGGTGGCCGGCGCGTGGGTGTGCGCATGGCCGTGGTCGTGCCCAGCCCCCATGGAGCAAACCCTCCTGTCAGCGGTCCGGCACCCAGTCAACTACGGGTGGGGGGTATCCGGCAACGCGGCACTGAACACCGTTGTCATCTGCTCTGACCTGCGAAAACGATTCCCGGTTCAGATCGGCCCCGCCTGCCGCCCGGCCGTCCCGCGCGGGGGCGCGGCGCCGCGGTTTGTCGGCCGGGCCGCCGATCGCCCATGATGATCTCGGCAAAGGGCGGTGCACACGTGCTGTCAGACCGTGTGATCCGTCCTGAACGGCCGGTGAACACGGTCTTCGCGGCATCCGATAGCCTCTGCCGACATGCCGCCCGGCTGGTACCGCCGGAGGGCGACCCACCATGCAGATGACCGGCGCGGACGCGTCGGGCCCCAGGGAGTGAGTTCGGTTGCCGACCGCCATCCTCACCGGTCAGCCGGTCCCCGGATCGTCGATCGAGACGGACCTGCGGTCCCTCGGCTTCGACGTCCGGACCGCGGCCGGCACCGCCGACGCCGAGACGCTTCTCGCCGCCGTCCCCGGTGACGAGCGCGTCGCCCTCGTCGACAGCCGCTTCGTGGGTCACCCGCACGCGCTGCGCCTCGGCCTCACCGACCCCCGCTTCCCGCTCGCCGCGATCCCCGGCGCCGTCACCGCCCAGCCCGCCGGCCGGCAGGCCCTGACCCGGGCGGTGGCCCGGGAGAACTCCGCGAGCGGCGGCCCGGCCGGTGGGGGTGCCCCCGCGCGAGCGAAGTCGAGCGTGGGGAACGTCGACAGCCTCGACAGCCTCGCCGACCGTGTCGTCGGCGCTCTCGACGCCGACGGCGCCGACGTCCACCGGCCCGAGCTCGGCAGCCTGGTCGCGGAGGTCCCCGCCGACCCGCAGGCCCGCAACGAGGCACGGCAGGCCGTCGCCGCCGTCGACGACGAGGCCGTACGCCTGAAGTCGGCCGTGAAGTCCCGCGACGGTTTCTTCACCACCTACTGCGTCAGCCCCTACTCGCGGTACATCGCCCGCTGGTGCGCCCGCCGCGGCCTCACCCCGAACCAGGTCACCACCGCCTCCCTGATCACCGCGCTGATCGCGGCGGGCTGCGCGGCCACCGGCACCCGGGGCGGATTCGTCGCCGCCGGCCTGCTGCTGATCTTCTCCTTCGTCCTGGACTGCACCGACGGCCAGCTCGCCCGCTACTCCTTGCAGTACTCCACCCTCGGCGCCTGGCTCGACGCCACCTTCGACCGCGCCAAGGAGTACGCCTACTACGCGGGCCTCGCACTGGGGGCCGCCCGCGGCGGCGACGACGTATGGGCCCTCGCGCTCGGCGCGATGATCCTCCAGACCTGCCGGCACGTCGTGGACTTCTCCTTCAACGAGGCCAACCACGACGCCTCCGCCAACACCAGCCCCACCGCCGCCCTCTCCGACAAGCTCGACAGCGTCGGCTGGACGGTCTGGGCGCGGCGGATGATAGTCCTGCCCATCGGCGAACGATGGGCCATGATCGCCGTCCTGACGGCCGCGACCACCCCCCGCATCACCTTCTACGCCCTGCTGATCGGCTGTGCCCTGGCGGCGACCTACACCACCGCGGGACGGGTGCTGCGGTCGGTGACCCGCAGGGCCAAGCGCACCGACCGGGCCGCGCGGGCGCTGGCGGACCTCGCGGACAACGGTCCCCTGGGCGCCTTCGTGGCCGGCCTGCGCAGCCCGAACACCCGCTTCCACCCGAGCTCCCCGCTGCTGCTGGCGGTCTTCGGCGTCGTCGTCCTCGCCGCGAACGTCGCGTCCGGCAGCCCGTGGGCGGCCGTCGCCGGCGCGGTGGTCTACGCCCTCACCTCCGGCCTCGCCCTCTCCCAGCCCCTCAAGGGCGCCCTCGACTGGCTGATCCCGCCGCTCTTCCGCGCCGCGGAGTACCTCACCGTCCTCGTCCTCGCCGCCCGCGCCGACGTGAACGGGGCGCTGCCCGCGGCTTTCGGGCTGGTGGCGGCCGTCGCCTACCATCACTACGACACGGTGTACCGCATCCGCGGCGACGCCGGAGCGCCGCCGGCCTGGCTGGTGCGCGCCGTCGGGGGGCAGGAGGGGCGCACACTGCTCGTCACGGTGCTGGCCGCCCTGCTCACCGCCTCGCAGTTCACGGTGGCGCTCACGGCCCTGGCCGTGGCCGTCGCCCTCGTGGTGCTCGCCGAGAGCATCCGCTTCTGGGTGTCCTCCGGGGCCCCCGCCGTACACGACGAAGGAGAACCCGCATGATCGGCCTCGTGCTGGCGGCCGGCGCCGGACGGCGTCTGCGCCCCTACACCGACACCCTGCCGAAGGCGCTGGTGCCGGTGGGGCCCGCGGGCATAGAGGGCGAACCCACGGTCCTCGACCTCACCCTCGGCAACTTCGCCGAGATCGGCCTGACCGAGGTCGCGGTCATCGTCGGCTACCGCAAGGAGGCCGTCTACGAGCGCAAGGCGGCCCTGGAGGCGAAGTACGGCCTCACGCTCACCCTCATCGACAACGACAAGGCCGAGGAGTGGAACAACGCCTACTCCCTGTGGTGCGGCCGTGACGCCCTCAAGGACGGCGTGATCCTCGCCAACGGCGACACCGTCCACCCGGTCTCCGTCGAGAAGACGCTGCTCGCCGCCCGCGGTGACGGCAAGAGGATCATCCTCGCCCTCGACACCGTGAAGTCCCTCGCGGACGAGGAGATGAAGGTCGTCGTCGACGCCGAGAAGGGCATGACGAAGATCACCAAGCTGATGGACCCCGCCGAGGCCTCCGGCGAGTACATCGGCGTCACCCTCATCGAGGGCGACGCGGCCGCCGAGCTGGCGGACGCGCTGAAGACCGTGTGGGAGACCGACCCGCAGCAGTTCTACGAGCACGGCTACCAGGAGCTCGTGAACCGCGGCTTCCGGATCGACGTGGCGCCGATCGGCGACGTCAAGTGGGTCGAGATCGACAACCACGACGATCTGGCCAAGGGGCGGGAGATCGCGTGCCGGTACTGACGAGGCTCATCCCCTCGCCGGTCGTCGTCGACATCCGCCCGGGTGCCCTCGACGACCTGGCGTGCGTCCTCGCCGACGAGCGCATCTCGCACTCCGGCAGGCTCGCCGTCGCCGTCAGCGGCGGCTCGGGCGCCCGGCTGCGCGAGCGGATCGCTCCCTCGCTGCCCGGAGCCACCTGGTACGAGGTCGGCGGCGGCACCATCGACGACGCGGTGCGGCTGGCCGCAGACATAAAGGCCGGCCGGTACGACGCGGTGGTGGGTCTCGGCGGCGGCAAGATCATCGACTGTGCCAAGTTCGCGGCGGCACGCGTCGGCCTGCCGCTGGTCGCGGTCGCCACCAACCTCGCCCACGACGGCCTCTGCTCGCCGGTCGCCACCCTGGACAACGACGCGGGGCGCGGTTCGTACGGTGTGCCCAACCCGATCGCGGTGGTCATCGACCTCAATGTGATCCGTGAGGCCCCCGTCCGCTTCGTACGCTCCGGCATCGGCGACGCCATCTCCAACATCTCCGCCGTGGCGGACTGGGAACTGGCCAACCGAGTCAAGGGCGAGAAGATCGACGGCCTCGCCGCCGCGATGGCCCGCCAGGCCGGCGAGGCCGTGCTCCGGCACCCCGGCGGCGTCGGGGACGACGGTTTTCTCCAGGTGCTGGCCGAGGCGCTGGTCCTCACCGGCATCGCCATGTCCGTGTCGGGCGACTCCCGCCCGTCCTCCGGCGCCTGCCACGAGATCAACCACGCCTTCGACCTGCTGTTCCCCCAGCGTGCCGCCGCCCACGGCGAGCAGTGCGGACTGGGCGCGGCGTTCGCCATGTACCTGCGCGGAGCCCACGAGGAGTCGGCCTACATGGCCGAGGTGCTGCGTCGGCACGGGTTGCCGGTCCTGCCGGAGGAGATCGGCTTCACCCCGGACGAATTCGTCCGCGCCGTGGAGTTCGCTCCCGAGACCCGGCCCGGCCGCTACACGATCCTCGAACACCTCGACCTCAAGACCGAACAGATCAAGGACGTCTACGCCGACTATGTCAAGGCCATCGGTAGCTGAACTCAGACCGGTCGTGCACCCCCCGGGGGTGAAGGACCGGCGCAGCGGTGAGCACTGGATGGGGCGCCTCTACATGCGCGAGGTGTCCCTGCGGGTCGACCGCTACCTGGTCGACACCAGGGTCACACCCAACCAGCTCACGTATCTGATGACCGTCTTCGGCGTCCTCTCGGCCCCGGCCCTGCTGGTGCCGGGGATAGCGGGCGCGGTGCTCGGCGTGGTGTGCGTCCAGCTCTACCTGCTGCTGGACTGCGTCGACGGCGAGATCGCGCGCTGGAAGAAGCAGTACTCGCTGAACGGGGTCTACCTGGACCGCGTCGGCGCGTACCTCACCGACGCCGCCGTGCTCGTCGGCTTCGGGCTGCGCGCCGCCGACCTGTGGGGGAGCGGCCGCATCGACTGGCTGTGGGCCTTCCTCGGCACCCTGGCCGCCCTCGGCGCGATCCTGATCAAGGCCGAGACCGACCTGGTCGGCGTCGCCCGGCACCAGGCCGGAAAGCCGCCGGTCAAGGAGGCCGCCGCCGAGATGCGCTCCTCCGGCATGGCCCTGGCCCGCCGGGCCGCCGCGGCGCTGAAGTTCCACCGGCTGATCCTCGGCATCGAGGCGTCCCTGCTGATCCTGGCCCTGGCGGTCGTCGACCAGCTCCGCGGCGACCTCTTCTTCACCCGGCTCGGCGTCGCCGTCCTGGCCGGCATCGCGCTCGTGCAGACCCTGCTGCACCTGGTGTCCATCCTCGCGTCGAGCAGGCTGAAGTGAGCGCGCCCATGAAGGTCGGCGCGGTGATCATCACCATGGGCAACCGCCCCGACGAGCTGAGAGCCCTGATCGACTCGGTCGCCAAGCAGGACGGCGACCCGGTCGAGGTGGTCGTGGTCGGCAACGGCTCACCCGTTCCCGCCGTCCCCGACGGAGTCCGCACCGTCGAACTGCCCGAGAACCTCGGCATCCCCGGCGGCCGCAACGTCGGCATCGAGGCCTTCGGCCCCAGCGGCCGCGACGTCGACGTCCTGCTCTTCCTCGACGACGACGGCCTCCTCGCCCGGCACGACACCGCGCAGCTGTGCCGCGAGGCGTTCGCGGCCGACGCGGGGCTCGGCATCATCAGCTTCCGCATCGCCGATCCGGAGACCGGTGTCACCCAGCGCCGCCACGTGCCCCGGCTGCGCGCCTCGGACCCGATGCGCTCCTCCCGGGTCACCACCTTCCTCGGCGGCGCCAACGCCGTCCGCACCCGGGTCCTCGCCGAGGTCGGCGGGCTCCCGGACGAATTCTTCTACGCGCACGAGGAAACCGACCTGGCATGGCGGGCCCTCGACGCGGGCTGGATGATCGACTACCGGTCCGACATGGTGCTGTACCACCCGACGACCGCGCCCTCGCGGCACGCGGTCTACCACCGCATGGTCGCCCGCAACCGGGTCTGGCTGGCCCGCCGCAACCTGCCCGCCCCGCTGGTCCCCGTCTACCTCGGCGTCTGGCTGCTGCTCACGCTGGCGCGCCGCCCCTCGCGGTCCGCGCTCAAGGCGTGGTTCGGCGGGTTCCGGGAAGGGTGGGCCACCCCGTGCGGACCGCGCAGGCCCATGAAGTGGCGTACGGTGTGGCGGCTGACCCGACTGGGCCGGCCTCCCGTCATCTGACAAGCTCGTCCCCGAGGGCCCCGGAGCGTGCCGAGGCCCCCCGGCTCATGCCAAGCCCGTCCAGGCTGTGCATCCCGAAGACGAAAGTTTCCTACTGGTGAGTGAGACAACGCATGACGGCGGAGTCGCGGTGAGCGCGCCCCCGTCGCCCGACGAGGGCCTCACGGCGGCGCAGCTGGCCGCCAGGCACGGGCTGGCCGTGAGCGGGGCCAGGCCCACGCTGCGGGAGTACGTCCGCCAGCTCTGGGGGCGGCGCCACTTCATCCTGGCCTTCTCCTCGGCGAAGCTGACCGCGCAGTACAGCCAGGCCAAACTGGGCCAGCTGTGGCAGGTGGCCACCCCGCTGCTCAACGCGGGCGTGTACTTCGCGATCTTCGGTCTGATCCTCGACGCGGGCCGCGGGATGGACAAGGACGTGTACATCCCGTTCCTCGTCACGGGTGTGTTCGTCTTCACCTTCACGCAGAGCTCCGTCATGACCGGTGTCCGCGCGATCTCCGGCAACCTCGGACTGGTCCGCGCCCTGCACTTCCCGCGGGCCTCGCTGCCGATCTCGTTCGCGCTCCAGCAGCTCCAGCAGCTGCTGTACTCGATGATCGTGCTGTTCATCGTGGCGATCGCCTTCGGCAGCTACCCGGACGCCTCCTGGATCCTGATCGTCCCGGTGCTGGTCCTCCAGTTCTGCTTCAACACCGGCCTGGCGCTGATCTTCGCCCGGGCCGGCGCGAAGACCCCCGACCTCGCGCAGCTGATGCCGTTCGTGATGCGCACCTGGATGTACGCGTCCGGCGTGATGTTCTCCATCCCGGTCTTCCTCGCCGACAAGCCCCAGTGGATGGCGAACGTCCTCCAGTGGAACCCCGCCGCCATCTACATGGACCTGATGCGCTTCGCCCTCATCGAGGAGTACGGCGCCGAGAACCTCCCCGACCACGTGTGGGCGGCGGCGGGCGGCTGGGCGGCCCTGTTCGCCATCGGCGGCTTCGTGTGGTTCTGGCAGGCGGAGGAGAGGTACGGCCGTGGCTGACCAGGTACCGGGACAGCGCATCCCCACCGTCATCGCCGACGACGTGCACATCGTCTACCGCGTCAACGGCGCCCGCACCGGGAAGGGCAGCGCCACCGCCGCCCTGAGCCGGATCGTCAAGCGCGGCGGCGAGGAGCGCGGGGTGCGCAAGGTGCACGCGGTGCGCGGCGTCTCCTTCGTCGCCCACCGGGGCGAGGCCATCGGCCTCATCGGCTCCAACGGCTCCGGCAAGTCCACCCTGCTGCGGGCCATCGCCGGCCTGCTGCCCCCGGAGAGCGGCAAGGTCTACACCGACGGCCAGCCCTCGCTGCTGGGCGTCAACGCCGCCCTGATGAACGACCTCACCGGCGAGCGCAACGTCATCCTCGGCGGTCTGGCGATGGGCATGTCCCGGGAGCAGATCAAGGAGCGCTACCAGGAGATCGTCGACTTCTCCGGCATCAACGAGAAGGGCGACTTCATCACCCTGCCGATGCGCACCTACTCCTCCGGCATGCAGGCCCGGCTGCGCTTCTCCATCGCCGCCGCCAAGGACCACGACGTGCTGATGATCGACGAGGCCCTGGCCACCGGCGACCGCAAGTTCCAGAAGCGCTCCGAGCAGCGCATCCGGGAGCTGCGCAAGGAGGCCGGCACGGTGTTCCTGGTCAGCCACAGCAACAAGTCGATCCGGGACACCTGCGACCGCGTGCTCTGGCTGGAGCGCGGCGAGCTGCGCATGGACGGCCCGACCGACGAGGTCCTCAAGGAGTACGAGAAGTTCACGGGCAAGTAGCCCGACGCGACCGGGGCCCCGCCGGAACTGCCCGGCGGGGCCCCGCGTCTGCAAAGGAAACGTCAACTCCGCCTCGGCACAGGAAGCTTGACGCCAATCGGTGTGTTGTTGTGATCTGCGGGCCACCCCCGCGAACCCCGCTGCGTTGTACAACGTAAGCTGGACCGGTCCCGAAACGAGTCAAGTGGGGCGATATTGCGCGACACCCTCGGACAGGGCTGCCGTGCGGACGGCTGGGCGGCGTGTCCGAAATAGTGGGTATCGGGTTGTCGGTGTAGAACGGGAGATGTGACGGCAATGGCTACGGAAACTCCCCAGCGTAACGGAGCATGCGCCGTCCCTGCCCCGGGCAGCCGACGATGACGGCGCCGACCACGTCGCGCCCGGTGGACCCGGAGCGCGGCACCCTCGCCAAGGCCGCGCACGAGAACTTCCCCGTGGCCCCGTTCTTCCTGCCCCGGGCCTGGCGCGAGGACCTCATGGCCGTGTACGGCTTCGCCCGTCTGGTCGACGACATCGGCGACGGCGACCTGGCCCCCGGCGGCGCCGACGCCCGGCTGCTCGGCGTCCCGGCCGCCGACGCCGAGGACCGCCTCGTCCTGCTGGACGCCTTCGAGGCCGACCTGCGCCGGGTCTTCGACGGCACCCCCCGCCACCCCCTGCTGCGCCGCCTCCGGCCGACCGTCCGCCGCCGCGCCCTCACCCCCGAGCCCTTCCTCGGCCTGATCGCCGCCAACCGCCAGGACCAGCTCGTCACCCGCTACGCGACCTACGACGACCTCCTCGCGTACTGCGAGCTGTCCGCCAACCCCGTGGGCCGGCTCGTCCTCGCCGTCACCGGCACCTCCACCCCGGAGCGGATCCGCCGCTCCGACGCGGTCTGCACCGCGTTGCAGATCGTCGAGCACCTCCAGGACGTGGCCGAGGACCTCGGCCGCGACCGCGTCTACCTGCCCGCCGCGGACATGGAGCGCTTCCACGTCCGGGAGGCGGACCTCGCCGCGCCCACCGCCGGCGCCTCGGTGCGCGCCCTGATCGCGTACGAGGCGCAGCGCGCCCGCGACCTCCTGGCCGAGGGTGCCCCGCTGGTGCGCAGCGTCCACGGCAGGCTGAGACTGCTGCTCGCGGGCTTCGTGGCGGGCGGAAGGGCGGCGGTCCACGCGATCGCCGCCGCCGATTACGACGTCCTTCCCGGCCCGCCCAGGCCCGGCAAGCTCCGGGTGCTGCGCGAGGCGGGCGCGACCCTGCGAGAAGAGGGGTGATCCGGACCGTGGACTCTCCGCCGAACGTGTCCGCACCGGTACTCGCCGCCTACGGCTACTGCGAGGCCGTCACCGGACAGCAGGCGCGCAACTTCGCCTACGGCATCCGGCTGCTGCCCACGCCCAAGCGGCGCGCGATGTCGGCGCTGTACGCGTTCTCCCGCCGGGTCGACGACATCGGCGACGGCGCGCTGGACGCCGAGGTCAAGACGGCCCGGCTCGAGGACACCAGGGCGCTGCTCGCCCGGGTGCGCGCGGGCGAGGTCGAGGAGGACGACACCGACCCCGTCGCGGTCGCCCTCGCCCATGCCGCGCGGGTCTTCCCGATCCCGCTGGGCGGCCTGGACGAGCTGATCGACGGCGTCCTGATGGACGTCCGCGGCGAGACGTACGAGACCTGGGACGACCTGAAGGCGTACTGCCGCTGCGTGGCCGGCGCCATCGGCCGGCTCTCGCTCGGCGTGTTCGGCACGGAACCGGGCGCGCGCGGCGCCGAGCGCGCTCCCGAGTACGCCGACACGCTGGGGCTCGCGCTCCAGCTCACCAACATCCTGAGGGACGTCCGCGAGGACGCCGCGGGCGGCCGCACCTACCTGCCCGCCGACGACCTCGCGAAGTTCGGCTGCTCGGCCGGCTTCGACGGGGCGCGGCCGCCGGAGGGCTCCGACTTCGCGGGCCTGGTGAACTTCGAGGTGCGACGGGCCCGGGCCCTCTTCGCCGAGGGCTACCGGCTGCTGCCCATGCTGGACCGGCGCAGCGGCGCCTGCGTCGCCGCGATGGCCGGCATCTACCGCCGCCTCCTCGACCGCATCGAGCGCGACCCCGAGGCCGTCCTGCGCGGCCGGGTCTCCCTGCCCGGCCGGGAGAAGGCGTACGTCGCCGTGCGCGGGCTGTCCGGTCTGGACACCCGGCACGTGTCCCGGCTGGCCGTCAGGAGGCAGATCTGATGGGCCCCGGCAGCGACCCGGCGGACCGGGGTGACGCCGCCGGGGGGAAACGGCACGCAACCCTCCGGCGCGGCGCGGCGTCCCTGACTGCGACGGCCTGCCGGGCACGGTTCCCGCGGCACGGCGGGCGCGCAGGGGAGGGGGCGCCATGAGCGACGAGCTGCTCCCGGACGGCCCGCGGACGCCCGGGCGGGACGCCGTCGTGGTCGGCGGCGGGCTGGCCGGCGTCACCGCCGCGCTCGCGCTCGCCGACGCGGGCGTCCGCGTCACGCTGCTCGAAGGCCGGCCCCGGCTGGGCGGCCTGGCCTTCTCCTTCCACCGCGGCGGACTCACCGTCGACAACGGACAGCACGTCTACCTGCGCTGCTGCACCGCCTACCGCTGGTTCCTCGACCGGATCGACGGCGCCACCCTGGCACCGTTGCAGGAACGTCTCGACGTGCCCGTCGTCGACGTCGCCCGGCCCGAGGGGCGACGGCTCGGCAGGCTGCGGCGCGACGCGCTGCCGGTCCCCCTCCACCTGGGGCGCAGCCTCGCCGCGTACCCGCACCTCTCGCTCGCCGAACGCGCCCGGGTGGGCCGGGCCGCGCTGGCGCTCAAGAAGCTCGACCTCGCCGACCCGGCGCTCGACGCCCAGGACTTCGGCGGCTGGCTCACGGCGCACGGCCAGTCGCCGCGCGCCGTCGAGGCCCTGTGGGACCTGGTCGGCGTCGCCACCCTCAACGCGGTCGCCGGCGACACCTCGCTCGGGCTCGCCGCGATGGTCTTCAAGACCGGTCTGCTGTCCGATCCGGGCGCGGCCGACATCGGATGGGCCCGCGTCCCGCTGGGCGAACTGCACGACCGGCTCGCCCGCCGGGCGCTCGACGCCGCGGGCGTGCGCACCGAGCTCCGCGCCCGCGTCACCTCCGTCTCCCCCGACGGCGACGGCGGCTGGAGCGTCGAGGTGCCCGGCGAGACGCTCCGCGCCGACACCGTCGTCCTCGCCGTACCGCAGCGCGAGACGTACGACCTGCTGCCGCCCGGGGCGCTGGAGGCGCCCGAGCGGCTGCTGGACATCGGCACCGCGCCCATCCTCAACATGCACGTCGTCTACGACCGCACGGTCCTGGACGCGCCCTTCCTCGCCGCGCTGGGCACGCCGGTGCAGTGGGTGTTCGACCGCACCGACGCCTCGGGACTGCGCTCGGGCCAGTACCTCGCGCTGTCGCAGTCGGCCGCGCGGGACGACATCGACCGGCCCGTGGCCGCGCTGCGCGAGCGCTACCTGCCCGAGCTGCGCCGGCTGCTGCCGCGCGCCCGCGAGGCCGAGGTGCGGGACTTCTTCGTGACCCGGGAGCGCACGGCGACGTTCGCCCCCACCCCCGGCGTCGGACGGCTCAGGCCCGGCGCCCGCACCAAGGCACCCGGCCTGTACCTGGCCGGAGCGTGGACCGCCACAGGGTGGCCCGCGACCATGGAGAGTGCGGTCCGCAGCGGTGTGAACGCGGCGGACGCCGCGCTCGGCGCCCTGGGCCGGCCCCGCCCCCGCCACCTCTTCGCCAGCGAGGAGGCGGCCCACTGCATCGTCCCGGGGGACACCCCCCGGACCCCCGGCCGAGAACCGGAGGGAACCGGCGCCCCCCTGCGAGGTGGCGTCCGGTGAAGTTCGATCAGCACGGCTCGGCACATCCCCGCACCCCCTCCGGTACCGCAACAAGAGGAGAAACTGTGCCCCCTGTGTCCCCGGCGCCGACGGCCCCCCGAGAGACCGCGGTGGACGTGACCGCGCTCCTGGAGCGCGGCCGGACCCTGGCCACACCGGTGCTGCGGGCGGCCGTCGACCGTCTGGCGCCGCCCATGGACACGGTCGCCGCCTACCACTTCGGCTGGATCGACGCCCAGGGCAACCCGACCGACGGGGACGGCGGCAAGGCCGTGCGTCCCGCGCTCGCGGTGCTCTCCGCGGAGGTCACCGGGGCCGCGCCCGCGACCGGCGTCCCCGGCGCGGTCGCCGTCGAACTGGTCCACAACTTCTCGTTGCTGCACGACGACCTGATGGACGGCGACGAGCAGCGCCGCCACCGCGACACCGTCTGGAAGGTGCACGGCCCCGCCCAGGCCATCCTGGTCGGCGACGCCCTGTTCGCCCTCGCCAACGAGGTCCTGCTGGAGCTCGGCACGGTCGAGGCCGGCCGGGCGACCCGCCGGCTGACCACCGCCACCCGCGCCCTGATCGACGGCCAGGCGCAGGACATCTCCTACGAGCACCGCGACCGCGTCAGCGTCGAGGAGTGTCTGGAGATGGAGGGCAACAAGACCGGCGCCCTGCTGGCCTGCGCCAGCTCCATCGGCGCCGTGCTCGGCGGCGCGGACGACCGCACCGCCGACGCCCTGGAGAAGTACGGCTACCACCTCGGCCTCGCCTTCCAGGCCGTCGACGACCTCCTCGGCATCTGGGGCGACCCGGTCTCCACCGGCAAGCAGACCTGGAGCGACCTGCGCCAGCGCAAGAAGTCCCTGCCGGTGGTGGCAGCGCTCGCGGCGGGCGGCCCCGCCTCCGCGCGGCTCGGCGAGATCCTCGCCGCCGACGCCGGGAGCAACGACTTCGCCCACTTCTCCGAGGAGGAGTTCGCCGCCCGCGCCGCGCTCATCGAGGAGGCCGGCGGCCGCGAGTGGACCGCCCAGGAGGCACGCCGCCAGCACACCGTCGCCATCGAGGCCCTGGCCGCCGTCGACATGCCCGAGCAGGTCCGGGCCCGGTTCACGGCGCTCGCCGACTTCGTCGTCGTACGAAAGAGATGATCCCTATCGGTCGAATAGCCCTCGCGTAGTCGCCGGCCGGTGCAGCGAGGCGGGAAGGCGCACCGGCCGACGGCGGACCCACAGCAGCACGATTTCGCACGACTGCACGAAGGGGAAGCCATGACAGCGACGACCGACGGAAGCACCGGGGCGCTGCCGCCCCGCGCCGCCGCGGCCAGCGAAACCGACATCACCACCCCCGTGGCGGCCGGGGCCCACGAAGCCGCCGCGCGCGACGCGATGCGGCGCGCGACCGACTTCCTGCTCGCCCGGCAGGACGCCGAGGGCTGGTGGAAGGGCGACCTCGAGACGAACGTCACGATGGACGCCGAGGACCTGTTACTCCGCCAGTTCCTGGGCATCCGCGACGAGCCGACCACCCGGGCCGCCGCCCTCTTCATCCGGGGCGAGCAGCGCGAGGACGGAACCTGGGCGACCTTCCACGGCGGCCCCGGCGACCTCTCCGCCACCATCGAGGCCTACGTCGCCCTGCGCCTGGCCGGCGACGCGCCCGACGCGCCGCACATGGCGCGCGCCTCCGCCTGGGTCCGCGAGCGGGGCGGCATCGCCGCCGCCCGTGTCTTCACCCGGATCTGGCTGGCGCTGTTCGGCTGGTGGAAGTGGGAGGACCTGCCCGAACTCCCCCCGGAACTGCTGTACTTCCCCAAGTGGTTCCCGCTCAGCATCTACCACTTCGGCTGCTGGGCCCGGCAGACGATCGTCCCGCTCACCGTCGTCTCCGCCAAGCGCCCGGTGCGCCCGGCGCCCTTCCCGCTCGACGAACTGCACACCGACCCGGCCCGGCCCAACCCGCCGGGGCCCCTCGCGCCGATCAACAGCTGGAACGGGCTGTTCCAGCGGCTGGACAAGGTCGTGCGCGGCTACCGCACGGTCGCGGTGCGCCGGCTGCGCCGGGCCGCGATGGACTCCGCCGCCCGCTGGATCATCGAGCGGCAGGAGAACGACGGCTGCTGGGGCGGCATCCAGCCGCCCGCCGTGTACTCGGTCATCGCCCTGCACCTGCTCGGCTACGACCTGCGGCACCCCGTGATGCGGGCGGGGCTGGAGTCCCTGGACCGGTACGCCGTCCGGCGCGAGGACGGGGCCCGGATGATCGAGGCCTGCCAGTCGCCGGTGTGGGACACCTGCCTGGCGACCATCGCGCTCGCCGACGCGGGGGTGCCCGCCGACCACCCCCAACTGGTCAAGGCGGCCGACTGGATGCTCGGCGAGCAGGTCGTGCGCCCGGGCGACTGGTCCGTACGGCGGCCCGAACTTCCCCCCGGCGGCTGGGCCTTCGAGTTCCACAACGACAACTACCCCGACATCGACGACACCGCCGAGGTAGTCCTAGCGCTGCGCCGGGTCGACCACCACGACCCGGAGCGGGTGGAGAAGGCCATCGCGCGGGGGGTGCGCTGGAACCTCGGCATGCAGTCGCGCAACGGGGGGTGGGGCGCGTTCGACGTCGACAACACCAGCCCGTTCCCCAACCGGCTGCCGTTCTGCGACTTCGGCGAGGTCATCGACCCGCCGTCCGCGGACGTCACCGCGCACGTCGTGGAGATGCTCGCGGTCGAGGGCCTGGCCCACGACCCGCGCACCCGGCGGGGCATCCGCTGGCTGCTGGCCGAACAGGAGCCGGACGGCTCGTGGTTCGGGCGCTGGGGCGTCAACTACGTCTACGGCACCGGATCGGTCGTCCCCGCCCTGACCGCCGCCGGGCTGCCCGCCCGGCACCCGGCGATCCGCAGAGCGGTGGCCTGGCTGGAGCGGGTGCAGAACGACGACGGCGGCTGGGGCGAGGACCTGCGCTCCTACCAGGACGCCGGCCGGTGGAGCGGCCGGGGCCCCTCGACCGCCTCCCAGACGGCGTGGGCGCTGATGGCGCTGCTGGCGGCGGGGGAGCGGGACTCCCCGGCGGTCCAGCGGGGCGTCGCCTGGCTCACCGCCAGCCAGCGGGAGGACGGCTCCTGGGACGAGCCCCAGTTCACCGGCACCGGCTTCCCCTGGGACTTCTCCATCAACTACCACCTCTACCGGCAGGTGTTCCCGCTCACCGCGCTCGGCCGGTACGTCCACGGCGACCCCTTCGCCCCGAAGGCCCCCGGTGCCGTCGAGGCCGAGGGGGGCTGATGAGCGCGCAGCCCGCTCCCGCCCCGCTGCTGATCGCCTGCGCGCTCGGCATCGAACACCTCGCCCTGCGCATGGGCGACCGGTCGGGGGCGGGCGGGCCGGTCACCGTCCTGCGGACGGGCATGGGGCCGAGGGCGGCCGAACGGTCCGTCACCCGGATCCTCACCGACCCCGTGCTCGGCGGAGCGGCCGTGCTGGCCACCGGCTTCTGCGCGGGGCTCGCCCCCGGCATGCACCCCGGGGACCTGGTCGTCGCCGAGGAGACCCGCGACCCGCGCGGCGCCGTGCCGTGCGTCGGCACCGAACTGCTCGTCAAGGAACTCGCCCGGACCCTGCCCGGGCGCACCGTCCACACCGGCCCCGTCACCGGCTCCGACCACGTCGTGCGCGGTCCCGAGCGGTCCGACCTGCTCGCCACCGGCGCGATCGCGGTCGACATGGAGTCGGCGGCCACACTCCTGAGCGCCGTCCGCGCGGGCGCGCGCCCGGTTGCGGCTGTCCGGGTGGTCGTGGACGCTCCTGAACATGAACTCGTCCGGATCGGCACGGTGCGCGGTGGAATATCGGCTTTCCGTGTCCTTCGCTCCGTCCTGCCTGCATTCTTCGAATGGCACCGTAGTGTGCTGCTCCCCCGGAGGTGAGCCAGATGGCCATGCCGCTGCGCCAGTCCATCAAGGTCGCTACGTACTTGGCTGAACAGAAGCTCCGCAAGCGGGACAAGTTCCCGCTCATCGTCGAGCTGGAACCGCTCTTCGCCTGCAACCTCAAGTGCGAGGGCTGCGGCAAGATCCAGCACCCGGCGGGAGTGCTCAAGCAGCGCATGCCCGTCGCCCAGGCCGTGGGGGCGGTGCTCGAATCCGGCGCGCCCATGGTCTCGATCGCCGGCGGCGAACCGCTGATGCACCCTCAGATCGACGAGATCGTCCGGCAGCTGGTGGCCAAGCGGAAGTACGTGTTCCTCTGCACCAACGCGATGCTGCTGCGCAAGAAGATGGACCGGTTCACGCCCTCCCCCTACTTCGCCTTCGCCGTGCACATCGACGGGCTGCGGGAACGGCACGACGAGTCGGTGGCGAAGGAGGGCGTGTTCGACGAGGCGGTCGAGGCGATCAAGGAGGCCAAGCGGCGCGGCTTCCGGGTCACCACCAACTCGACCTTCTTCAACACCGACACCCCGCAGACCATCGTCGAGGTGCTCAACTTCCTCAACGACGACCTCAAGGTCGACGAGATGATGATCTCGCCCGCCTACGCCTACGAGAAGGCGCCCGACCAGGAGCACTTCCTGGGCGTGGAGCAGACCCGCGAGCTGTTCAAGAAGGCCTTCGCGGGCGGCAACCGCCGCCGCTGGCGGCTCAACCACTCGCCGCTCTTCCTCGACTTCCTGGAGGGCCGGGTCGACTTCCCGTGCACCGCCTGGGCCATCCCCAACTACTCCCTCTTCGGCTGGCAGCGCCCCTGCTACCTGATGAGCGACGGGTACGTGCCGACGTACCGCGAACTCATCGAGAAGACCGACTGGGACCGGTACGGCCGGGGCAAGGACCCGCGGTGCGCCAACTGCATGGCGCACTGCGGCTACGAGCCCACCGCCGTCCTCGCCACCATGGGCTCGCTCAAGGAGTCGCTGCGCGCGATGCGCGAGACGGTCTCCGGGAACCGGGAGTGACCCCGTGACCGCCGTCTCCCTGGGCGTTCCCCAGGTGCCGGCCCGGCCGGTCGCCGAGCGGCGTGTGTCGCGCCGGATCCAGGTCGGCCCGGTGGCGGTCGGGGGGGACGCCCCGGTGTCCGTGCAGTCGATGACGACGACCCGTACGTCGGACATCGGTGCCACGCTCCAGCAGATCGCCGAGCTGACCGCGTCGGG